>JBBSUN010000005.1:0-115726 GCA_038234335.1 Mycobacteriales bacterium
GCGGCCTCCTCGACGCTGCGCCCCGAGCGCACCTCACGCCAGAACACCCGCTCCCACTCCCGAGGAAACCTCGGACGACCACGACCGGCCACGACACCACCCACTCAGCTCAGGTGTTGCAACGACCCCTGGAGCCCAAGGCGAGGTTTCGCTCACAGCGAGCGGGTCGGGTGGGCAGGATGGGGGCGTGGCGGAGGCGGTGGACGGCGACCTGCGGGTCGGCCCCCGGGTGACGGTGCCGGCCGCCGACCTCGGCTGGCGGTTCTCCCGCTCGAGCGGGCCGGGCGGGCAGGGCGTGAACACCACCGACTCCCGCGTCGAGCTCGTGCTCGACCTGCGCACCGCCGCCGGGTTCACCGACGCCCAGCGGGAACGGGTGCTGCACCGCCTCGGCCCCCGGCTGCACGACGGGGTGCTCGTGGTGGCCGCGTCGGAGACCCGCTCCCAGCTGCGCAACCGGGAGGCCGCCCGGATCCGCGTGCGTGACCTGCTCGCCGACGCCCTCGCCCCCGGCGCACCCCGCCGGCGCCCCACCCGCCCCACCCGGGGCTCGCAGCGGCGGCGGGTGGACACCAAGGTGGCCCGCGGGCAGGTGAAGAAGCTCCGCGGACGGCCCCCGCGCGGCGGGGACGCCTAGGGGTTGCGCGGGGGCGATCCCGGGGCCGGGGCGATCGCGCCGGGGCACACTGGGGACATGACGAGTGCTCCTGCTGCCCTGTCCAACTGGGCCGGCAACATCGTGTTCTCCCCCGCCGCCGTGCACCGCCCGAGCAGCGTCGACGAGCTGCAGGCCCTGGTCGCGGGGTCGGACCGGTTGCGCGTGCTGGGCAGCGGGCACTCGTTCAACACCATCGCCGACACCCCCGGCGACCTGGTGCTGCTGCAGGACCTCCCCGCCACGGTGGAGATCGACACCGCCGCCGCCCAGGCCCGGGTGGCTGGCGCGCTGCGCTACGGCGAGCTCGCGAACCCGCTGCACGCGGCCGGGTTCGCGGTGCGCAACACCGGCTCGCTGCCGCACATCTCGGTGGCCGGCGCGTGCGCCACCGGCACCCACGGCTCCGGTCACGGCAACCAGGTGCTGGCCGCCGACGTGGCCGCCGTCGAGCTGGTGCGCGCCGACGGCGAGCTGGTCACGGTGCGCCGGGGCGACGTGGCGTTCCCCGGCTCGGTGCTGGCCCTGGGCGCGGTCGGCGTGGTCACCCACCTGACCCTGGACCTGGTGCCGACCTTCGACGTCAGCCAGGTGGTGCGCGTCGGGCTGACCCGCGAGGCGCTGCACGCCCACCTCGACGAGATCCTGGACAGCGCCTACAGCGTCAGCGTGTTCACCGACCACCGTGTGGGCACGCGGGCCCACGTGTGGCAGAAGCGCACCGCCGCGGCCGGCGGGCTCAGCGCGCCGGCGACGGAGCGCTGGGGCACCCGGCCGGCCGACGGTCCGCAGCACCCCGTGCCCGGGGAGGACCCGGAGGCCGCGACCACCCAGGGCGGGATCACCGGGCCGTGGCACGAGCGGCTGCCGCACTTCAAGCTGGACTTCACCCCCAGCAGCGGCGAGGAGCTGCAGAGCGAGTACTTCGTGCCCCGCGAGCACGCCCTGGCCGCGCTGGAGGCCACGGAGAGCCTGGCGCGCGACGAGGCGGCAGCGATGAGCTCGTTGTTGCTGGTCTCCGAGCTGCGGACGATCGCCGCCGACGAGCTGTGGCTGAGCCCGGCCCAGGGCCGCAACTCGATGGCGCTGCACTTCACCTGGGTGCGCGACACCCCGGCGGTGCAGGCCCTGGTGCACCGGCTCGAGGCGCGGCTGGCGCCGTTCGCGGCCCGGCCCCACTGGGGCAAGGTCAACACCGTGGCCCCGGAGACCGTGCGGGGGCTGTTCCCCGAGCTCGAGCGCGCCCGCGCGCTGGTCCACGACCACGACCCGGCCGGCAAGCTCCGCAACGAGCTCGTCGCCCGCTACCTGGGCTGAGACGCCCGCTGCGGGTCCGGGGCAGCTGGCTCCGGGGCACCCGGGCTCAGCCGAAGCGGGTCACCCCGTCCACGTCGCGGCCGGTCAGCCGCCCGGTGTGCACGAGCAGGTCCAGGTGCGCCGAGGTCTCCCCCACGGCCAGCACCTGGTTGAACACGTCGAGGCTCGCGAAGGTGCGCCCGCGCCGGGTCCACCGCAGCGCCGAGGCCACCTCGTGCACGGTGCAGCCCTGGGTGACGGCGGCCAGGGTGTCGTCCAGGCGCGTGTCGTGGTGGGCCAGCAGCTCGTCGATGCGGGTGTGCACGCTGCCGCCGGGGGCGCCGTGCGCGGGCAGCAGCACCCGGTCGGGCAGCGAGCGCACCAGGCGCAGCGAGCCGAGGTACTCGCGCAGCACCAACCGCTCCGGGTAGGGCTCCACCCCGATGGACGGGGTGATCGAGGGCAGCACGTGGTCCCCGGCGAACAGCAGCCCGGCCGCCTCGTCGACGAAGACCACATGGCCCCGGGTGTGCCCGGGGGTGGGGATGCTGGCCAGGGTGCGCCCGTCCAGGGGCACCGTCGCGTGCTCGTCGAGCCAGGTGTCCGGCAGGCCCCACTCGCTGGGCCCGGACGTCGGGGTGCGCACCATCGCGGCCAGCTCGTCGGCCCCCTGGCGCAGCAGCACCGACCGCTGCCGCTCGAAGATCGACGGCCCGTCGCCCATGATCACCTCGAGCGAGGGCCGCTCGCCGACGCCCAGCACCACCGGGGTGCCCACCCGCTCCCGCAAGGTCAGCGCCTGCGTGTAGTGGTCGCGGTGCACGTGGGTGACCAGCACCTGGTGCACGTCGCGCAGGTCGGCCCCCAGCTCGGCCAGGCCCCGCTCCAGCAGCGCGAGGGACTCCGGCAGCGCCCAGCCGGAGTCCACCAGGACCACCCCGTCACCGTCGAGCACGGCGTACACGTTCACTGCGCGCAGCCCGTCGTCGGGCAGCGGCAGCGGGATGCGGTGCACCCCGGGGGCGACCTCGAACACCCCGGGGGAGGTCCAGTCAGGGGTCTCGGTGCGTGCGTCCAGACTCACCGGGGAACCTTCGCACCCACGGGGTGGCGCCACGACGAGGGGGTGGCGGCTCAGGCGGGCAGCAGGTGTGCCCGCAGCACCTGCTGCTGCCGCTCGACCCGGGCGTTGTGGAAGGAGCGCCCGGCGAACCCGGCGAGCATGGGCAGGTCGACCGCGTCCCCGTCGTGGCGCAGCAGGCGCAGCTTCACCTGCGTCACCGGGACGCGCCCGTCGGCGCCGATGCGGACGACGGAGGCCACGCTCCCGCGCGGCACGCGGTGGGCCGCGCGCAGGACCCGGTGGACGGTGACGCCCGCGTCGTCGAGCACCACGCGCACCTGGGCCACCCGCACCGCGAGGCCCCCGCCGAGCAGCGCCAGCACGACGCCGGTGACGACGCGACCGGGGCGGGCCGGACCGTCGAGCGCCCCGACGACGATCCCCACCCCGGTCAGCGCCAGGAGGACGGCCATGGCCAGGGAGAGCAGGACCCACGGGGACCGCAGCGTTGCGCGCTCCACCGGACCGGTCCTCCTCGCGCTCGCCCGTCCTCGTGGCCGGGGGGTGCTCGACACGGTCTCATGCCGGGGGGCGGGCGATCCCGCCGCCGGGACCACCCGATCGGGGCCCACCCTTCCTCCGCCGAGCCCCTACCGTCGCGCAGGTGCACCCACGGCCGCCGGGCACGTCCACCCCGCCGCCCGGGCCGCGGTGGAGCTCCGCTGGGCGCAGGTCCAGCGCCGCCTGCTCGTGGCCACGGGGGTGCGGCTGCTCGCCGGGGTACGACGCGGCCGCCGGCCGCCTGGCCGCGGTGCTCCGGTACCGGGTGCGGGCGCTGTCCGGTCGCACCCCCGCCGACGTGGCGGTGCGGCCCGTCGCACCGTCCGCCGCGCTGCCGGTGCACCCGCTGCCCCACGTCCCCGGCCCGACGGTGGCCACCCTGCCGACGACGGACTTCCGGCCCCGCCCACCCGCCCGACCCTGACCGCCCACCGGCGCCTCGACCACCGGCGCACGAGTCGGCACACTGGGGCCATGCGCAGCGACCTGTTCGCCCCCGTCCACGCCGAGGCCTCCGGCCCGGGCATGCAGCTGCAGGGCAGCAAGATGCTGAAGGTCGCCATGGACGGCGAGCTCATGGCCCGGACCGGCTCGATGGTGGCCTACCAGGGCGACCTCCGCTTCGAGGCCCAGGGCGCCGGCGGCATCGGGAACTTCGTGCGGCAGAAGCTCTCCGGCGAGGGCGTGCCGCTGATGAAGATCTCCGGTCGCGGTGACCTGTTCCTGGCCGATGCCGCGGCCGACGTGCACGTCGTCGAGCTGGACGGCAACGACGGGCTCTCCATCAACGGCACCAACGTCCTGGCCTTCGAGTCGAGCCTGCGCTACGACATCAAGCGGGTGGAGGGCGCGGCCGCGTTCCGCTCCAACGCCGGGCTGTTCAACTGCGTGTTCACCGGGCGCGGGCGGATCGCGATCACCAGCCACGGCCACCCCGTCGTCCTCACCGTCGACCAGCCCACCTTCGCCGACCCGCAGGCCGCCATCGCGTGGTCCTCGGGGCTGCGGATCGGGGTCAAGCGCAACGACCAGCTGAACCTGGGCACCCTGATGGGCCGCAGCACCGGGGAGCGCACCACCCTCGAGTTCTCCGGCCAGGGCTTCGTCATCGTCCAGCCCTCCGAGCAGCCGCCGGGCGGGATCATCGGCGGTACCGGCCGCGGCGAGTCCTCCGGCGTCTCCGGGTTCCTGCGCTGACGCGCTCGTGCGTGATAACTGGCCCCAGGGGGCGAGGTTTCGTTCACGACCCCCCGTCGCTCACCCGACGAGGTCGTCGAGCTGGTCCTCCCAGGATCGGCGCAGCACCGCCGGCACGTCCCCGGCCAGCGCCGCCCGCAGCCCGTCGACCTGGGCCCCGGAGAGGGGCACGCCCGGGAACGCGCGACCGACGGTGCGGGCGAACGCCTGCCCCCGAGCCGCCCAGCGCGGTGCGTCGGCCAGGTAGCGGCCGACGAACGGAGCCACCAGGTCCGCCTGCCGGGGTGACCACAGCCCCGCCAGCAGCGCCTCGAAGCGCCGGTTGTCCACCTCCGGCGCCGACGCGGCCGCCCACGCCGCCTCCTTCGCCTCCGCGGTCGGGCGGGCGGCGAGGGCGCGGGCCGCCCCGAGGTCGCCCTGCACCGACTCGTCCCGGCGGCGCTCGGCCTCGACGAGCTCGACGTCGGCGTGCCCGAGCTCGGCGAGGCGGTGCACCACGGCCCACCGCAGCGTCGGGGTCAGCTCCAGGGGTGCGTCGCCGTCGAGCCAGCGCCCCAGCAGCGCGTCGTCGTCGGTGGTCGCCGCCAGCCCGGACGCCCACGCCGCCACCAGCTCCGGATCATCGGCGTGGCCCAGCCCCAGCAGGCACGCCGCGGCCAGGGTCCGCTCGACGTCGAGGACGTCGGAGGCCGGGACCCGCAGCGGCAGCACCCGTCCCACGGTCCGGGTCAGCACGGCGTCGACCAGCAGCCAGTGCGGCTCGCGGGGCAGCTGCGTCGTCACGAGGTCGACGAAGGCCGCCTCGCCCAGGGTGCGCGTCTGCACCCGGGTGAACGCGGTGGACCACAGGACGGCGCGCAGCAGGGCGTCCTCGACGGCCGAGAGGTGCTCGGCCACCGTCGCCCACGAGGCGTCGTCGAGCTCGAGACGGGCGAAGGTCTCGCCGCCGGCGTTGGGGACGACGGCCAGTCCCGCCCAGCTCGGGAGCGCCGCCGGGACGTCCACCACCACGCGCGCCACCTCGCGGCCGGAGCTCGGCTCCAGCGCCGCGACACCCACCCGGTGCGGGCGCGCACCGTCCCGGACCAGCGTCCCGTCGTGCACGCGCAGCGTGTCGTGACCGCTGGTCCGCAGCCACTCCTGCACCCAGCCCCGCACGTCGCGGTCGGAGGCGTCGTCGAGGGCGTCCACGAAGTCGGCCAGGGTGGCGTTGCCGAACCGGTGCCGGGCCAGGTAGGTGTTCACGCCGCGCAGGAAGGCCTCGTCGCCGAGCCAGACCACCAGCTGGTGCAGGGACGCGTTGCCCTTGGCGTAGCTGATCATGTCGAAGTTGCCGGCCGCCGCGTCGACGTCGGGCACGTCCTCCGCGCGCGGCGCCACGGGGTGGGTGGAGCGGCGACGGTCGGCGTCGTAGCCGGTGACCTTGCGCTGGGACTCCCGGCGCAAGGGTGCGTCGGTGCGCCCGCACGCGTCGGCGGCCACCCGGTAGCCCATGTAGTCGGCGAAGCTCTCCTGCAGCCAGGTGTCCTCCCACCACGTCATGGTGACCAGGTCGCCGAACCACATGTGCGCCATCTCGTGCGCGATCGTCGTGGTCCGCGAGCCGCGCTGAACCTCGGTGGTCCGGCCCCGCGGCAGCAGCTCGTCGCGGTAGGTCACGCAGCCCGGGGTCTCCAGCGCCCCCCAGTTCTGGCCGGGCACGAAGGCCTGGTCGTAGGAGTCGAAGGCGTACGGCGGCTCGAACAGCGTGGCGTAGTGGTCGAAACAGGCCTGCGTGGTGGCGCGCAGCTCGTCGAAGTCGCGGTCGAGGTCGGCGGCCAGGGAGGCGCGGGCGTGCCAACCGAACGGGAGGCCGGCGTGGGACCAGGTGCGGGAGTGCCACGGGCCGGCGCACACCACCGTCATCGCCGTCGGGATCGGGGGCGTGGTCGCGAAGGTCCACCGTCCGTCGTCGTGGTCGGTGACGCGGCCGTTGGCCAGCACCGTCGCGGCCGGGTCGGCGTCGACGGTGAGGGTGAACGGGGCCTTGAGGTCGTTCTGGTCGAAGCAGCAGAACCACTTCTGCGCCACGTCCATCCCGGTGTAGGCGCTGGCGTAGGTGGCCCCGTCGGCCGGGTCGGTCATGAGGTGCATGCCGTCGCCGTCGGTGACGTACGGCAGCCGGGCGTCGACGACGACCTCGTGGGGGCCAGCGCCGATACCGTTGAGCCGCAACCGTGTCCCGTCGTAGCTCGGGTCGATCTCGGCCCCGTCGACGGTCACGGTGAGTGCCGTCGCCGCGGTGAGCTCGAGGAACGTGGCTCCCGACGCGGTGGTGAAGCCGACCGTGGTGCGGCACCCGAAGTGCCCCTGACCGGGCTCGCGCAGGTCCAGGTGGACGGCGTAGGCGAGGTCGGAGAGGTCGGCAGCCCGGGCGCGGGCCTCGATCAGGGTCAGGCTCACAGGCCGAGCCTACGTGCGTGATAACTGGACCCAGGAGGCGAAGTTTCGATCACACCCGGGCAGGACGGACCGGCAGCGAGCTCGGCCTGCCCGACGCCACTCGGGAGTGGTTGCAGACGCGTCCGGGCCAGGTTGGGGGTGCTTGCCGGCGCCCCAACCCGGGGCCGTGCGCGAGACTGGCGCGGTGGACCCCCTGTCGACCGCCGAGTTCCGCTCGCTCTACACCCACGGCTTCGCCCGGGTGGCGGCGTGCACGCAGCGCACCGCCCTGGCCGACCCGGCCGCGAACGCCGAGGCGGTGCTGCGGCAGGCGCGGGCCTGCCACGACGAGGGCGTGGCGCTCGCCGTCTTCCCCGAGCTGACGCTGAGCGGCTACTCGATCGAGGACCTGCTGCTGCAGGACGTGGTCCTCGACGCGGTCGAGGTGGCCCTGGCCGCGGTGGTCGAGGGTTCGGAGGACCTGCTCCCCGTGCTGGTGGTGGGTGCCCCGCTGCGCCACCGCCACCGCGTGTACAACTGCGCCGTCATCGTCCACAAGGGACAGGTCCTCGGGGTGGCCCCGAAGTCGAACCTGCCCACCTACCGGGAGTTCTACGAGCGCCGCCAGCTCGCCCCCGGCGACGACCAGCGCGGCACGATCCGGGTGCTCGGCGAGGACGTGCCCTTCGGCCCGGACCTGCTGTTCGCGGCCACCGACGTCCCCGGCCTCGTCCTGCACGTCGAGGTGTGCGAGGACATGTGGGTGCCGGTGCCGCCCAGCGCCGACGCCGCCCTCGCCGGGGCGACCGTGCTGGCCAACCTCTCCGGCTCCCCCATCACGGTCGGCCGCGCGGAGGACCGGCGCCTGCTCGCCCGCTCCGCCTCCGCCCGCTGCCTCGCCGCCCACGTGTACGCCGCGGCCGGAGAGGGGGAGTCGACGACGGACCTCTCCTGGGACGGGCAGACCCTGGTCCACGAGCTGGGCACCCTGCTGGCCGAGACCGACCGCTTCCCCGACGGCGACCGCCGCGCCGTCGCCGACGTCGACCTGGACCGGCTGCGCGCCGAGCGGGCCCGCACCGGGACCTTCGACGACAACCGCCGCACCCACGCCGACCGCCTCGCGGGGCACCGCACCATCGCCTTCACCCTCGACCCGCCGTCCGGTGACCTGGGCCTGCGGCGGGAGCTGGAGCGGTTCCCGTTCGTGCCCAGCGACGACGCCCGCCTGGCCCAGGACTGCTACGAGGCCTACAACATCCAGGTCGTCGGGCTCGCGCAGCGGCTCGGGGCGATCGGGAACCCGAAAGTCGTCATCGGCGTCTCCGGCGGGCTCGACTCCACCCAGGCCCTGCTCGTCGCGGCCCAGGTCATGGACCGCCTCGGTCGCCCGCGCAGCGACATCCTCGCCTTCACCCTGCCCGGCTTCGCCACCTCCGACGGCACCCGGTCGAACGCGTGGGCGCTCATGCGGGCCCTCGGCGTCACCGCGGAGGAGCTCGACATCACCGGCACCGCGCGGCTGATGCTGACGGAGATGGACCACCCGTTCGGTCGCGGCGAGGAGGTCTACGACGTGACCTTCGAGAACGTGCAGGCCGGGCTGCGGACCGACTACCTGTTCCGCCTCGCCAACCAGCGCGGCGGGATCGTCCTCGGCACCGGCGACCTCTCGGAGATCGCGCTCGGCTGGTCCACCTACGGCGTGGGCGACCAGATGAGCCACTACAACGTCAACGGCGGGGTGCCCAAGACGCTCATCCAGCACCTCATCCGCTGGGTCATCAGCTCCGCGCAGTTCGACGACGACGTGGCCGCGGTGCTGCAGGCGGTGCTGGACACCGAGATCAGCCCCGAGCTCGTCCCCGGGGAGCAGGTGCAGTCCACCGAGGACACCATCGGACCGTACGCGCTGCACGACTTCACGCTGCACCACGTGCTCCGCTACGGGTTCCGACCCTCGAAGATCGCGTTCCTGGCCTGGCACGCCTGGCGCGACGCGGACGCCGGCCGCTGGCCGCACGGCTTCCCCGACGACGAGCGCACCGCCTACGACCTGGCCACGATCTGCGACTGGCTGGAGGTGTTCTGCCGCCGGTACTTCGGCTTCGCCCAGTTCAAGCGCTCCGCGATGCCGAACGGGCCCAAGGTCTCCTCCGGCGGAGCCCTCTCCCCCCGCGGGGACTGGCGCGCCCCCGCGGACGGCAACGCGCGCATCTGGGATGCGGAAGTACGCCGCATCCCTCGTGCGTGATAACTGGGCCCAGGCGGCGAGGTTTCGCTCACACCGGTCCTGATCAGGGCCGCACCTGCGGGCCCGGCTGGCAGGACGGGCACCACCAGGTGCGGCGGCGGCCCGGGTCGTGCTGGATCTCGGCGAGCACCTGCACCTCGCTGCCGCACCGTCGACAGCCCCGCCCCGCGCGACCGGAGACCCAGTGCTGCTCGCCGGGCCGGGGGTGCCCCGTCGTCACCTGGTACGCGCCCGGGGTGTGGGCCGAGTGGCGCAGCCCCCGGGCGGCCAGCTCCACCAGGGCGGGCAGATCCAGCTCACCGATCGACGTCCACGGGCTGCACCCGACGAGGAACGCGAGCTCGTTGACCCACAGGTTGCCCAGCCCGGCGATCCGGGTCTGATCCAGCAGGGCGGCAACCAGCGGCGTCGCGGGTTCCGCAGCCAGGCGCCGCACGGCCTCGGCCGCGTCGAAGTCCGCCCGCAGCGGGTCCGGCCCCAGGTGGCCCACCACCAGGTCCTCGCGGTCCGTGGCCACCAGCCGCAGGTCGTGCAGCCGCAGCCCGTGTGCCGTGGTGCCGTCCGCCGTGCCCAGCAGCACCCGGATCTCGTGGTGCAGCCGGGACGGCAGGCGCTTGCCCTGCCCCGTCACCGCCCACTCCCCGTCCATCCGCAGGTGGCTGTGCAGGGTGACACCGCCGGAGAACCGGGTCAGCAGGTGCTTGCCGTGGGTGTCGTGCTCGTCGACGGTGCGGCCGGTGAGGTCCTTCGTGGCCAGCGCGGGAACCCGGAGCTCGCTACGGGTGACGGTGCGCCCCAGCAGCTTCCCGTCCAGCCGGCGGGCGAGGCGGTAGACGCTGTCCCCCTCCGGCACGTCCCCATCCTCACGTCGGGGCGCGCATCGCGCCGGGTCCGCCGCGGGTCAGCCTCCGTCGGGGCTGCTCGCCTCGAAGTCCGCGACCCGCGCGCGCATGAGGGTCGTGAGCAGGTCGATCGGCAGCTCGCGGCGGTACGGGAGCTTGACGAAGCCGGCCCCGGACTCCTCGCCGGCAGCCTCGACCGCGGGCTTCTGGGTGGCGAAGAACTCCGTCGAGAACCGCAGCGAGCAGTGGTTCGTGAAGTTCTGCAGCGTCCACAGGTTCGTGTTCTCGCCGCGGACGTACACCGGCAGGTTCCACTTGAGCTCCTCGCGCGCCTGCGGGGCGACGGCGAGGCTCAGCGCCCGGAGCGCCTCGAGGTGCGGTCGCTGGGCGTCGGTCAGCTGCGCGAAGAAGTCCTCCACGCCTGCGCGTCGGGGCATCGGCATGACCTCACCCTAGGTCGGTGACCTTCGGACGTGCGCCGGACCGGTCGGGGCCATCGTCGCCCGTCCACGGGCAGCACGACCCTGGTGACGTGTGCCGCGGCCTCGCTGGCCCGGAATGGGGTCGGTGCCGCCAGGTCGACGGCACCGACACCTGCGCTGCGCCCCTGCTCAGCCGACGGACACCAGGTCGACCACGAACACCAGGGCGGCACCGGGGGAGATCACGCCGCCGGCCCCGCGGTCTCCGTAGGCGAGGTGGGCGGGGATGGTCAGCCGACGACGACCGCCGACCTTCATGCCCACGATCCCCTGGTCCCAGCCCGCGATGACCTGGCCGACGCCGACGGTGAACGCGAGCGGGTCGCCGCGGTCCCAGGAGGAGTCGAACTGCTCGCCGTCGTCGTGGGTGACCCCGGTGTAGTGGGCCCGGATGCGCTGGCCCGAGGCGGCCTCGGCGCCGTCGCCGACGACGAGGTCGTCGATCACCAGGTCGTCGGGGGCCGGGCCCTCGGGCGGGTCGACGTCGGGACGGGTCATCTCAGCCACAGCAAGCTCCTCGGATCGCGTGTTCGGGTCGTCGATCACCCTGCCACGGCACCCCGACGGGAACGGCGCGGGCCACGACGCGGGGGACGACACGCAGCGACGACGAGGGCACCGACGACGGACGTGCCCGCCGTGACCAGCGCGGCCGTGTTCCACCCGTCCACCAGCGCCGCCGCCCCTCCCGTCGCGACGCCCCGGGTGGCGACGAGGACCGCCACCGACACCCCGATCGCCGACCCGACGTACCGGGCGGTGTTGTTCGCGCCGCTGCCCATCCCGGTGCGCCCGGGCGGGACGGAGGCGACGGCCTCGCGGCCCAGGGCGGCGTTCACCAGCCCGAAGAACACGCCGAGGACCACCATCGCGGGGAGCAGCCGGGCGGGCGACGAGCTCGGCTGCAGGCCGGTCTGCAGCAGCTGGGCCACGGCGATGCCGAGCAGCCCGACGACGAGCATGGCGCGCGGCGCGACCCGGGCGGGCAGGCGCCGCACGTTCAGCGCGGTGGCCACGCTGATCAGCGCGAACACGCAGTTCAGCAGGGTCGCCACGAGCAGGCTGGCGCCGAGGCCCTGCTGCACCACGGTCGGCAGCAGGGACGCGAGGGTGATCGCCCCGGCGCCGTTGGCCAGCGCGGCGACGGTCGCGGCGACGAACTGGGGACGGCGGAACAGGGCCAGGTCCAGCATCGGGGCGGGCACCCGCAGCTCCCAGGCCACGAACCCGGTGAGCAGGGCGAAGGCGGCCACGGCCAGCACCAGCACCAGCGCCTCGGTCCAGCCCTGCCGACCCTCGACGAGCGCGGCGCACAGGGCGGCGATGCCGACGCCGAGCAGGACGGCCCCGAGCAGGTCGGGGCGGCGGGGGTGCTCGGCGCGCGACTCCACGAGGCTGCGGGCGGCGATGACGGCGAGGACCAGGGCGAGGGCGGCGGTGACGGCGTAGGAGCCCCGCCAGGAACGGCCGTGGTCGACCGCCACGGCCAGCAGGCCGCCCGCGGCGATCCCGCCACCGACGGCCGCGCCCCAGGTGCCGGTGGCGTGCGCGCGCAGCGGCCCCGGCGGGAAGGCGTGCCCGAGCAGGCCCAGCGCGCACGCGATGACGGCCGCACCGCCGAGCCCCTGCACCACCCGGCCACCGATGAACACCAGGACGTTCGGCGCCAGCGCGCAGGTCAGCGCCCCGAGCGCGAGGACGACGAGGCCGAGGACGAAGGTGCGGCGCCGCCCCAGGTCGTCGGCGAGCGCCCCGGTGGGCAGCAGCGCCGCCGCGAGACCGAGGCTCATGCCGCTGAGCAGCCACGGCTGGGCGAGCGGGCCGGCGGCCAGGGTGGCCGCGGTGCGGCCCTGGGTGACCAGCGGGGTGATGAACGTGGCCAGGGCCAGCAGGGTGGCCACCGAGGCGAGCAGCAGGGTGGCGCGCTGCTCGGGGGTCCGCGCCGGTGCGGGGGCCTGCGTCATGGCCGGACCGTAGCCCCGGCTCCCGTCACCCGGCGGCGGTCGCCTCCTCCAGCACCGCGACGAGCGCCGCCACCGACGCCGTGCCCGCCAGGTCCTCCACCCGCACCGGCAGCGGGAGGCACCAGTTCTCCCGCTCGGTCGTCCCGGGGATGTTGGGTCGGCGACGGGCCAGCACCGCGTCGTCGAGGGTGGCGCACAGCAGCGCGCTGGGGGCCCGCCCCAGGAGCCGGTGCGCGGCCAGCACCGCCTCGCCCGCGTCCGAACCGCCGCCGGCTCCGATGACGTCGAGCATCTCCTGGCGCCCGGGGGCGAGCTCGCCCGCGCTGCCCAGCCCGAGCGCCACCATCTCGGCCACGTCGGAGCCGTCGAGCAGCCCGGCGACGGTCGGCAGGTCGTGGGTGCTCACCGCGGCCATCGCGTCAACGGGGTAGCCCGCCGGCTCGTCGTCCTCGAAGTACAGCACCCGGTAGCTGAGGATGTCGTGCTCCGCCAGCGCCTCCCGGACCCCGTCCTCGACCACGCCGAGGTCCTCCCCCACGACGAGGGCCCCGGCCCGGTGGCTCTCCAGCGCGACGATCGCCAGCATGTCCCGCCACGGGTAGCGGACGTAGGCGCCGTCGGCGGGGCTCATCCCGGCGGGCACCCACCACAGCCGGAACAGGCCCATGACGTGGTCGATCCGCAGGCCCCCCGCCCCGGCGAGGGTCGCCCGCACCGACTGCACGAACGGCTCGTACCCGGCCAGGCGCAGCCGCCACGGCACCAGCGGCGGGGACCCCCAGTCCTGGCCGAGGGCGTTGAACGCGTCCGCGGGGGCACCGACGGTCACGCCCGCGGCGAGCACGTCCTGCCAGGCCCAGGCGTCGGCGCCGCCGCCCGAGACCCCGATGGGCAGGTCCTGCAGGACGGTCATCCCCGCGCACGCCGCCTCCAGCTGCACGGCCAGGCACCACTGCAGCCAGGCGTGGAAGGTGACCTCGGCGGGATCGGTCTCCGCGGTGGCCGGGTCCTGCAGCTGCGTGGGCCAGTCGTGGAAGTCGTCGCCGTGGGTCCGGGCGAGGCAGCACCAGCGGGACCACTGCTCCAGCGGCTCCCCCTGCTGCGCGCGCCAGGCCCCGAACGCCGGGCCCTCGAACGCCGGGTCCTCGAATGCCGCCGACGACGTGAACGCCCGCCGCAGCACCTGCACGTGCAGCGCCCAGCCGGCGTCGCGGTCCAGGGTGTCCAGGGCACCCAGCCGCGCCCCCTCCGCCCGCTCGGCGTCGGTCATCGCCACGCCGGGCACCTCCTCCAGGCGCAGGTACAGCGGGTTGCGGAAGCGGCGGGTCGCGGGCAGGTAGGGGCTGGTCTCCTGCTCGCGCGTCGGCGCCACCCCGTGCAGCGGGTTCACCAGCAGGAACCCCGCCCCCTGGGCCTGTGCGGTCTCCCGCAGGGCGCGCAGGTCGGCGAGGTCGCCGGTCGCGTGGCTGCCGGCCCCCCGGGTGGCGTACAGCTGCACCGCCCAGCCCCACTCGCGCAGCGCGTCGGGGTGGTGGCAGCGACCGGGCGACACGATGACCCGCCGCGAAGGCCCGTCGGTGGGGTGCAGCTGGTGGTAGCCCAGCGGCAGGTCGTCGGGGGCGGGGCCGCCCACCGGGCGCCGGCGGCCGTCCTCGCACACCAGCTCGCCGGCGGGCAGGTCGCGGGAGCGCCCGGGGGCGAGCACGATCGGCGCGCGCACCTCGAGGTCGTCCGGCGGCGTGCCGATCACCGCGCGCAGCGCCGCCACCGTCCCCGGCGACGGGATGACCTCGGCCTCGGTGTCGTCGAGCCAGCGGCGGGCCACCCCCCAGTCGTCGGTGTCCTGGACGGCCGAGTCGAGGGCAGACGGGTCGGGGGCGGACGGGTCGGGGCTCATGGCGCCCAGCGTGGTCGGTCGCGAGCCCCGGGGTGACACCGGCCCCGTCAGCGCGGCGTCGCGACGAGACGGTGCTGGTTCTTGCCGCGCTGCTTCGCCTCGTACATGGCGGTGTCGGCCTCGGCGAGGGCGCTGTCCGGGTCGGTGCCGGGGGCGACGAGCGTGATGCCGGTGCTCACCGTCACCCGGTGCTGCACCCCGCCGTGCGGCACCGGTTGCTGCAGCGCCGCGCTGATGCGCTCGGCGACCCGGACGGCGGCGGGGCCGGCGGCCGGCGCCTCGGGGGTCTCCCCGCCCGCCGGCGGCACGAGCAGCACCACGAACTCGTCCCCGCCGACCCGGGCGACGAGGTCACCGGGGCGGACCGCGGACCGCAGCCGGGCGCCGGTGGCGACGAGGACGGCGTCCCCGGCCGCGTGGCCGCCGGTGTCGTTCACCGCCTTGAACCCGTCGAGGTCGCAGAACAGCAGGGCCACCTCCCCGGTCGCCGCCGCGAGCACGCCCGCCATCGTCTCCGCGAGGTGCAGCCGGTTGGGCAGGCCCGTGAGCGGGTCGTGCAGGGCGGCCCGGCGCAGGGCGTCCTCGGCGACGACCACCGACGTCACGTCGCGCGCCACCCCCAGCGCCTCGACGACGGTGCCCTCGGCCGTGCGGCGGAAGGGGGTCAGGCGCCGGGAGAGCCAGCGGTACCCGCCGTCGGCGTGCTGCACCCGGTAGCGCTGCCGGAACAGCGCCCCGTCGGGCAGGTCCGCCACCTCGAGGTTGCCGGCGCGGGTCGCGTCGACGTCGTCGGGGTGCACGAGCCGGGTGTAGAGGTCCTCGCCCAGCTCCGCGAGCTGGGCCGGGGTGTAGCCGAGCATGTCGACCAGCGAGCGGGAGGTCCACACGTGCTTGCCCGTGCGCAGGTCGACCACGTAGATGGTGTCGGGCGAGGCGGTGAGCACGGCGGCCTGGAAGTCCGCGGCCGCGCGCAGCTGCTGCTGGACCCGCCGCTCCGCGGTGATGTCGGTGGCCACGGCGACGGCGCCGAGCACGCTGCCGTCGGTGTCGGTGATCTGCTGCGCGCTGACGATCAGCTCGCGCGGGCCCTCCACCGGGTGGCTGATCGTCACCACCAGGTCGTCCACCGCCTCCCCGGCCAGGGCCCGGGAGACCGGGCTCGTCGCCCGCACGAGCACGGTCCCGTCGGCGCTGCGGGTGGCGGTGCGGCCGTCGTAGTACCCGGCGTCGATCGGCGCGTCCGGCCCGATGCCCGACATGCGTCGGTGGGCGGGGTTGCGGACGACGATGCGCCCGGCCGGGTCGACGGCCACCACCCCGGCCCCGACGGTGGCCAGCACGCTGTCGGCGAAGCGCGTGCGGACGGCGAGCTCGGACTGCGAGGCCAGCGCCTCGGCCCGCGCGGCCACGAGGCGGAGGCGGTCGCGGCGCACGAGCGCCGACACCGTGGCGACGACGGCCCCCCCGGTCAGGAAGACCCCGGCCCCGGTGCTGAGGACGAGGCGGTGGAAGTCGTCGAGGCGGTCGGAGCTGCCCTGGTCGAAGCGGGTGACCACCGTGTCGAGGTCGGCCAGCAGGGGGCCGGCGGCCGCGGCCCGGACGCGGGCGGCCGCCTCCTGGACGGCTGGGCCGCTCGCGCTGCCGTCGGCGACGACGGCCGCGTCGGCCCAGAACACGTCGAGCGCGGCGCCCAGGTCGGCCCCGCCGGCCTCGGTGTACCACTGGCGCACCAGGTCCGTGGTCGGCGGCAGCCGCAGGTCCGCGTCCCCCTGCACGATCCCGCGCTGTCGCTGCCGCATCTCGTCGACGACGTCGGCCAGCTGGGTGCGGGCGGTCGCCCGGGCGGTGGCGTCCGGCGCGGCGAGCACCTCGGCGGTGTCCAGCGAGATCTGCTGGGAGAGCATCCGCTGCCGACCGGCCACGTTGATGAGGTGGCCGTCGTCGCGGAGGCCCTCACCGGCGTGGGACAGCGCGACGAAGGCCAGCAGGGTGAGCAGACCACCGAGGGCGACGAACACCAGTGACAGCACCAGCGGCCACGCGAGGCGCTTGCGACGACGGCTCACCACGATCCTCCGACCGCTCCGTTGCGTTGATCTTCTTCTCATCGGGCGGGGGGACGGCGGACTGTAGCCGGACGAACACGGAGGGTGGGACCCCGCCACGCCGGTAGGGTCCGCTCCCATGGTGCGACGGGTGCTGCTGGTGCTGGTCACGGCCCTGCTGGGGCTCCTCGCGGCCGCGCCGGCGGCCCTCGCGGCGGGCTCGGTGCAGGACGTCGCCGGGATCCTCGACGCCGGTCGGCTGACCAGCGCCGCCTCGGGGCTGTCGGTGGACGTCGTCTTCGCGACGTACCCCGACTCCGGCGGCAACCTCGACACGACGGTCGGCCGGCCCCCCGCGAGCACCGTCGTCCTCGCCGTCGGCGTGCAGGACCGACAGGTCGGCGTCTTCTTCGGCAGCGGGGTCGACCTCCGGAAGGGGCCGGTCCTCGACGCGATGGCCACACCGTTCGCCGACGGGCGGTGGACCGACGGCATGCTCGCCGGGCTCGACGTGGTCCGGTCGCAGCTGGCCGGCGGGACGGGCGCGGCGTCCGGGAGCAGTGGGGGCGGCTCCGGCGGGTTCCCGTGGAGCCTGCTGGGGATCGGCGGGGTGGTCGTCGTGGCCGTCCTCGGGTGGCTGGGCTACCGGAAGGTGCAGCGCGGCAAGCAGGCCGAGGCGGCCACCGCCGACGCCGCGGAGCAGTCCGCGGCCAACGGGCTCACCGTCGTGCAGACCCGGGAGCGGCTGGACAACCTGCAGATCCTCGTCCAGGGCCTGCCCGACGGGGTCGACGCCTCCCGGCTGTCCGCCGAGCTGAACGACGTCGACGTGGCGCTGCGCGAGATCGAGGGGCGACAGGGCAGCTCACCGGACCCGCACGGTGAGGCCGCCCAGCTGGAGCGGATGGTCGCCGGGCTGGACCGCACCGAGCGGCACCTGACCCTGCTGCGCGCCGGCGGTGGCTGGGAGCGGCTGTGGAGCGACGAGGTGGCCCGGGTGCGCGCCGAGGCCCAGCGCCTCGCCGACGACGCGGCGGCCCTGCGCATCGAGGTGCCCGGGGACGACCTGCCCTCCCCCACCGACCGCGACGACGAGCTGGCCGTGCTGCTGGCGTCGGTCCGCGACGGCAGCACCCCGGTGTCGGCGGGGCTGGAGCGCCTGCTCGCGATCGAGGACGAGGTGGAGCAGGCCGAGCAGGTGGTGGCCGGGCGGCGCGCGGCGAACCGGGCCTCGCAGCGCCAGGCCGAGGCGGCCCGGGCCGCGGCCCAGCAGGCCGAGCACGACCGGCAGTCCCGCTCCGGCGGGTGGGGCGGGTCCGGCTTCGGGGGCGGCTACGGGGGTGGGTACGGCCGCCGGCGCGGCGGTGGGGTCGGCGGCCTCGTCATCGGCGGCATCCTGGGCAGCATGGTGGGCGGTGCTCGAGGTGGCCGCGGGGGCGGGGGCGGCTCGCGGGGATTCGGCGGGGGCGGCGGCGGCTCCCGGGGGTTCGGCGGCGGAGGCGGCGGCTCCCGGGGGTTCTGAGCCGGTCGCTCCGGCGCGTCGTGCGCGCACCACGTCGTTCCGGGACGATCGCGCCCGACGCTCAGCCCCCGGCGGCGGGGCGCGTCACCAGCACGACCGCGGCGACCAGGGCGGCGGCCGAGCACACCGCCCACACGGTGAGGTAGCCCGAGAGCGGGGCGTGGCCCTGCACCGGGTCACCGATCGAGCCGGCCGAGGTCAGCGCGATCGCGAAGACGGCGGAGGCGAACGCGCCGCCCACGGTCTTGGTCGCGTTGGTCATCCCGGTGGCGAACCCGGTGCGCGTGGGTGGCGCGGCGGCGGCGGCGATCGCCGGGAGGGCGGCGACGAGCGCACCGGAGCCGAGGCCGATGACGGCCATGTTCACCAGCGCCTGCCCGGTGGAGCCGTGCAGGGGCAGCCACAGGCCGTAGCCCAGCGCCACCACCAGGCACGCGGCGACCAGCGCGCCGCGCTCGCCGAGCAGGCGGGTGGTCAGCGGCAGGGTGAAGGCTCCGACGGCGAGCAGGACGACGTACACGCCGATGAGGGTCGAGACGAACGACGCGTCGGCGCCGAGGCCGTAGCCGACCACGTCGGGGTCGGTCCGCGCGAAGGTCGACAGCGGGATCTGCGCCCCCAGCACCGAGATCCCGAACAGGAACGCGGTCAGCTGCACGGGCCACTGGCCTGCGGTGGCCAGCAGGCGCACGTCGATGACGGGGTCGTCCCGCGCCGCCTCGAAGCGCCAGAACGGCACCAGCGCGAGCAGCCCGGCCAGGATGAGCAGCCACGGCAGCACCGAGGCGGGGCCCGCCAGCCGCAGGGCCACCAGCCCGCCCATCACCAGGCCCAGCACGATGCTGACCAGCACCAGGCCGCCCCAGTCGAAGCCCCCGGTGGCGGTGCCCGGCGCGTGCTCGACGCCGAACCACACCACGACCAGGCACAGCGTCACGGCGATCGCCGGCAGCGAGAGCAGCGCGGGGATGGAGACGGTGCCGACGAGGGCACCGGAGGTGAGGGCGCCGACGATGACGGCCAGCTCGAGGGCACCGACGAGGACCGCCGCGCCCCGGCGGGTCAGCACGCCCTGCCGCCCGCTGCCGGCCGTGCGCCGGTAGATGATCGCCACCTCCAGCGGCAGCCACACGACGTACGCGCCCTGCAGCGCCCAGCCCACCAGGAACGTGGCGAACGACGGCGCGAGCACGAGCACCCAGGAGCCCAGCGCGGTGACGGCGGTGGAGAGCAGCAGCACCCGCTTGTGCCCCACCAGGTCACCCAGGCGCGACAGCGGCGGGACGAGCAGGGCGGAGACGATCAGCTGGGCGGCCTCGAACCAGTTGACGTCGGCGTCGGCGATGCGCAGGTGGTCGGCGAGGTCGCTGAAGATCGGGGTGTAGAAGCCCTGCAGGATGCCGCTGGCCAGCTCCACGCAGACCAGGAAGCCGACGACGGCGGCGAGCCCCCGGGTGCGGGTGCCGACGGTCACCGTGCTCATCGGGGTGCTCACGGGGTGCTCCCGGGCAGGCTCTCGAGCAGCCTCGCGTACCAGCGCACCCCGTCGAGGAAGTCCTCCACGCGCAGGTGCTCGTCGCGGGCGTGGATCGACCGGCGCTGCGCGGCGGTCATCCGGAACGGCGCGAAGCGGTACACGCGCTCGCAGATCTCGGTGAAGAAGCGGGAGTCGGTGGCCGCCATCACCACGTACGGCGCGGGGACGGCGTCGGGGAAGACCGCGCCGATCGTGCGCTCGAGCAGGGCGAAGGCGTCGTCGCGCGGGGAGACCGGGCTGGGCTCGTTGCGCTCGAGCACGTCGATCTCGACCCCGTCGTCGGCGACCACCCGTCGCACGTGCGCCAGCGCCTGCGCCACGGTGTCGCCCACGGTGACCCGGATGTTCACCCCGGCCCGGGCGGTCGCGGCGATGACGTTGAGCGCGGGCGAGCCCGAGAGGGTGGTCACCGCGAACGTGGTGCGCGTCAGGGCGGCCGGCTCCGGGCCCGCCGCGACCAGGACGCGGGCGAGCACCGGCGCGAGGCGGGCGGCGCGGGCCATCACCGGGCGCACCGCCGCAGGGGCGTGCGGCGCCATCCGGCGCAGCAGCTCGACCGTGGGCTCGGGCAGCGAGGGCGCCATCGACGCGCGGTCCAGCCGGGTGATCGCGCGGGCGAGCCGGGCAGTGGGACCGCGGCGCGACGGCGTGGAGGCGTGCCCGCCCGCGCCCTCGACCCGCAGCTCGACCGAGGTGACCCCCTTCTCGCTGACCCCGACGACCCCGATCGGGGCGGCCACGCCGGGGAAGGCGTCGTGGACGATCGCGCCCCCCTCGTCGAGGACGAACCACGGCGCCACCCCGCGCCGCACGAGCTCGGCGACGGCCTCCGGGGCGCCGTCGCCGGAGACCTCCTCGGTGCAGCCGAACGACAACCAGACGTCCTGCGCCGGAACAGTTCCGCGCTCCAGCACCGCCTCGACGGCGGCGCAGATCGCGACCAGCGAGCCCTTGTCGTCCAGGGTCCCGCGACCCCAGATCACGCCGTCGACGAGGTCGCCGCCGACCGCAGCGTGGCGCCAGCCGTCCTCGACGGGCACGACGTCGAGGTGCGCCATGAGCACGACCGGACGTGCCGAGGACGTGCCGGGGAGGTGGACGAGCAGCCCGTGGCCGTGGATGCGGGTGGTCTCGAGGCGGTGCAGGAGCGGGAAGTGCCGGGCCAGCTCGGCGAGGGCGGCGTCGAAGACCGCGGTGTCGACCCGCGCCGGGTCGCGGTCGGAGACCGTCGGGATCCGCACGAGGGCGCGCAGGGCCTCGACCGCCCGCTCCTGCTCGCCCGGTGTCGTGGACACCGGCGCAACCTAGCGGTAGGGCCCTAGCCCGCCAGCCCCAGCAGCTCCATCCGCTCCCCGTGCCGGGCCACCGCGGCGTCGGTCCACCCCGGGTCGGCGCGGTAGGCGGCCAGCTGCACGGCGTGCACGTCGTCGGGGTCGAGCTCGCCTTCCCCGGTCGTCCAGCGCTCCTGCGGTGCCGCGTCGAGCCCGAGCGCGTCGAGCACGTGCGCCTGCAGCGGCGCGCGGATCCCGCCGAGCAGGTCCCGGCCCGGATCGGCCACCGCCGCCGTCACCCCGCCCGCCTCCTGCAGCCGTGCGGCCAGCGCCCCGAGCACCCGGTTGCCGACGTGGTTGATGGTGTGCGCGAGATCGACCGCCGGCGGGGCGAACACGTCGGAGACCCCGACGTCGCACTGCGCCTGCTCGCGGCGCGCCAGCTCGGCGACCGAGGCCTCCGCGGCCGCCCGGACCGCCGCGGGCGGCGCCTGGTGGGACCACGCGTCCGGGGACCCCAGCGCCACCGCCACCGTCCGCAGGTCGTGGTAAGGCACCACGGGTGGGCTCAGCGAGCGGTCCCGGGCGTTGCGCACGATCACCTGGTACGGGTGCAGCCCGGCGTACCGGGTCACCGGCCAGCGCAGCACCCGCGCCCCGGCGGGCAGCCGCGCGGACACGTCGTCGGTGCCCAGCGGGAGGTCGCGGTAGCCGGCGCGCACGGGCTGGCTGAGCAGCACCTGCGTGCGGGCGAGCAGCGCGTCCAGGTGCGGCACGTCCTCGGCGGTGAGCTCGTGCACCGGCGGGATGCGGACGGTGACGATCTCCCCGGACGACTCCGCAGCCCCGGCCAGCAGCACCCGCAGCGCCTCGGCCTGGCAGTTGCCGTGCACCAGCCACAGCGGCGGACCGGTGCGCACCGGGTCGAGACCGTAGAACTGTCCGTAGTGCCTCGTCCGACCGTCGGCGCCCATCCGGTCACGCTAGGGGGGCCCGGGGCTGGGCGCCGGACTACCGTCGTGCTGTGCCCTTCCTCGCGGATCTGCCCTACGTCAAGATCACCGGCGCGCTCACGGCGGCCTACTCCCTGGCCGTCCTCGCCTCGCCCAAGGTGCTCGCCGGCCCGTGCGAGCTCACCGAGGCCGACGGCTCCGTCAGCCCCACCACCGCCACGCTGTGCCGGGCGGTGAGCGGGCGCGACCTCGCCTCGGGCGTGGCCATGGTGCTGGCCTCCTCCCCGCGCGCGGTGCGGACGGCCGTCGCCGTGCGCGTCGCGTGCGACCTGGCCGACGCCGTCATCCTGGGGACGTCGCTGCCGAGCCGGGGCGCGCGCCGCAAGGGTGCGGCCGTCGGGATCGTGTGGGGCGGGCTCTGCGCGCTGAGCGTGCGCTCGCGCTAGCCCTCCTGCGGCCAGAGGCTCGGCAGGTTCACCACCACACCCTGCTGGCTGCCCCGGGCGATGATCACGACGGCCTCGTCCGCCCCCGGGTTCTCCTCCCGGTGCGGGGTGAACGGCGGGACGAAGACGTAGTCGCCCGGGCTCGTCTCCAGCCGCACCTCGTCCTCGCCCTCCGACGATCCGGCCCGGGCGAAGACGAAGACCGGGTGGCCGCGCAGCACGTGGATGGCCGTCTCGGTCGCGCCGTGGTGGTGGTCGCCGGAGGACACCCCCGGCCCGACGTGGGTCTGGCCCATCCAGATCGACCGGGAGCCGACCGTGGTGCCGCTGATCGCCTCACGGCGGTCCATGCCGCCGGTCTGCGCGGTGTCGCCGGTGAGGTCGGCGGCGCGCACGTGCCGGAGGTCGGGGTGGGGGAGGTCGGGCTGGTCGAGGTCCCGGTGCCACTGGTCCGTCATCCCCCCACCGTGCCACGCCCGTACCGTGCGGGGAATGAGCAACCTGGAGCAGGTGGGTGCGCGCGCCGGGTGGCGCTGCTGGCTGTGCGACGAGCCGGTGGACCCGGAGCGCTCGGTGAACGACGGGCGCGGCCCGAGCGTGGACGCCGTCACCACGGGCAAGGGCAAGAAGGTGGCGCAGGAGCGGCTCGCGCACCGGGCGTGCAACACCCGCAAGGGCGCGGTGGCGCCGGTGGTGCCGTGGTCACCGGAGCTCTTCGTCCTGGATCCCGCGCCGATCGTGGGGGTCGTGGACCGGCTGAGCCGCAAGGGGGGGCGCGAGGTCGTCGCCCGCTGCCCGTCCGTCGCCGACGCCGATGCCGCCGGCACCTGGCTGCTCGACCGGCTCACCCGCTACGCCCCCGAGCTCACCCTGGAGACCGAGGTGACCGGCGGCGGCGGGCAGCACCTGCTGAGCCTGAAGGTGGCGCGGTGAGACCGCAGGACGCGACCGACCTGCTCCAGGCCCTGGCCGAGGAGACCACCCGGCTGCGCGACCCCGCCGAGCTGCAGTTCGTCGGCGGCGACCCCGAGGCCGACGCCCGCTCCGCCGCGGCGCTGGCCGCCCAGCTCGAGGGGGTGCCCGCGCTGCGGACGCAGGCCCCGGCGCTGGCGGAGGCCTCGGGCCGGGAGGTCGACGACGTGCTCGTCGTGGTCGGTGGCTACGCCGACGCCACCGCCGAGGCGCTGGAGCGGGTGCGCGCCGGCCGGGCCCCGGAGGCGGAGCGGCGGGTGCAGCACGCACCGCGCGACGCCGAGTCGACCTCCACCGTCACCGGGGGTGCGGGGATGGGCTCGAACGAGCCGACGAGGCCGTCGCTCGGGCTGCCCGTGCTGGTGGCCGTCGCGGTGCTCGTGGTCGCCGTCGTCGTGGTCGCGCTGCTGCTCTGAGCGACCCGACCGCGCCGCTCCGGCAGGGTTGTGGTCGTGGGACGACCACAGATCTTCCGAACCGTCGGAGCGGCCCTACAGGTCGACGACGAGCACGGTCACGTTGTCGCGGCCCCCGGCCTGCACGGCCGCGGTGACCAGCCGGGCCGCCGCCTGCTCCGGGGTGCCGTCGGCGAGCAGCCCCGCGATGGCCGCGTCGTCCAGCTCGCCGTTGAGCCCGTCGGTGCACAGCAGCAGCCGTCCGGCGGCGGCCGGGAGCTCGTCGACGCTCGGCACGGCCGCGCGGGTGTGCGCCCCGATCGACGCGGTGAGGATGAACTGCCCCGGGTGCACCCGCGCCTGCTCGGGCGTGAGGACCCCGTCGTCGAGCAGCTGCTGCGCCTCGTTGTCGTCGCGGGTGACCGCGGTCATCGTGCCGTCGGCGAGCAGGTAGACCCGGCTGTCGCCCACGCTGGCCACCAGGACGCGACGGTCGGTGGTGCGGGCGGCGGCGACCAGGGTGGTGCCCATGCCGAACAGCCTGTCGTCGGCCTCGGCCGCGGCGACCACGCCCGCGTGGGCGGCGACGAAGGCGGCGCGCAGCGCGTCGGCGTCGCGCGGGGCGGCCTCGAGCACGCGCTGCACCACCATCCGGCTCGCCACCTCGCCCCCGGCGTGCCCGCCCATGCCGTCGGCGACCACCCACAGCTCGTCACCCGAGCCCCAGGCGTCCTCGTTGTTGGTGCGCACCTGGCCCACGTGGGTGGCCGCGGCAAAGATGCTGGCGTTCACGGACAGCTCCCTCGATCAGCGGTGGGTGCGACGAGCGGGTAGTGGACCACGCGGGGCACCCGGATGCACCCCCCGGGTTGCTGACGGTCAGACCCGCAGGAAGTCCAGCGGGTCCTGCCCCGCCCGGAAGCCGGCGGCGGTGACGACGTCGCGGGCCGTCGCGAAGTGCTGCCCGACGTTCCACGGCAGGTGGGCGTCGCTGCCCAGGCTCACCGCGCGGCCGCCGCACTGGCGCCACCACCGGACCAGCGTCGTCGACGCGAGCGGGCTGGCCGTGTTGATCTCCAGCACGCGGTGCGAGGCGGCCAGGGCGGTGAACACGGCTCGGTACTGCTCCTCGAAGTCGCGCTCGCGGAAGCGCTGCGTGCGGCCGCCCTCCCGCCAGTAGCGGCGGGGGAAGTCGCAGTGCGCCAGCACCTCGAACACGTCGGAGGACTCGACCATGGCCAGCAGCTCGGTGAAGTACTCCACGACGACGCCGTGCGGGTCGGCATCCCCGCGGTCCCCGCGCAGCACCCGGTTCACCCCCACCAGCTCGCCGTCGCGGATCACCGAGTGCAGCGAGCCCAGCACCCGCTGCGGCTGCAGGCGGGCCAGCACGTCGGCCACGCTGCCCGCGAACAGGTGCGGCTCCCCGGTCTCGATCCCGGTGCGCACCACCAGGTCCGGGAAGTCCGCCCGGCAGCGCTCGACCTCGGCGAGGTACCCCTCGACGTCGAGGTGGGCGTAGCGGCCGGGGTGGCGGGGGCGGCCGTGCGCGGTGAGCGGGTGGTCGCCCGGGGCCCAGGCGGTGAAGTCGACGTGCTCGGTGAACGCCACGGCGGGCACGCCGAGCCCGACGGCCTCCGCGCACGCCCGCCACATGCTCGAGCTCGGGCCGGTGTCCCAGGAGAACTCCGAGTGCACGTGGTCGTCGGGCGGCAGCACGCGGGTGATCCTGCCCGGTTCTGTCGGTGCGCGCCCCCACACTGCTCCGATGACCCGCACCTTCACCCGTCGATCCCGTGAGCAGGAGCGGGCGGCACTGCTCGACGGGCTGCTGACCAGCGGTGCGTGGGCCGCGCACGGGCCGGCCGCGGACCCCGCAGAGCTGGAGCGGCACGTGCTGGCGCTGACCGTCACCGACCCCGACGTCGACACCGGCGGGGTGCTGAGCCGCGCGCTGCGCCAGGCCCTGGACGCACGGTACGAGGCGGGCTGGCAGCCCACCGAGGTGCTGCACGTGGTGGGCGGACGGCTGACCCGACGGGTGCTGCGCCTCGCCCAGGAGCTGGTGGTCCACGCACCCGTGCCCGGTGCGCCGCCGGAGTGGGCCGCGCAGCTCGCCGCGCTCGGGCGCAGCCACACCCAAGCCGGGCTCGTGGTGGGCGACTGGGTGTTCCGCGAGGAGCTGGGTGCGCAGGACGGGTGGCGGGACGGGCTGCGCCTGCTGGGGCTGCTGCGCCAGCTCCCCCCGCTGGAGGCGCTCGGACCGGTGCCGTCGCAGTGGGGGCGGGCCCCGGCGGGGCCGGACCTGGCGGGGCAGGCGGTGGCGGGGGTAGACCCGAAGGTGCTCGCCCGGATCCGGGCACTGCTGGCCAAGGCCGAGTCCACCGATTACCCGCAGGAGGCGGAGGCGCTGAGCGCCAAGGCGCAGGACCTGCTCACCCGGCACGCGATCGACGCCGCCGTGCTCGCCGCCCGCACGCACTCCCCGTCGGTGGTGCGGGCCCGACGGGTGCCGGTGGCGGACCCGTACGCGGGCGCCAAGGTGCAGCTGCTGGACGCGGTCGGCCGGGCCAACGAGGTGCGGGTGGTGTGGACGCACTCGGTGGGCCTGGCCACGGTGGTGGGCCACCCGGACGACCTGGAGCTGGTCGCGGTGCTGTTCGCCTCGCTGCTGGTGCAGGCGGACCGGGCGGTGGAGGAGGCCGGCCGCACCGGGCTGGGCCGCGACCGCCGCTTCCGCCGCGGGTTCCTCTTCGCCTACGCCGAGCGGATCGGGCAGCGCCTCACCGACGCCCGCGCCGCCGCCCGGGGTGACGCGGCGCGCACCTACGGGGCGGAGCTGGTACCCGTGCTCGCCGAGCGCACCGAGGCGGTGGAGACGGCGTTCACCGCCCTGTTCCCCCGGGTCCGCGCCGCCCGCCGGACCCGGGTCGACGCGGTCGGCTGGGCCGCGGGGACCGCCGCCGCCGACCGGGCCGACCTGGGCTGAGAGCCGCGGCGTCGGGACACCGCTGCCGTCAGCGGCCCCGGTAGCGGCTGGTCATCGAGGCCTGGGTGGTGACGGACTTCGCGGCCCGGGAGGTGGTCCAGGGCCGACGTCAACGCGACGGTCAACGGTCGGGGAGCACAGGAGTCGGCTGAACCGGTGACGGCCGCCGCTGCTGCACCGGCACCGTGGTCCGTCGTCGGTACTCGTCGCGCACGTCGATGAACGCCCGCAGCGCTGCGTCGATCTCGTCGGCCCTGGCCCGGTCCAGCGGACCGGTAGCGAGCTGCACCAACCCGGCCGCAGCGCGCGGGCCGGGCAGGACGAGCACCCCGTCGAGCACGTGCTCGTCGGGAAGGTCCTTCGAGGCCGGACCCCAGACGACGAGCACCGCCCGGACCTCCAGGCCGGGAAACCCCTTGCTCCGCAGCAACGCGCGCACCGACCGGGCTCCCCGGAGCGCCTGCTGCCGGTGCTGCGCGGTCCACGACGGGTCCCAGCGCGACATCCACTTGGTCTCCACCGCGAGCACCCCCGCCGGCGTCGTCACCACGTGGTCGACGTCGAAGCCGTGGAACTCGACCCGGTGCTGCACGGTCCACACCACCGGGCTGGTCTCGAGCAGCTTCCGCGAGTCGTCCTCCTCGACCACGATCCCCCAGTAGCGGACGAAGCGTCGCTCGTCGTTCATGAACCCGACGAGCACGGCGCTCGGTCCGACGGCGAGCGCGACACCCAGCACCATCCCGACCCAGAACGGCGGTGCGTCGAGCCAGAGGAGCAGCCCGGCGTAGGCACCGCAGAGCCCGAGGAGTCCGGTCAGGAGCCGCAGGATCCGCCATCGCTGGTCCCGCAGGTGCCCGGAGAGCTCGTCGCGCAGGAGCTGTCGGGCGTGGGACCTCGGTCGTCGTCGGCGCACGAAGTCAGAATCGGATGAGCGCACCTCGACCACCAGCACCATTACCCGAACGCGTGACCCGCCCGACGGGTGCCGCCCACCCGCACGCCCGGCGAGGCGCCGCCCCGCCGCACCTGGCACCCTCACCCGACGTGCGTCGACCCACCAACCCGCTGGCCGGGCTGCCCCGCGAGGTCGGGATCCTCGTCATGGTCGCGGTGGCCGTCGCCGTCGGCTACGGGGTCGTCGCCCCGGCCATCCCGCTGTTCGCGTCGTCGTTCGGGGTGGGCAACACCGCCGCGGGCGCGGTGGTCAGCATCTTCGCTTTCACCCGGCTGCTCTCGGCGCTGGGCGGTGGCCGGTTCGTGGAGTGGATCGGGGAGCGCACCGCGCTGGCGTCGGGGATCGTCGTCGTCGCCGTCTCCTCCGGCCTGGCCGGGTTGAGCCAGACCTACCTGCAGCTGCTGCTGCTGCGCGGGGCGGGCGGGATCGGCTCGGCGGTGTTCACCATCGCCTCGACGACGCTGCTGCTGCGCTCGGTCCCGGCGCGCCAGCGGGCCACCGCGCAGGGCATCTTCCAGGGCGGCTTCCTCGTCGGGGGCATCGCCGGCCCGGCCATCGGCGGCCTCGTCACCGCCACGTCGCTGCGCGCCCCGTTCTTCCTCTACGCCGGCACCCTGGCCGTGGCCGGCGGCATCGGGATGGTGCTGCTGCCCCGTCGCGAGCTCGACGCGCGCGCCGGCAAGGCCCCGGAAGCGACGACGTCGCTGCGGGAGGCGCTGGGCTGGTCGGCCTACTGCTCGGCCCTGCTCGCCCGGTTCGCCTTCGGGCTGTCCTCGATGGGCGTGCGGTTCGCCATCGTCCCCATCTTCGTGACCCAGGCGCTGGCGCTCGACGTCGCCTGGGTGGGCATCGGGTTCACGGTGACCGCGCTGGTCTCGGCGGTGTTCCTGCTGCCCGCCGGCCGCATCGCCGACAGCCGCGGCCGCAAGCCGGTCATCGTGGTCGGGGCCGCGGTGAGCGCGGTGGGGATGCTGTTGCTCGCGGGGCTGGAGAACCTGCCCGGCTACCTCGTCGCCATGGCGGTGTTCGGCGCCGGGGTGGGGCTGCTCGGGCCGGCCCCCTCGGCCGTCGTCGGCGACCTCATCACCGGCCGGGCGGGGACCGTCGTCGCCGCCCACCAGATGGCGGGCGACCTGGGTTCGGTGATCGGCCCGCTGCTGGCCGGCTACCTCGTCGACGCGGCCGGCTTCGGCTGGGCGTTCAGCCTCACCGCCGTCGTCCTGGCCGCCTCGGCGGTGGTGGCCGCGCGGGCACCGGAGACGCACCACCCCGACGAGGTCGCTGCCGGAGCCGCCGAGCAGTGACATGGTGAGGTGCCAACCGAGGTGGAGGACGACGTGGACGACGACCAGCGCGACCGGCCCGAACCACTGCCGAGCGAGCACCGGGGCCTGCGGGAGTGGCCGGCACAGGCGCTGCCCCGCACCGAGCAGCTGTGCCAGACCCTGGTCGAGGGCCTCGAGATGGACGGCGCCTCCGTCGCCATGATCATCGACACGGGCAGCCGCGACCTCGTGCACGCCAGCGATCCCGTCGCGGCGCACCTCGACGAGCTCCAGTTCACCCTCGCGGAGGGTCCCTGCCTCGACGCCTACCGCACCCTCGCCCCGGTCCTCACCGAGCGGCTGCAGGACGAGGGCTCCCGGGCCACCTGGCCGGTGTTCGCGCTGCAGGCGTCCGCGGCCGGCGCTGCCGCGGTGTTCGCCTTCCCGCTCCTGGTCGGTGACTCCTGCTTCGGCGTGCTGGAGCTCTACCGGCGCACCGCGGGCCCGTTGGACGCGGCCTCGCTGGAGACGGTGCAGGTGGCGGTGGACGCGGTCACCCAGGTGGCCCTGGACGAGCTGTCCGCGAGCGGGGCCGCGTCCACCGAGCCGTCGTCCTGGCCGGCACGCCTCACCGACGGCCACGCCGCGGTCCACCAGGCGGCGGGCATGGTCGCGGTGCACCTCGGCATCTGCGTGGAGGACGCGATGGCCCGGCCGCGGGCCGCCGCCTTCAGCCAGGAGCTCAGCCTGGCCGAGCTCGCCGACCGTGTGCTCTCCGGCTCGACCCGACTCGACGAGGACACCCCCCGATGAGCCCACCGAGCCCCAGCTCCTCGATCGAGCCGGAGCTCGGCACCGTGCTGCACCAGGTGGCGGCCGGGGGCAGCGTCGACACGTTGCTCTCGCTGCTGGGCGCCGTCCCGGCTGCGGAGCCCCGACCGGGACGGGTCGGGGTCGCCGGCCAGGCGCTGCCCACGTGTGCGCGGTGGTGATGCAGCTGCAGGCGGAGCCCGAGCGCTGGACCCAGGCGCTGGCGAACCTGCGCTCCGGGCGCCCGGGGGTCGAGGTGGAGGAGCTGGCACGCGCCGTGGTGAGGCGCACCGTCGAGGCCGGGGAGATCACCGACCGCTGACGCCGGGTGGCTCAGGCGCGCTTGACCCGGTACATCGCGTCGTCGGCCGCCCGGATGAGCGCGGCCACGTCCTGGTCCGGCGTCGAGGTGGCCCACCCGATGGACACCGAGACCGACACCGACACCCCGCCGACCTCGACGGGCTCACCGAGGGACCGCGTCAACCGCTGCGCGACGGCGGCCGCGGTGGTGGGGTCGGCGTCCTCGCAGAGCACGACGAACTCGTCGCCGCCGAGCCGAGCGGCGGTGTCACCCGGGCGCACCCCCGCCCGTAGCCGCTGCGCCAGCGCGACCATGACGGTGTCACCCACGGGGTGGCCGTGGGTGTCGTTGACCGACTTGAACTCGTCGACGTCGCAGAACAGCAGCGAGATCGGCGCCGCCGCGCGGTGGTGGCGGGCCCACCCGTGCTCGAGCCGCTCGGTGAACAGCGCACGGTTGGGCAGCCCCGTCAGGGGGTCGTGCAGGGCCAGGCTGCGCAGCACCTCGGCCTGGTCCTGGTGGTCGGTGTCGTCCTCGACGTGCAGCACCAGCTGGGTCACCGAGCCGTCGGGGCCCGGCACCTTCGCCACCGACACGGTCGCCGGCACGTAGTCCCCCGCCGCGTCGCGCAGGCGCAGCCGCAGCACGGCGGTGCGCTCCGGGCGCGCCAGCATCGACAGCTGCGCCTCCCGCGCCGCCCCGAGGTCCTCGGGGTGCACGGCGTCGAGCAGCGAGCTGCCCTCCAGTGCCTCCGGGGTCCCACCGAGCAGCCGGGCCAGGGCAGGGTTGACCATCTCGAGCACGCCGGCCTCGTCCGCGACGGCCATCCCGATGGGGGCGTGGACGAACGCCGCCTCGAAGTCCCGGCTCGGACGTTGGGTCCCGTGCACGCCCTCGACGGGACCAGGCGGGGGGTTCGCCGCGGTGACGAGCAGCTCCGCCTGGGCGGCGACGAAGGCGGCGGCGACGTCGCGCAACCGCGTGTTGGACCGCTGGGAGCGCTCGCGCAGCAGGGCGAACGCGGCGTTGCCGTCGATGCGGTGGACGGCCATGAGGATGCCCTTGGCCTGCTCGATGTACGCCCGCCCGGCCATGGCCTCCCGGAGCTGGTCGGCCTCGACCCGCGCCGCGGTGAGCTCGGTGAGGGCGTCGACGGTCGGGGAGGTGGGAACCGCTGCGTCGTCCGGTCGGGTCACGAGCACCGCCTTCCCGTCCCGCCCCGGCGCCCTGCCGGCGCGAACATCACGCTGAGGTAACAGTTTACACGGTAAACAACCGCGGGGCTACGGGGCCGGACTCGCGGCCCCGGTCCGGCGCGCTCGACGAGCGGCCCCGCGCTCGTGCTGGGCGGCGACGGGGTGGCTGAGGGCGCGCGCCGGCTGGAGCTGTTCCTCGACCTGGTCCTGCACCACGCCGTCCAGGACCAGCTGCCGCTGCTGGACCCGCACGATGACGGGTGCTCACCGACGGCGAGCGGGCGCTCCGCGACCGGGTCACCGCGTTTCTGGACGACCTGCCCGACGACGCCCGGGGGACGACCGCGTTCGCCCAGCTGCGTGCGGTGATCGACAGCTGGCGGACCCCGCCGTCGTAACCTCCCCCCGTGGAGCTGACGTGGGCGGAACGGGTGCGGGGCAGCCTGCTCGGCGGGGCGGTGGGCGACGCGCTGGGCGCCGGCATCGAGTTCGCGAGCCTGGCGCAGATCCGTGAGGAGCACGGGCCCGACGGCGTCACCGAGATGACCCGGGCCTACGGGGCGCTCGGCGCGATCACCGACGACACCCAGCTGACGCTGTTCACCGCCGAGGGGCTGCTGCGCGGGCAGCGCGGCGACGTCACGATCGAGCTGTGGCGGGCGTACTCGCGGTGGCTGACCACGCAGGGCGTTGACCCCGACCGCCCGGTGGGTGACCGCTCCGGGTTGCTCCGCGAGCCGTCGCTGCAGGCCTCCCGGGCACCGGGCAACGCGTGCCTGTCGGGGTTGCGGGAGCCGACGATGGGCACCCGCTCGCACCCGGCCAACCCCAGCTCGAAGGGCTGCGGCACCGTGATGCGCAGCGCCCCGTTCGGCTGGCTCGGCGGGCCGGCGGAGCAGGCGTGGGAGCTGGCGATCGACGGTGCCGTCCTCACCCACGGCCACCCCACCGCCCGGTTCGCCGCGGCCGCGATGGCGGTGCTCGTGCACGCCCTCGTCGACGGCGTGCCGCTGTCGGTGGCGGTGGACGAGGTGTGCGACCGGCTCGACGCGGCCGGCGGGGGTGCGGCCGAGACCCTGCGCGCGCTGCGGATTGCGGTGGCCGCCGAGGGCCCGCCCACCCCGGAGGCGGTCGAGCGGCTCGGCGCCGGGTGGGTGGCCGAGGAGGCGCTCGCGATGGCCGTGTTCTGCGCGTTGCGCGCCCCCGACGCGCCGTCGGCCCTGCTCGCCGCGGTGAACCACTCCGGCGACAGCGACTCCGTCGGCGCGATCTGCGGCAACCTCGTGGGCGCCGCGCACGGGGTGGACGCCCTGCCCACGCAGTGGCTCACCGAGCTGGAGGACCTGCCGCTGCTGGAGCGGGTGGCCGACGAGGTGGTCGAGGCGTTCTGGGCCTGACCGCGGCAACGCTCTTGACACCGTCCTGCTGGGCCAAGAGCCTGGCGGCCACCGCCCCGCACGGCCACCAGAAGGCGAGTCCCGATGGACACCACGTTCACCGCGGGGACCGACGCCGCAATCGCCCGCGCCCGCCAGCACTCGCTCGGTGACCTGCTGCACCGCAGCGCCCAGCGCTTCCCGGGCAAGCTGGCGGTGGTCGAGGGTGATCGGCGGGTGACCTACCGGGAGTTCGACGTCGCCGTGAACCGGGTCGCGCACGCGCTGGCCGACCGGGGGCTGGTCGCCGGGGACCGCCTCGCGCTGCTCAGCCACAACTGCTGGCAGTACGCCGTCCTCGTCTTCGCCACGGCCCGGCTCGGGGTGGTCCTGGTGCCGGTGAACTTCATGCTGGGCCCCGACGAGGTCGCCTTCATCCTCCGCCACAGCGGGGCGCGCGCGGTCGTGACCGAGGACGCGCTGGCCGGCGTCGCGGAGGCGGCCCTGACCACCGCGGAGGTGGAGGCCACGGTGCGGGGCTGGATCGGGCTCGCCGGCGGGGCCGCGCCGGCCGGCTGGGAGGACGTCGACCCGTGGTGGTCCCAGGGCGACGACAGCCCGCCCGAGGTCGTGGTGGGTGACGACGACGTGCTGCGCCTGCAGTACACCTCGGGCACCGAGTCCCGCCCCAAGGGCGTGCTGCTCTCCTCGCGCTCGCTCGTCGCGCAGTACGTCAGCTGCATCGTCGACGGTGGGATGAGCGCCGACGACGTGGAGCTGCACGCCCTGCCGCTGTACCACTGCGCCCAGCTCGACTGCTTCTTCTCCGTCGACGTCTACCTCGGCGCGACCAGCATCATCGCGCGGGGACCGGACCCCGCCACCCTGCTGGCGACGATCGCCCGCGAGGGCGTCACCAAGCTGTTCTGCCCGCCGACGGTGTGGATCGCCCTGCTGCGCCACCCGGACTTCGACCGCACCGACCTCTCCAGCCTCCGCAAGGGCTACTACGGGGCGTCGGCGATGCCGGTCGCGGTGCTGCGCGAGCTGCTGCGCCGCCTGCCCGACGTGCAGCTGTGGAACTTCTACGGCCAGACCGAGCTGGCCCCGCTGGCGACCATCCTGCGGCCCCACGAGCAGCTCGAGCACGCCGGCTCGGCCGGGCGGGCCGCCCTCAACGTGGAGACCGTCGTCGTCGACGACGACGGCAACCCCGTGCCGGCCGGGCAGGTGGGGGAGATCGTGCACCGCAGCCCGCACGCCACGCTGGGCTACTTCGGCGACGAGGAGAAGACCGCCGAGGCGTTCCGGAGCGGCTGGTTCCACTCCGGCGACCTCGGCGTGCTCGACACGGACGGCTACCTCTCGGTCGTGGACCGGAAGAAGGACATGATCAAGACGGGCGGGGAGAACGTCGCCAGCCGCGAGATCGAGGAGGCCATCTACGAGCTCGACGGCGTCGCCGAGGTCGCGGTGTTCGGCATCAGCCACCCCTACTGGGTGGAGGCCGTCACCGCCGTCGTCGTCCCCAAGCCGGGCGCCACGATCACCGCCGACGACGTCGACGCCCACAGCCGGGCCCGCCTCGCCGGGTACAAGCGGCCCAAGTACGTCGTCCTCAGCGACGCGCTGCCCAAGAACCCCAGCGGCAAGATCCTGAAACGAGAGCTGCGCCAGCAGCACGCCGACCTGGCCGCGGCGGAGGCGCCCGCGTGAGAGGCCGTCGGGCCATCTCGCGCCGGCCGCGGGTTGGCTAGCCTCCCTCCGTGCGCACGACCCGCCTGCAGGTGCAGCTCCGTGACGTCCACCCGCCGGTGCGGCGCACCCTCGACGTCCCCGCCGCGAGCACCCTGGCCGAGGTCCACCAGCTGCTGCAGGCCGCGATGGGCTGGACCGACAGCCACCTGCACTGCTTCGAGACCGGGGTCGCCCGCTACGCGCCGCCCGGCCCGGACAGCGCCGAGCTCGAGGAGACCGACGAGGCCGGCGTCGGCTTGTCGGCGCTGCCCACCGCGTTCACCTACGTGTACGACTTCGGGGACTCCTGGGAGCACGACGTGCAGGTCGTCGGAGCCGGCGGCGACCGGGCGGGGTGCGTCGACGCCGAAGGGGCGTGCCCCCCGGAGGACTGCGGCGGAGCCCCCGGCTACGAGCAGCTCTGCGCCGTGCTGGCCGACCCGACCGACCCCGAGCACGACGAGATGCTGGCCTGGGCCACCCGGTCCCCGGACCCGGTGCGGTTCGACCCCGCTCGCGTCGACCTCGCCGCCCTCGACCGGCGGGTGAACGAGACCGCCGGTGCGGTGCCGGCCACCGTCCGCCTGCTGCTGCAACTGGCCGACGGGGTCAAGCTCACCCCGGGGGGTCGGCTGCCCCGGTCGGTGGTGCGTGCCGTGCACGAGGTGCACCCCGGTTGGTACGACCTCGGCCGCCCCGCCTCGGTCGAGGACGACCTCCTGCCCCTGGTCGCGCTGCACGCGCTGCTGCGCGAGGTGGGGCTGCTCCGGCTGCGCCACGGGGTCCTGCACGCCACGAAGGCCGCCGACGACGAGCTCGCGACGATCCATCGGCTCCGCACCGCGCTGAGCGAGGGCACCTTCGCCTGGCTGCTCGCCACCACGGCGACCGCGCTGCTCGTGCGCGGTCCGCTGAGCCCGGACGCGCTCGCCCGGCGGGTGCTGCCCGAGCTCGGGCCCGGCTGGTCCCGCGACGGGCGCGACCTCACCGTCCAGGACGTCACCGACGAGCTCCGGTGGGTGCGACGGGACCTGCAAGCCCTCGACCAGGTCGTCGTCGGCCCGCACACCTGGTCGGCCGGGCCCAGCGCCCGGACCCTGTTCCCCCGCACCGCCCTGCTCGCGGCGCTGCTGGGGTGAGCTGGCGGTCGGCGATCCCGCGAGAACATTTACTTCAACCTCCGTAGAACGTGTAGTGCAGGCGCCGCAGAACGTGTACTGCCGCTCGCGTGAGCGATCGCGAGCACCTACCAAGACGTGCTGACGCGAGGCTGACGGCCTTGCTCGCGGAGCTGTCCGCCGTGCTGGTGACCGGCCCCCGCGCTGCGGGAAAGACCACGTCCGCACGCCGGTTCGCCGACGACGTCCTCCGCGTGGTCGGCATCGAGGTCACGGCAGGCTCCGCACCCACCCGCGCCGACGTCTTCCACACCGGCCCGGGGCTGTTCGAGCTCGACGAGCGGATCTGGACGCTGTGGGCGCGCACCACGTGACGCACCCCAGCCCGTCGGCGCCGCACCGCCCTGCGCGAGGACACTTTCGGCTACCGCACGTCCACGGCTGGTGCCTCGCGGCCGGCCTTCGAGCCCGACGAGGCGGTGGCGGGGATCGTCCTGTTCTACGCCCCCGGTCCTGCCCGGACGAGTGCTCGTGTGCGCTCGAGGTCGATGTCGTGGGGGCCGACCCGGGTCAGTACCCACGTCGCCCCGGCCGCGGCCCACGGCTGCGGGTCCACCCCCGCGGGTAGGTCCATGACGAGGTCGAACCCGTTGCTGGGCAACCCCTCCGCCACCCCTGCCAGCTCATCCGGCGACGGCACGCCGATGACGAACGCGCCGTCGAAGCGAGCCGACCGGCGCAGCGGGGCCTGGTGCGGCCACCGGCCCCCGATCCAGATCGGGATGCCGGCCTCCCGCACGGGCGTGGGCAGGAAGCGCACCCCCCGGGCCGGGGCGTGCGGTCCGTCGTGCTCGACGACCTCCCCGGAGAGCAGCGCGCGCAGCACGTCCAGGCCCTCGTCGAGCATCGCCGCCCGGGCCCGGGCGTCGACCTCCTCACCGAAGCGGGAGAGCTCGCCGACGGCACCGTCGTCGCCGAGTCCGAAGCCGAGCACGAGGCGGCCCCCGGAGAGCCGGTCCAGCGAGACCGCCTGGCGGGCCAGCACCGCCACCCGCCGTCGTGAGAGCGGGGTGACCATCGGCCCGAGCAGGATCCGGCTCGTCGCGGCCGCCACCGCCGCGCAGCTGATCCACGGGTCGGCGATGGCGGCGACGGGCTCGCTGTAGAGCAGGTGGTCCCAGACGAAGAACCCGTCCCACCCGGCCTGCTCCGCGTCGACCGCGAGCTCGGCGAGGACGACGGGCTCGGCCAGCGCGTCGAACGGGGCCACGAACAGGCCGCGGCGGGTCACGGTGGGGTGCAGGTGGTCGGGCACGCGGGCCATCCTGCCCCGACGAGGTGAGGCCCGGCCGATACCGTCGATCACCGTGGCCTCCCGCACCGACACCGCACAGATGTGGGACGCGGTGCTCCGCGCGTGGTCCACGGGTACCCGCGCCATCCCCGAGCACCTGGTGCCGTGGTCACGCTCCTACCGCGGCGCGGGTGAGGGCGCCGTCGAGCTCGGCGCCTTTCCCGAGCCCTACACGGGCACCCTCGCCGCCGGCACCCCGTCGATGGTCCTGCTCGGGTTGAACCCTGGCCAGGCCGACCTCAGGTTCCAAGGGTCCGACGGCATCTTCACGCGGGAGATCGCCGATCGGTCGTACCGACACTGGGCAGCGAGCGGTCCCTACACCGGCGCCGCGTGGGAAGCCGCGAACGGTCGGAACGTGTACCACCGCAACAGGGTTGCCTTCGCCCGACGGTGGCACGACGACGAGACCACGGCCCCGGAGAGTGTGCTGGTCGTCGAGCTGTTCCCCTGGCACTCCAGGCGCGTCACCGCAGCGATGCGTCCACCGCTGGACTCCCTGCGCGAGTGGGTGTGGGAGCCACTGGCGGAGATCGACGTCGAGCACGTGTTCGCCTTCGGCAAGCCGTGGCTGGAGGCGGCCGAGCGGGCGGGACTGGGTCCAGGCCGCGAGCTCACCGTCGCCTGGGACACCCCGAGCCGGCACGCCGTGCTGTTCGACCTGCCGGGCGGGCAACAGCTCGTCGTCGTGCACCAGGGCGGGTACGCCGGCCCGCCGGGAGCTGTGGACACAGCGCGACTGAGGGCGGCAATTCGGGCCTGACGACGCCGCCCGGACGAAGACGGTGCACCTCGACCGATGCCTGGATTTCCCGGCAATCGTGGGAGCCGGGGCCGGCTGCCTGATTTTTCCGGCAGCACCGCTCGGCAGCCCCCTGCCACCTCTGTGGGGAAGTCCAGGGTGACGTCGTGGACCACAGCAGCACGACGGGCGACGCGGGTTCCCTCGACCCGTGGTCGCAGGAGCGCCCATCGGACAGCACGAGTCCTACGCGGCGGCGGTGGTCGCCGCCGGACGGTGACTATGGCTGGCCGTACTATCCCCAGCCATAGTCACCGTCCGTGGTTCGACTCAACCCTCCGCGACGGGCACTGCAGGGTCATGAAGTGGGCTCCTTCCTGGCCCCACGGAGCTACCCGTGTTGCCCTGGCAGGACGTACCGGGCCCACCTGCGTGAACCCGTCATCGCGAGCCGTCCCTCCGCAACCAGCCGGCGCAGGAGCGGGCCGGCTTGCTCCGGCGTGATCGAGCAGAGCTCGGCAGCGTCGGAGCGGGCGATCGAACCGTGGGCCAGCGCGTAGGCGAGCACCAGCTGCTCCTGCTGCAGGCGGTCCACGCCGTGGACACGGGGGTAGGCACCGGGCGCACCGACCGCACGGTAGGCCGCCGCGGAGAGGTGGTAGCTGCGACCACGGCCGCTTCCCCGTGAGTCGATGAGCCCGCGCTCGACCATGGCGCTCAGCACCGCCCGCCCCTGCACCTCCGAGACCTGAAGAACCGGCGCAACGTCCGCGGTGGTGAGCCGACCCTCCCGCCGCAGCTCGTGGAGCACCTGCAGCTCACCGAGCCGGAACGGGCTTCCGTGGCGCGCCTCGGAATCCAGCACGAAGCGGGTCAGCGCCAGGTCCGCATCCCCGGTCGGTACCGCCACGCTCACCGACTCGCTGGTCGTCCGGGTGAAGTCGGGCCCATCCCGTCCCGCTCGGAGCAGGGACTCGAACACCCGGTTGATCCCCCGGCCGGTCCGGTCGACCAGACCGACCCGCTTGAACGCGTCCGCCAGCACCGGGCTCCGCGGGCGCTGGGCGGTCAGCAGGTTGTCCAGCCTGATGCCGGGCGGGAGCCCCCCGGGACTGGTCACCTCCAGGACGTCGTCGGTCAGCTGCACGGTGACCGGTCCGAGGGCCGTGTAGTCCCGGTGGACCAGTGCGTTGGCGACGACCTCACGCACCACCTCGTCCGGCAGGCGGGACACCGCAACCCTCAGCATCCCGGCGGTGAGCTCCTGTTCTGAGCTGTACGGGCGCAGCCGTGCGCGAAGGTCCTCGGCCACCGCGAAGAGCGGGCCGGTGACGTCGTCATTCACGGAGACCGAGGTCCCCCGCACGACCTGGAAGAAGGCTTGGTGGGTGGGGAGCAGGCGGCGGATCGACGCGGGCCGCCCGAACAGCAGCACCGCGCCGCTGAGCACCTGCCCGTCGTCGTGGCCCACCACGCCGAGGGCTCGTGCGATGTCGACGTCGGACAGCTCACGCAGCGACGGGTCGGCGCTGGCACCGGCACGCACGACCATCGACCGGACCCGCTCGAACTCCAGCGGGTCGAGGTCGTCCCACGTGGCGCCCTGGACGGGGAGGTGCGCGTAGTCCGTCGCTCCCCGGTCGATGTCCCGGGCGAGCATCTCGTGTGCGGGAAAGGCGACGCACTCGGGCTGCCCCTTCGACGTCATCGCGCGACGGACGTAGAGCCCGCGGCTGGTCCCGACCACTCGAGGCGCGTCCTCGACCTCGATGACCAACACGTCGTGGCCGTCAACGACGATGACGTCTGCCAGGGTCTGGACCGGGGGGACGGTGCGGTTGGCCAGCAAGGCCTGGACGCGGAACACATCGGTCGATCCCGATTCGTGGCGTGGTCGAGCCCCGGTGATGGTGCCGTCGTCCTCCACCCCGACCAGCAGGGTTCCGCCATTCCCGTTCGCCAGGCACACCACCGCCTCGACCAGGGCACTGTCCGACAAGGGCTGGTAGCGCTCGCCCTTGAGCTCGACGACGAACGACTCGCCGGCAGCGACGAGTCGGCGAACCTCGTCAGGACCATCCACGGTTCTATGCATGATGCTCATAGCCTATGCGTACTGCGCATAGAACCAAGATGAGTGTCCCTACCGTCATCCCCGATCGAACAGCCACCGCTCAACCTGATCACCGGTCGCCGGTACCTCGCTCCCTCGCCTCGACCGGCCTGGTGGGCGCCGCGGGTGGGCCGGGAGCACAGCCCGGTGGCCCAGCGACCGCCGTACTCGCCCGGGACCCGGTGCTCGCGGGAGACCTTGGCCGTCCGAGGTGACCCCGGCACACCCGGGGGCGGGCGGACTCTCGGCCGCGAGACCCGCCGGAATTTTTCGGCACTCACCGCCTGTCTAGAACACGCGCCCGAGATCTAGACTTCGGTCATGGCCCTGAGCATCAAGACCGACGAGGCGGATGCGCTCGCGCGCGCGCTGGCCGCTGAGACGAACGAGTCCCTCACCCAGGCCGTCACCACGGCGCTGCGCGAGCGGCTCGACCGCGTCCGCGGCGTCCAGCAGCCGAGCATGCAGGACAGGCTCGCGGTCCTCTCGGCCAGCTACGCGGCCGCCCAGGTCGTTGACCCGCGCACGCCCGAGGAGATCATCGGCTACGACGCTGCGGGCGCGCCTGCGTGAGCGGGCTGGTCGTCGACACCTCCGCCCTCATCGCGATCCTCCGGCGCGATCCGGGGCACGAGTGGCTGGGGTGCGAGCTCGCGGGTGCCACCACCCGAGTGCTCGCGGCGCCGACGGCGCTGGAGCTCGGGATCGTCCTCGAGTCGCGGACCCCCGGCGCCGTCGGCATCGGTGCGAGGGTGCTGCGCGACGCGGACATCGAGGTGGTGGCCTTCGACGAGGACCTCGCTTCCCGCGCAATCGACGCCTGGCGGCGCTTCGGCAAGGGCCGCCACCCCGCCCAGCTGAACTTCGGGGACTGCTGCACCTACGCCCTCGCCGAGCGGCGCGGACACCAGATCCTGTGCGTCGGTGACGACTTCGCCTGCACCGATCTCGCGGTTCGTCGACCGCCGGGCTGACGCTCAGGCACACCCCTCCACGAAGGAACACAACGTCGAGATCCGCCGCACCTCCTCGACGTTGCGCCCCCGGCTGTTGAGCAGCCCCTCGGTGCACACCAGGTAGGCGAGGCAGCGGGCACGGCTGACGGCCACGTTGAGCCGGTTGCGGGAAAACAGGAAGTCCGCACCGCGGGAGACGTCGGCTGCCGACGAGCTGGTCATGGTGAAGAACACGACCGCCGCCTCCCGACCCTGGAACTTGTCGACGGTGCCCACGGCCACGCCGGCCGTCACCGGATCAGCCTCCAAGTACGCGCGCAGCAGATTGACCTGGTCGTTGTAGGGGGCGACGACGAGGATGTCGCCCGCGGTGAGCGGCGCGCGCACCCCGTGCTGGTCGGTCCAGCTGGCCCGCAGCAGCCGGGCGATCTCGGCCGCGACGATCTCCGCCTCCTCCGGGGCCTCGGTGCTCCGCCCGGTGTGCTCGGCGGGCAACCAGCGCAGCCCGGTGCCGAGGTCGGTGGTCTGCACGGCGCAGCTGGGGTGGGTGGTGAGGCGGCCCTGGTAGATCTCGGTGGAGATGAACTCGGCGACGTCGGGGTGCATGCGGCGGGTCTCGGCGAGGAACACCCCGCGCTCGGGCGGCATGGTCACGTCGTCACCGAGCAGGTGCTCCAGGACGCTGGCCCCGCTGCCGCCCGGGTGGACGGCCTGCGCGACCTGCGGCAGCTGCAGCGGGTCGCCGAGCAAGATCACGGTGCGGGCGGAGCGGCACGCGGCGAGGGCGTCGGCCAGGGCGAGCTGTCCGGCCTCGTCGACGATGAGCACGTCGACGGGGGCGTCGGCCATCTCCTTGCCGGCGAACAGCCACGTGGTCCCGGCGACCACGTTGAACGTGGACTTGGCGGCGGCCTTGCCGTTCGCGGCGTGGGCGACCTCGCTCAGCACCCCCGTCAGAGCCCGGGGTCCTCGTTTCACCGCCCGGAGCTGCTCCGGGTCGACCTCGCGGACCACCGCCTCGAGGAGGTTGTCGATCGCGCCGTGGCTCATCGCGGTGATCCCGACCGAAGCTCGGCTCCCACCAGCGCCTTCATCAGGTGGGCGCCGCGGAAGGTCTTGCCGGTGCCGGGCGGGCCGCCGCCAGGGGTGAACGTGGGTAGGTCGCGGCGCAGCAGCGCCATCGCGACGGGGTTCACCGGCCGGCTGTCCAACGCCGCCGTAGCCAGCTCGTTCAGCGCTTCGGGCTTGGATTTTTACTTCACCGCCGAACTCTTCACCTGTCAAGGACAAGTGGTGAAGTGGGTGAAGAGTCGGCACCTCCCGATCTGGGGCCGGAACACGAGCTAGCCTCGCTCCCGCGGCCCGACTGGCTTCCCCCGCTGAGCACGTGAGCACCGGACACGCCCCCACCCGCACGACTCTGTTCGTGCTGCCCGGGGGACCCACTGGTGACACTGCTCCGCACCACGCCGACGATCCTGCTCGGCATGACCAGCGACTCGATCATCGAGCGACTGCTGGCCGGGATGCTGCGCGGGGTGAGCCCGGCCGAGCAGACCTCCTGGGGTCGCAGCCTGCCCGTGCTCGCGGCTGACCTGGCCGACGCCGGCCTGGGTCAGGTGGAGATGCTCATCGAGTACCACCTGCCGTTGACCTCCCAGCGGGCCGACGTCGTCCTCTGCGGCACCCACCCCCGCACCGGCGAGCCGTCCTACGTCGTGGTCGAGCTCAAACAGTGGTCGGCCGCCCGCAGCTTCGAGGGCTCCGCGGAGCTGGTGGACGTGCCCGGGATGGCGGGTGGCCCGAAGCAGCACCCCGTCCGCCAGGTCGAGGGCTACTGCCGCTACCTCGCCGACTTCCTCCGCGCCCTGGAGCACCAGCCGGACGCACTGGCCGGCCTCGCCTACCTGCACAACGCCACCGACCCGGCCGCCGTGGCCGACCTGCGCCGCTACCCCGTCTCCCCCACCGGCCGGCTGTTCACGGCCGCCGACCGCGGCGACCTGCTGGACTTCCTGCGCTCGCGGCTGAGCCCCGAGCCCGGCGCGGCCGCGGCCGACACGCTCCTGCGCTCGGCCGTCGCACCGTCGAAACAACTGCTCAAGGTCGCGGCCAGCGAGGTGCAGGAGCGGGAGCAGTTCCGCCTGGTCGGCAACCAGCAGCTGGCGGTGGACCTGGTGCGCCACGCCGTCGAGCAGTCGCGCGCGGCGAACACCAAGCGCGCCATCGTCGTGACGGGAGGCCCGGGCAGCGGCAAAAGCGTGGTGGCGCTCTCGCTGCTCGGCGACCTGGCCCGGCAGGGCCGCACCGTGCTGCACGCCACCGGCTCCCGCTCGTTCACCCAGACCCTGCGCAAGGTGGCGGGGCACCGCAACCCGCGGGTCAAGGCCATGTTCAAGTACTTCAACCAGTTCATGACGGCCGAGCAGAACGACCTCGACGTGCTCATCCTCGACGAGGCCCACCGCATCCGGCAGACCTCCGTCGACCGCTACACCAAGGCCGCGTTGCGGACCGACCGCCTGCAGGTCGACGAGCTCATCTCCGCCGCCCGGGTGCCGGTGTTCCTGCTCGACGAGCACCAGGTGGTGCGCCCCGGGGAGATGGGCTCGCTGGAGCAGATCACCCGCTACGCCGAGCACGTCGGGCTGGACGTGGAGCACGTACACCTGGGCGAGCAGTTCCGCTGCGGCGGCAGCGAGGAGTACCTGCTGTGGGTGCAGCGCCTGCTCGGCCTCGGCGAGGGCGACCCCCTCCCGTGGCGGCCTGACCCTCAGTTCGCGGTCACCGTGGCCGACAGCCCCGAGGAGATGGAGCACCTGCTCCGCACCCAACTGGACGAGGGCTACTCCGCGCGGATGTCCGCCGGCTACTGCTGGCCGTGGAGCGACCCGCGCCCCGACAGCACCCTGGTGCCGGACGTGCAGGTGGGCGGCTGGGCCCGGCCGTGGAACCTCAAGGGCGACCGGCGCATCGGGGACGCCCCGCCGTCCGCGCTGTGGGCCACCGACGAGGGCGGGTTCGGCCAGGTGGGCTGCGTCTACACCGCCCAGGGCTTCGAGTACGACTGGAGCGGGGTCATCCTCGGCCCGGACCTGGTGTGGCGGGGCGGCGCGTTCACCACCGTCCGCCAGGCCAACCGCGACCCGGACATGCGCAACCGCACCCGGGTGCCCGAGCCGCAGTTCGACCGGCTGGTCCGCCACGTCTACAAGGTGCTGCTGACGCGCGGCATGGTCGGCACTGTCCTGCTCTCCACCGACCCCGAGACGCAGGAGGCGCTGCACGAGCTGATCCCCCGCTGACTCCGCCTTCCAAGACCGAGCGCTATTGAAAGCTCTGGTCGGCGCAGGGGTCTCCGGGCGCGGGCCCGGAGTCGTTGTCAAGACGCTTGTGACGAACTTGCTCCCGAGCCTCAGGCGTGCCGAAGTCCACGTTTGCCTCCGAGGGCATTCGGCGCCACCCGCGCCGTAGTGACCAACATCTCGCGTAGAAGTGCGAGACTGCAGTCGTGATCTGGAGCCAAGCTGAAGACGCCCGCCTACGCCGCGAGGCTATTGCGTGGCTCACCGTCCGATCGAACGACGGCCAAACTCCACTTTCCACCGACGACATTTCGGACTTCCGCTTCGACGGACAGCCTTTCCGGCTACTTGACCGTCAGCGCGGGATCACCAAACCGGCGGTTCTTCCCCACGCTCTCAGTCTGCGTACCGTTTTCACACCAGAGGGCAAGCGTCCGCCTTACGAAGATTCAGCAGCACAGGACGGCCTCGTCTACTACAAGTGGCGGGGCACGGACGGCGATCACTCCGAGAACAGATCTATCCGTGACGCTATGCGCGCGCAAGTTCCCTTGATCTGGTTTGTCGGCATCAAAGCCGCGTTCTACCTGCCGGTCTTCCCGGTCTTTGTCGTAACCGAACAACCCGACCTCCACCAATTCGGTTTGCAGCTTGCCGAATTGCCGGGAAATGTCGACAGCAATTACTCCCCGGTCGAAGCCGTCCTCGCCAAACGTTATCTCGTCTACGCGACCAAGCGGAGGCTTCACCAGCCCATGTTTCGGTCCCGGGTCATCAGCGCATACACGTCGCGGTGCTCGATATGCAGCCTCGGGCACTCCATCCTTCTCGATGCTGCCCACATCATTCCGGACTCCGAGGAGGACGGCTCGGCCTCGGTGAGGAACGGTTTGGCATTGTGTAAAATCCACCATGCCGCATACGACTTCAACATCCTCGGAATTTCACCCGACCTTACTGTGAACATCCGGACCGACATTCTCGGCGAAATCGACGGACCAATGCTGCGCCACGGCCTCCAGGAGCTTCACGGGTCGCAACTGCGGGTGTTGCCAAGAAGCCGGCGCGATAGGCCCGATCCCGCGTTGCTCGACGTCCGCTGGACACAGTTCCGTGCCGTCTGAGTCACCGCTTTACGATCGAACCGTTAGATACAGCTCGCGCTCTGAGCCCTGGGGCCTATTTCAATCGAGCGATGCGGCAATCCAGACCTGACCGCTACCGCCCCAGCGCCGCACACACCCGGTCCGCCGCCTCCACCGGCGACTCGTGCTCCCACACCCGCACCACCGTCCACCCCTGCACCTCGAGCTCCCGGGTGGCGTCGAGGTCCCGCGCGCGGTTCGCGGCGATCTTCCAGGTCCACCACGTCGCGTTGGCCTTCGGCTGGTGCAGGTGCACGGGGCAGCCGTGCCAGAAACACCCGTCGACGAACACGGCGACCCTGTACCGCCGGAACACGATGTCGATGGTGCGGCGCCGGTTGCCCGGGATCTTCTGGTGCAGCCGGAACCGCAGGCCCCGCCGGTGCAGCTCGCGGCGCAGGGCGACCTCCGGCGCGGTGTGCTTGCGGGCCAGGGTCGACATCTTTGCCGCCAACGGCGCAGCCGGCCGGACCCGAGCGGGCTCGCCCGACGGATGCGGCGGGACGATCTCTCCAGCAGCCACGCCGCACGGTCCCGCGGAGCACCGACACTTCCTGCGATCGTTGCCTCAAGTTCGGCTGTGGGCTGCGCGATCTCCACGATGACGCCGTCGATCAGCAGGGGGACCCGTGGCCGCAGCAGTGACGACTCCACCGCCCTCGCTCGACGTGGGTGAGCTGCTGCAGTCCACCCTCGGGGGCGTCGTCCAGGGGGTGGCCCACGCGGCCGCGAGCTCGCCCGTCGTCCTCGCGCTGGTGATCCTGGTCGCTGTCACCATGGTGGTCCGCGTCGTGCGATTCGTGCGCTACCTCGGATGGCGACGGGACCCGGTGCGGCTGTTCACGCGCACGGACAAGGCGGCCCTCCTGCTCCGCGCGGGGCACCGCTGCGAGAAGCACGTGCTGCTCGCTGGTCGCTGCCGTGCGGAGGCCAAGCTGGAGGCTGACCACGTGCACCCGTGGTCGCGCGGCGGACAGACGGCGCTGCCCAACGGTCAGGTGCTCTGCCAGCAGCACAACAGGCAGAAGCGGGCCTCGGTGCCGTTCAGCTGGCAGATCCGCCGGCTCGAGCGCCGTCGAGCGGCGTACTTCCCGACGGGTACTCCGACGTCCGTCACCCGGCGACCGTCCCGATCGCACACACGCGCAGCGAGCGCGGCCTGACCTTCCCGGCTTCGCAACCCGGTCAGCACGCACGACACCACCTGGTCACCAGCGCCCACGGCCACGTCCAGGTGCACGGCCAGCGCCGCCGACGACTCCAGCGAGAGGATCACCGGTCGCCGCGGAGGTCGTCGAGCACCTCCTGCACCGGCGGGTCGAGGCGCACCCGCGGCCGGCTCGAGAACCCCCCGGACCGGGTCGCCCGGGCGACGCGCAGAGCCGGGCGGCTCGACTCCGGAGGCACGAGCACCGCGACGACCGTCCCGTCTCTCGAACGTCGCCCCCGGCTCACGACGCGACCGAAACAGCCGCAGCACGCGCTCGTTCCTCCCTTTCGACGCGCAACAACCACGGCACGCACTACGGGACAACCACCCACGAACCGGATATTCCTTCATTGTTTTGCTCAACCGGACAATGGTGCTGGATCGGCGCTGCGCAAGTTGACCGAGGAACGCCGGGACGCGCACGCTCGCCCGGCCGAGCCACCCGGGCACGGTCCCAGGAAGGCGGTACCCGGTGACAGTTCTGGTCCCGCGCGAGCGGGCGCGCCGGTGGTCGCTCAGCGACATCGTCGTGACCGACCCGCCGATCATCCGCAGGGCCATCGGCGCCGCGGCGATCGGCAACATCACCGAGTGGTTCGACTTCGGGGTCTACGCCTACTTCGAGCCCACCATCCGCAAGGTCTTCTTCTCCGGCCTCGACCAGACCACGGGCACCATCGCCACCTTCGGCCTGTTCGCGGTGGCGTTCCTGGTGCGACCGTTCGGCGGGATGTTCTTCGGCCCGCTGGCCGACCGCATCGGCCGCAACAAGGTGCTGGCCACCACGATGATCCTGATGGCCCTGGGGACCTTCTCGATCGGGTGCATCCCCAGCCAGGCCTCGATCGGCATCTTCGCCCCGCTGCTCCTGCTGCTGGCCCGCCTGGTGCAGGGCTTCTCCACCGGCGGCGAGTACGGCAACGCGATGACGTTCATCGCCGAGTACGCCCCCGACCGCCGCCGCGGGTTCCTGGGCAGCTGGCTGGAGTTCGGCACCTTCACCGGCTACCTCATGGGCGCGCTGTCGGTGACCGTCGCCGAAGCCGTCCTCACCGACGAGCAGCTGCTCTCGTGGGGCTGGCGGCTGCCCTTCTTCCTGGCGCTGCCCCTCGGGATCGTCGGCGTCTACATGCGCACCCGGCTCGCGGAGACCCCGGCGTTCGCCGCTATGGAGAAGGAGTCCGAGGAGCGCGAGAAGGCCAACAAGACCGGTGACGAGGCCAAGGTCCTCGCCGGACTGTGGCCGTTCGTGCTGGTCTGCATGGGCCTGGTGATCGTCTGGAACGTCACCAACTACATGCTCACCTCCTACATGCCGACCTACGTCAGCGACACCGTGCCGAACCAGTCCGGCGGCGGTGGCGTCTCGGCCACGACGTCGGCGTGGCTGCAGATCCTGGTGATCGTGGTGGCCCTGGCGACCATCCCGGTGATCGGTCTGCTGTCGGACCGGGTCGGCCGCAAGCCGATCATCTGGACCGGCGTCGTCGGCCTCATCGTGCTGGGCCTGCCGATGATCCTGCTGGTGCGGGCCCACAACCCGTTCCTGGTCTTCCTCGGCCTGCTGCTCATGGGGCTGACCCTGATCTGCTTCAGCGCCACCATGCCCTCGACGCTGCCGTCGCTGTTCCCCACCAAGGTCCGCGGCGCCGGGCTCTCGGTGGCCTTCAACGTGGCCGTGTCGGTGTTCGCCGGCACCACCTCGGTGGTGGTGGGCGCCCTCGTCGCGGCCACCGGCGACCTGAACTGGCCCGCGTACTACCTCATCATCGCCGGCGTCGTGGGCGCGGTCTCGCTGGTCTTCCTGCAGGAGCCCAACGGCCGGAAGATGTGGGGATCGGCCCCGGCCGCCGCCACCGACGAGGAGGCCGAGGAGTACGTCTCCAACCAGGTCCTGACCTGAGGCGGGCGCCGTCTCGTCCGCCACCACGGCCGACGACCCGGGCTACGCTCCGGTCGTGGGACGGTTCGAGGTGGTGACGCCGGTCGCGGCCACCCCCGCGGCGTGCTTCGGGCCCCGCTCGGACACCCCTCGGCTGCCTACCGGGGCTGCTCGCCGAGCGTGGCCGGTGGACGGCCGCCGAGCTCGGCGGGTAGCGCAGCCGACGCGAAGGAGCACCCCGTGGACATGAAGCTCGAGCTGGTGCCGATCCCGGTCGCCGACGTCGACCGCGCGAAGGCGTTCTACGTCGAGCAGCTCGGCTTCCACGCGGACGTCGACGTCCGCCCCGTGGACGGGGTCCGGGTGGTGCAGCTGACCCCGCCCGGCTCGGCCTGCTCGGTGGGCTTCGGGGAGGGCCTGCCCGCCTACGACGCGTCGCCGCCGGGCTCGGTCAAGGCGCTGCACCTGGTGGTCGAGGACATCGACGCCGCCCGCGCCGAGCTGCTCGAGCGGGGCGTGGCGGTCGGGGAGGTGCAGGACGTCGGCGGCGGGGTGCGCTACGCCGGGTTCGCCGACCCCGACGGCAACACCCTCACCCTGCAGGAGATGGCCTGGCGCACCGGGGAGCAGTACTGACCGCTCACGGCACAGGACGCTGTCGGGGCCGCCCGGTACCCTGCCCGCGGTGACCGGACCAACGACGGAAGGCGACGACGTGCCCCCACCCGACGGGCTGGAGTCGGCCTTGGCCGAGACCGAGCAGCAGCTCGACGCCGCGCTGCGGGCCGCGGCGGGCCTGAGCCGGGAGCTGAAGAAGGCCCGTGCGGCCGCCGCCACCGGCTCGCTGCGCGACCTGCGTCGTTCGCTGGCCGCCACCGGGTCGCTCGCCGCGGACGCCGACGGCACCGCCCGTGCGGCGGCCACCTCGTTCACCCTGGACGAGGCCGAGCACCTGGCCTCCGGCGCGTACGCCGCCGAGATCGTGCAGCTGGCCGCCGAGCGGGGCCTCGCCGTCGTCACCTCCGACGACCGGTTGCTCTGCTACCCCTCGCTGATCAAGGTGATCCCGGCCGACGCCGCGCTGGAGATCGACCGCAAGCGGGAGAAGCGTCTTCGTCCCTCGGCCCTGGTCGACCGGCTCGCCGCCGCCCAGTCCCGTCCACCGCGCTTCCGGCCCGAGCCGTTCCTGGAGAGCCTCGCCGCCGGCTACCAGCTGCTCCGCACCCAGGACGACCGTGCCCCCGGCACGGTGCTGCGCCTGGTCGACGTGTGGTCGGTGCTCACGCTGCTGCCCGGCCAGGCCCGGGAGTACACCCGCCCCGAGTTCGCCCGTGACCTCTACCTGCTCGACCAGAGCGCCACGACGACGACGCGCTCGGGCACGGGGCTGCGCTTCCACGCCAGCACCGGCACCAAGGGCGCCGGGGTCCTCACCACCGTCGCCCTCGACGGCCGCCAGCAGCGCTACTGGGGCGTGTCCTTCACCGAGGCCCCGTGAGCGCGCCCGTGTCCGCGGCCGTGCTCGGCGGTGGGCCGCTGCAGGTGCAGGACTACGCGGACTTCCTCGGTGCGGAGTACCTCACCGGCTACCTGCCCGCCGGCGGCGGCTCGGTGAAGATCACCGTGGTCGGTGACGACGAGGTGGCCCGGCGCTTCCACCTCGCCCTGTCCGGGGTCGCCGACGCGGCGGACGTGGTGCACGCCCACGTGCGGGCGCAGGACACCCGCGTGCACCTGGTCGACCAGGTGTTCTTCGCCGTGTCGGCCCAGGTGGACTGGGGCGCGATCGCCCGCGGGGTGCTCGCCCGGGCCTACGACACCGCGGGGATGCCCGCCGAGCCCGGCCGCCTCACCGTCGCCGAGGTGGCCACCCACCACGACCTCGATGCGCGCGAGCTGTACCGCAGTGTGCGCCGCGAGCTGGAGCGTGCCGTCCTCTCCGACGCCACGCTGGCCCGCGAGATGCGCCGGGCGGTGCTGCGCCTGGCCCAGGCGGAGATGTCCGGTGGCGACGTGAGCCCGGACCAGGCCCGTGCGGTGCTCGGCTGGCTCCGCGGGGAGAAGGTGCCCGCCCGCGAGCTCAAGGAGGCGCTCATCTTCGGGCGGATCGCCCGCCACAACGCCCGGGCGATGCTCAGCTCGCTGGGCCGGCTGCTGCTGCGCACCGGGCGCGGTGGGCTGCTCCTGCAGCTGGACCTGCAGCGTCTCGCCGCGGGTCGGCGCCCCCCGCTGGAGCAGCGCAGCGGCGTCTACTACAGCAAGGCCGCGGTCATCGACGCCTACGAGCTGGTACGCCAGCTCATCGACGCCACCGACGAGCTCGTCGGGGTGCTCGTGGTCGCGGTGGTCCCCGGTGAGCTGGTCACCGACGAGGTCCGCGGCCTGCCCGCCTACAGCGCGTTGCAGCTGCGGGTGGCCGACGAGGTCCGCGACCGCCGCCGCCCCAACCCGTTCGCCGCGATGGTGCGGCTCGAGACCCGGCTGGAGGCCGTGTGAGCATGCCGCAGGGGAGCTGGTCGGCGCAGCGGCTGCGGTACCGGCGTGCGGTCGAGGCGCTGCGCTCCGGGGTGCCCAACGCCGACGCCGTCGCCGAGCTGGGCTCCGGGCAGGCCGAGGCGGAGGACGCCTTCACCGCGCTGCTGGTCGGGGTGGACGGCGGCCGACGCGGGTCGATGCTCGTCACCGGCGGGTTCGGCGAGGGCAAGAGCCACCTGCTCACCCACCTGGCCCACCTGGCCGGGCAGGAGGGCTTCGTGGTCAGCACCGTGGTGATCAGCAAGGAGACCCCGCTGCACGACCCCGCCAAGGTGCTGCGTGCCGCGGTGGAGTCGGCCGTCGCGCCGGGTGGGGTGCACGAGGTGCTCGGTGACGCCGCGGCCGCCCTCGACCCGGAGTCCACCGCCTACGCAGAACTGCTGCGATGGGTGCACGCCCCGTCCACCGAGCTCGACGAACGGTTCGCCGCGTCGCTGTTCCTGCTGGAGCGCATTCGCGAGGGTGCCCCCGGTGCCGACGAGGAGTTCCTGGACGCGCTGGTGCGGTTCTGGTCCGGCGACCCGTTGCCGATGCCCGAGCTCCGCAAGGCGTTGCGCGCGGTGGGGGCGGGCAAGCGGTACGCCTTCGCCCCGGTCAAGGCTCGCGAGCTGGCCCGCCAGCGGCTGGCGTTCCTGCCCCGGCTGCTGCGCGCAGCGGGGCACAGCGGCTGGGTGGTGCTGCTCGACGAGGTGGAGCTGATCGGCCGCTACTCGGTGCTGCAGCGGGCCCGCTCCTACGCCGAGCTGGCCCGCTGGCTCGACGGGGACCCCGACCATCCCGACGAGCCGCTGGTGACGGTGGCCGCGATCACCGACGACTTCGAGTCGGCGGTGCTCACCGGCAAGCACGATCGCGAGGTCGTCCCCACCAAGCTGCGGGACAAGCAGACCCCCGAGCTCGACGAGCTCGCCACCCTCGCCGTCGCCGGCATGCGCCACATCGAGCGCGACGCGGTGCTGCTCGTCGCTCCCGACGCCGCCGAGCTCACCCGCGCGTACTCGTCGCTGCGCCGGCTGCACGGCCTCGCCCACGACTGGTCACCGCCGGACGTCACCGGGCTGGAGCGCCTGGGCACCACCCGGATGCGCCAGCACGTGCGGGCGTGGATCAACGAGTGGGACCTGGTGCGGCAGGACCCGCGGTACACCCCGTCCACCGCGGTGCTGGACGTGCCCACCGACTACCGGGAGACCGACGACGAGGACTCCTGACGCGGGCAACGTGTTCGACGACCGGGGGGGGTCGAGCTCGAGGTGATCGCGGTGCCTGACGACTCCGGGTGCGCTGACCTCACCGTCATCCACGCGATGCCGACCGCCTGGAGGAACCGGTGACCGACCGACCCAGCTACCGGGTGCCGCCGGGTGCGACCATCACCGACGCCGACCTCGACACCGACCCTGCCGTGGTGCACGGTCACGAGCTGGACGAGGGCGCCGCGGCCGCGTTGGCCGCGCACACGCTGGCTCAGGTGCGGCTGCGCAACCTCGAGCCCGGCCGCACGTCGCTCAACGGAGACGGGTCGCACTCCCCGCGGATTCAGTTCCGCGTCCCCGACTCACTCCGGGAGCAGGCGGAGAAGCGGGCTCAGCACGACGGCGTCTCGCTGTCGGCGCTCGCACGCACGGCCCTGGTCCACTACCTCGCCTCCTGAGTCAGCCCGTCCCTCCACCCGATCCGTGCCAGGGTGAGCCATGGCGAAGAACAAGCAGCTCCTCGTGGCCGGGGTCGACGTGGGCGGCACCAACATCGAGGTCGGCCTGGTCAGCGACGACCACGAGGTGCACGCCCGGGCGAAGGCGCCCACCCCCACCGCGGGCCCCGACGCGGTGCTCGACACCATCGCCGAGCTCATCGCCTCGCTGGAGGAGGACCCGATCGCCGTCGGCGTCGGCATCCCGGGGGTGGTGCACGAGGGCCAGGTGCTCACCGTGCCCAACCTCGGCGGCTGGACGGAGACCTTCGACCTGGTGCAGGCGCTCCAGCAGCGCCTGGACGACGTCCCCGTCGCGCTGGGCAACGACGCCAACGTCGGCCTGCTCGGTGAGTGGCTGAACGGTGCGGCGAAGGGCTCGCGACACGTGCTCGGGTTGTGGATGGGCACCGGCGTCGGCGGTGGGCTGATCCTCGACGGCCGCCCGTACACCGGCGCCCGCGGGGCGGCCGGCGAGATCGGGCACGTCGTCGTCCTGGCCGGTGGCGCGCTGTGCACCTGCGGGCGCCGCGGCTGCGCCGAGGCCTACGCCGGGCGCCGCTCCATGCGCGGCACCGCGTCGTCCATGGTGGACGCCGGCTGGAAGACGTCGCTGTTCGACATCATGGAGGACGAGGACAAGCCGACCCCGACGTCGAAGGTGTGGGCGCAGGCCCTCGACGACGGCGACGAGCTCGCGACCAAGCTGTTCGACGGGGCCGTCGAGCACCTGGGCATCGCCATCGGCTCCACGATCAACCTGCTGGACCTCGACGTGGTGGTCGTCGGTGGGGGGCTCGCGGAGAAGATGGGCCAAGACCTCGCCGACCGGATCGGCGAGGCGGCGAAGCCGTGGATGCTGCGCCCGTCGCCGGACCTGCGTTTCGTGGTCTCCGAGCTGGCCGACGACGCCGGGGTGGTCGGGGCCGCGTCGCTCGGGCGGGCGGCGTTGCTGAGCTGAGCTCAGGGGGCAGGCGGCCGGGCCGAGCGGCGTGGCCCCTGGCGGTGGCGTCGTCCGGGTGACACGGTCGCACCCCGGGAGCGACACTCGGGCTCCGACCGGAGGAGACGCACGTGAGCGAGGATGCGCTGGACGGCCGCTACCAGCGCGTCGCCCTGCTCGGCTCCGGCGCCATGGGCCAGGTGTGGGAGGCGCTGGACCAGCGCCTCAACCGTCGCGTCGCCATCAAGGCGCTGCTCGTGACCGGCCTGGACAGCCAGGGGGCCGCCCGGATGCGGCGCGAGGCCCAGGTGGCGGCGCGGCTGCACCACCCCAACGCGGTCACGGTGTTCGACCTCGTCATCGAGTCGGGCCGGCCCTACTTGGTGATGGAGCTCGTGCCCGGGCAGTCCCTCGCCCAGCGGGTGGCGATCGACGGTCCGCTGGAGGTCCGCCACGCCGCGCACGTGGGCGTCCTCGTGGCCGCCGCCCTCGACGCGGCCGGGCGTGCGGGCATCGTGCACCGCGACGTGAAGCCGGCGAACGTGCTGCTGGGCGACGACGGCTCGGTGAAGCTGGCCGACTTCGGGGTGGCCCGCGGCCTCCAGGACTCGACGCTCACCGAGACCGGCACCGTGGTGGGGACGGTGTCGTTCCTGGCCCCCGAGCTGGCCCGGGGCGCGGAGGCCACCCCGGCGAGCGACGTGTGGGCCCTCGGCGCGACCCTCTTCGCCGCGGTGGTCGGGCACGCACCGCACGCATGGGGCGACGGCACCGGGACGACGACGATCCTCGCGCGGCTGCTGAGCGAGCCGGTGGTGGTGCCGCCCGAGTGCGGGGCCCTGGCACCGCTGCTGGTCGCGATGCTGGAGCAGGACCCGGCCCGCCGTCCCACCCCCGCCCAGGCCCGGGCCGACCTCGAGACGCTCGCCCGCGGTGGCACCCCGGCCTCGCTGGCCGCACCGGCCCGACGGTTCCCGAGCGGCGTCCTCGTCCCGGTCCTGGGTGTCGTCCTCCTCGCCGGGCTGCTGGCGGGCGGGTGGCTGCTCGTGCGGCCCAGCTCCCCCAGTGCCGCCGCCGGTCCGACGGCGACGGCACCCCCCGCCGCCGCGCCGTCGACCGCACCCCCGACCGCGCCCCCGACCGTCCCGGCGACGACCCCCACGACCCAGGCGCCTGCGCCGACCACGACGCCACCGACCCCCACGACACCACCCCCGACGACGACCAATGCACCGACGACCAACGCACCGACGCAGGTCACCGGCGCCGGGCGGCAGGGCTTCGCCGATCCGGCCGCACGCTGCAACGCCGACGACCCGGCCGTCTTCGCTGGCTTCACCGCGCAGTCGCGGATCGTGGTCTGCCGGACCGGCGACGACCGGTACTACTACAAGGGCCTGCGCACCAGGGACGGCTCGGGCATCGAGCTGGACGACCCGGTGCCCACCGGCAGCGGGTTCAGCGCCGTCAACGGCGAGACGACGTACGACCTGGGCGCGGACAGCTTCACCATCACCGGCCCGTCGGGGGTGCTGAGCGAGCAGCCCTGGGTGGAGCGCACCGCACCCTGACGACGGCCGCTCGGCCCAGGTCCGGGATGCGGCGGACTTGGTCGCCCGGCGTCGGGTGGTCCCTCGGCGCGACGCCGACAGGGTCGGGACGCTGCTGCAGACCACGGCGCAGGCGCGTGCGGTCCGCTGAGACCCTCCACCGAGGGTGCCTGCTAGCCTGCACGCATGGCGCAGATGACGTGGCGGGTCTCCGACGAGGTGCTCGACAAGGTGCGCAGGCAGGCCGAGGAGCACGGCCGCAGCCTCAACGAGTGGGTCACCACGGTGCTCTCGGCGGCCAGCGACCCCTCCAGCGCCGGATCGCTGGCCGAGCAGCTCCGCGAGCGGTTGGCGCGCGCCGGGGTGCTGGACAGCGTCGTCGAGACCCCTGGTGTGGCACCGGATCCCGCCCTGGTCGCCGCCGCTCGGGCCCGCGCGGGGGCGGGGACGCCGCTCGCCGAGCTGGTGACCCAGGCGCGCGGTTGACCGTCTTCGCCGACTCGTCGGCCCTGGTCAAGCTCTACGCGGACGAGGCGGACGCCGAGCTGGTGCGGACCGTGGACCTGTTCGTCGTCTCGGCGCTGGCCCGGGTCGAGGTGCCCGCGGCGCTGTGGCAAAAATGCCGGACCGGGGAGCTCGCGGTGTCGGACGCGGCGCTGCTGTGCGAGGTGTTCACCCTGGACTGGGCGCAGCAGGCGCGGTTCGTCCCCGTCGCGACCACGCCGGCGGTCCTGGTCGAGGCCGCGGGGTTCGTGGCCCGCCACGGACTCCGGGCCCACGACGGTGTCCAGCTCGCGTCCGCCGTCGCCGCACGGCGGGCCGACCCGGGCGTCGACACCCTGCTCTGCTTCGACCGCGACCTGGCCGACGCCGGCGCCCGCGAGGGTTTCCGGCCCCTGGGCCACCGCTAGGAGCGGTCGACCTCGAGCAGCGCGAGCTCGGTCACCACCCGCACCGGCAGGCCGGACGCCCGGGCCGCGGCGACCACGTCGTCGTGCTCCGGCTTCGCGCGGTGCGGCCCGTGCTTCACCCGCACCGGGTGCCCCTGCACCTGCACCGTGGTGACGCTGCGCTCCAGCGCCCGACGCAGCACCCGGCTGCGGCGCACCCCCAGCGACCCCGTCTCCGTCAGCAGCCGCTCCTCGACGGCCTCGGCCACGGCGTCCCGGCACAGCGCGGTGACCCCGTGCGCGGGGCGACCCTTCTTGCCCAGCAGCGGGGTGAGCCAGGCGTCCAGCGCCCCGGCGTCGAGCAGGCGCTCCACCAGCTGGCCCAGCGTCTCGCCGGTGAGGTCGTCGACCGTGGTCTCCAGCACGATCAGCTCCTCCAGCCCGGGGCCGTCGGCGGAACCCATCACGGCCGGGAGCACGTTCGGGCGGGCCGGGGTGTCGCGCCCGCCGGCGCCGTAGCCGGTGGCGCGCACCGTCATCGCGGGCACCGGACCGAACTCCGCCCCCACCGCGCGCAGCAGCGCGGCGCCGGTGGGCGTCACCGTCTCGGTCGGCTCGTCGATCCCCACCACCGGCACTCCCCGCAGCAGGGCCAGGGTCGCCGGGGCGGGGACGGGCAGCACCCCGTGCGCGGCCCGGGTGGTGCCGTGACCCAATCCCAGCGGGGCGCACACCACCCGCGTCACCCCGAGGTCGTGCAGCGCGGCCGCCACCCCGACGGTGTCGACCACGGTGTCGGTGCCGCCCAGCTCGTGCAGGTGCACCTCCGCCACCGCCACCCCGTGCACGTGCGCCTCCACCTGCGCCAGCGCCCGCACCGCCGCGAGCGCGACCGCCGCGACCTCCGGTGGCTGGGCCCTCCCGACCATCGCGAGCAGCTCCCCGGCCGCGCGGGAGGTGGCCGTGTCAGTGACCACGACCTCGGCGCGGCGTGCCCGCAGCCCCTGCCGCTCCGTCTCCCCGACCCGGATCTCCCACCCGGTGAGCCCGGTCGACGCCACGGCGGCGTTCACCACGGCGAGATCGGCCCCGAGGTCGAGCAGGGCGCCCAACAGCATGTCCCCGGAGAGCCCCGCCACGGGGTTCAGCCAGAGGATCACCCGCGCCGCCGCATCGCCTGGCCGAGGCGGTGCGCGGCCAGCGCGGCCCCGAAACCGGAGTCGATGTTCACCACCGTCACCCCCGCGGCGCACGAGGTCATCATGGCCAGCAGCGCGGTCACGCCCTCCAGCGCGGCGCCGTAGCCGGTGGAGGTGGGCACCGCGACCACCGGGGCGGCGACCAGCCCGCCGACCACGCTGGCCAGCGCCCCTTCCATCCCGGCGACCACGACGACGACGTCCGCGGCGCGCAGCTCCTCGACCCGGGCCAGCACGCGGTCCAGCCCGGCCACCCCCACGTCACGGATCTCGGTGACCCGCAGCCCGATCGCCGTCCCGATCGCCGCCGCCTCCGCCGCGACGGGTCCGTCCGCGGTCCCCGCGGTCACCACGACGACGGCGAGGTCGCCGATCTCGGCCGGACGCCAGACCAGCAGCCGGGCCGCCGGGTCGTGCTGCACCCCAGGAACGTCCACCACCGCAGCCACGTCGTCGGCGACCCGGGTGACCAGGACGGGACCGCGGGTGCGCGCCAGCAGCTCGGTGACGATGCCGGTGATCTGGGCGGCGGTCTTGCCGGGGGCGTAGACCACCTCGGGCAGGCCCTGGCGCTCCTCGCGCCCGAGGTCCAGCGTCGCGTAGGTCTCGATGTTCACGTGCGGGCGACCAGGGTCAGCGGGAGCAGGGTGTTCATGCTGCCGGAGCGGAACCCGGCCAGGTCCAGCGTCGCGAAGGTGAACCCCGCGGCGCGGACCAGGGTGTCGAGCTCGACGCGACGGGCCAGCGCCGCGGGCAGCTGCTCACCCAGCACCTCCACCCGGGCCACGGTCCCGTCGGCGTGCGCCCGCACCCGGCACTCGGCGAAGCCCAGCGCGTGCAGCGACTCCTCCGCGGCCTCCACCCGGGCCAGCGCCGCCGCGGTCACCTCGTCGCCGTAGGCGATCCGCGACGAGAGGCAGGCCGCGGCCGGCTTCGTCGCGGTGACCAGGCCCAGCTCGGCGCTGACCGCGCGGACCGCCGCCTTGCTCAGCCCGGCGTCGACCAGCGGGAACACCGCACCCCGCTCCGCGGCCGCCGCCTGCCCGGGCCGGTGGTCGCCGAGGTCGTCGAGGTTGGTGCCCAGCGCCATCCGGGCGCCGAGCGCCGCCGCGATCGGGGTCATCGCGTCGAACAGGGCGGACTTGCAGTGGAAGCAGCGCTGCCCGGTGTTGGCCACGTACTCCGGGCGCTCCAGCTCGTCGGTGGCCACCTCGACGTGCGCCATCCCCTGCGCCCGAGCGAAGTCCCGGGCCGCGGCTCGCTCGGTGGCGGGCAGGCTCGCGGAGACGGCGGTGACCGCCAGCGCCCGGGCGCCCAGCACCCGGTGGGCGACGGTGGCGAGCAGCGCCGAGTCGGCCCCGCCGGAGAACGCGACGACGAGGCGGTCCTCCTGGGCGAGCCGCTGCTCCAGCCGCGCCAAGTCCTGCACGCCAACGTCATTCATGCGGGCACCGGGGCGGCCACGTAGGCGATGGTCTGCGGGCCCTCCGGTAGCACGCACACGGTGGCGTCCGGGCCGAGCCGCGCCAGCTCGTCGTTCACCGCGACGGCGACGTCGGGGGCGAAGCCGAGGTGCGCGGTGGCCAGGTCGTCCGCGTCGAGGAAGGTGGTGTGGACGGCGACGCGGGCGCGGGCGAGCACCCGGGCCAGCACCTGCACCTGCCACTGGTCGGGCACGGTGCGCTCGCGCGCGGAGATCTCGGCCAGCAGCGCCGCCGGGGTGGGTGCGGAGGCGAGCACCTCCCGGAACGAGCCGTGGTCGGGGAAGCCGTCACGGCACTCGGCGGCGCAGATGATGAGCCCACCCGGCTTCACGATCGTCGCCGCCGCGCTCATCCCCTTCACCGCCTGGTAGAGGTTCTGGTCGAGCGGGAAGCCGGAGTTCGTCGTCACCACCACGTCGAACAGCGCGGGCACCGGGGCCATGGAGATCTCCCGGACGGCCTCCCGGGCGGCGGCGTGCATCGCCAGGATGTCGCCACCGAACGCCGCCACCACCTGCTGCTCGGTGTTCAGCGCGACGTCGAGGGCGAAGGTGACGTCGGTGGCCGCGGCAATCGCGCGGACGTCATCGTGCACGGGGTTGCCCTCGCACACCGCCCAGGTCGCGCGCTCGCTGCCGATGCGAGCGGCGTCGTGCAGCGTCAGCACCGTCTCCAGCCCGGCGAGGCCCGGGGCAACCATCTTGCCGCCGCCGGAGAACCCGGCGAAGAAGTGCGGCTCGACGAAGCCGGTGGTGATGCGCACGTCCGCGTCCAGCCAGATCGTGTTGAGCCACACCGGGACCCCGTCGCCCAGGGTCCCGACCCACCGCAGCGAGGCGTCGTCGCGCGCGTCGTGGTTCACGATCCGCACCGTGTCCACCAGCTCGTCGCCGAGCATCTGGCGCAGCTCGGCGTCGGTGTTGCCGCGGTGGGTGCCGGTGGCCACGAGCAGCGTCAGGTCCGCCTTGGTGGTGATGCCCTCGAGCTCGGCGAGCAGCGCCTCCACCATGGCCTGGCGCGGCTGGGGGCGGGTGATGTCGCACAGCGAGACCGCGACGGACTGCCCGGGGCGCACCCGCTCGCGCAGCGGCGGTCCGGCGATCGGCTCCCGCAGGGCCCGGCGCAGCTCGGCGGCCGTGTCCGGGGCGGCCGCGGTGGTGGCCGGGGAGACCACGGTGGTGCGGTCGGCCGGCAGGCTCACCGTGAGCCCGGTGCGGCCGTAGGCGAGGCGGACGTCCAGGGTGTCCTGCTCAGGCATGGGTGGCTCCCGGAGTCGGTGATCGGTGGGTCCACCCTGGCACGCTCAGGCCTCCGCCTCCTGCTCGGTAAACCACTCTGCGTAGGTCGTGGTCCGCACGAGGTGCCGGGTGAGGTCGGGGGCGGGGTCATCGTCGGGGTCGTCCCACCACACCGGGCCCCGCTCCCCCAGCGCCCGCTTGGCCGCGTCGACCCGCTGCTTGGCGGCCTGGACCCCGTCGTCGTCCTCGGCCCGTAGCGCCACCCCCTTCGCCCGACGGGCCGCCATGAGCTCGTGGGTCAGCTCGGTGACCGTCCCGGCGTCCAGGCGAGGATCGGTGCACCGCCACAACCGACCCCGGACGACGAGGTAGCGGCCGTCGGGTGTGCGTAGGGGTGGGTCGGTGGTCATAGCCGACAGGGTGGACCCCAGCCCAGATCAGCGCGGAGTAAGCCGCCTCTGGCGCACCCGTGCGGATCACGGAACCGTGGAGAGGAGCGCAGCGTCAGAGCTTCTGACCACCCCGCCTGGGGTACGAGTGTCGCGGAGCCCGGCAGGTCGAGCATTCCCGTCCGCGAGGGCCAGCCCGTTGCTAGCGTTGGTGCCAGACCTACGTCGAAGGAGACCCCACGATGCTCATGACGGTGATGCTGGGAGACGGCGGAAGCGCTACCCCCGGGTCGGGTCCGTCGTCCATGACGGTGGAAGTCGACGCAGACAGGCTGTTCGCCACGGCGCACGAGCTGGAGGCGACCGCCAAGAATCTCGCGGATTGGCTCAACGCCCACGGTGACCGGTTTTCGATCAGGCCGGCCGGCAAGGACATCATCTCAACGGGTGTTGCCGACTTCTTCCACGAGACCTGGGCCGGACCGGATGGCGCACTGGTCCAGGTGCGGACCGCGGTGTTAAATCTGTACAAGTTTGCCGACACGATGAAGTCCGCAGCGACGTCCTACGGGCTTACCGACACAGCAAACGCCGACGCCCTGAACTCGAGTACATGAAGAGGTGTCGGCAGGCGTCCTTCGTGCTTGCCATGCCCGTGTTCGCGCTCGCAGCCAGCTCGTGCTCATCCAGTACAGCGGGATCACCGGGCGCCTCAACGGAGAGCAACGCCGCCACGACGACCGTCGCCGCGAGCTCACTGTCGCCACTGCCCCCGAGGTCGCGAAGCTACGACCTAGCGGGAGTCGATCCCTGCAACCTGCTGACAGCGCGACAATCCGCAGCTCTCGGAATCGATCGCCCATCAGGTGGAGCCCAGGAGAGTGATCCCGGAATCGTGCGCTGCAGCTTGGTCGTGTCCACGGACGCCACCACTTTCGGTATATCGATCGACACGACGCGAAGCACGAGGTCGCTGACCGGGAACGCGACGGCGTTACAGACCACGGTGATCGATGGTGTGGGTGCGCTGGTAATCGAGGGCGACGCGGAGGGGTGCACGTACGCCCTCGACGTGAGCGACTCCCAGAGCTTGCGGGCGTTGTCTGGCTCCACCGCAGCATCGTCCGAGGTCGACTGCCCCCGTGCGAAGGCACTGGCCGAATCCATCATGAGCACACTCGACACGCTCCAGCCCAGCTAGGCCGACCCCGAGGAATCCCATGCTCAACACGTGCACGAACTGGGACGCCGTCCCGACCGAGAAGATGGTGGACGACATCAACGGTGGCGACGGTCCGTCGACCCTGCGCAGAGGAGCATCGGCGTACCAGGACCTTGCCGCTGCGCTGCGGGACGCTGATGTTTCGACCCGCGCTGCCCTGCAGTCCGCCACCGCGGTGAACAGGGGCCAGGGCACCAGCGCGATGGCCGACGCGTTCAGCCCCTTCGGCACCTGGGCGGACTTGGCTGACACCCTCTCCGGGCAGGCGTCCACCGCGTCCAGCGCGTCCGCGGAGGCGTTCAGCACCGCGAAAAACAGCATGCCCGCGCCTGGAACAGAGCTGCCACCCACAGTGCCGAATGCGAGCAATTGGGAAAAGGCCGGAGCGTGGCTCACGGGCTCTCAGACGGACCAGGAAGTAGCTGAGGAAGCGGCAGCAGCACAACAGAAGCAGGCTGCGCAGGCGATGTACCGGTACGAAGGGACGGGATTTCAGACCACCCAGCCCATCAGCTGGCCCGCCCCGCCGACGATGACGTCGACCTCGGCCGCGCCGAGTGCAGGTGACGGGTTGGGGGTCGGCAGCGCGTCCTCGACGTGGGCCCCGCCGGTGACGGCCTCCAGCATGGGTGCCTCCCCCTCAAGCTCGGGTGCGAGCAGCGGCGGAAACACGTCCGGCATCCCGGCGAGCTTCGGCGGCTCGACGAACCAGACCGCCCACCTGGCACCCACCCACGGCACCGTTGGGCAGGGTGATCGTGCCGAGCTGTGGAGCCCTCCGGCGGCCACGTCCTCCCAGGGCGTCAGCAGCAACGGCACAGCTGGGGTCGGCACGAGCGGATACACCAGCGTCGGGGGCGGGGTGGGCGGGTCCGGCTACGGCACCGGGACCGGCACCGGCGGGTTCGGGACCGCGGGCTACGGCACCGGGACCGGCGGGTCCGGCAGCGGCCACGGCACCGGGACCGGCGGGTCCGGCAGCGGCCACGGCGCCGGGACCGGGACCGGTGGGTTCGGGACCGCGGGCTACGGCACCGGGACCGGCGGGTCCGGCAGCGGCTACGGCACCGGCGGGACGAGTGGGTACGGCACCGGCGGGACGAGTGCGGGCGGATTCGGGTCCAGCGGGTACGGCACCAGCGGGTACGGCGGGGCGAGTGGGTACAGCGCCGGCGGGACGAGCGGCGGCTCCAGCGGAGGCTCGGGCAGCGGCTATGGCGGCACCGGTGCGGCGGGTGTGTCCGGCTTCGGTGGTGCGGGCAGCGGCTACGGCGGCAGCGGGCGGGCCGGCTCGACCCGCCGCGGCTACGGCCCCGGCATGAGCTTCGGCAGCAGCACCGGAACCGGCGGTGCCGGTTCAGGTGGCGCAGCCGCGGGTGGCGGGCGGGCCGGCGGCGGCTACGGCGGACCCGGCTCAGTCAGCTCCGGCGGCGGGTCCGGCGGAGGCGGCGGGTCCACCGCAGGCGGATCCGGTGCGCGCGGCTACGGCGGGTCCACCGCGGGTGGCTTCGGCGGCGGGGCGGGCTCCGGCTCCGGCGGCTCCACGACCGGCACCGGCAGCACCACCGGGGTCGGCCCCGGCTCGGGCGGCACGAGTGGGCCAGGCACCACCAACAACACCACCACCGGGACGAACGGGGCCCGTGGCGGCTCCGGCATGGGCGGGGCCGGCGGACGCGGACGGGGCAGCGACGACGAGGAGCACGAGACCCCCGACTACCTCAAGACCTTCGAGCACTTCGCCGACGGCCGCGTCGTCGCACCACCGGTCATCGGCGAGTAGACGGCACCCCCGTGAGCACGAGCGCGCCCCTGAGGCTGACGCACCTCTCCTTCGACCACCTCTGGTCCATCCTCGACCTCGGCGCGTTCCCCGTGGTCCTGCAGCTGCGTTCGCACGGGCTCACCATGCCCGAGCGCGAGCAGCTCTTCGCCGACGACGCCGGCCACCTCACGCGCATCGGGGTGCTCGACCGCGAGGGCGAGGTGCACCCCCAGGTCACCGCGATGCTCCGCGCCCTGGCCCGCCCCGACCGCGAGGTCGACGCCCGGGCCACCTCCCGCGAGGGCGGGCTGCGCCTGCTCTGCGGCACCCGCGACGGGCGCGGGGCGCTCGCGGTGCGCACCGACGAGACCGTCACCCTGACCCCGGTCCGCGCCGGCGCCGAGGCCAGCGCCGTCATCACCGCACTGCCCGCGCACCGCCCCGCACCGACCGCCCAGGTCAGCGGACGCAGCGACGTCGTCGAGGCCGCCCTGGCCCTGCTGCACACCCGCCCCGACGAGGCGGTCACGGCGTTCCTCGCCCTGCAGACCCCGCTGGAGCAGGCCCGCAGCCTCGTCACCAGCCTGCGATCGGTGTTCGCCATGGTCCAGCTCGGCAGCGCCGTCCGTGACGCGCACGGCCACCGGCAGCGCCACCCCCGGGTGGTCGCCATCCTCGACGGCGAGCAGGGACGCCTCGTCACGTCCCAGCGCCCCGGCCTGGACCGCCAGCCCTGGACGACCGTGCGCAGCGCCGGCCCCCGCGACGTGCAGCAGGCCGTCGACGCGATGCTCCCCGTGCGCCCCGAGGGCGTGCTCCGGCCGCGCTAAACCAAGGTGCGGAGCGCCCCGCGGACGAGCACCACCTCGACGGCGGTCCCGGCCTCGAGCTCGACCACCTCGCCGTCGAGCTGGAGCGGCATCGCCTCCAGCACGGTGAACGCGTAGTGGCGCACGCTGGGCTCCCGCCCCAGCCCCCGGGTCGCGGCGCGGACGGCGGTGGCCAGGGTCCGCCAGCGCGACCGGTGCACCCGCAGCACCACCTCGAACCGGCCGTCGTCGGGCGCCCCGTCCTCGGCGAGGGTGGCGACCTTGGCCATCTGGTCGACGTTGGCCAGCAACAGGTTCGCCACGGGCACCGGGCGGCCGTCGATCTCCAGGGGCAGCGGGGTGAAGTCCCAGAACGAACGCACGGTGGTGACGAGCTCGCGCAGGGATCCCTTGCCGCCCTGCTCCAGCTCGGCCGCCACCACCGGGGTCAGCCCGGCGCCGACGTAGGAGTGGGCGTGCCGCACCTGCTGCCCGCCGTCGTGCGTCGTCGTCATCCGCAGCAGGTCGAGGCGGCGCTCGGTGCGGTCGACGATCCGCTCCAGGGCCGGGCGCTCGTTCACGGCGCGGTCGTGGTCGTTGGCGTTGCCCGCCGGCACCACGGTGCACACCGCGGTCGCACCCGCCACCGACGCCACCCCGTCGACGACCTCGTTGTAGCCCCCGTCGCCGCTGACCGACACCAGCAGCGGGGTGCCCTCGTGCGCCGCGTCGCGGGCGATCTCCCGGGCGTGGCCGGCGTGCTCGGTGGGGACGAGCTCCACGGCCAGCTCCGGCGCCCGCTCGGCGAGCTGGTCGGCCAGCTCCTGCGCCAGTCGGGGAGCGTCACCGGTGGAGTGGGGGTTGAAGACGATCAGCACGCGGTCGACGTCCACCATGGGTGCGACGCTACCGGCGCACCCGGACCGCCAGCACCAGGACCGGCGCCACGAGCACCGCGGCGACCCCGGTCAGTCCCCCGAAGCCGATGAGCGCCATGACCACCCCCGACAGCGCCGCCCCGCACGCCCCGACCAGGTTCATCAGCAGGTCGGAGGTGCCCTGCACCGAGGGGCGCGACGCAGCGGGCACCGACTCCGCCAGCAGCGTCGACCCGGCGATGAGCCCCGCCGACCACCCCAGCCCCAGCAGGACCAGACCCACCCCGAGCCGCCACGACGAGAACCCCGCCGTCCCCGCCACCGCGGCGGCGAGCAGCAGCAGACCCTGGCCGCCGAGCAGCACCTGCACCCGGCCCATGCGGTCGGCGAGCCACCCGAACACCGGCGACAACCCGTACATCCCCGCGATGTGCAGGCTGATCGTCAACCCCACCAGGGTCAGCGCGGCGCCGTGGTTGCTCATCTGCACCGGGGTCATGGTCATCACCGAGACCATCACGGCCTGGCTGACCACGATCCCGGCCAGCGCCAGCACCGCGTGCGGGTGCCGGGCGACGACAGCCAGCGCGGACGGGGCCCGCTCCACCTCCCCGACCAGGTCCGCACCCACCGGTTGCGCCGCCGGGACCTGCGCGGTGAGCAGCGGGTCGGGTCGCATCCGCACCCACACGAGGGTCCCGGCGACGGCGAACCCCACCAGCGAGAACAGGATCGGCCCGGCGAGCTCAGGCAGGCCGAACACCCGGGCCACCGCCGCACCCGGCCCGGTGAGGTTCGGCCCGAGGGCCGAACCCACGGTCGTCGACCACACCACGACGGAGAGGTCCCGGGCGCGGGTGGCCTGCGGGGCGAGGTCGATCGCGGCGTAGCGGGACTGCAGGTTGGCCGCGTTGCCGGCCCCGAACGCGAGCAGCCCCACCAGGAGCAACCAGAACTGCCCCGTCGCCGCGGCCAGGACGGTCACCGCCGCACCCACCGCCGCGAGCGACCAGCCGACGGTGAGGCTGTACCGGCGCCCGCGCCGCCCCGCGAGCCGGGCCAGGGGCACGGCCAGCAGGGCCGCACCCAGGGTCACCGCCGTCCCGCCGCCACCGGCCCACACCTGCGAGCCCGAGAGGTCCAGCGCCAGCAGCCCGGAGACCGAGACGGCGGAGCCGATGCCGAGCCCGCCGGCGACCTGCGTCGAGACCAGCAGGCGCACCGTGCGTCGCTGGAGGGCGACGACGTCGACCTGCGGTTGCGTCGTCGGCACGGGCATCGCGGTCACGGGCGCAGGGTCTCACGGACCGCCGGGGGTCGAGCGCTGGAGGGAGCAGCACCCCTGCTGGCAACCGTGGGTCACGACGAGCGCGCCGACGTCCCGCGCCTCGACGCGTGGCGCACCCGACAGCCCCGGCGGAACCCCGGACGGCTCAGCAGCCCAGCGACCGCGCCAGCTCCGCCCCGCCGACGGCCCGCACCACGGCCGGGTCGCCGCAGACGACGAGCTCGTCGCGCGCCCGGGAGAGCCCCACGTACACCCGCTCCCGCAGCCGCGGCGCATCCACCTCCGAGTTCAGCGCGAGCACCACCGCGCGTCGCTCGAGCCCCTTGAAGCCCAGGACGTGGCCGTAGAAGACCTGCTCGGTGTCCCAGAAGCTGTCCCAGTACGCCTCGTGGCCCTCGGACTGGCGCTCCACCTGCTCGGGGTGGCGGCTGCCGGTGCTGAGCAGGGCCACGTCCTCCGGGCGCCACCCCGCCTCCAGCAGCACCTCCACCGCGTCGTCGGCCGCCCCCAGCACGTCATCGTCCGGGCCGACCGCGACGAAGCGCACCGCCGGGCCGTCCGCCCCGCGCAGCCGCATCCGGCTGCGCACCAGGGGGGTGAAGGCGGTCGCGATCTGGCGGGTGTTGCGCAGGTTCGCGTCCAGCACCAGCGGGACCAGCGGCACCGGCGGGGCGCCGAAGCGCTCGAACACCCGCTGGCCCTCGTCGCTGAACACGCTCACGCCCCCGGTCTCGGGGTCGCGCAGCGCGGCGAGCAGGGGGGTCCACCACTGGTCGGCGAAGTCCTGGGCCTCGTCGACGACGACCGCGTCGAAGCGCTGCCCGTCCGTGAGCCCCTCGGCGAGCGTGGTCATCTGGGCGGGCAGGTCGCGCTCGAAGAACTGTGGTTGCGTGGCGGCGTCCGTGGGTGCCTCGTCGGCGCCCCAGCGCAGCCCGAGCTCGTGGAACTCCCCGACGTAGGCGGGGCGCTGCCCGCGCGGCCACCCCGCCGTCAGCCGCGTCAGGTAGGAGGCGAGACCGTGGGAGTAGCAGAGCAGCGCCACCCGCTGCCCGTCCCGGGTGAGGCGGCGCGCCTGCTCGCAGGCCAGGAAGGTCTTGCCGCTGCCGGCCCCGCCGCGCACCTCGATGCGGGGAACCAGCCGCGCCACCTCGAGCACCATCACCTGCTCCTGGGTGAGCGCGTCGGCCGCGTCCTCGTGCTCCAGCGCCCGGGCGACCACGTCGCGCTGGGGCAGCCCGCGTCCGGAGAGGATCTCGGCGACGGCGTCCACGTCGTCGGCGGTGGTCGGCCGGTGCTGGCTCTCCTGGCGGCGCAGCACCTCCCGCGCGAGGCCGACGAGGTCGTCGAGCTGGGTCCGGTCGACCACCGACCAGCGGGGGCACTCCGGGAGGGCGAACCCGGCGGGCAGCTGCGTGTTCGGCAGCACCACGAGGTGCGCCCACCGGACGCGCCCGCGGGAGCCCCAGCGCGGGTCGTCGGTGACGAAGCTCCGCAGCGCGTACTTGGCCTCCCGCACCTGGGTGACCGGGTCGATGACCCGGCTCGGGGTGCGCCACCGGGTCCCGTCGTGGGTGACCTCGCCGCCCTTGACCTCGATGCACACCACCCCGCCGTCGGCGAGCACGAGCACGGCGTCGAGCTCGTGGTCCTTGGCGTGGTCGGTGACCCGCTGCCCGGCCACGAGCAGGTCGTCGGGTCCGGCCTGGGCGCGCAGCGCCGCCCACACGGTGCGCTCGGCGCCGTTGACCAGCCTCGGCTCCTCGCTCGGCAGGCAGCGCGGCCCGCGCGTCGTCGGTGCGCTCGTCACGGTGAGGTCCCCCCCTCGTCCTGCTGCCCTGCTGTCGCCCCGGCGCACGGTACGGCTCGGCTCAGGCCGGGGGCAGGGCCCGGGCGAGGTGGTCCAGGACGACCCGGCGCTCCCGGGGACCGAGCGGCCCGGGGGCGGCGACGAGACGGGCGGCGGCCTCCGGGGTGAGCAGCGCGACCCCGTCGATCCGCTGGGTGCCGATCCGGGGCAGCTGCGCCCCCGGCAGGCTCAGCACCGCACGGACGACGACGGGCACGGGCGAGTCGAGGACGGCGGTGCGCACCACCTCCTGCTGCCGCACCAGGGCGTCGACGTGGCGCGTCGCATCGCGTCCGTCCAGCTCCAGGCGGTGGCGCGGGGCGCGCAGCAGCCCCCCGGTGCGCACGACGGTGACGTCGGAGACCGGCCCGGGCCGCAGCGCGAGGACGCTGACGCCCGACGCGCCGACGGCGAGCAGGCAGATGCTGCCGTCGAGGCGACCGCGGCCGAGGCGGCGCTCGGCCAGGAACAGCACCTCGCTGCCGGTGAGCGCCCGCAGCCGCTCGGCCCCGCTCAGGACGTTGGCGGTGCCCACCGGGACGACGGACAGGTGCGGTCGCCGGGGGGCGGGAACGGCGGTGCGGGCTGCCACGGCAGTGGCCCCACCCTCGACCGGGTTCCTGCGCGGGATCTCGCGCGGGCTCGGTACCAGGGCCAGCCGCTGCGCACTCCGCGCGCCTCGGGTCCGCCGCGTCGCCCCCGGGGCGTCCTGCCTGCTCATGCACCCGGGATCGGCACGTCGGGGGCGGAACTGGAGACCTGCGCGACCGCAACGAGAACGGACCCCCGAGTGGCGGTGGGGCGGGCGTGGACCGGCCCGCGAGCCTCAGGCCGCCTGCTCGCGGCTGCACCACCAGGTGGTGCGCCCCCCGACGGTGCCGCGCTCCATCGGTGCCCCGCAGCGCGGGCAGGTGGCGTCGCGGCGACGGGAGGAGATCACCTCGCCGGTGTGCACGCCCCCGTGAGTGATCGCGGAGCGGATGCCGCGACGCAGCACCACCCGCAGCTCGTCGAGCTCGGCGGTGCTGAGCTCGTCCGCCCGGCGCGACGGGCTGATCGAGGCCTGCCACAGCACCTCGTCGGCGAGCAGGTTGCCCACCCCGGCGATCGCGTCCTGGCTCAGCAGCCGCGCCTTCACCGGGGCCCGGCTGCCGCCGATGCGCGCGCGGAACTCCTCGCGGGTGATCTCCGCGGCGTCCGGGCCCAGCGCGTCGAGATCCGGGTCCAGGCGGACCCGGCCCAGGCGCCGCTTGTCGAACAGCCGAAGCGCACCGCCGTCGTCGAAGGTCATGGCGAAGCGGGTCCACTCGGGCTTGTCGGTCGGCCGCTCGCCGACGTGGGGGTCACCTCCGTAGGACGAGGCGTTCGAGCCCGTGGCCCCGGTGACGATGATGCGACCGGCCATGCCCAGGTGCAGCCCCAGGTGCGGGCCCTCGTCGCCGTCCGCGGTCGTCGTCTCGCACCACATCGTCTTGCCCCGGCGCCGGGCCGCGGTGAGCCGGCCACCGGTCAGCGCGCCGGCGATCTCCCCGGGCGCGTGCGGGCGGCACTCGTAGGTGTCGGTGTCGTCGATCGCGACGATGGTGCGGTGCAGGGCGTGCTCGACGACCTGGCGGGCGTTCTCGACCTCGGGGAGCTCTGGCACCGGCTCATCCTCCCGGGTCGGTGGCGGCGCTGCGCGGCGGCCCTCAGCTGCGCAGGTACGACGCCCCGTTGACGTCGATGATGGTCCCGGAGCTGAACCGGGCCCCAGGCGAGGCGAGCCACAGCACCGCCGACGCCACCTCCTCGGGCGTGGCCACCCGGCCGAACGGCGACTGGGCGCGCACCGCGTCCCCGCCGGGCCCGTCGAGGATCTCCCGGGCCATCTCCGTCTGCACGAACCCCGGCGCCACCGTGCCCACGCTGATGCCGTGCGGGGCGAGGACCAGGGCCATGGACTGCCCGAACGCGTTGAGCCCGGCCTTGGACGCGGCGTAGGCGGGGTTGTTCGGCTCGCCCCGGAACGCGCCGCGGCTGGAGACGTTGACGACCGCGCCGCCGCCGGCCGCGACGAGGTGCGGTACCGCCCGGAACACGGTGTGCGCGGGGCCGAGCAGGTTGACCCCGAGGGTCTGCGTCCACGCGTGCTGCCAGTCCGCCCAGCTCGTCTCCAGCGGCGGGTGGGCGCGGAAGATCCCGGCGTTGTTCACCAGCACGTCCAGCCCGCCCAGCGCCTCGGCGGCGGTGTCGACGACGTGCGCGGCCTGCTCCGCGTCGGCCAGGTCACCACGGACGACGACGTGCCCGGTGCCGGGCAGCGCGTCGACGACCTGCTGCGCGGTGGCGGCGTCGGACCCGCAGTGGACGGCCACGGTGGCGCCGTCGGCGGCGAAGCCCCGGACCACGGCCGCGCCGATCCCCCGGGAGCCGCCGGTGACCAGGACCCGCCTCACGCGAGCTCCGCCAGACCGGCGAGGAGGCGGTCCACGTCGTCGTCGCAGGTGTAGGGCGCGAGCCCGGCACGGACGGCCCCACCGTCACCCAGGCCCATCGCCCGGGAGGCCTCGATGGCGTAGAAGCTGCTGGCGGGGGCGTTCACGCCGAGGCCCGCGAGGTGGGCGTGCACCTGCGCACCGGTGTGCCCGGCGACGGTGAACCACGCCGTGGGGGTGTGGTGCACGGGGCTGCCGTGCCGGGTCACGTGGGGCAGCACCTCCAGGCCCTCCAGCAACCGGGCGAACAGCGCCTCCTCGTGCGCCTCCGCCGCGGCCATCGAGGCCAGCACCCGCCCACGGCGCGACCCCGTGGCGGCCGCGTCCAGGTCGGCGATCAGGTCCACGGCCGCGGTGGTCCCGGCCAGGATCTCGTAGGGCAGGGTGCCCAGCTCGAAGCGCTCGGGAACCGCGTTGCTCGACGGCGCCAGCTTGCGCGGGGCCAGGGTCTCCCAGAACGACGGCGCCGCGGCGAGCACGCCCAGGTGCGGGCCGAAGAACTTGTACGGCGAGCACGCGAACACGTCGGCACCGAGAGCGGCCACGTCCACGGCCGCGTGCGGGGTCAGGTGCACCCCGTCCACGAACAGGATCGCCCCCACGGCGTGCACGGCAGCGGCGATCGCGGCGACGTCGGGCCGGGTGCCGAGCACGTTGGACGCGGCGGTGACCGCGACCAGCCGGGTCCTCTCGGAGATCACCGACGTGACGGCGTCGAGCGGCAGCTCCCCGGTCGCGGGGTCCAGCCGGGCCCAGCGCACCGTGGCACCGGCCGCCTCGGCCGCCTGGACCCAGGGGCGGACGTTCGCGTCGTGGTCGAGGTCGGTGACGACGACCTCGTCGCCGGGACCCCAGCCCGGCGCGAGGGTGCGGGTGAGCTCGTAGGTCAGCGCGGTCATGCTGCGGCCGAACACGATCCCACCCGCGTCGGCCCCGAGCAGGTCGGCCACGGCGGCCCGCGCGCCGAGGGTGACCGCGTCGGCCGCCCGCTCGCCGGCGGTGACGCTGCCGCGGTTGGAGAGCCCGGAGGTCATCGTCGTGGCGACGGCGTCGGCGACCTGCTGCGGCACCTGCGAGCCGCCGGGGCCGTCGAAGAACGCCGTCCCCCGGGTCAGGGCGGGGAACCAGGAGCGGACACGGTCGACGTCGAGGCTCATTCCTGCTCCCCCAGGCCCAGCGCGCGGTCGAGGAAGTCGTTGACGTCGTCGAGGACCTCGTCGCGGTTGGTCTCGTTGAAGATCTCGTGGCGGGCACCGGGGTACAGCTGCTCCTCCAGCAGGGTGCCGCGGATGGTGGCGACGCCGGCCCGGGTGTCCTCGATCGGGACCAGCGGGTCGGCCGTCCCGTGCGCCCAGAGGGTCGGCAGGTCGCCCAGGGTCGGGCCGTCGTTCACCGTCTGCAGCGCCAGCTGGAGGGCCTCGAGCATCGGGCGCTGGAACTTGCCGTGCCACACCAGCTCGTCGGCCTCGTACGCCGCACCGACGGCCGGGTCGCGGGACAGGGTGGACACGTCCAGCGGGTCGTCGGGCACCTCGTCCAGCGCGAGCAGCGCCTCCACCGCGGCCCAGCGCCCGAGCACCGGCCCGGAGAGGACGAGCGCCCCGAGGGTCTCGCCGTGCCGCTGTGCGTACCGCGCGGCGATGAGCCCGCCCATGGAGTGCCCGACGAGCGCGACCGGCAGGTCCGGGTGGGTGGCGGTGGCGATCTCGGCCAGCTGGTGCAGGTCGGCGACGGCGTCCTCGAAGCTGGGGATGATCGCGCGGTCGCCGTCGCTGCGCCCGTGGCCGGTGTGGTCGAGGGCGTGCACCGCGGCGCCGTGCGCGACCAGGGCCTGCGCGACGTGGGTGTAGCGGCCGACGTGCTCGCCGTACCCGTGCGCGAGCAGGACGACGTGGTCGGCATCGGGGTTGGGCCAGGTGCGGGTGAACAGGCGGCCGTGGGTGCCGGTGAGCTCGCCGTCGACAGAAGTGGTCATGGCGGTCTGTCTACTCCGGTGCGCTCGCCCGGTCCTTCGCCCGGTCCTTCGCGCCGGCCCAGGAGCCGCACGTGTTGCGCACCGTCTGCGCGCTGGGGACGCCCTCGGTGTCCTTCGCCCACCGCGCGTAGCCGGCGTAGCTGCCGGTGGAGCCCTCCTCCCCCAGGTACCGGGCCACCGCGACCACCACCGCGGCCTCGTCGAAGACGCGGGCGTACCGCCGGCTCGCGGCGCGGGTCTGCAGCCCGGCCGCGGTGCACGCCGCGCTCCAGGAGCCGAAGCGCTGGATGATGCGGGCGCTGGAGGGCTCGTGGTCGCCGGCGTCCCAGCGGCCTACGGAGAGCGGGTCACCGTGCTCGGCCGCCGCGGCCCGCAGCCGCGCGCAGATCTGGTCGTCGGTGTGGTCCGGGCGGCGTCCCGGGGGCGCGCGTCGGCCGTCGTCGTCCGCATCGTTGGTCACGGGGGTACCTCCCCCGACAGCATGGGGCACGCGGGCGGTTCGCGGGCGGCGACGGAAGGCCTCAGGACGCCGGCGACCGCTCGATGGCCGCCACCGCCAGCGAGGAGTGCGGCAGCTGCAGGACCCCGGCATCGGTGAGCAGCCGCACGTAGCTCAGCCCGGTGCCGTCGACGACACCGGTGAACGGCCCACCCATCGCCCCCGAGTGCACGGTGATCCGGTCACCGACCTGGAACGGCCGCGCCATCATCAGCATGCCGCCGGCCAGCAGGTTCGCCAGCGTCTGCTGGGCCGCGATCCCCAGGACGACGCCCGTCACCACCCCACCGAGCAGCAGCTGCTGGACGGGCACCTGGAGCATGGTCAGGGTGAGCAGCCCGGTGCACCCGTAGCCGGCCACAGCCGCCAGCACGCCGACGACGGACGCCCGCGCCGCACCGAGGCGTGGTCCCACCTCGTCGTCGAGCACGTGGGTGACCCTCCGGACGGTGGCGACGGACAGCACGACGAACACCACCGCGGCGCCGAGCGAGAACGCCGCACCCCGCAACCCGTCGGCCAGCAGCGGTCCGTGGTGGGCGCCGAGCACCCGGACGACGACGGCCGCCAGCGCCGTGAGGGCCGGGACGACGAGGCGCCGCCGCACGGGCACGGGTGGGACGGCCGGAGCGGTCACGACGGGCACCGGCGCGGTGTGCGGGAGCGTGCCGAACGGAGCGGTGGGGGTCACGTGCTCCCATCGTGCCCACGGCACCTGGGAACACGCTGAGCGGCGCGGGGACGCTCCCGTCGCCGACCGGCAGGATGACCCCATGGCGGTCCCCGGTGGCGACGACGCCCGATCCACCCTCCGTGCGCTCCTGCACGGCACCCCGGGCGCGAGCTGGCGGCGCCGACCGGCGCTGCCCGACGGGGTGGTGGCCGGCGACGACGGCGCGCCGCTGCCCGACCCGCCCCCGCACGGCTACCTCGCCGACGCCACGTACGCGCTGGGCGGGCCGGCTCGGCTCGATCCCGCCCAGCTCGACACCGCCCAGCTCGACACCGCCCAGCTCGATCCCGCCCAGCTCGACCTCAGCCCCGCCGAGGCGATCGCCACGCTGACCCCCGACGAGCTCGCCGCCTACCGCGGCACCAGCGTCGACCTCACGATGCGCGGGGGCACCACCTCCGGCGTGGTGTATCCGCTGGCCGTGTGCGAGATCGCGCGGGCCGCCCGGGTGCGCAGCGTGGGCGGGGCGTCGGCCGGGGCCGTCGCGGCCGCCGCGACCGCCGCCGCCGAGCTGGGCCGCAGCCGCCTCGCTGCCGGGCTCGTGGTCCCCGACGAGGTCGCCCCCGGACACGTGCGCCCCGGGTACGCCGGGCTCGCGGGCACCCTCGCGTGGCTGGCCGAGGTCGACGAGCCGGACGACGGACCCGAGCGGCACCGGCTCGCCGCGCTGTTCCAGCCCGCGGCGCAGTCGCGCCCGCTGTGGCGGGTGGTGCAGGCCGTCCTGCAGGGCCGTACCGGGCTCGCCGCGGCGCGCACGCTGGTGGCCTTCGGGTGGGCGTGGACGGTGGGGATCGTGGTGGCCGTGCTGGTCGCGGTCGCCACCACGGCGGGCCTGCTCACCGGGAGTGCGACGCTCCCCCGGGCGGGGGCGGTGCTCACCGGGCTGGGGCTGCTCACCGTCGGCGGGGTGGCCGTCGGCCTGGCGGTGCGGGCCGGGGGGGTGCACCGGCGCACGCAGCGCGAGGTGCGGGCACGAACCCCCGCCCAGCAGGCCCTGCTCGACGTGACCAGCGCCGCGCCGGCGCCCCGGCCGGGCCTCCCCCGGCTCGCCGCGAGCAGCGCGCTCGTCGGCGTCGCGCTGCTGGTCCTGGCCGGGCCGCGGGCCCTGCTCGCCGGGGTACCCGTGGCGCTCGCGCTCGCCGTCGTGGTCGTCGCGCTGCTCGCGGTGCCGGCGCTGCGGGTGCTGGGTGACGTCCGCGCCCGGGGCTACGGGCTCCTCGGCGGGGCCAGCACCACCCCCGGTGCCCCGCGACCGTTGGTCACCTGGCTCGACGAGACGCTGAGCGAGCTGGCCGGGCAACCCGGGCGCAGCCTCACCTTCGGCGACCTGTGGTGGGGCGACGGTGCCTGCGACCCCGCGGCCACCACCGACCCGCAGCGGCGGCGGGTCAACCTGGAGCTCGTCTGCAGCGACCTCACCGCCCAGCGTGCGCTGCGCTTCCCGCTGACCGCCGACCCGCTGCACGTGCAGCACGACGACCTGGTGCCCCTGGTGGGGCCCGACCTCGCGGCCCGGCTCTGCCCGGCCGCGACGGCCGTGCCGACCCGCACCGCCGACGGGACCCCGCTCGTGCTGCACCCGCTGCCGGCCCCCGGCGAGGTGCCGGTCGTCCTCGCGGTGCGGACGTCCCTGGCCGTGCCGGGGCTGTTCACCGCGGTCCGGGTGTACCGGCTGCGCCCGCCCGCCCCGGTCCGCGACGACCTCGGCGCCGGCCTGGGCTCCACCACCGGACCGCTGACGTGGCCGCCGTTCACCGAGGCCGTCCCGGCGTGGCTCTCCGACGGCGGGATCACGTCGAACTTCCCCGTCGAGCTGTTCGACACCCTGCTGCCGCAGTGGCCGACGCTGGGGCTGGAGCACGGCCCGCACCCGGAGGGCTTCGAGCACCAGGACGTGTGGCTGCCGCGGGACTGGGAGGCGCCGCTGCCGCCGTCTCGCCCCGTCGGGGCCTCGGCCCTGGGGCTGCTCGGCGCCGTCCTGGACACCGCCCGCTCCTGGCGGGACCGGGCCAACACGGCCTCACCGGCGACCCGCGGACGGGTGGCCTGGGTGCGGGAGCACCCGGGGGAGGGTGGCGCGAACCTGGACGCGGGCCGCGACGTCGTCGCCTCGCTGGGACTGCGCGGTGCTCTGGCCGGGGCTCGGCTGCGGCAGCGGTACCGCACCGGTGGCGCCGGGCCGAGCCCGTCCTGGTCGCGCGACCGGTGGCTGCGGCTCCGGGTGGCCGTCGCGGCGCTGGAGGCCCAGCGGGCGCGGACGGCCCCGACGGTGGCGGCCTACGTCCCGCTGCTCGACCCGACGGCCGCCGCGGAGGCGGCCGACGCCCCGGTGCCGGCCGTCGCCCGGCCCTCGTACCTGCCGGGTGACCCCGACTTCTTCCCCGCGGCGGCGGCGCTGCTGGCGCGGACCGGGGTGGACGAGGCCGTCCCCGACGCCACCGCCGACACCCCCCGACCGGCGCCCGGGCTGGTCCTGAGCACCCGCGACTGAGGTGGGGACGACCGGGAGGTGTGCTGGAGACCTGCAGCCCTGGGTCGCGGCACCACGCACCGGCAGAGGCGACGGCGCGAACACCACCTGGCAGACGACCACGTCCAGCTCCTCCCGCACCCACCTCAGCCTCCGACGCCCTGATCGCGCCACGACGATCCCCCGCCCGGAGCCCCGTCCACGTCGCGGTCGCCCCGTCGGGTCAGCTCGCCGCCCTGGCGAACACCGTCACCCCGACCATGACGAGCGCGAGGACCCCGAACCCGGACCGGCGCAGCACCCCGGTCGAGGTGCGCGCGGCCACCACCGCCTGCAGGGCGTAGTAGGCCGCGAAGGCGCGGGACGCGACGGCGACGATGGTCAGCGTCGGCACCGTGGCCGCGAGTGCGATCGCGGCCACCCCGCACAGGAGGTACGGCCGCGGCGGCGTGAACCACCGGTGCAGGCTCCGCAGGTTCCCGTCGGCCGCGGCGGTGTCGGCGATCGCGGCACTGAGCTGGCTGAGCACGGCCGACAGGACCAGCGGCAGCGCCAGCCAGGGCGCGATCCGACCGGTGATGTCCAGCAGGGTCGCGTCGGCACCCGCCGGGGTCCCGAGACCCATGACCGGCGTGGCGACGGCGACGAAGCCGACGTAGATCGACGCGGCGACGAGCTGCGCCACCCGCGAGGCGCGGATCCGGGTGGGCGCGTCGTACTCGTCACCGAGGTAGCGGACCGTCTCGAAGCCCTGGACGGTGATCACGATGCCGCCGAGGACCAGCAGAACCGTGAGCGGGGACGTCGACGGGACCGGCGGGAGGCGCGTGGTCCCGGAGAGGACCGAGCTGGCGTCGTGCAGCAGCAGGACGCCACCGAGCACCGTGGTGAGCACCAGCACGGCCACCAGCGAGACGCGGTCGAGCCGGTCGAGGCCCGCGAAGCCCCGCACCACGCCGATCGCGACGATGAGCACCACGGCGGAGCTCGCGATGACGGGCTCCCACCGGGCGGAGCCGGAGGAGTCGAACAGCCGCACGAGGTACTGCGCCATGATCCGCAGGTACAGCGCCACGGAGATCACGTACGCGACCACGATGACGCCGTCGGCGAGCTTGCCCAGCCGCGCCGTCGCCGGGTCCAGCGTGCCGTCCGCAGCGCGCTGCTCCACGACGAGCACGTTGTGCCGGATCACGGTCCCCAGCAGCCAGGCGACCGCGCAGATCGCCACCACCCCGAACACCGAGAGCGCACCGAGCGTGCTCTCGAGCACCGGGACGATGATCAGCAGGCCGGAGCCGAGTATCGAGGCCAGCGGTGTGACCGCGGCAGTGAGAACGGCTCGGCGACCCGTCGGTGCCGTCGGGCCGTGCCCCGGTCGGGTCGCCACGTCAGTACTCCGGCAGCGCCGCGTCGTTCTTCTCGGCCTGGCGGTACCACCCCGTGCCCTTGACCGGGTGCTGCCAGCGGCGCGCCGCACGGCCCGCTGCGCGGGCGGGATCGAGGTGCGCGTCCCGAGCCTGCATCACCCCGTCGTCGCTCGGCCCGCGGTGCCCGCTGGATCCACCGAGCTGGGTGCGGGTCGTGGTCCTCATCCGTGCAGCGTGCCACCCGGGGAGCGGGGTCGTTCCCGCGCGCCGGTGCCGGAGCGAGCCCTGGCACCGGCGCGTGCCGGCCGACGCCTCAGGCGGCCGACTCCTCCTGGGCGTCCATCGCCGGGTAGTCGGTGTAGCCCTCGGCCCCGCCGCCGTACCAGGTCGACTGGTCGTTCTCGTTGAGCTCGGCCCCGGCGGTCCAGCGCTCGACCAGGTCCGGGTTGGCGATGAACGGGCGACCGACCGTGACGGCGTCCGCAGTGCCGTCGGCGACGAGGCGCTCCATCTCCTCGCGCTTGCTGTCCAGCCCGAAGCCGGTGTTCAGCAGCAGCTTTCCGGTCCAGACCTCCTTGACCGCGGCGAGCACCGGGTCGGTCGGCTCGACGAGGATGTGCAGGTAGGCCAGGCCCAGGCCGTCGATCTGGCGCAGCAGCGACAGGTAGGTGTCGAGGTAGACCTTCTCGGTCATGCCCGCGGCGGCGTGGCCCGGGGAGATCCGGATGCCGACCTTGTCGGCCCCGATGGCCTCGGAGACGGCCTTCACGACCTCGACGACGAGGCGCGCGCGGTTGTCCGCGGAGCCGCCGTAGGCGTCGGTGCGCTGGTTCTCGGAGTCGGAGAGGAACTCGTGGAGGATGTAGCCGTTGGCGGCGTGGATCTCCACCCCGTCCAGGCCCGCGGCGATCGCGTGCTTGCTGGCGGTGACGAAGTCCTGGACCAGCGCGGGCAGCTCCTCGGTCTCCAGCGCGCGCGGCACCGGGATGTCCTGCATGCCGCCGGAGGTGAACATCTGCACGCCCTGCGGCGCGATGGCCGAGGGGGCGATGGACTCCTCGCCGGAGTTGTCCGGGTGGGACATCCGCCCGGCGTGCATGAGCTGGACGACGATCTTGCCGCCCTCGCCGTGCACGGCGTCGGCGATCTTGGCCCAGCCCGCCTCCTGGGCGTCGGTGTGGATGCCCGGGGTGTTGGTGTAGCCCTTGCCCACGGCGGAGGGCTGGGTGCCCTCGGCGATGATGAGGCCGGCGCCAGCGCGCTGGCGGTAGTACTCCACCTGCAGGTCGCTGGGGACACCGTCGTCGTGCGCGCGGCTGCGGGTCAGCGGGGCCATGAGGATGCTGTTGCGGGCCTCGATCGAACCGAGGGTGACCGGCGCCAGCAGCGGTGAGTCGGAGTTCAGGGCAGACACGGGGGGGTACCTCCAGAGGACGAGTGCTTCCGTGGTGCACAACCGAGCTCACCCCCGTCCCCTTCCCGCTGCGTCGCGACTCACACCGTCCGCCCGCCGCCCCCGCCGCCACCACGAGCGGTCTGGTGCGACGCCGGGGTCCAGGACCGCCGAACCTCAGGTGTTGGCGTGCACTGCCGGGGGCGCGGGGGGCTCGCTGATCGCCTTCGTCAGCACCCACAGCGCGCGCGTCGCCGGCACGTCGATCCCGCCCCGCTCCGCCGCCCGCACCACGGCCCCGGGGATGAGCGCGTGCTCCATCGGCCTGCCCGCCACCCGGTCGTAGTACATGGAGCTGCCGTTGTCATCGGGGTAGGAGTCGTACAGGTGCAGGGTGTTGGTGACGTCGTCGTCAGTGAGCGCAGCCCCGGCGGAGCGTCCGGCCGCCACCGTCTCGGTGAGCACGATCTCCGCGAGCGCCCGGACCTCGGGGGTGTGCAGCACCTCGGCCCGGCGCCCGGTGAGCGCGGTGAGGCAGTTGCCGCCGATGTTCACGAGCAGCTTGCGCCAGGCCGCGGTGGTGAAGTCGTCCTCCTGCCGCACGTGGGCGCCGCCGGCGAACAGCTCCGAGAGCGCCTGCGCCGCAGGGTTCTCCGGGCTCACGATCATGCCGCCGAGGTGGTGGGTGACCTCGCCCGGACCGGTCCGCTCCGCCGCCGCCATGACCAGCGCGGGCAGCACGGTGGCGTCGCCGACCAGCGGCTGCACCCGCTCGACCTGGTCCACCCCGTTCTGCAGCACCACGACGACGGTGTCCGGTCCGACGAGCCGGTCCAGCCAGCCGCGCGTCGAGGCCGTGTCCTGCGCCTTCACCGTGAGCAGCACCCAGTCGACGGTGCCCTCGGGCGGGCCCAGGACGGTGATGGTGCGCTGCTCCCGCCCACCCCGACCGTCGCCGGTGATGACGAAGCGGTCCACCGGGGTCCGCGCGCACAGGTGGACGGGGTCGGCCCCTGCGAGGTCGAGCCAGCTGACGCACAGCCCGGCCACGGCCCCGGACCCGATGATGGCAACGCTCATCTGCTGTACCCCGATCTGCGCACTTTGCGGTGTGTCGACGCCGCCTCGAGCCCCGAAAAGTGCGCAGATCGGGGGGAGCGGCGGGGAATGCGGACGCGGTCAGACCGCGCTGGAAGGCGCCCAGAGGTTGATCCCCGCGTCGCGCGCGTGCTGGTCGATCGTGGCCAGCTCGTCGTCGGAGAAGGCCAGCTGCGCCAGCGCACCCACGTTGTCCTCCAGCTGGGCCACGCTCGACGCGCCGACGAGCACGCTGGTCACCCGGGCGTCGCGCAGCGCCCAGGCGAGCGCCATCTGGGCCAGGGTCTGCCCCCGGCCGCGCGCCACCTCGTCCAGCGCCCGGACGTGCGCGAGCGCCTCCTCGGTCAGCAGCGACGGGTCCAGCGACTTGTCCTGCGACGCGCGCGATCCCGCGGGCACGCCGTCCAGGTACTTCGAGGTCAGCATCCCCTGGGCCAGCGGGGAGAACGCGATCGCGCCCGCACCCACCTCGGCCAGCGTGTCGAGCAGCTCGGGCTCGATCCAGCGGTTCAGCATCGAGTAGCTGGGCTGGTGGATGAGCAGCGGCACGCGCGCGTCGGCGAGGATCGCGGCGGCCTCCCGGGTGCGCTCCGGGGAGTACGAGCTGATGCCGACGTAGGTGGCCTTGCCCTGCTGCACTGCGCTCACCAGCGCGCCCATCGTCTCCTCCAGCGGCGCGTCCGGGTCGGCCCGGTGGCTGTAGAAGATGTCCACGTGGTCCAGGCCCATCCGGCGCAGCGACTGGTCCAGCGACGCCAGCAGGTGCTTGCGGCTGCCGAGGTCTCCGTACGGCCCGGGCCACATGTCGTAGCCGGCCTTGGTGGAGATCACGAGCTCGTCGCGGTGGCGAGCGAGGTCCTCGGCGTAGATCCGGCCGAAGTTGGTCTCCGCGGTGCCGTAGGGCGGGCCGTAGTTGTTGGCCAGGTCGAAGTGGGTGATCCCCAGGTCGAACGCACGGCGCAGGATGGCCCGCTGCGTCTCCAGCGGTGCGTCGTCGCCGAAGTTGTGCCACAGGCCCAGCGAGACGGCGGGCAGCAACAGCCCGCTGCGCCCGGTGCGGCGGTAGGTCATCTCGTCGTAGCGCGCGGGGTCCGGGCCGAAGGCGTCGAGGGTGTCCACGGCGCCCATCCTGGCACCGGGCCGGCTCAGCCCGCGGCGAGCGCGCGGGTCGTCCGGGTCGCGCTCTCCCGGACGACCGTCTCCAGCAGCTGGCGCCGCGCGGGGTACTCGGCCACGGGCACGCTCACCGAGACCGCGGCGACCACGGCCCCGCCCGGCGAGTGCACCGGGGAGGCCAGGCAGGCCCAGCCCGCCTGGAGCTCCTCGACCTCCCAGGCCAGCCGCGTCTCGCGCACCCGCTCCAGCTGAGCCTCCAGCGCCACCCGGTCGACGAGGGTGGCGGCGGTGACGCAGCGCAGCCCGGTGCCCAGCGCGCGCCGACGCGCGGCCGGGCTCATGGCCGCCAGCATCACCTTGCCGAAGGCGGTCGCGTGCGGCACCTCGTGGAACCCGACCCCCAGCGGCACCATCCGGGGCCGGCGCGGGGAGTCCTCGACGTGGCTGACCACCACGGCTTCGTCGCGGAACACGGCGTAGTAGGCGGCGGCGTCGGCCCGCACGTGCAGCGACCGGACGGCCGCCGCCACCGCGGGCGGCACCGAGAGCTGGTGGCCCAGCGCCACGGACAGCTCGCGCACCCGGTGACCCAGGACGTAACGGTGCTCGACGCGCTCGTGCAGCACGTAGCCGGCGTCGACCAGCGTCACGAGCAGGTGGTAGGTCGTCGGCAGGGTCAAGCCGAGCTCGGCGGCGATCGCCTTGGCCGACATCCCCTGCCGGTGGGACCCGACGGCCTCCAGCACCCGGAGCGCGCGCTCCACCGACTGCACGGTCCCCGGGCGGCCCGCGCGCGTCATGGCGGTGAAACTGCCCGCTGGCCGCCCCCACCGCAACCCGCGCGGCGGGGGCGGGCCCGGGAGCTACAGCACCCCGGTACGCATCTGCTCCACGATGTGCTCGGCCTGGCGCACGGCCAGCGCCACGATGGTCAGCGTCGGGTTCGCCGCCGCGCCGGTGGTCATCACCGAGCCGTCGCTGACGAACAGGTTGGGCACGTCGTGCGCCCGGCCGAAGCCGTTGACGACGCCCTCGTCCGCCTTGGCGCTCATCCGGCACGTGCCCAGGTTGTGCGTCGACGGGTACGGCGGGGTGTCGGTGACCCCGACCGCCCCGACCGCGCGGTACAGCTCGGCCGCGTGCTCCCACGCGTGCTCGCGCATGGCCACGTCGTTGGGGTGGTCGTCGAAGTGCACGTTGGGCGCGGGCAGGCCGTGCTGGTCCAGCGCGTCCGGGCTCAGGGTCACCCGGTTGGTCGCCTGGGGCATGTCCTCCCCGACGATCCACAGCCCGGCGGTGTTCTCGTAGCCGTCGATGATGGCGGTGAAGTCCGGGCCCCAGGCGCCGGGGTCCGCGAACGCCGCGAGGAAGGCCGGGCCCAGCGACAGCGTCTCCATGTTGTAGCCGCCGACGAAGCCGCGAGAGGTGTTCAGCCCCGTCTCGTCGGCGACGATGCCGGCCATCGTCTCGCCGCGGTACATGTGCACCGGCTGCTCGAAGCGCGCGTAGCTCGACGCGGTGAGGTGGCGCATGTAGTTGCGGCCCACCTCGCCGGAGGAGTTCGCGAGCCCGTCCGGGAACAGCGGCGAGGCCGAGAGCAGCAGCAGCCGGGCGCTCTCGATCGCGTTGGCAGCCACGCACACCACCCGGGCGCGCTGGGACGTCAGGACCCCGCCGTCGAAGTAGAGGACGCCGTCGACCTTGCCGGTCGCGTCGTGCGTGACCTGGGCGACGTGGCAGTCCGGGCGCAGGTCCAGGTGGCCGGTCTTCTCGGCCTTGGGCAGCTCCGCGACGAGCGTGGACCACTTGGCCCCGGACTTGTCGCCCTGGAAGTTGAAGCCGTCCTGGTTGGAGGCCGGACGGCCGTCGTAGGGCTCGGCGTTGGTGGCGTACGGACCGGTGGCGTAGTGCTGGTAGCCCACCTTCGCAGCACCGTTGGCCATCACCTTGTAGTTGTTGTTCGCCGGCAGTGGCGGGCGGCCGTGCCGGTGGGTGACGCCCATCTTGATCTCGGCCCGGTCGTAGTACGGCGCGAGGTCCGCGATGTCGATCGGCCAGTCCAGCAGCGACGTGCCGTCGACGGCGCCGTAGCTGGTGCGGGCGTTGAGCTCGTGGTCCTTGATCCGCGGGCAGGCGCCGGCCCAGTGGGTGGACGTGCCGCCGACGGCCTTGACCGTCCAGGCGGGCAGGTTCGGGAAGTCGCGCGCCACCCGCCAGCTGCCGGACGTGGTGCGCATGTCCGTCCAGGCCATCTGGTTGAAGGCTGGCCACTCGTCGTTGTGGTAGTCCGGTCCGGTCAGGTGCGGTCCCGCCTCCAGGACCACCACCTTCACGCCGGCCTGGCAGAGCTCGTTGGCCAGGGTGCCGCCACCGGCGCCGGAGCCGACGATGACCACGACGTCGCTGTCGTCGTTCGCGTGACGTGTCATGCCTGCGTCCCTCCTGCGCTGTACTCCTCGATGCGGGGCTCCGGGAGCCAGTCCAGGTCGTCGAAGCCGCGGTCGACGTAGCCGCCCTGGTCGGATGACTCACCCTCGTAGCCCACGACCGCCCACAGCTCGCGGTCGGAGTACATGAAGGTGACGGTGGTGGAGCGGACGAGGGTGAAGAACGCGGTGCGCTCGATGCCCTGCAGCACCGTGAAGGCGTCCTCGTCGGAGAGCTCGGCGAAGGGCGCACCGCGCACGGCGTCGAGGCCGGCCAGGCCCTGGGCGAGCTGCGCGGTCTGGAAGGCGTTGCCGCTGACCAGGGAGACGATGTGCTCCGCGGTGCGCCGGTACGGCCCGTCCGGGACCGCGCGGTGCGGGAAGGCCACCTTGATGACGCGGACCAGGCGGTCCACGACGTCGTCGGGCAGCACGGGAGACGGCGCCGCGGGCGGCCGCGCGTCCGCCTCGATGGCCACCGCCACGGGATCGGTGATGGGATCGGTCACGGGCGCTCCTTCAGGACACGTCGCACCTCGTCGTCGAGGTGTGAGCCCGGACACTGCCCCATGGTGGGGGCCTGCGGGAGCCGTGTTGTCGCATCGCGAGAAAAGGCAGCTCAGCGCGCGCTCGTGCGTGGGCTCAGTCGAGCTTGTGCTCCCCGCGCCGGCGCAGGAACGTGAACCCGGGGATGCCGGCGACGGCCTCGCGCGCGTCCTTGGCCACGTCGAGCAGCTCGTGGATGTCGGGGCCGGCCTTGTCGAGGGTCTCCAGCAGCGGCAGCACGTCCTCGGAGAGGTGCTTGCTGAAGGCGGGCAGCTGGTCGACGACGTGGATGGCCGCGGCCACCTCGGTGTCGCTCAGCTCGGCGACGAACCGCGCGGCGAGGGGCCGGGCCTGCTCGGCGATCGGCTGCCACCGCTCCAGGAGCTCGAGCACCGCCCGGGTCGCCACGGCTGCGTCGGCGATGGTCCGCGCTGCTTCGGTGACGGTCCGCTCCGCTCCCGCGATCACCCCGGCGGCACCGACCACGGTCCGCTCCGCCCCCGCGATCACCCCGGCCGCACCGACCACCGTCCGCTCCGCCCCCGCGATCACCCCGGCGGCACCCACCACCGTCTGCTCCGCCCCCGCGATCACCCCGGCCGCACCGACCACCGTCCGCTCCGCCCCCGCGATCACCCCGGCCGCACCGACCACCGTCCGCTCCGCCCCCGCGATCACCCCGGCCGCACCGTCCACCGTGGACCCGGACCGCGCCACGACGGCGTCCGCGCCCTCGACCACCAGCGACGCCCGGCCGACCACGGCCGCGGCCTGCTCGAGGGTGACCGTCGCCGCGTCCAGCACCGCACCCACCCGGGCGACCGCCAGCTCGGCCTCGGCGGCCACCACGCCCACCCGGTCCACGAGCGCCTCCACGTCGGTGAGCACGGCCAGCGTCCGCACGGGCAGCGTGAGCACCGCCTCGGCCAGCTGCCACGCCCACGCGGTGGTGCTGCGCGCCGCGCCGACGACGTCGCGGGGAGTGGGGACGACGAGGGCCATGGCGCGATCGTGCCCCACCCGCGGGCTAGCGTGCCGATCGTGGACGCCCGCCTCGACCCGTTGGTGCGCTGGGTGTCCCAGGCCGGGTCCGACCGCGGACGGCGCGACGAGACCCCCGGGTCCGGGGCCGTCACCGCCGCCCGGGGCACCGTGCGCGGCACCGTGTGAGCGTGCTCGGGCTCGACGTCGGCGGCACCAAGCTGGCCGCCGCGCTCGTCGCCGACGACGGGACATTGCTGCGCACCGCCCGCTGCGCCACCCCGGGCACCGACGTGCTGGCGGCCACGGTCGGTGTGCTCCGCGAGGTGGCCGGTGACGAGCGTCCCCGGGCGGTCGGCATCGGCAGCGCCGGCCCGGTGGACGCCACCGCGGGCACCGTGACCCCGGTGAACATCCCGCAGCTGCACGGCCTCCCGCTGGTCGCCGGGGTGGCCGAGGCCTTCGGTGGCGTCCCGGTCCGCCTGGCCGGGGACGGCGCGTGCTTCGCCCTGGGAGAGGCGCGCCGGGGGGCGGGGCGCGGTGTGCCGGACCTGCTCGGCGTCGTCGTCTCCACCGGGGTCGGGGGCGGGCTGGTGCTCGACGGACAGGTCGTGACGGGGCGCACCGGCAACGCGGGCCACCTCGGCCACGTGGTCAGCGACCCCGACGGCGAGCCCTGCCCGTGCGGGGCGCGGGGCTGCTTGGAGACGGTGGCCAGCGGACCGTCGTCGGTGCGCTGGGCGCGGCGCCACGGCTTCACCGGCACCGACGGGCAGGCGCTCGCGGTCGCCGCGCTCGCGGGGGACCCCGTCGCCGTCGCGGCGCTGGAGCGCGCCGGGCGGGCGCTGGGCCTGGCGCTGGCCTCGGCCGCCGCGCTGGCCGACCTCGACCTGGTCGTGGTGGGCGGGGGTTTCGCCGCCGCCGGGGCACCCCTGTGGAGCGCCGCGCGCAGGGCGCTGACCCCGCACGCGGTGATGCCGTTCGTCCGGGGGCTGCGCCTGGTCGCCGCCGAGCTGGGCGAGCACGCCGGCGTGCTCGGCGCCGCGGAGCTGGTGCGCTGACCTGCGTCGTGCCACGATCACCGGCCCGCCCGCCGCCCCCCGTGGCAGGATGAGACCCGGGGGGCGGGCTCCAGGGCCGGCACGGAGATCAGAGGTGATGGGCGTGGCGGTGTCCGCACACAACCCGTCACGGCCCTCGCACGCCGACATCTCGGCGTCGCAGCTGCTCGCTGCGCTTCCCGATCCCGCCGTGGTGCTCGACGCCCGGGGCCATGTCGCCTGGGCCAACGACGCCTGGACGACGCTGCAGGGCGGCGTCGGCGAGCCCAGCCGCGTGGTGGGCTCGGGAGCCAGCTACGCCGACCTCTGCGCCGGCGCGGTCGAGGCGCCCGGCAGCGACGGCGCGGTGCTGCGGGACGGGGTGGCCCAGGTGCTCGACGGCACCCGCCACCGCTTCGAGCTCACCTACGCGATGACGACGGCCGGCGAGCAGCGCTGGTACCTGCTCCGCGTCTGCGCGCTGCCCCCGAGCTGCGGCGGAGCGCTGGTCACCCACACCGACGTGACCTCCTACAAGGAGCTCGAGCTGCAGCTGGCCCACCAGGCCTCGGTGGACCCGCTCACCGGCCTGCCCAACCGCACCCGGTTCGCCCGCGAGCTGGCCCGGGCGCTCGACCCCCACCAGCCCCGGGGGCACGTGGGCGTGGTCTACATCGACCTCGACCGCTTCAAGCCCGTCAACGACACCCACGGTCACGACATCGGCGACGCGGTCCTGCAGACGGTGGCGCGGCGGCTGCACGCGGTCTGCCGCCCCACCGACAGCGTCGCGCGCCTCGGCGGCGACGAGTTCGCCCTGGCCGTCCCCGGCGTGGACCAGACCCAGCTCGACGCGCTGTGCGGGCGCATCGAGCGGGCCGTCGCGGCCCCGTTGCACGTGCGCTCGCTGCGGCTGCGCCTGACCGCGAGCGTGGGCGGGCACCTCGCGAGGACCGGCGACTCGTGGGAGGCGGTGCTGCGCAGCGCCGACGAGCGGATGTACGTGCTGAAGCGGCAGCGCCGCCGGTGGCGGTCGCGCTGACGTCGCGGGCGGGCGCGTCGTGCTCAGCCGGTCCAGTGTGACCTACGTCACAGAGTGCATCTGCGGGGCGGGCCCCGCGACTACTTGCCTGCAGGTGCACCCGCACCCGACCCCCCGTCACCCGAGGAGCCCTCATGTCCCGGTCGCGAACACTGTCCGTTCTCAGTGCCACCGCTCTGCTGTCCCTGGTCGCGGCACCGACCGCGTCGGCCCAGGCAGGTGGGGCGCAGGTGCGGGTGCTGCACGGCATCCCGGGGGTGCCGGTCGACGTCTACGTCGACGGCGAGCGTGCGCTCGACGACTTCGAGCCGGGCACCACCACGGACGACCTCGCGCTGCCCGCGGGGTCCTACCAGGTGGCCGTGTTCGCGGCGACGGACGCCGACAACACCGGTACCCCGGTGATCGGGCCCGCCACCCTCGACGTGCCGGCGAGCGGCAACGTCAGCGTGATCGCCCACCTGGGCGAGGACGGCACCCCCGGCCTGACCCCGTACGTGAACGACACCAGCGCGGCTGCGGCCGGTGCCGGTCGCGTCGTCGTGCGTCACACCGCGGCCGCCCCGACCGTCGACGTGCTCGTCGACGGCGCCGCCGCCCTGACCGGCATCACCAACCCCGGTGAGCAGTCCGCCGACCTCCCGGCCGGCACCATCAGCGCCGCGGTCGCCGCAGCCGGGACGACCACACCGGTCCTCGGACCGGCCGACGTGCCGGTCGTCGCCGGGCAGTCGACCATCGTCTACGCCATCGGCTCGCTCGACGACAGCACGCTGGACCTCCTGGTGCAGACCGTGGCGCTCGACGGTGGGGCCACCCCCCCGAGCGGGGTTCCGGCCGGGACCGGCGGTCTGGTGGACGACGGTGCACCGACCGCGGTGCTCGTGCTCTCCGCGGCGGGCGTCCTGGTCGTCGCGGGTGCCGCGACGGCCCTCTCGCGGACCCGTCGCCAGCAGTAGCACCGGCGCAACCCGCACGTCCACGAGATCACGGTCAGGAGGAGCCCGGTGAGACGAGGGTTGGTCGCGCTGGTCGTCGGGCTCCTCCTGGCGGTGGGAGCCCCGCTCTCCTGGTACGTCCTGGGCGGGCGGGGCCCGACCGACGTGGGTCCCTCGGTCCTCGACCGGGCCGCTGCGCCCACCGCGGCCACGACCTCACCCGCGTCGGAGCCCCGCCCGGTCGGCGTCGGGGCACCCGCGACGCGGTCGGCCCTGCTCGCCGACAGCGTGCAGCCCGGGGACCCTCCGGTGGCGGTGACCCTGGACGGGGCGCTCGCCGAGGTCGACCCGGTGGGCGCGGGCCCCGACGGTGAGGTCACGGTGCCCGAGGACGTCCGCCGGGTCGGCTGGTACGCACCCGGCCCGGCGCCGGGATCACCGAACGGCGCGGCCGTGCTCGTGGGTCACGTGGACGACGCGGTGCAGGGGCTGGGCGTCTTCGCGAGCCTGCTGGACAGCGAGCCCGGGGACGTCGTCACCGTGCGCACCGCAGCGGGGCTCGACCTCCGCTACGACGTGGTCTCCCGGGAGCAGCTGGACAAGCGCACCGTGCCGATGGAGCGCATCTTCACCACCACGGGTCCCCCGCACCTGGTGCTGATCACCTGCGGCGGCAGCTTCGACCCCGCGGCGCGCAGCTACGACGACAACGTGGTGGTGACCGCCGTGCCGCGCACGTGACCAGCACGCGGTCCTCGCCCGCCGACGACGGGCAGCACCTGGGCCACGCCTTCCGGGCGGGCGACGAGCACACCTTGCGGCTGGTCTACGACCGGTGGGCGGGGGTCGTGCACGGCTACTGCGTGCGCAGCCTGGCCTCGCGTGCCGACGCCGAGGAGGCCACCGCGCAGGTCTTCGTCCAGGCGTGGCGGGGGCGCGCCGGGTTCGACCCGGGGCGCGGGACGATCGGGGCGTGGCTGATCGGCATCGCCCGGAACGAGGTGGCCGCGGTGCACCGCCGGCTGGCCCGCGACCGGCAGCTGCACGAGAGCATCTCGGCCCTTCGGCAAACCGACGAGTCCCGCAGGCCCGAAGACATCCTGGACCAGCTCCTCGTGGCCGACGCACTGGGGCAGCTGCCCCCCGAGCAGCGCCGGGCCGTGGCGCTGGCGTTCTACGACGGACTCACCCACGAGCAGGTCGCCAGCACCACGGACCTCCCCCTCGGCACGGTGAAGAGCCACATACGACGGGGGCTCGCGACCCTGAGACGGCGACTGGAGGTGGACGGTGGAGCACGCTGGTGACGACGCCCTCACGGCGCTCGCCCTCGGGCACGACGACCGCGAGGCCTCCGACCACGTCACCACGTGCCCCCGGTGCACGGTCGAGCTCGACGCCCTGCGCCACGCGGTGCGCACCGCGCGGGCGGCCGACCTGGACGGGATCGTCGAGGTCCCGCCCCGGGTCTGGCTGCGGGTCGCCGAGGAGCTCGGCCTGCCGGCACCCGCTGCCGCACACCCGCCGGCCGCCGCACCCGCGGGGGCCACCGCACTGCCCGAGACCACCGCACCGCCCGAGACCACCGCACCGCCGAAGGCCACGGCGCCACTGCCGGCCGCCGTGGCCGTGCCCCGCCGGGCGCCGCGGCGACGTCACGTCGTCGGAGCGGCGGTCGCCGCACTGGCCGCCGGTGTGACGGCCGTGCTCGTGCTCACCACGGTCGACACGTCCCCCGCACCGACCGAGGTCGCGCTCGCCAGCCTGGACGGCGGGGCGGACCGGGGCGACGCGGTGCTGAGCGACCGGTCCGGTGCGCGCACGCTCGTCGTCGGCACCGCGAACCTGCCGCCGGTCGACGGCTTCTACGAGGTGTGGCTGCTCGACCCCGACGGGTCGGCGCCGGTCCCCCTCGGGGCGCTCGACGCCAGCGGTCAGGCGTGGTTGCCGGTGCCCGCCGGCGTCGACCTCGCGACGTACAGCGCGGTCGACGTCAGCGTCGAGCCGCGCGACGGGAACCCGGCCCACTCCGCCGTCAGCGTGCTGCGGGGCACGATCCCGACGGGGTGAGGCTTCCCGAGCCCAGCCCGCCCGTCGCCGGCTCGCCCCGACTGCAACCAGGCCGACTACAACCAGGCCGGGTCCACGTCGAGCACGGTCGTGTCCAGCCCCTCGAGCAGGTCCAGCTGCGGCCCCGTGCGCGGCAGCTCCCAGCGGAAGAAGTAGCGCGCCGCGACCCGCTTGCCGTCGTAGAAGGTGCCCTCGCCTGCGCCCACCGCGAGCAGCTGCTCCAGCCAGATCCAGGCGACGACGGCGTGGCCGACGGCCTCCAGGTAGACGGTCGCGTTGGCCAGGGTGACCTCCACGTCGCCCGCGCCCAGCAGCGTCGCGGTGGTCTTCCCGATGCGCTCGCACACCGCGTGCAGGGCCTGCCCGTGCTCGGCCACCTCGCCGCCGGCGGTGCGGGCGCGCTCCACGGTGGCGGCGACGGTCTCCAGGAGCAGGGCCAGCCCCGCGCCGGACTGCATCGTCACCTTGCGGCCCAGCAGGTCGAGGCCGTGGATGCCGTGGGTGCCCTCGTGGATCGGGTTGAGCCGGTTGTCGCGGTAGTGCTGCTCCACGTCGTAGTCCCGGGTGTAGCCGTAGCCGCCGTGGACCTGGATGGCGAGGGAGTTCGCCTCCAGGCACCACTGGCTGGGCCAGCTCTTCGCGATCGGGGTGAGCACGTCGAGCAGCAGCGCCGCCCGGGCGCGGTCGGCCGGCTCCGGGGCGGTCTCCTGCTCGTCGACGAGCAGCGAGCAGTACAGGCCCAGCGCGAGCCCGCCCTCCACGTAGGACTTCTGGGCCAGCAGCATCCGGCGCACGTCCGGGTGCTCCACGATGGCCACCGGCGCCGCCGCGGGGTCCTTGTCGCCGACCCGGCGTCCCTGGGTGCGGGTGCGGGCGTACTCCAGGCTCTTGAGGTAGCCGGTGTAGCCGAGCGCGGTCGCGCCGAGCCCCACCCCGACCCGGGCCTCGTTCATCATGTGGAACATGTAGGCCAGGCCCTGGTGCTGCTCGCCCAGCAGCTCGCCGACGGCACCGGCCCGGCCACCGGGCGTGTGCACGCCCTCGCCGAAGTTCAGCAGGGTGTTCGTGCCCCCGCGGTAGCCCATCTTGTGGTTCAGCCCGACCAGGGCCACGTCGTTGCGCTCACCGAGGGTGCCGTCCGGGTCCACGCACACCTTGGGGACGATGAACAACGAGATGCCCTTCACCCCGGCCGGGCCGCCGGGGATCTTGGCCAGCACCAGGTGGTGGATGTTGTCGGTCAGCTCGTGGTCGCCGCCGGAGATCCACATCTTGGTGCCGGTGACCCGGTAGGTGCCGTCGTCCTGGGGCTCGGCCTTCGTGGTGATGTCGGCCAGGGACGAGCCGGCCGCGGGCTCGGACAGGCACATGGTGCCGGTGGCGCGGCCCTCCATCATCGGGGTGACGTAGGTGGCGACCTGCTCGGGCGTGCCGTGGGCGAGCAGCAGGTTCGCGTTGGCCATGGTGAGGAACGGGTAGACGGTGGAGCCCACGTTGGCGGCGTGGAACCACACCTGGGTGGCCTTGCCGACGACGTTGGGCAGCTGCATCCCGCCCACGCTCTCGTCCATCTGCGCCGACATCAGCCCGGCGGCCACGAACGCGTCGAACGCCTCCTGCACCTCGGGGACGAGGACGACCTTCCCGTCCGCGTCCAGGTGCGGCTCGTTCGCGTCCGCCGTCTTGTTGTGCGGGGCGAACCGCTCGGTGGCGAGATCCTCGGCGAGCTCGAGCACGGCGTCGAAGGTCTCGCGGGAGTGCTCGGCGAAGCGCTCCCGGCGGGTCAGCGAGCTGACGTCCAACCACTCGTGCAGCAGGAACGCCACGTCGCGGCGGGACAAGATCGTCGACTCCTTGGCCATGTGGTGCAGTCAAGCACGCGGCCCGGGGCGCGCGCGGTGACCCCGATCCGGTGACCCCGATCCGGCGTCGCGGTCGAGTTGCCCCGGCGGGGTGCCGAGATGAGTGGAAGCCCCCACCCCCACGGGTAGGAGCACCTCGACCCCGGTCGTCCCCGCGCCCGTCCAAGACGGTGCACGAGGACGACAGCCCGGGTCACGGCAGGAGAGGCCACCACCCGGGCACCGGCAGGGAGAGGAGCAGTGCACCGGGTCGGGCACCGGCGACGCGAGAGGGGTCGTCGTCGGTGCGGACGCTCGGGCTCGTGCAGCCCCGGACCGTGGGGCGGAGGTCCGCTCTCCGCCCCACGGCACCGGTCAGCGACCCAGCGCGACGAACTCGTCGTTGGGACGCAGGTCCATCAGCGCGGCGAGACGGTTGCTCATCGCGAAGAAGGCGGCGATCGCCCCGACGTCCCAGATCTCGGACCCGGTCAGCCCCGCGGCCGCCGCCGTGTCGACCTGGGCCTGCGCGAAGCCCTCCGGCTCCCGGGCCAGGGCGAGCGCCAGGTCGACGATCGCCCGACGCCGCGGCGGCAGCGGCGTGCTCCAGGGGTTGATCGCGACCCGGTCGGCGTAGGGGTCCTTGTCGCGCACCCGCAGGATCGCCCCGTGCGCCACCACGCAGTAGGTGCAGTGGTTGGCCCCGGAGGTCGCGACGACGACCAGCTCCCGCTCGGCCTTGCTCAGACCCTCGTGGGAATCCATCAGCGCGTCGTGCATGTCCAGGAACGCGCGCAGCTCGGCCGGACGGTGCCCCAGCCCGAGGAACACGTTGGGCACGAAGCCGGAGCGCTCGGCGATCGCCCCGATCCGCACCTGGAGGTCCTCGGCCATGCCGTCGAGCTCCACGACCGGGAACCGGCTCACCGGGCCGCTCACGTGGACGCCACCCCCGGCACCGGGTCGAGCTCGGTCGGCGGCGTCGTCCCCGGGCCGTCGTCGGCGTGGTAGTCGGCCGCGACGGTGTGGTCGACACCCTCGGCGACCTTCCTGGCCCGCAGCACCAGGCTGACCAGCACGGCCACCAGCAGGTTCACGAACAGCGCCACGAAACCGACGTAGATCGCCACCTTCGAGTCGCCGAACGCGTCCCAGCCGAAGATGCTGATCTTCGACAGCGCGATGCCGGAGCCACCGAAGTGCGCCTTGCCGTTCGCCGGGTTCGGGATGTTGTAGAGCAGGTACATCCCGTAGGCCAGACCGGCGAGCAGCCCGGCGACGAGGGCGTACCGGTGGAAGAAGCGGGTGTAGAGCGCGATGCCCACGGCGGGCAGCGTCTGCAGGATGATCACGCCGCCGATGAGCTGCAGGTCGATGGAGAACTGCGGGTCGATCCCGACCACGAACAGCACCGCACCTGCCTTGACCAGCAGCGAGGCGATCTTGGCCTGCTTGGCCTCCTGCTTGGGGGTCGCGCCCTTGTTGACGTACTCCTTGTAGATGTTGCGGGTCCACAGGTTGGCCGCGGCGATGCTCATGATCGCCGCCGGCACGAGGGCCCCGATCCCGATCGCTGCGTAGGCGACCCCGGCGAACCAGCTGGGGAACTGCTGGGAGAACAGCGCCGGGATGATGGTGTTGGTGTCCGGCTTGCCCGTCGCGGCGTTGATGACGGGCTTGGTCCCGGCGGCGATGGCGAAGTAGCCCAGCAGGGCCAGCAGCCCGAGCACGAAGGAGTACGCCGGCAGCGCGACCATGTTGCGCTTGATCACGTTGCGGCTCTTGGAGGCCAGCACCGCGGTGATCGAGTGCGGGTACAGGAACAGCGCGAGGGCCGAGCCCAGCGCCAGCGTCGCGTACTGGAGCTGGTTGTTGCTGCCGAGCAGGATGCCGTCGCCCTTGCTCTCCGACGCGGTGAACTTCGCGTCGGCGGCACCGAAGATGGTGCTCCAGCCGCCGAGCTTCGCCGGCAGGTAGATGACGGCGACGATGATCACGATGTAGATCAGCGCGTCCTTGACGAACGCGATGAGCGCCGGCGCGCGCAGCCCGGACTGGTAGGTGAACGCGGCCAGCACGAGGAACGCGACGAACAGCGGGACGTGCCCGCCGAGGCCGCCGCCGTTGAGCCCCATGGTGCGCAGCACCGACTCCAGGCCCACCAGCTGGAGCGCGATGTAGGGCATGGTGGCGACGATGCCCGTGATGGCCACGATGAGGGCCAGCGTCGGGGAGTCGTAGCGGCCGCGGACGAAGTCCGCCGGGGTGACGTAGCCCTTGGCGCGGCTCACCGACCACATGCGGACCAGGGCCAGGAACACCAGCGGGTAGACCACGATCGTGTACGGCAGCGCGAAGAAGCCGATGGCTCCCGCACCGAACACCAGCGCCGGCACCGCCACGAACGTGTAGGCCGTGTAGAGGTCGCCACCGACGAGGAACCAGGTGACCCAGGACCCGAACTTGCGCCCACCCAGGCCCCACTCGTCGAGGCTCTCCATGTCGTCCCCGGACTTCCAGCGCCCGGCCATGAAGCCCATGATCGTGATGGTCAGGAACAGGATCAGGAAGACGACGAGCTCGGTGACCTGCACCCCGCCGTCCACTAGTGGTGCCTCGTCTTCACGTAGACGATCCCGACGCAGAGCACGCCGAAGGGCACGGCCGCGAACTGGAACCAGTAGTACATCGGCATCCCGAACACCACGGGCGTCTCACGGTTGTACAGCGGGGTGATGAGCACCACCAGCGGCGCCAGCAGGAGCAGGTTCCAGGCGCTCTTCTTCAGGGCAGGGACCTGGGCGGTGGTGGAACCGGGTGGTGGAGCGGACTCAGCCATCGTGGGTCGTCCTCACGTTCTCGGGTGTCGGGCGGGTCGCGACCGGTGGGCGCGTGTTGCGCCGGTCACACCTGTAGAGATGCCGTCGACCTGGTTCCGGTTGACACCCCGGCAGGAGCAGTTCGATCACGGTGGCGGGGCACCCCGTCCGGACCGTCGAACACCCCGACCGAGTGGGCGGTGCCGGTGTTGAAGATGACGCCGTCGCGCGGCTGCTCCCGGTTCAGCGACCACAGGCCCACCACCACCGTGAGGGCCACGACGACGGCCGCCGCGAGCAGGGCGACGCGACGCCGACGACGCTCCCGCCGCCGCCACTCCGCCTGGGCTCCCCGGTAGGCGTCGGAGGAGACCACGACTGCCCCGGCGAGCCCGTCGAGCGCCGCGCGCACCCGCTCCTCCTGCTCACGGGTCGGCCCGGTCACGGCCGCGGCTCCAGGCGTGCGGCGAGCGCGGCCATCGCGCGGGAGGTGTGCGTCTTGACGGTGCCCGGCGAGACCCCCATGGCGGCCGCCACGTCCGCCTCGCGCAGGTCCATCCAGTACCGCAGGACGATCGCCTCCCGCTGCCGGGTGGGCAGCCCGTCGAGCGCGGCCTGCACCTCCCGCTGCACCTCCCGGACGAGCACCTCCGCCTCGGCGGAGCGACGGGGCGGGGAAACCGGCGCGGCGTTGCGGGCGACCACCTGGCGGTGCCGCAGCCGCATCTTGGTCTCGTTGACCACGCAGGAGCGCAGGTAGGGCAGGGCCGCACCCCCGTCGCGCAACCGGTTCCACCGCCGGTACAGCGAGCAGAAGGCCTCCGCGACCACGTCCTCGGCCTCGTGGCCGGCCCCCAGCAGGGCGGCCAGGCGCACCAGCTGCGGGTGCTGCGCGTCGAACAGCCGGGCCACCGCGGTCTCCCGCTCGAGGTCGCGCAGGTCCAGCGCCCCGGTGGGCGGGCGGCCCGCAGGGGCGGCGGTGCCGGAGCCGGCGGCGGCCGCGGTGACGAGGGCGGCGGGCGGCGAACCCCTGTCGTCCGCCGGACCGGGGTCCGGCGCCGGGGCATCCCCGGCCGGTCGGGTGCCGAACAGGAAGCCCCGCATCACGCGTCGCTGCCGTGGGGTCGGTCGGCCCGCTCGGACGCCGAGGTGGCGTCCACCCCGCGCGGCACGCCGAACCGGTCCAGGACCGGCGTCAGCACGAGCGCCACCAGCAGGTTGGCCACGAGCGCGACCACAGCTGCGTACACCTGTACACCGGCAACCTCCACGACCGAGGAGAACCCTCCCACGCGCACGAGGAGGGTACCCAGGGCCATGCCCACCGCCCAGCCCCCCAGCACGGCACTGCCGTGCAGGCGCCGCGAGAACACCCCGACCGCGACGGCGGGGAAGGTCTGCAGGATCCACACCCCGCCCAGCAGCTGCAGGTTGATCGCGGCCTGCTCCCGCAGCCCGATCACGAACAGGAACGCCCCCACCTTGACCAGCAGCGACGTCACCCGGGCCACCCGGGTCTGCATCACCGGGGTGGCCGTGGGGTGCAGGTACTCGACGTACACGTTGCGGGTGAACGCGGCGCCCGCCGCCACCGACATCACGGCGGCCGGCACGAGCGCACCGATGGCCAGCGCACCGAACACGAGGCCGGTCACCGCCGCGGGCAGCACGTCGGCCACCAGCAGCGGCACCGCCGCCTCCGCCTCCCCGACCGGCACCCGGATCCCCCGGGCCAGCGCCACCAGGCCGAGGGTGCCGAACAGCCCCAGCAGCAGCGTCCACAGCGGCATGAGGACCACGGCCCGCCGCAGCGCGCGCCCGGAGGCCGCGCTCAGCGCCACGACCAGCACGTGCGGGTACATCAGCAGCGCCATCGCCGACCCGAGCGCGAGCGTCCCGTAGGCCACCTGCAGTCCCGGGTCGAGCAGCACCGAGAACCCGGGCGCGGCCGATCCGGTCCTCGGGGCGAACACCGCGCCGATACCGTCGCCGCCCGAGACCAGGGCCACGACGACGCCGAGCACCACGCTGAACAGCAGGACGGCCTTGACCACCGCGATGACGGCCGAGGCGTGCAGGCCGGTGCGCCAGGTCGCCACCCCGAGGACGGCGAACACCGAGGTCAGCGCCAGGTCGCCACCAACCCCGTCGGGGTACAGGTCCCCGGCGGAGAGCACCGCGCGGATGCCGAGCAGCTGGAGGGCGACGTAGGGGGTGGTGGCGAGCAGCCCGGTCGCCGTCACCGCCAGCGCGAGCCGGGAGGAGCCGTAGCGGCCGCGCACGTAGTCGCCGATGGTCAGGTAGCCGTGGTCGCGGCAGATCCGCCACAGCCGGGGCAGCAGGAGCAGCGCCAGCGGGTACACCATGATCGTGTAGGGCAGGGCGAAGAACCCGATGGCGCCCGAGCCGTAGACCAGGCCGGGCACCGCGGCGAACGTGTACGCGGTGTAGATGCTGCCGCCGAGCAGGAACCACAGCATCACCGCCGAGTAGCGGCGGTCCGCGAGGGTCCACCCGGTGAGGTCGGGCACGACCCCGAGGTCCTCGCGGCGTCGGACGAGCAGGGCCAGCACGGAGGCCCCGACCAGCAGCCCCACGAGCACCACCGCCGCCACCGGGTCCGCCACCGGGGCCACACTAGGCAGCCGGCGGCCCGACGAGCACGGAGGTGACGATGCCCAGGTCGGCCCCACCGCGCCACCGACGAGGGGGGCGGGGCGTCCTCGCGCTGGTGGTGCTCGCGGTCCCGGTCGTCGCGACCGCCGCCGTGCCCGTGTACTCCCGCCTCGACCCGCAGGTGCTGGGTGTGCCGTTCTTCTACTCCTACCAGCTGGCCTGGGTGCCGCTGAGCATCCTGTGCATGGCGGTCTCGCTGCGGCTCACCCGCGGCCGCGACGACGACTGACCCTGCGCCCGGCCGCGACGGTCGATCGAGAGCGGGGACCTCGAGCTGTACCCCGGGGAGATCCTGGCCGTCATCAGCGACAGCGGGGCGGGCAGCGCCAGGGGGTGGCGGTGGCACGATCCGCGGCCTTCGGCAGCAAGATCATGCTGCTCGACGAGCCGACGGCGGCGCTCGGGGTCACGGGGGGCCACCGGGTGCTGCAGCTGATGCACACCCCCGCCGAGGCGGTGCCGATCATGACGGGGGCACAGCCACCCCCGGAGAGCTGACCCGATGAGCGCGGCCCCCGGTCCGGGGGGCCGCGCTCGTCGGGTGGTGCTCAGCCCAGGCGCTGCTTCAGGATCTCCAGCTCGTCGCGCATCCCCGAGGGCAGCTTGTCGCCGATCTTGGCGAACCACTCCTCGATGAGCGGGATCTCCGCCTGCCACTCCGCGCGGTCCACGACGAGCGAGGCCTCGATGTCCTCGGGGTGCTCGTCCAGGCCGTCGAGGTCGAGGTCAGCCGCGGTGGGCACGTGGCCGATCGGGGTCTCCGTCGCCGCGGCGGTGCCCTCGAGCCGACCGACCACCCACTTCAGCACCCGGCTGTTCTCGCCGAACCCGGGCCACAGGAACTGGTTCTCGGGGCCGCGGCGGAACCAGTTGACGTAGAAGATCTTGGGCAGCTTGGACGCGTCGGCGCCCTTGCCCATGTCGATCCAGTGCTGGAAGTAGTCGCCCACGTTGTAGCCGATGAACGGGATCATCGCCATCGGGTCACGACGGACGGCACCGACCTCGCCCTCCGCGGCCGCGGTCTGCTCGCTGGAGAGGGTGGCGCCCATGAAGACGCCGTGCTGCCAGTCGCGGGACTCGTTGACCAGCGGGACGGTGTTCTTGCGTCGCCCGCCGAACAGGATCGCGGAGATGGGCACACCCTGGGGGTTGCTCCACTCCGGCGCCAGGATCGGGCACTGGTCCATCGGCGTGCAGTAGCGGGAGTTCGCGTGGCTGGAGAGCTCGCCGGAGGACGGCGTCCAGCGGTCGCCCTTCCAGTCGGTGAGGTGCTCGGGCTGGTCCTCCATGCCCTCCCACCAGATGTCGCCGGCGTCGGTCAGCGCCACGTTGGTGAACAGCGAGTTGCCCTGGGCGATGGTGCGCATCGCGTTGGGGTTGGTCTTCCAGTTGGTGCCCGGGGCGACGCCGAAGAAGCCGGCCTCCGGGTTCACCGCGTAGAGCTGGCCGTCCTCGCCGAAGGTCATCCAGGCGATGTCGTCGCCCAGGGTCTCCACGCGCCAGCCCGGGATGGTCGGCTCGAGCATGGCCAGGTTGGTCTTGCCGCAGGCGCTGGGGAACGCCGCCGCCACGTAGTGCACCTGCTGCTCGGGCGAGACCAGCTTGAGGATGAGCATGTGCTCGGCCAGCCAGCCCTCGTCCCGGGCCATGGCCGAGGCGATCCGCAGCGCGTAGCACTTCTTGCCCAGCAGGGCGTTGCCGCCGTAGCCGGAGCCGAAGCTCCAGATCTCGCGGTCCTCGGGGAACTGGGTGATGTACTTCGTCTCGTTGCAGGGCCAGGACACGTCGGCCCGGCCGTCGGCGAGCGGGGCGCCCAGCGAGTGCAGCGCCTTGACGAAGCGACCGTCGGAACCGATCTTCTCCAGCGCGGCCGTGCCCATCCGGGTCATGATCCGCATGCTGACGACGACGTACTCGGAGTCGGTGATCTCCACGCCCAGCTTGGGGTTCGCCGCGTCCAGCGGGCCCATGCAGAACGGCACCACGTACATGGTGCGGCCGGCCATGCACCCGCGGTACAGCTCGGTCATGATGGCCCGCATCTCGCTGGGGTCCATCCAGTTGTTGGTGACGCCGCAGTCGGCCTCGTCACGGGAGCAGATGTAGGTGCGGCTCTCCACGCGGGCGACGTCGGAGGGGTCGCTGGTGGCGAGGAACGAGTTCGGCTTCTTCTCCGGGTCCAGGCGGGTGAAGGTGCCGGCCTCGACGAGCGCGTCGGTGAGGCGGTGCCACTCCTCCTGGCTGCCGTCGGCGAAGACGACGCGGTCGGGAGTGGTCAGCTCGGCCACCTCGCGCACCCAGGCGAGCAGCTCCGCGTGCTGGGTGGGCAGGGCCTCGGTGTCCCCGAGGCCGGGGACCGTCGCTGTGCTCATCACACTCTCCTGGTTTCCCTCTGACCCGTCGCCGGGCCCGTCCGTGGAAACGGTCAGGCCCGGCTGCGTGCCCGTCGGGGCACGCTGCCCGGTCCACCGTCGTGGTGTCCCAGGGCGCCGGGTGTCGTGGGGGCAACGCTAGCCCGCGGACCGGGCCGGATCGGGGCCGGCACCGTCACCTCGGTCACACGAACGGTCTCGTGACCGATCCAGAAGCGGGGCCTACACCCACTCACCGGTCGCCGGGTCCGTCGTGACCGGCGGAGCCTGCCCGGAGGATCCGGCCAGGCTGCCGTGGTCGGTCTCGGTCCACTCGTCCTCTCCGGTGCGGGTGTAGGTGGTGAAGCCGCCGTCGGACGCGACCTCGGTGACGACGTCGGCCGCGTGGTCACCGTCGACGTCGGTGACCAGCAGGGTGGTGCCGTCCACGGTCTGCGTGACGGCGGTGTCGAGGGTCCCGTTGCCGTCGGTGTCGTGGGTGGCCACCCCCGCGACCTGCCGTCCGTCAGGGGTGTCGACGGTGATCTCGTCCCCCGCAGCCGCACCCACCGCGCCGTTCCCGGCGCCGGTCCCGGTGAGGTCGACGGATCCGGGCGCCACCTCGTACCAGTCCCCGGAGGCCGGGTCGTGGACCGCCTGGCCGACGACGCCGCCGTGCGCGTCGTGCTGGGTGAGGGTGTCGGCCACCCCGTCGCCGGTGGTGTCGCTGTAGGTGTAGCCGCCCTCGGTGGTGCCGGGCTCCCCGCCCGGGACCACCACGGACTCGGCCCGGCCGTCGTCGTCGAGGTCGTCGGTGGCGGCGTAGACGTCCTCGTGGCCGTCCACGGACACGACGAGGCCGTCCACCCCGGCCAGGTCGTGGCTCGGCTCGTGGGCGCTCAGGTCGGCGTCAAGCATCGGGGTTCCTTCCTCGGGGGACGGGGCTCACCGGGTCTGACGTGCGCGCGACCGCCGTGGTTCCCTCGAGGGACGGCCGGTCGCGGACGACGGCGATGCGGGCCAGCAGGGCCTGCGCACGCTGGGCCCCGGTGAGCAGCTGGTCGTGGCGCAGCTCGCAGGCCCGGCCGCGCCGGGCGCGCTCCCCGGCGTCCAGGCGCAGCGCGGCGTCGATCTCGCGCAGCTCGGCGTCGACCTGGGCGACCCGCCGGGCCAGGGCGTCGTCCAGCGCCGAGCCCAGGGCGTGCTCGGTGTCGATGAGCTGCTCGGCGACGAGCTGGTCCAGCCCCGACCGCGCCTCGGCGAGGACGTCGGCCGACCACTGCTTCACGTGCACCCGGTCGGCGACGTGGCTGCGGGCCCGGGTCATCCACCACGCCGCCCCCGCCCCCAGGCCCAGCGTGAGCGGCACCAGCAGCAGGTTCAGCCCCGGCACCAGCGCGAGCGGGGCCAGCGCCAGCTTGCCCAGCCCCACCCCGCCCGAGGCCCCCGCGACCACGATGAGCCGGTCCTCCGCGGCGCCGGCCCGCTTCTCGACGGGTCGGGTCGCCGGCGGCGGACGCGCCGGGGCGGGCAGCGCGGTGGCGAGCCCCGCCGTCTCCTCGGGGGTCAGCACCTGCGCGAGGACGACCTCCGCGACCCGCTGCAGCCGGGCACGCACCGACGCACCGACGGTCAGTGCCACCGCCCCGAGGGCCGGGTCGAGCTGGGCGGGCAGCGCCGCCAGGGTCGGCCGGTCGGCGGCGTCGACGGCGGCCCGGAAGCGGGTCTGCGTGTCACGGACGGCCGCGGCGACCTCGTGGGTGAGCTCGACCCGGGCGCGCTGCACCTCCGCGCGCAGCCGCAGCGTGGCCCCCCGGGCCCCGGAGCGGCGGGCCTCCACCAGCTCCGCCCGTCGGACCTGCAGCGCCTGCACCCGGCCCTGCCCGGCCTGCAGCGCCCGGGCCTCGGTGCGGGCGGCCTGCGCCCCGGCGAGCAGCGCGGTGTGCAGCCCGCGCAGCACGTTGGCCTCGTGCAGCATCACCGCGCGCTGGGCCACGGCCCGCTGCAGCGCCGTCTGCAGCGCGGCGATCCCCGACTGCTCCCGCAGCAGCCGTGCCACCTCCGGGGTGGGCGCGGTGTCGGCGGTCGCGGCCAGCCGGGCGGAGACGGGGTGGATGGTGACGCCGGCCAGGCGCGGGGCGTGGGCGGCGAGCAGGGCCGCGTCGGCGTCGCGCACGGTCCGCCACTCCCGGTGCACGTCGATCTTGGTCAGCGCGACCAGCACGGTGTCGACGTGCCCGGACAGGCGCTGCAGCAGGGCCAGCTCGGGGTGGGTGAGCGGTGCGGCGGCGTCGAGCACGAGCAGGACGGCGGTGCCGGCGGCGGCCACGGCCTCGACCAGCCCCCCGGCCGGGCCGTCGAGCCCACCCACGCCGGGGGTGTCGACGAGGCTCAGCGCGCGCAGCAGCGGGACCGGGGAGCCGAGGCGGACGTGCCGCGGAGGCGGGCGGCCGGCCGGCAGCGCGTCGAGCAGGGCGGCCCAGGACTGCAGCACCGCCGGGTCGAGCGCGGTGGCGGTGCCGTCGGCGGCGTGGGCGGAGAGCTCCGGGCGCTCGGCGTGCTCCACCAGCAGGTGCACCGGGGTCGGGGTGGCGGGCGAGCGCCCCGGGGCGTGCAGCAGCGCGCTGACCAGCGAGCTCTTGCCGGCTCCCGCCTCCCCCACCACGACGACGGTCGGCGTCGACGGCACGGGTGGGGGTACGGGGGCGTCCTGGGCGAGCAGGGCGGTGAGCTCGCGCCGCGCCTCGCGGACGTCGCCCGGGAGCGACGTCACCGCGGGGCGCCCGCGGTGAGCTGCTGCCACAGCAGGAAGTAGGCCCGGTGCACCACGTGGGCGATCCGGGCCTGGTCTGGTCGGGCGCCGAACGAGGCGTAGCCGCGCCACCACCCGGCGCGCTCGAGGGCCAGCGCGGCGAGCGTCGGCACCGGGGCGCCAGGCAGGTCCAGGCGTCGTCCGGGGTCGGTGTGAGTACCCAGGCGCACCACCTCGGCGGTGAGGTCGTCGGGCAGCGCGACCGCGCCGGAGGTGAGCAGGGTCAGCACCTCCGCCACCTGCAGCTGGTGGGCCTCGGGCAGGCGCAGCAGCCGCTCCACGCCCTCGGCGACGGCGGTCCGGTCGGCCGCCACCCCCAGCGTGGCCGCCGCCCCGGAGAGCGCCCCCAGCGCGGCGGCCGCCTTGAGCACGTCCACCCGGGCGCCGAGCACGTGCTGGAGGCGGGCCCGCACCGCGTCGAGACCCGAGGCGGCGTGCAGCGCGGCGCGGAGGCGTCCGACGGACACATCGGGGTCGGCGTCGAGCACGTGCAGCGCGCACGCGACGCCGTGCAGGTCGAGCAGCCGCAGCAGCCGCGCCCGCACCGCCGCGTCCACGGTGGACGGCACCGCGGTGAACAGGTCGACCGAGGCGAGCAGGGCCACCCGGGTGGCGTCGTCCGCGCGGGCCAGGACGCGCAGCGCGTCGGCGTCGGCGCTGGTGAACGCACCGGTCTCCGTCGTCTCGCCCAGCAGCCCGACGACCGGCAGCACCCCCACGACGCGCCGACCGAGGCGGCGGGCCTGCTGGGCGGCGAGGTGCTCCGCGGCCGCCCACACCGACGGGTGCGCGCCACGGGAGAGGGTGTCGGCCTTGGTGAGGACGGCCAGCACGGTGGCGGGCCCGTTCTCGCGGTCGGCGGTGTCGGCGGTGAACAGCTCGACCACGTCCACGTCGTCGGTGCGCACACCCTGGGCGAGCACGTGCAGCACCGCCTCGGCGCCGACGACGGCGGCGTGCTGGACCCCGCCCAGCGGGGCCCGCTCCAGCGAGCCCAGCCCCGGGGTGTCGATGATGGTGAGCTCGGCGAGGAGGTCGCTGGTGATCACCGCCTCGAGGTGCGAGACGTCCTCGACCGCGATCCCCGCCCGTGACGGCGCGTCCGGTGGCACGGTGCCCTCGTCGGTGAGCCCCAGGGCGACGACGCGGCCGTCGGTGGCGACGACCTCCACCCGGTCGATGCCGCCGTAGGTGAAGCGGGTGACCAGCCGCGTGCACTCCCCGGCCGCGGTGGGAGCCACCTTGCGCCCGACCAGCGCGTTCACCAGCGTCGACTTGCCCGAGGAGAGCCGTCCCGTGACCGCCACCTGCAGCGGGGCCTGCAGCCGGTCGAGGACCTCCAGGACGACGGCGCGCAGCTCGGGGGAGGCGGTGGTGAGCAGCTCGCGGCCGAGGGTGTCGACCGCCCGGCACAGCGGTCGGGGAGCGGTACGCGGCAACACCGGCGCTCCCCCTCCCTGCGGACCCCGGTGATGGTGCCACGGTCCCGCGCGCATCCGCCCCCCGTTGCCAGCACGTGGGTGCTGGCGGTCCAGGGGCCCTGGGGACCCCCAGACCTCACGTCGTGGCGGGGGTCACGGGCTGGGTCCGTGCCGCGCCGCGCCGCGAGCCCTCCCCCGATACAGTTGAAGGTGTGAGCACCTGGCGGCCCGGCCTCGTGGCCCTGGACATCGACGGCACGCTCCTGAGCGCCTCCGGCGTGATCAGCCCGGCCGTCCGCGCGGCCGTCACCGCGGTGTCCGCCCACGCCCACGTCGTCGTCGCCACCGGGCGCACCGTCTTCGGCACCCGCGTGGTCCTCGAGGCGCTGGGGCTGCGGACCGGCAGCGCGATCAGCTCCAACGGCGCGGTCCGCGTCGACGTGGCCAGCGGGGCGCCGCGGGCGCTCGCGACGTTCGACCCCTCCGCCACCCTCACGGTCCTCGACGAGGTGCTGCCCGGTGCCGCCTACGGCCTGGAGCAGCTCGGCTCCGGGCACCGGCTCAGCGGGGAGTTCCCCGAGGGTGCGCTCGGCGGGGCCGCGACCGTCGTCACCCGGGAGCAGCTGGTGCAGGGCCCGACCACCCGGGCGGTCGCGTGGTGGTCCGAGCACGACGTCACCCAGGTCGGCCGCGCCCTGGAGGGGGTGGCGCTGCCCGGGGCGACCGGCACGCTCGACCTGCTCGGCCTGGCGTGGCTGACCGTGGTCGCCGAGGGCGTGAGCAAGGCCAGCGGCCTCGCCGTCGTCGCCGCCGAGCTGGGCGTCGACGCGGCGGACGTGCTGGCGATCGGCGACGGCACCAACGACGTCGAGATGCTCGCCTGGGCCGGGCGCGGCGTCGCCATGGGCCAGGCGCCGTCGGTGGTCCACGCCGCCGCCGACCACGTCACCGGCAGCGTCGACGACGACGGCGCCGCCACCGAGCTCACCCGCTGGTTCTGACCACCCGAGAGGAACACCCGTGCCCGACGACGAGAAGTCTTCCCTGATCACCGACGAGCAGCGCTCCGAGCTGGACGCCGCCCGCGACCGCATCCGCGCCGAGTTCCGCTTCGCCCGGGAGCACCGCCCTGCCACCACCGGCCGCGGCATCCACCACACCGCGCTCATCTGCTCCGACGTGGCGACGACGGTCGAGTGGTACACCCGCGTGGCCGGCTTCCCGGTGACCACGCTGTTCGAGAACCGTGACCTGGCCGGGTCCACCCACTTCTTCTTCGACGTGGGCGACGGCAACTGCCTGGCCTTCTTCGACCTGCCCGGGGTGGACGCCGGCCCGTACACCGAGGTGCTCGGCGGGCTGCACCACGTCGCCATCTCCGTCGCCCCCGAGCACTGGCGGGAGATCCGCGGGCGCCTCGACGAGCGCGGGATCGACTACCTGCTCGAGTCCGAGGTGTCGATCTACACCCAGGACCCCGACGGGGCGCGCATCGAGTTCATCGCCGACCCGCTGGGCGAGATGTACGGCGAGCCGACGGTCTGAGCCCGGGCCCGCCCGGCCGGAGACGGGCCTTCTGGGACCATGGTCCGGTGAGCACCGCCGCGCCGAACCCGACCCACGGCCTGGCCCGGGTGGTCAGCTTCCGGCCCCGCCGCGAGGCCCTGACCTCCTCCCAGCAGCGGGCGTGGGACGCGTGCTGGCCGGCCTGGGGGGCAGACGTGCCGCCGTTCGACCACGGGCCCGGCGGGATCGCCGCGAGCACCCCACCCCCGGGCCAGGCGGTCCCCGAGCGCCTCGACACCGCCGCCTGGTTCGGCCGCGACGCGCCCCTGGTGCTGGAGATCGGGTTCGGCACCGGCAGCGCCACCGCGGTCATGGCCGCCGCCGAGCCGGACGTGGACGTGCTGGGCGTGGAGGTCTACACCCCTGGCGTGGCGCAGCTGTTCAGCCACCTGCGCCGTCTCGAGGTCCGCTGCGTGCGGGTGCTGCGCGGCGACGCGATCACCGTGCTCACCCACCTGCTCGCACCCGGCTCGCTCACCGGGGTGCGGGTGTTCTTCCCCGATCCGTGGCCCAAGCGCCGCCACCACGAGCGACGCCTGCTGCAGCCGGCCACGATGGCCCTGATCGCCTCGCGGCTGCGCCCGGGCGGGGTGCTGCACGCGGCCACCGACATCGCCGACTACGCCACCACCATCGCCCGCGCCGGGGACGGGGAACCCACCCTGACGCGGCTCGAGGGACCCGCACCGATCTCGCTGCAGCGCCCCGTCACCAAGTTCGAGGGGCGGGCCGTGCGCGACGAGGTCGCCATCACCGACCTGGTCTGGGGCAGACTCCCCTCATGAGCGACACCCAGGTGCAGGACGCGCCCCCGGCCGGACCGCAGCCCCTGGAACGGGTGCTGCTGGTGTGGGACGCCCCGAACCTCGACATGGGGCTCGGCTCCATCCTGGGGGGACGGCCCACCTCGGCCTACCGGCCCCGCTTCGACGCCCTCGGGCGCTGGCTGCTGCACCGGACCGCCGAGCTCGAGCGCACCCACGGCGGGGGCCGGGCCCTGGAGCCCGAGGCCACCGTGTTCACCAACATCGCCCACGGCAGCGCGGACACGGTGCGCCCGTGGGTGGAGGCGTTGCGCAACGTCGGCTTCGCCGTCTTCGCCAAGCCGAAGTCCCACGAGGACTCCGACGTCGACGCGGACATGCTCGACCACATCGCGCTGCGCCAGCACACCTCCGGCCTCGCCGGGGTCATCGTCGCCTCTGCGGACGGGCAGTGCTTCCGCGAGCCCCTGGAGGAGCTGGCCGCCGACGGGATCCCGGTGCAGGTCATCGGCTTCCGCGAGCACGCGACGTGGGCGGTGGCCTCGGAGCTGGTGAGCTTCCTCGACCTGGAGGACATTCCCGGGGTGTTCCGGGAGCCGCTGCCGCGCATCAACCTCGACTCCCTGCCCGACGACGGGGCCTGGCTGCCGCCGCTGCGCCCGCTCACCGCGCTGCTGGGGCGGTAGGCCGGGACGGGCCCAGGTGCGGAACGGCCCCGAGGCCCGGCACCCGGGGACCACGTCCACCTACGGCCTGCCCGGGGCCGGCCGGGACGTCCACGGACCCTCCCCCGTTCGCGTTGGCCGTCCTGCGGCTGCCCGTGCTGCGGCACCTCACGCGGGCCACGGTTCCGCGGAACCGTCGGGGGATCAGCCCCGGCCGACCGCCGCGCGGACGATCGGCGCGACCTCGGTGCCCAGCAGCTCGATGCCGTGCAGCAGGTTCTCGTGCGAGAGGCGCCAGTTGGTCATCTGCAGGGAGATCCGGTCGACCCCGCCGAGCGCCTCGGACACGGCGACGGCCTTGGCCGCCACCGTCTGCGGGGCGCCGATGAAGTAGGCGCCGGTCGGGCCGCAGGTCGCGTCGAAGCCGGCCCGGCTGGGCCGCGAGCCACCGCGCTCGGACGCGATCCGGGTGAACATCTCCTGCCAGCCCGGGTAGAACAGCTCACGCGCCGCCTCGTCGGTGTCGCCCACGTAGCCGAAGACGTGCAGTCCCACCTGGAGCTGCTCCGCCGGGTGCCCGGCGCGCCGGCCGGCCTCGCGGTAGAGCTCGACGAGCGGGCCGAACTGACGGGGCTCGCCACCGATGATCGCGACCATCAGCGGCAGCCCGAGCACCCCGGCGCGGACGAAGCTCTCCGGGGTGCCGCCGACGCCGAGCCAGATCGGCATCCGCTCCTGGGCCGGGCGCGGGTACACGCCCTGCCCGGTGAGCGGGGCCCGGTGCCGGCCGGACCAGGTGACCTCGGTCTGGTCCCGGATCTGCAGCAGCAGCTCGAGCTTCTCGGCGAACAGCGAGTCGTAGTCGCGCAGCGAGAGGCCGAACAGCGGGAACGACTCGGTGAACGAACCGCGACCGACGACGAGGTCGGTGCGCCCGCCGGAGACGAGGTCGAGGGTGGCGAACTCCTGGAACACCCGCACCGGGTCCGCGGCCGAGAGCACGGCGACGGCGCTGTTCAGGCGGATGTTCGTCGTGCGGGCCGCGGCGGCCGAGAGCAGCACGACGGGCGCGGAGTCGTAGTACTCCTCGCGGTGGTGCTCGCCGATGCCGAAGTGGTCCAGACCCACCTCGTCGGCGCGGGTGATCTCCTCGAGCAGGTGCGCGACCCGTTGCACCGGGCCGTACACCTCACCGGTGGACGGGTCGGTGACACGGGAGACGAAGCTGTCGATGCCGAGGCGCATGACGACATCGTGCCAGATGGTTGAACATACAATAACATCCGCGTCGTAGCGTGCTCGCACGATCGAGATGGGCAGCCGGCGGCGCACCCGACCCGCACCGCCGCACGCGGTGTTCGCCGCCCTGACCGACCCGGACCTGCGGCACTCGTTCGACCAGTAGTCAGGCCCCTTGCGCCTGAGTGTTCACTGTGTGAATATTGACGACGTGGCGACCGGACACGTCCTCCTGGGGCTGCTCGCGAGGGGTGAGCGGCACGGATACGACCTCAAGCAGGAGCACGACGTCCGGTTCCCCGCAGCCCGCCCGCTGGCCTTCGGGCAGGTCTACACCGCGCTGGAGAGCCTGCGGAAGCGCGGGCTCGTGGAGCCGGCGGGCAAGGAGAAGGCGGGGGCGGCCGAGCGGGTGCTCTACCGGATGACCGAAGCCGGCCGGACCGAGCTCGACGCGTGGCTCGGTGCGGTGGAGCCGCCCGCGCCGTTCGCGGACAACCCGCTCCAGGTCAAGGTGGTGCTCGCCCTGCTCGTCGGCGACCGGACCAGCGCCGAGGACTACCTGCTCCGTCAGCGCGCCGCCCACCTGGAGCGGATGCGCGTCTACACCCGCACCACGACCGATCCGGCGTCGTCGGTCGCCACCGTGCTGGCGGCCGACTACGCCCTGACCCACCTGGACGCCGACCTGCGCTGGATCGACGCCGCCCGCGACCGCGTGACCGCCCTCGACGAGGAGATGCACCGATGACCCACGCCCGGCAGCAGGACCCCTCCGGGATCGAGGACGTGCACGACCCGGTGCTCGTCGCCCGCTCGGTGGTGAAGTCCTACGGCTCCACCCCCGCGCTGCGCGGGGCGACCCTCGCGGTGGGACGCGGGGAGATCCTGGCCGTCACCGGCGCCTCGGGCTCGGGCAAGTCGACCCTGCTGCTCTGCCTGGCCGGGGTCCTGCGTCCGGATGCGGACGAGGTGACCCTCGACGGCCGGGTCATCAGCGCCGAGCGCGAGTCCCGACGATCGGCCCTGCGCCGCACCACGTTCGGGGTGTTGTTCCAGTTCGGTCAGCTCGTCCCGGAGATGACCGCACAGGAGAACGTGGCCCTGCCGCTGCTGCTCTCCGGGGTGGCCCGACGTCCCGCCATGGCCGCCGCGTCGTCCTGGCTGGAGCGCTTCGGGGTGCTCGAGCAGGCGGGGTTCCGGCCGCCGGAGATGTCCGGCGGGCAGGGGCAGCGGGTCGCCGTGGCCCGGGCGATGGTCACCGAGCCCATGGTGCTGTTCGCCGACGAGCCGACCGGTGCGCTGGACACCGTCTCCGGCGACCGCGTGCTGGCCGAGCTGGTCCGCGTCTCCCGCGAGGCCGGCACCACCGTCGTCCTCGTCACCCACGACAGCCGGGTCGCCGCGCACGGGGACCGGGAGATCGTGTTCCGCGACGGGCTCCCGCTGCCCAGCCCGGCCCGGGCCACCCGACCGGCCCAGCCGTGAGGGCGAGCACCGGCCTGCGGCTGGCCGCGCTCGGCGGGCGGACCGACGGGCTGCGCATCGCCCTCACCGCCCTCGGTTCGGCCACCGCGACGCTCGCGCTGCTCGCCGGGGCCACCGTGGCGGCGATCGCCCCGGGCGACGGGCCGTACACCAGCGCGCTGCTGAACGAGGGCGGGCTGCACCCCGGGGTGATCGCCGCACTCTGGCTGCTGTGCGTTCCCGTGCTGGTCTTCGTCGGGCAGTGCAGCCGGGTCGGTGCGCCCGCGCGGGACCGACGGCTCGCGTCGTTCCGGATGGCCGGGGCGAGTCCACGGCAGGTGGTGGGGGTGGCCGCGGTGGAGTCGGGCCTGGCGGCGGTGGCGGGATCGGTGCTCGGGCTCGGGGTGTACCTGGTGGGACGGCAGGGGCTCGACCGGCCCGTGACCGGTGACGTGGCGTTCGTGGGCGGCGACGACACCGCTGCCGGACCGGTGCTGCGCCTGCCGACGGACGTGCTCCCCACCTGGTGGGTGCTGCTGCTCGTCGTGGCCCTGGTCCCGGTGCTCGCGACCGCGGGGGCCGCGCTGGCGCTGCGTCGCACCGCGATCACCCCGTTCGGCGTGCTCCGCAACCACCGCACCCGCCCGCCCCGACTGCTGCCCGTGGTGCTGCTCCTCGTCGGGGTCGGGGGATCGTTCGCCCTCCCCGTCCTGCTCGCGGCGACCACGCCGGGGGCCGTCACGTTGCTGACCGTGGTGGTCCTGCTGCTGTGCACCATCGGCGGGCTGCTGCTCGGCACCGCGGCGGCCACCCGTGCAGCGGGGCTGGCCCTGGCCTCCCGGGTGCGCTCCCCCGCCCTGCTCATCGCCGCACGACGGATGGTCGCCCGGCCGTTCGCGGCGAGCCGTGCGGGTGCCGCCGTGCTGGTGGCGGTGTTCGTCGCGGCGGGGGCGCGGATGGTCCGGGCGAACTTCCTCACCCTCACCGACGTCAACCTCGACCTCGGCGCGTTCGCCCTGGTCGACCTCGCCCTCGGGATCGCGCTCGTCGTCGCTGCGGCCGGCCTCCTGGTCGCGGCGGCCGAGGGGCTCGTCGAGCGGCGCCGCACGTTGGCCGCGCTCGTCGCCGCCGGGACCCCGCGGGGCGTGCTCGCCCGCGCTGCCCTGGCCGAGGCCGTCCTCCCGCTGGTGCTGCCGGTCCTCGCCGCGGCCGCCTCGGGCACCGCGGTGACCTACGCCGTCTACGGACGGACGTCGACCAGCTTCGACGAGGCCACCCAGCAGCCGGTCGAGGTCGCCGTCCCGCTGCCCTGGCTCGGCCTGGCCGTGGTCGTCGTCGGCAGCCTCGCCGCGATCACCGCCGTCACCGCGCTCGCCCTGGTGTTCCTGCGCCAGGCCACCGACCTCGGCGAGCTCCGCGCCGCCGCATGAGACCAGCGCAGGCTCGACCTGCGCCACCACGGTGGGCGTCGGGCGGGGGCCCGGCGCCCATCGGCACGTCCGTCGGGTCTCAGGGCGAGACGAGCCGCCCCAGCGCCCACCTCGCGACGGGGGCGTAGCCCAGGACCACCGGCGCGGGGCCGTCGAGCCGCAACCAGGTCCGCGAGCCCTCGGGATGGGCCTGGACCCCGTGGTGCAGGCCCAGGGACACCCCGACGACGAGCAGCCGCACCCGCCAGGCCCACGTCATCGTCGCCTCGTCCAGCGCGGTGACCTCGAAGTCGACGGCCACGCCGGGCGGACCGTGGACCCGGCCCCGGCTCGCCCCGGTGAGCGTCTCGTCGTCGCAGTCCACCCGACGGATCTGCGGGGACCACTGCGACCAGAGCCCGGGGTGGGTGTACCGGCGCCAGGCGAGCTCGGGCGGGGCGGGGCCGACGGCGGAGAGCAGCTGCTGCACGACCGGGATGGTGCCGCAGCACCCCACCCGCCGCTCAGGAGCGGGCCTCCGTGTCCTGCTCGGGGGCAGCGAGGCGCCGTGGGGCCGCGGCCACCCGCGAGCCCTGGGCCAGCAGCAGCAGCCCGCTGACGAGGAAGGCCGCCACCCGGACCACCCCGTTCAGGGCGGACAGGTCGAACAGCAGCAGCTTGCCCAGCGCGGCGGCGAGCAGCACCAGGCCGGGCAGCCGCAGCTCCGCACCGGCGCCCGGACGGGCGTCCCGAGCCAGCAGCACCAGCCCCACGACCAGGGCGGTGACGGTGGCGGCGCCGTGGCCGACGACGAAGCCGTCCCGCCCGAGCAGGAGCACCGCCGTGGTCACGACCGACGCCACCAGCCCGTACAGCCCGGCCGCCCCGGCGATCCAGAGCAGCGGCTGGGGGCGGCGCACCACGTGCGACCAGCGGAGCTCCCCGGCCAGCGCCGCCGCGGCCACCGCGAGCAGCGCCGCCGCGAGCGCCAGGAGCGGTGTGGCCTCCCGCACGGTGGCCGACGACGAGGTGAGGACGTCCACCGGGAGCAGGACGCCGAGCGCACCCAGGCCCAGGACGCCGTAGGCACCGGCCACGGACAGGACCACCCGCGAGCGCAGCCGGTGGGCCAGCACCGTCAGGGCGACCGCCTCCCCGAGCACGGCAGCCGGGAAGGAGTACGCGTCCAGCGCGGTCGCCGTGGCCTGCAGCAGCGCGGCCGAGCCGAGGACGAGCAGCGCTCCCCGGGCCCGCGCGCCGACCTGGCGTCCGACCACGCCGAGCGCGAGGGCACCCAGCACCACGGCGAGGGTGCCGGTCACCGCCACGGCGGTCCACCGGTCCAGCCGTGCGGCGACGACGAGGACGGGCACCACGGCGACGGCGAGCGCGAGGGTGTCGACGACCGAGCCCGGCGCGTGCCGCAGCTGGCGCAGGGCCAGGCCCACCCCGAGGACCACCCCGGCGACGGCGACGGCGAGCAGCCAGCCCCGCTCGTCGTCCGCGAAGCCCGCACCGACGACGAGCGCCAGGGCCGGGGGCGCCGAGCGCACCCCGACGAGCACCGGCCACGGCCGGGGGGCGAGCACGGCGCTGCCGGCCTGCAGGACGAGCAGGTAGGCGACGAGCAGGGCGACCGAGGTGAGGCTGAGCACCGGCGCCAGCACGGCGGCCCCCGCGACGGCGAGCACGGCCAGCAGCTGGGAGTCCCAGCGGCGGGCCAGGACCATGCCGCCGGCCGCGACCGCCGCCCCTGACGCGAGCCCGGCCCACACCGGGAGCCACCCGTAGTGGGCGGCCGCGACCACGTCGAGGTACAGCCCGGCCACACCGGTGCCGGCCAGCGCGACCGACCCGGCCCCGCCCTCCTCGCGGTGGCGCACCCGGGGGGCGACGGCGAGCAGCGCACCGGCGAGCAGGGCCCCGCCCACCACGCGGGGCACCGGACCGAAGAAGCCACCCTGCGCGGCCAGCACGAGCAGCAGGACCACGCCGAGCAGGGTCACCGCGGAGCCGGCGACCGCGACCACCCGGCTGACCGCCCCCTCGCGCCGCCACCACGGCTCGGGCGGCGGGGCCGCCGCAGCCGCGGAGCACGGCGGCGGGGCGGCCGGGAACCCGGGGGCCCGGCTTCCCGCCACCGGGGTGGGAGTCGGGAACCCCGGGGTGCCGAACGCCGCCACGGACTGCGCCGCACCGTGGACCGGGGCCGCCACCGGCCCCGGGAGCGGCGTGACCGCCAGCCACTGCAGCTCCGCCCGGATCTCCTGCATCCGGCCCGCGAGCCGACCCACCTCCTCGGCCAGCCGGCGCACCCCGTCGTCCCGCTCGCGAGCACTCGTCGTCATGACCTGAGCGTGCTCACCCGCCCCCACCAGCACATGCGCAGAACTACGCGACCAGCCCCGACCGCGGGGGCGGGCGTGGGAGGCTGGTGGGCAGCGCCGTCACCCGAACGGGCCCCAACCTGGAGGAACTCCCATGACCACTGTCATCGTGATCCTGTCCATCATCCTCGGCGTGGCTGCCATCGCCGTGGGTGCCGCCAAGGTCACCGAGCAGAAGTCCATGACGCAGGCGGCCGACCACGTCGGGGTCTCCCGCCAGAACTTCCAGTACATCGGCGGGCTGGAGATCCTCGGTGGCGTCGGCGTGCTCCTCGGGATGCGCTTCCACAACCTCGGCTGGTTGGCCGCGCTCGGCCTGCTCGTCACCATGGTCGGCGCCGTCGTCGCGCACCTGCGCAAGGGTGACGGCCCGAACGTCTTCGCCCCCGCCGCCGGCCTCGGTGCACTCTCGCTCGTCGTGGTGATCCTCGACATCGCTGCGTGAGACCAGCTGCCTGAGAAGACCTTCCGCTACGCCAGCCCGTTCTCGATGGCGTAGCGCGCGAGCTCGACCCGGTTGGCCAGCTGCAGCTTGCGCAACGTCGACTGGACGTGGTTCTCCACCGTGCGGTGGCTGATGACCAGCCGGGTCGCGACCTGGCGGGCGGAGAGCCCCTTCGCCACCAGGCGCAGCACCTCCGTCTCCCGATCGGTCAGCCGCGGGAGCTCGTCGGGTGGTCCCGCCGGGCCGCTGGCCATCCGCCGGTACTCCCCGAGCACCAGGCCGGCCAGGCCCGGGGTGAACACCGCCTGACCCTGCGCGGTCGCGTGCACCGCCGCCACCAGCTCGTCGGCCGAGGCGCTCTTGACCAGGTAGCCGGTCGCGCCGGCCTTCACCGCGTCGAGCACGTCGGCCTGCTCGCCCGACGCCGAGAGCACCAGCACCCGGCTGGCCGGGCTGACCTCGAGCACCTGCATCGTGGCGTCGACGCCCGAGCCCGCGCCCAGCCGCATGTCCATCAGCACCACGTCGGGGGTGGTGGCGCGGGCCCGGCGGGCGGCCGCGTCCACCCCGTCCGCGGTGGCGACCACGTGGAAGCCGGCCGCACCGAGGTCGCGGGCCACACCGTCGCGCCACATCGGGTGGTCGTCGACCACCATCACCGTCACCGGTCGCTCCGGGTGGTCCAGCTGCTCGTCAGACACGGTCGCTCCTCCCGGCGCGGGGGACCCGCACCTCCCACTCGGTGCCCTCGCCGGGCGCGGTCTCCAGCACGGCCGTGCCCCCCAGGGCGGCGGCGCGACCCAGGATGGATCCCGACACGCCCATCCGGCCCTCGCTGCGGGCCTGCTCCAGCCGCCCCGGGGCGATGCCCACCCCGTCGTCGCGGATGCTGAGGACCACCGCGTCGCCCAGGTCCTCCAGCAGCACCCAGGAGCGGGCGGCGGCCCCGGCGTGCACGGCGGTGTTGGACAGCGCGGTGCGGGCCAGCGCCGCCAGCTCCCCCGCCTCGGCCGTGGGCAGCAGCACGGCCGTCGCGGGCACCGACACCGACACCGTGGGCGTGGCCTGGGCCTGCAGCAGCACCCGCACGTCCGCGGCCCCGGTGGAGGCATCGGCGAGGGGGGCGGCGACCAGGGCGCGCAGCGCGACCTCCTGGTCCCCCGCCAGCCGGGCCAGCTCCGCCGCCGGTCCCCCCAGCACGGTGCCCTCGCGGCGCACGTAGGCCAGCACCTGCAGGACGCTGTCGTGCACCGCCCGGGCCAGGCGCTCCCGCTCCGCGAGCGCCGCCTCCGCGCGCAGCGCCCGGGTCAGCGCCTCGTGGGCGCTCCGGGCCGTGGCGGCCACCAGGCCGAGGACGAGGCCGAGGAGCAGCAGGATCACCGAGTCGCGGGCGATGGAGACGCTGACGTGGCCGTTCAGCACGATCGAGCACGCCGCCACCAGCAGGCCCGTGGCCGCCCCGACCCGGGGCCCGCCGAGCACCGCGACGGTGATCACCGGCGACGCCGTCCACAGCGTGGTCAGCGTGGGGCTCGGGCCGGAGACCTGCTCGGCGGTCTGCACGAGCGCGGTGGAGAACATCAGCGCCACGACGACGACGAGGTCGGTGAGCACCAGCGACCAGCGGCGCCCGGCCTCCACGGAGAACGCGGCCACGGTGACCACCGTCCAGGCGGCCACGACGCCGACCAGCACCCAGCTCAGCACCGGGTGCGGGTAGCGGGAGACGTA
>JBBSUN010000006.1:0-113265 GCA_038234335.1 Mycobacteriales bacterium
CCTTCGTCACCTCGAGGGTGCCTTCCCTTTCGGTCCAACCATGGCCTCAGTAACCATGATTGTCCCACCGGGACAGGCACTCTCGTCATCTCACACGCCCACCACCACCGCTGACAACGGTGCTACTCGCGGATTCAGGTCTGAGACGAGGATCGTCTCGGAGAGCAGTTCCACCATGCCTGCTGCCAAGCCGCCGGAGTTCCGTCGTCGTGCTGTTGTGGTCGCCCGCCAGGGCGAGCAGCCCGTGGCGAAGATCGGGGAGGAACTGGGATCAGCGAGCCGTTCCTGCGCCGATGGATGGGCGTCGATGACGTCGACGCCGGCCGCAAGGACGGCACCACCAGCATGGAGCGGGCCGAGTTCGTCAAGCTCCGTCGCCGCAACCGGGTCCTGGAGATGGAGGTGGAGACCTTGAAGCGGGCCACCGCCTACTTCGCCCGGGAGAACGTCCTCCCAAAATAATGCACCGGCTGGTCCAGGAGCTGGCCGCGGACGGGTTCCCCGTCGCGAGCGACCTGCTCAGTGCTCGAGGTTTCCCGCTCCGCCTACTACGACCCGGCCGGTGCTGGCCCGTCGCAGCGGGACTTCTGCGACGCCCACCTCACCAACACCATCACCGCGATCTACGCGATGTGGCGGCGCTTCTACGGGGCACTACCGGTGCACGCCGAGCTGCGCCTGGGCCTCGGGATGGCACTGGGATGCAAACGCGCGGCCCGGCTGATGTGTCAGGCAGGGGTCGTCGGGATCAGCAACCGACGCAAGCGCGGCGGCCGCGAGCACCGCCTCCCCGCCGTCCACGACGACCTCGTGCAGCGCAAGTTCGTTGCGGAGGCACCGGACCAGCTGTGGGCCAACGACATCACCGGACGCCCCACCGCGGCTGGCAAGGTCTACTGCTCGGGTCCAGTGGTCGTTGTGGTGTCTTTAGATATGACACAACCTTGTTTTTGACTTGGCCCTGGCCTGCGCGGTGCTCTGCGCGGCCGAGCAGGTGCCCTCCTCGCGGCTGCAGCGCACCGTGCTGCTGGGTGAGCTGGCCCTGGACGGGCGGGTGCGCCCGGTGCGGGGGGTGCTGCCCGCGGTGCTCGCCGCCCGCCGGGCCGGTCTGGACCGGGTCGTCGTGCCCGTCGGCTCGCTCGAGGAGGCCGCGCTGGTCGACGGCATCGAGGTGCTCGGCACCGGCGCGCTCGGGCAGGTGCTGGCCTGGCTCCGCGGGGAGGGATCGCTGGTCAGCCCGCTGCCCGGCCGGGTGCCACCGCTCGAGGAGGTCGCCGACCTGGGCGACGTCGTCGGTCAGGAGGACGCGCGGTGGGCGGTCGAGGTGGCCGCGGCCGGGGCCCACCACCTCATGCTGACCGGACCCCCGGGCACGGGCAAGACGATGCTCGCCCAGCGCCTGCCCGGTCTGCTCCCCCCGCTGGGGGAGCAGGAGTCGCTCGAGGTCACCGCGATCCACTCGGTTGCCGGACTGCTCACCGCGGAGCGTCCGCTCATCACCCGTCCGGTCTTCGTGGCCCCGCACCACACCAGCTCGGTGAGCGCGCTGGTCGGTGGCGGCAGCGGGCTGGCGCGGCCGGGAGCGGTGAGCCGGGCCCACCGCGGGGTGCTCTTCCTCGACGAGTGCCCCGAGTTCCCCAGCCGGGCCCTGGAGGCGCTGCGCACCCCGATCGAGGAGGGTGAGGTCCGCATCGCCCGGCGCGACGGCGTGGCCCGCTACCCGGCGCGCTTCCAGCTCGTGCTCGCCGCCAACCCGTGTCCGTGCGCCCCGGCGCGCGAGACCGACTGCACCTGCGCGCCGCCGGCCCGGCGCCGCTACCTGGGCAAGCTGTCCGGGCCGCTGCTGGACCGGGTGGACCTCCGGGTCCGGATGACCGCCCTGGCCTCGGCGGGTCTGTCCGGCGCACCGACCGAGGACAGCGCCGCGGTGCGGTCCCGGGTCGCGGCCGCCCGCGCCTGTGCCACCCAGCGGTGGGCCGGGCACGGCTGGCGCACCAACGCGGAGGTGCCCGGACCGGCACTGCGGCAGCGCTTCCGGCTCGGACGCGAGGCGCTCCGCCCGCTCGAGCGCGCGCTGCGCGACGGCGAGGTCACCGCCCGCGGGGCCGATCGGGCGCTACGGGTGGCGTGGACGCTGGCCGACCTGTCCGGGACCACCACCCCGGGTGCGGACCTGGTCCTGGCCGCGCTGGACTTCCGCGACCGGGGGCCGCGGTGAGCACGCCCGGCGCGACCCGTCTCGCCTGGGCCTACCTGTCCCGGGTCGCCGAGGCGCCGAGCGTCGCGCTGCACGCCTTCATCGCCGAGCACGGTCCCGAGGGCGCACGGGCGCGCATCCGGGCCCGCCGCGACCTGCCCGCGCGGGTGCGGACCGCCACCCAGGCGCGTCACCACCTGGACACCGCCGCCGACGACCTGGCGCTGCTGGAGCAGCTCGGGGGCCGGCTCGTCACCGTCGACGACGGGGAGTGGCCCGCCTGGGCGCTGCGCGGGTTCGGCCGCGAGAGCGCCGCGGCGGAGCTGGTCCGCGGCCGGGAGCCGGTCGCCCCGGTGGCGCTGTGGGCCCGGGGTCCGGCGCGCCTGGACGAGCTCGTCGACCGGGCGGTGGCGGTGGTCGGCACCCGCGACGTGAGCGCCTACGGCGAGCGGGTCACCGCCCAGCTGTGCGCCGACCTCGTCGTGGACGACGTCACCATCGTCTCCGGTGCCGCCTACGGAGTCGACGGTGCCGCCCACCGGGCTGCGCTCGCCGCGGGTGGTCGCACCCTGGCCGTGCTCGCCTGCGGGGTCGACCGGGCCTACCCGGCGGGCCACGCGGCCCTGCTCTCCCGCGTCGCCGCCGACGGGCTCGTGGTCAGCGAGCACCCGCCGGGCACCACCGCGGCGCGCTACCGGTTCCTCGCCCGCAACCGGATCGTCGCCGCGCTGGGCGGTGGCGCGGTGGTGGTCGAGGCGGGCTGGCGCAGCGGGGCCCGCAGCACCGCGACGTGGGCGCGGGCGCTGGGTCTGCCGAGCATGGCGGTGCCCGGCCCCGTGACCTCGCTGCAGTCCACCGGGTGCCACCGGATGATCCGTGAGCACGAGGCCGAGCTGGTCACCACGGCCGCCGAGGTTCTGGAGCTGGTAGGCCGGATGGGGGAGCTGGCGCCGGAGCCGCTGGTCGCGCTGCGTCCGCTGGACGGTCGAGAGCCGGTGCAGGCACGGGTCTGGGAGGCCTTGCCCACCCGGGGGGCCCTGCCGCTGTCGGTGGTGGGCGAGCGGTCCGGGGTCGCGCCGGTGGCGGTGCGCTCGGCCATGGTCGCCCTGGAGCTGGACGGCCTGGTCGTGCGCTCCGACGAGGGGTGGGCCCGCACCCGACCCGGACGGGAGGGTGCTTGACCGGGCCGCCCGGCAGGGGAGACCGTGGACGGGTGAGCCGCGGCGGGGACGAGCTGGGTGCGCGCCCGGCGGCCGAGCTCGCGGAGTTCGTGCGCCACCTCGAGCTGGAGCGCGGCCGCAGCGCGCACACCGTCCGGGCGTACACCGGCGACGTCACGGCGCTGCTGGTGCACACCGGGGCCGCGGGCGCAGGTGATCTGACCCTGGTCTCGGTCCGCGCGTGGCTGGCCGAGCAGGCTGCGCGGGGGGTCGCCCGGGCCAGCCTGGCGCGGCGGACCGCGGCCGTGCGGTCGTTCACCGCCTGGGCGCTGCGCACCGGGCGGGCCCCCACCGACGTCGGCGCGCGGCTGCAGGCGCCCCGGGCCCGCCGCACCCTGCCCGCGGTGCTGCGTCCCGAGCAGGCTGTCGCCGCGCTCACCGCCGCCGCCGCCGGCGCCGCCCAGCTCGACCCGGTGGCGCTGCGCGACCACCTGCTCGTGGAGCTGCTGTACGCCACGGGAATCCGGGTCGGGGAGCTGTGCGGGCTGGACGTGGACGACGTGGACGCGGGCCGCCGGCTGCTGCGCGTGCTGGGCAAGGGGGACAAGGAGCGCTCGGTGCCCTACGGGCTGCCCGCCGATCGGGCGCTGCAGGCGTGGCTGCGGTCCGGTCGCCCCGTGCTGGCCGGGCCGACGAGCGGTGCCGCGCTGCTGCTGGGCCGCCGGGGCGGGCGGCTCGACCCCCGGGCGGCCCGCCGGGTCGTGCACGAGACGGTCGCGAGCGTCCCGGGCGCCCCGGACCTGGCGCCGCACGGTCTCCGGCACTCCGCGGCCACCCACCTGTTGGAGGGTGGCGCCGACCTCCGTGTCGTTCAGGAACTACTCGGTCACGCTACGCTGTCAAGCACTCAGATCTACACCCACGTCACCGTCGAACGGTTGAGGGCAGTTCATGACCGAGCGCACCCCCGAGCGTGAGCCGGCGCGGTCGTCCGGGACGCGGGTGAGCGGCAGCCGGGGAGGCAGCACGATGACCGACCAACGTGGGCGCACGGAGGTCGAGGAGGCGATCAGTCAGCTCTGGACGGAGTTCACCACCCACCGCTCACAGGCTCTGCGCGACCGCCTCGTGCTGCACTACGCGCCGATGGTGAAGTACGTCGCCGGGCGCATCGGCACCGGTCTGCCGCAGCACGTGGACGCGGGCGACCTGGTGCAGGCCGGGATCTTCGGCCTCATCGACGCGATCGACCGGTTCGAGCCGGAGCGGGGGTGGAAGTTCGAGACGTACGCGATGCAGCGGGTCCGTGGCGCCATCCTCGACGACCTGCGGGCCCAGGACTGGGTGCCGCGCTCGGTGCGCTCCAAGGCACGCACCGTGCAGGCGGCGCTGAGCCGCCTGGAGGCGACCCTGCACCGCACCCCGACCGACGACGAGGTGTCGACGGAGACGGGGATGAGCCGCGCGGAGCTGCAGTCGCTGTACAAGGAGATGTCGATGACCTCGGTCATCGCGCTCGAGGACCTGGTGCCCGGGGACGGCGAGCCCGGGGGTCTGTCCGCGGCGGACGTGCTGGCCGACGAGCACGCTCCCGACCCGATCGGGGTGCTGGAGTCCGAGGAGGCCAGGGGGATGCTCGCCGAGGCCGTCGCCGGGTTGCCGGAGCGGGACCGCACCGTGGTCACCCTGTACTACTTCGAGAACCTGACCCTGGCCGAGATCGGCAACGTGCTCGGGGTGACCGAGAGCCGGATCTGCCAGCTCCACACCCGTGCGGTGCTGCGGCTGCGCACCCGGATCGCCGAGGTGACGGGCGACCGGGTCCCCGACGCCTCCGCGCGCCCGCGCGCCCGCCGCGGCAAGGCCTGATCCGCTAGGTGCCCGCGCCCGGTGCACCCGTGCCGCCGAAGGGCAGCAGCCGCACCGCCCACGTCCCCACCAGGCGCAGCGGGTCCAGGTAGTCCGCCGCTCCGCGCCGCACGCCCCAGTGCAGGCAGGCCGCCGCCGGGCAGCCCGGGTGCCCGGCCTCGAGGCTGCCGAGCAGCTGACCCCGGACCACCTCCGCACCCGGCCGCACCACCGCGGTGACGGGTTCGTACGTGGTGCGCAGCCCGTCGGCGTGCTGCACCGACACCACCCCTCGCCCGGCCAGCTCGCCGGCGAAGACCACGGTGCCCGTCCCCGCCGCGAGCACGGTGGTACCCGGTGAGGCGACCAGGTCGACCCCGCGGTGCCCGCTGCCGTAGCGCTGGGCCGGGGGGTCGAACGGTCGACCGACCTGGGGGAACCCCGGCACCGGCCAGGCGTGGGCCCCCGCCGTCGTCACCGTGCGGGCGCTCGCGGGTGCCGGCGCGGCCGCGGTGCTGGTCAGCAGGAGGACGGCGACGAGGGGGAGGAGCAGGGTGCGGCGGCGCCCGGGCCGCCGGGCGCGGGACGGGCGGGTCGGCGGGTGGGTCGGCGGGCGGGTCACCACCCCACTGTCGCCGGGGCGGGGCACCGGCGCCGGCGCCGACCCGCAGGATGGGGACGGTGCGGCCCGCCGGCGGGGTTGTGCACAGGGCGCCGCCGGCTGGTCCCGCCCCGCCGCGGCACGTCGTACACTGACCGGTGCGTCTCGTGCGTGCACGAGTCGACTTCGCGCGCCCGGGCACCACCCGTTCCACTCGGTGGACAGGCCGCCGACGGTCCCGCAGCGACGGGTCCGGCGTCCCGCCCGAGCGCCAGGGCGAGCCCCACCGGGACTCGCAGGAACCGGCAGCACCCAGCGGACCACCGTCGTCACCCGACGTGGCCGCGGGGCAGGAGAGAAAGCGAGGACGGGGACCCCGGTCCCCGGGCACACCATGGCAGTCGTCACCATGAAGCAGCTGCTCGACAGCGGCGCGCACTTCGGTCACCAGACCCGTCGGTGGAACCCGAAGATGAAGCGGTTCATCTTCACCGACCGCAACGGGATCTACATCATCGACCTGCAGCAGACCCTGGTCTTCATCGACCAGGCGTACGAGTTCGTCAAGGAGACCGTCGCGCACGGCGGCACCGTGATGTTCGTGGGCACCAAGAAGCAGGCCCAGGAGTCCATCGCCGAGCAGGCCACCCGGGTCGGCATGCCCTTCGTCAACCAGCGCTGGCTGGGCGGCATGCTCACCAACTTCTCCACGGTGCACAAGCGCCTGCTGCGCCTCAAGGAGCTCGAGTCCATGGAGCAGACGGGGGGCTTCGAGGGTCGCACCAAGAAGGAGATCCTCATGCTGACCCGGGAGATGACGAAGCTCGACCGCACCCTGGGCGGCATCCGCGACATGTCCAAGGTCCCCTCCGTGGTGTGGATCGTCGACACCAACAAGGAGCACCTGGCCGTCGCCGAAGCCCGCAAGCTGAAGATCCCGGTCGTCGCGATCCTGGACACCAACTGCGACCCGGACCTCGTCGACTACCCGATCCCGGGCAACGACGACGCCATCCGCTCCGCCGCCCTGCTCACCAAGGTGGTGGCCACCGCCGTCGCCGACGGGCTGCAGTCGCGCGCCAACGCGAGCCGGGGCTCCGACGAGGGCGCGGCGGCCACCACCGGCACCGAGCCCCTCGCCGAGTGGGAGCAGGAGATGCTGGCCTCGGCCGGCACCGAGGGCACGACCACGCCCGCGACCGAGGCCCCCGCTGCCGATGCCCCTGCTGCTGAGGCCCCCGCGGCCGACGCAGGGGCCCCGGCCGCTGCCGAGGTGCCGGCCGCCGTGGCCGAGGCCGCGCAGACCCCGGCCGCTGAGGCCGCCGTCGGCGGCGCCCCGGTCTCCGGCACCGACGCGCCCGCCGCGGCGGACGCTCCGGCCGGCGAGTCCTGATCGACCCGGGCCGGGCCACCCACCGGTGGCCCGGCCCGGACCGCTCCACCCCTGACTCTTCCCACCCGCCACCGACGACCAGGAGGCCGATCCGCCATGGCTAGCTACACCGCTGCCGACGTCAAGAAGCTCCGCGAGCTCACCGGCTCCGGGATGATGGACTGCAAGAACGCGCTCACCGACAGCGACGGCGACCTCGACAAGGCCGTCGAGCAGCTGCGCATCAAGGGCGCGAAGGACGTCGGCAAGCGCGCCGAGCGATCCACCGCCAACGGCCTCGTCGCCTCCTCCGAGGGCGTCATGGTCGAGCTGAAGTGCGAGACCGACTTCGTCGCGAAGAACGCCGAGTTCCAGGCCCTGGGCCAGCGGCTGGTCGAGCTCGCGGTCGCCGCGAAGCCGACCGACACCGATGCGCTGCAGGCGCTGACCCTCGACGGCAAGTCCGTCTCGACGGTCGTCGAGGAGTTCTCGGCCAGGATCGGCGAGAAGCTCGAGGTCGGTCGCGTCGTGTCCTTCGACGGCCCCGTCGCCACGTACCTGCACCGCAAGTCCGCCGACCTGCCCCCGGCCGTCGGGGTGCTCGTCGAGTACACCGGCGACGGGGACGCCGCGGGCGAGGCCGCCCGCGGCGCCGCCATGCAGATCGCCGCGATGCGACCGAAGTTCGTCACCCGCGAGGAGGTCCCCGCCGACGTCGTCGCCAACGAGCGTCGGATCGCGGAGGAGACCGCCCGCGAGGAGGGCAAGCCCGAGCAGGCGATGGGAAAGATCATCGAGGGGCGGGTCAACGGCTTCTTCAAGGACTCGGTGCTCCTCGAGCAGTCCTCGGTCCAGGAGTCCAAGAAGACCGTGAAGGCGGTCCTCGAGTCGGCCGGCGCGACGGTGACCCGTTTCGCGCGCTTCGAGGTCGGTCAGGCCTGACCGGTCCCGACCGCACCCCGCCCCCGAGCCCGCAGCACCGGAGAGGACGAGCAGTGACCCAGCAGACCCCGGACGCGAATCCGGAGGCAGACCCGGTGTCGGGCTCCACCGGTGACCGGGCCGGCTTCTCCCGGGTGCTGCTCAAGCTCGGGGGCGAGATGTTCGGCGGGGGCGCCGTCGGAATCGACCCCGGCGTCGTGCAGAACGTGGCCCGTCAGATCGCCGCCGTCGTGGCCACCGGCGTGCAGGTGGCCGTGGTCATCGGCGGCGGCAACTTCTTCCGGGGCGCCGAGCTCCAGCAGGTCGGCATGGACCGCGCTCGGGCGGACTACATGGGCATGCTCGGCACCGTGATGAACTGCCTGGCCCTGCAGGACTTCCTGGAGAAGCAGGGGGTGGACACGCGGGTGCAGACGGCCATCACGATGGGCCAGGTCGCCGAGCCCTACATCCCGCGCCGCGCCGTGCGCCACCTCGAGAAGGGGCGCGTGGTCATCTTCGGCGCCGGTGCGGGGATGCCGTACTTCTCCACCGACACCACCGCCGCCCAGCGCGCGCTCGAGGTGCACGCCGAGGTGGTGCTCATGGCGAAGGGTGTCGACGGCGTCTACACCGCCGACCCCAAGACCGACCCCGCCGCCACCATGTTCACCGAGATCACCCACCGCGAGGTGCTCGAGCAGGGCCTCAAGGTCGCCGACGCCACCGCGTTCAGCCTGTGCATGGACAACGACATGCCCATCATGGTGTTCAACCTGCTCGTCGAGGGCAACATCGCCCGCGCCGCGGCGGGCGAGAAGATCGGCACCCTGGTCCGCACCCCGGACGGCGCCTCCGAGAGCTAGCCCGGCACGTCCCCGCGTCGGCGCCCCACCGGGTCGGCGCCCAGCACCCACACGTCCAGCGTCCTGACAGCCCGCCCCGGACCCGGTCCGACCGGGGGGCGGGCACGAGCACAGCGGGAGGAACGACCGTGATCGACGAAACGCTCTTCGAGGCCGAGGAGAAGATGGAGAAGGCGGTCTCCGTCGCCCGGGAGGACCTCTCCTCCATCCGGACCGGCCGGGCCACCCCTGGCATGTTCTCCCGCATCGTCATCGACTACTACGGCGCGATGACCCCGATCACCCAGGTCTCGGGCATCACCATCCCCGAGGCCCGCCTCGTCGTCATCAAGCCCTACGAGGCCGGGACGCTGCGCGACATCGAGAACGCGATCCGCAACTCCGACCTCGGGGTGAACCCCAGCAACGACGGCGTGCTGATCCGGATCGCGCTGCCGCAGCTCACCGAGGAGCGGCGCCGCGACTACGCGAAGCAGGCCCGCGGCAAGGGCGAGGACGCCCGGGTCAGCGTGCGCGGCGTGCGCCGCAAGGCGATGGACGAGCTCGCCCGCATCGCCAAGGACGGCGATGCGGGCGAGGACGACGTGGCCCGTGCGGAGAAGGAGCTGCAGCAGGTCACCGATCGCACCGTCGCCCAGATCGACGAGATGGTGAAGCACAAGGAGTCCGAGCTCATGGAGGTGTAGGTCCGGGGGCGGACGCACGACCGGACGGACCGACGACGCGGCAGGGGGACCAGTGGACACGAGCACCGGTGCACCCGGCACACCCACCCCGGCCCAGGTGCGCCGGGGCGGGCGCAACCTGCCCGCCGCGCTCGCCGTCGGGGGCGGGCTCGGTGCGCTCATCATCCTGAGCCTGGTCCTGCTGCCCGTGCTGTGGGTGGTCATCGTCTCGGTCGCCGTCGCGGTCGCCACCCTCGAGCTGCACCGGGCGGTCGGCACCGCCGGCGTGCGGCTCGTGCTGGTTCCGCTGCTCGTCGGCGGCCAGGCCATGGTGTGGCTGGGCTGGGGCTTCGGGACCGCCGGCGCGCTGGACGCCTTCGCCGCCACCGCCGTCGTCAGCATGGTCGCCCGGCTGTGGGGTGGGTCCGACGGCTACGTCCGGGACGTGTCGGCCTCGGTCCTGGTGGCCGCGTGGCTGCCGCTGTTCGCCTCCTTCGCGGTGCTGCTGCTCACCGAGGACCACGGGGCGGCCCGGGTCGCCTGCTTCATGGTCGTCGTGGTGTGCTCCGACGTCGGCGGCTACGCGGTCGGCGCGACGCTGGGCCGCCACCCGATGGTGCCGCGGATCAGCCCCAAGAAGTCCTGGGAGGGCTTCGCCGGATCCGCGGCGCTCGCCGTGGTGGGTGGGATGCTCACGGTGCACCTGCTGCTCGGGGCCGGCCTGCTCACCGGCGCGGTCTTCGGCCTGCTCATCGTGCTCGTCGCGACCACGGGCGACCTGGTGGAGAGCCAGGTCAAGCGTGACCTCGGCATCAAGGACATGGGGACCATGCTCCCCGGGCACGGTGGTCTGATGGACCGGATGGACTCGATCCTGCCGTCGGCGGTCGTGTCCTGGCTCGTGCTCAGCGTGCTGGTCTGAGCGGTGCGCGGACGGCGCGTCCCCCGGCCCCTGCCCAGCCCGAACATCTGGCGCTGGCCGCACCTGTACGAGGTCGAGAACCGGGCGCAGGACAGCACGGGCGCCCTCTGGGCGGCGGTGGGGGAGGTGGCGCCGGTGTCCGGGCTGGACGTGCTCGACGTGGGGTGCGGCGCGGGCTTCCACCTGCCGCGCCTCGTCGGAGCCGGGGCGCGCAGCGTCGTGGGGGTGGAGCCGCACCCGCCGCTGGTCGAGCTGGCCCGCACCCGCACGGCCGACGACGACCGGATCCGGGTGCTCGCGGGGCAGGGGGAGGCGCTGCCGCTGCCCGACGTCAGCATCGACGTGGTGCACGCCCGCACGGCGTGCTTCTTCGGGCCCGGGTGCGAGCCGGCGCTGGCCCAGGCGCAGCGCGTGCTGCGGCCCGGGGGAGTGCTGGTGGTGGTGGACCTCGACGCCACCCGCTCCCCGTACGGCGGGTGGATGCGGGAGGACCTGCCCCGCTACGACCCGGTGGCCGCCGAGCGCTTCTTCACCAGCCGCGGCTTCGGCCTGCGTCGGGTCGACACCACCTGGCGCTTCGAGGCGCGGGGCGACCTGGAGGCGGTCCTGGGCATCGAGTTCTCGCCGGAGGTGGCAGCACGGGCGGTGGCCCGGACCGCGGGGCTGACCGTCGAGGTCGCCTACCGGGTGCAGTGGTGGCGGCCGGGCCTGCAGCTGGAGTGAGGGATCCGTGTCAGCGCTGGCGACGCACCGCGCGGCGCAGGGCGAGGATGCGCACGGCCGCGACGATCCCGGCGACCAGCGCGCCGGCCAGTGCGGCCAGGAGCATGTTCAGCCCCAGCGGCAGCGTCCACGCCAGGCCGAGGAACTCCACCCGGGAGCTGCGCAGGTTCTGCACGATGAAGATGACCAGGGCGGCGGTGACCAGGGCGCCGACCACCAGCAGCGCGATGCTCGACGCGCTGCGCCGGGGCTTGGCGGCCCGTTCGCCCGAGCCCGTCACCGCCGCCGTCGTGGCCGTGGTCGGCTCGGCGGGGTCCGTCGTGGGCGTGCCCGGCTCGGTGCTCATGGGTGCTGAACCTACGCACCCACCGTCCAGCGCCACCACCGTCGCAGCACCACCGTCGCAGCACCGCGGCGGCCGGAGGTGCGACACTGGGGGCATCATGGCTGTCTCCCTCCCCCTCGTGTTCGACGCCCCCAAGCGTGGACTGCCCCCGCGGCACCTCGCCGACCTCGACGCCGACGGTCGCCGCGAGGCGGTGACCGCGCTCGGGCTGCCGGCGTTCCGGGCCGACCAGATCGCCCGGCAGTACTACAAACGGCTGCTCGCCGACCCCGCTCAGATGACCGACCTGCCCGCCGCGGTGCGCGAGACCGTGGCCGGCGAGCTCTTCCCCACGTTGTTCACCCCCGTGCGGCACCTCTCCTGCGACGAGGGCACCACGCGCAAGACGCTGTGGCGGGCGCACGACGGGACGCTGGTGGAGAGCGTGCTCATGCGCTACCCGGACCGGGCGACGCTGTGCATCTCCAGCCAGGCCGGCTGCGGGATGGCCTGCCCGTTCTGCGCCACCGGCCAGGGTGGGCTGGACCGCAACCTCTCCACCGCGGAGATCGTCGACCAGGTGCGCGCCGCGGCGGCGGCCATGCGGGACGGTGAGGTCGGTGGCGGCCCCGGTCGGCTGTCCAACGTCGTCTTCATGGGCATGGGGGAGCCGCTGGCCAACTACGGCCGCGTGGTGGCCGCGGTCCGTCGGATCGTGTCCCCGGCGCCGGACGGGCTCGGCATCGGTGCGCGCTCGGTCACCGTCTCCACCGTGGGGCTGGCCCCGGCGATCCGCAAGCTCGCCGACGAGGGGCTGGCGGTGACCCTGGCGGTCTCCCTGCACACCCCCGACGACGAGCTGCGCGACACCCTCGTGCCGGTGAACAACCGCTGGTCGGTCCAGGAGGTGCTCGACGCGGCCCGGTACTACGCCGACCGCAGCGGCCGCCGGGTCTCCATCGAGTACGCCCTCATCCGGGACGTGAACGACCAGCCGTGGCGTGCGGACATGCTCGCCCGCAAGCTCCACGCGGCCCTCGGTTCCCGGGTGCACGTCAACGTCATCCCGCTGAACCCGACGCCGGGCAGCGAGTGGGACGCGAGCCCCAAGCCGGTGGAGCGCGAGTTCGTCCGACGGGTCAACGCCGGCGGGGTGCCCTGCACCGTGCGGGACACCCGCGGGCAGGAGATCGCCGCGGCCTGCGGGCAGCTCGCCGCCGCCGAGCCCGATCCGGACTGAGCCCGACCAGCGCGGCTGCGCGGGTCAGCCGCGCCAGGAGGTCCGGCGCCGGCGGATGTCGCGGATCAGGATGACCGCGGTGAGGACCGCGAACGCGGTCATCCAGAGGTTCTCGATGCGGCCCTCGTGGTTGCCGATCTGCACGATGAACAGCGCCGCGACGACGAACCAGCCCAGCAGTCGGGTCACGCGGGGGAACTGACCGCTCCAGCCCCACTCGGCGGAGGGCTCGTCCGCGGTGTCGACGAGCTGGCCGCCGGGCGAGGTCGTGAGCGTCTCGAGCTGCTTGCCGGCCACGTGCGAACCTCCTGGGAAGGGACCTGCTGATCTCACCCACCATGGTCCCACAGCCACGCGGCGCCGCCGGGTCGGGGATGATGGGGCCGTGAGCGAGCACCGCACCGACGAGCGCCCGACCCGTCTGCTGCTGCTGGGCAGCACGGGCTCCATCGGCACCCAGGCGCTGCAGGTGGTCGCCGCGCAGCCCGGTCGCTTCGAGGTGGTGGGTCTGGCCGCCGGTGGCGCTGACCCGGCCGCCCTCGCTGCGCAGGTCCACAGCACCGGCGCCCTCCGCGTGGCGGTGGCCGACCCGGGTGCGGCGGAGCAGGTGCGCACCCGGTGTCCCGACGTCGAGGTGCTCGCCGGGGCGGACGCGGCCACCCGCCTCGTGCAGGACACCCCGGCCGACGTGGTGCTGAACGCCCTCGTCGGCTCGCTGGGCCTCGCGCCCACCCTCGCGGCCCTGGCCTCCGGCGCCCGTCTCGCGCTGGCCAACAAGGAGTCCCTCGTCGCCGGTGGTCCGCTCGTCCTGGCCGCGGCCGCGCCGGGGCAGATCGTGCCCGTGGACTCCGAGCACTCCGCCATGGCCCAGTGCCTGCGCGGCGGCCGGGCCGAGGAGGTCGCCCGGATCGTGCTCACCGCCTCGGGCGGGCCGTTCCGCGGCTGGAGCGCCGCCGACCTGGCCGGCGTGACGCCCGCCCAGGCCGGGGCCCACCCCACCTGGGCGATGGGCCCGATGAACACCCTCAACTCGGCGACCCTGGTCAACAAGGCCCTCGAGCTCATCGAGACGCACCTGCTGTTCGGCGTGCCCTACGACGCCATCGACGTGACCGTGCACCCGCAGTCGGTGGTCCACTCCATGGTCACCTTCACCGACGGCTCCACCCTCGCCCAGGCGAGCCCCCCGGACATGCGCCTGCCCATCGCGCTCGCCCTGGGGTGGCCCGACCGGACCGCCGGCGCGACCCCGGCGTGCGACTTCTCCCTCGCCGCGACGTGGACCTTCGAGCCGCTGGACGCCGTCACCTTCCCTGCGGTCGACCTCGCGCGGGAGGCCGGCAAGCGGGGTGGCTGCCTGCCCGCGGTGCTGAACGCGGCCAACGAGGTCGCCGCCGCCGCGTTCCTCGCCGGGGCCACCAGCTTCCCCCGGATCGTGGGCACCGTGACCGACGTCCTGGCCGAGGCCGACGCATGGGCTCGCGACCCGGTTACCGTGGAGGACGTGCTCGCCGCCGAGGGCTGGGCACGCGGACGCGCCCGGCAGCTGCTGGGCCTGTCCCAGCCCGGGGAAGAGGTGCGTTGACGGTGCTGTTCACGGTCGGGGTGGTGCTGTTCGCCCTGGGGATCGCGGCGTCGATCGCCCTGCACGAGCTCGGTCACCTCGTCATCGCCAAGTCCCTCGGGATGACGGTGCGCCGCTACTTCATCGGCTTCGGCCCCAAGGTGTTCAGCGTCACGCGCGGCGGCACCGAGTACGGCCTCAAGGCCATCCCCGCGGGCGGGTTCTGCGACATCGCGGGCATGACGGCGCTGGACGAGGTGACGCCCGAGGAGGCGCCACGGGCGATGTACAAGCAGGCCGCCTGGAAGCGGATCGCGGTCATGATGGGCGGCCCGATCACCCACTTCGCCCTCGGGATCGTGCTGGTCTACGTCCTCGCCACCACCTACGGCCTGCCGAACATCGGCGCCCCCACCACCGCGGTCGTCGGTCAGGTGGTCTGCGCGGCCCCCAGCCAGGGACCCATGACCGACGACCCCGGCACCAGCTACGCGCTCCCGGCGTGCACCCCGGCCGACGCCAGCCCCGCCGCGGCTGCCGGAGTCCAGGCCGGGGACGTCATCACCGCCGTCAACGGCACCCGGACCCCGACGTTCGCCGACGTCGTCGACGCCACCCGTCCGCTCACCGGGACCGCCGCGTTCACCGTCGATCGCGCCGGGCAGAGCCGCACCCTGCAGGTGGACATCGCCCAGGTGCAGCGCTACGTGCGGGTTCCCGGCGGCACGCCGGTGTCGCGGACCGTCGGGGCCATCGGTGTCGAGGCGATGACGTACGGACCCACGCAGTACAACCCGGCCTCGGCCGTCGTCGGTTCGGTCGCCTTCACCGGTCGCATCTTCGTCCAGACCGTGCAGGGCCTCGTCGACCTGCCCCAGAAGGTGCCTGCCGTCATCAGCGCCATCGGCGGCGGCGAGCGCGGGGCCGACACCCCGATCAGCGTGGTCGGGGCCAGCCGGATCGGCGGCGAGGTGGCCGAGCAGGGGCTGTGGCAGATCTTCATCCTGCTGCTGGCAGGACTGAACTTCTTCATCGGCGTGTTCAACCTGTTGCCGCTGCTCCCGCTGGACGGCGGTCACATGGCCGTCACCATCTACGAGAAGATCCGCAACACGCTCCGGCTGCGGCGCGGCGAGTCGATCGGGGCCCCGGTCGACTACGCCAAGCTGCTCCCGCTCACCTACGTGGTGCTCCTGCTCGGCGGCGGGCTCACGCTGCTCACCGTCGTCGCCGACGTCGTCAACCCGGTCCAGCTGTTCCAGTAGGAGGTTTCCCCGTGACCGTTCCCGTCTCGCTCGGCATGCCCGACGGACCGCAGCCCGTGCTCGCGCCGCGCCGCGCCACCCGTCAGCTGAAGGTGGGTGACGTCGGCGTCGGCAGCGAGAGCCCCGTCTCGGTGCAGTCGATGACCACCACGAAGACCCACGACATCAACGCGACGCTGCAGCAGATCGCCGAGCTCACCGCGACCGGCTGCGACATCGTCCGGGTGGCGTGCCCGCGCCAGGAGGACGCCGACGCGCTCACGGCCATCGCGGCCAAGAGCCAGCTGCCGGTGATCGCCGACATCCACTTCCAGCCCCGCTACATCTTCTCCGCCATCGAGGCCGGCTGCGCCGCCGTGCGGGTCAACCCCGGCAACATCAAGGAGTTCGACGGGCGGGTGAAGGAGGTCGCGCTCGCGGCCAAGGACGCGGGCATCCCCATCCGCATCGGGGTCAACGCCGGCTCGCTGGACCCGCGCATCCTCGCCAAGCACGGCAAGGCGACGCCCGAGGCGCTGGTGGAGTCGGCCCTGTGGGAGGCCGGGCTGTTCGCCGAGCACGACTTCCACGACATCAAGATCAGCGTGAAGCACAACGACCCGGTGACCATGGTGCGGGCCTACGAGCTGCTCGCCGAGCAGTGCGACTACCCGCTGCACCTCGGGGTCACCGAGGCCGGCCCGGCGTTCCAGGGGACCATCAAGTCGGCCGTGGCCTTCGGGGCGCTGCTGAGCAAGGGCATCGGCGACACCATCCGCGTGTCCCTCTCGGCCCCGCCGGTCGAGGAGGTCAAGGTCGGCAACCAGATCCTGCAGTCCCTCGGCCTGCGTCCGCGCAAGCTCGAGATCGTCTCCTGTCCTTCCTGCGGGCGCGCCCAGGTCGACGTGTACACCCTGGCCGACCAGGTCACCGCCGGTCTGGAGGGCATGGAGGTGCCGCTGCGCGTGGCCGTCATGGGCTGCGTCGTGAACGGTCCCGGCGAGGCCCGCGAGGCCGACCTCGGCGTGGCCTCGGGCAACGGCAAGGGCCAGATCTTCGTCAAGGGCGAGGTCATCAAGACCGTGCCCGAGGCGATGATCGTGGAGACGCTGATCGAGGAGGCGATGAAGATCGCCGAGCAGATGGAGGCAGCGGGGGAGACCGCACCGGGGGAGCCCGCGGTGTCCGTCGGCTGAGCGGGTCCTCGCCACCCCGGTGACAGCGACCCCGGGCGCGTCCCCGGTGGCAGTGACCCCGGTGGCAGTGACCCCGGCGGCCCACCCGTGCCGTGGCGGCACCGCCGTGCCAGAGTGGGCCGGTGCTGAGGACCGCGCCGGTGCGCGTGCTGGGGGCGCGCGACACGCGCGAGGTGCTGGCCGCGCTGGAGCGGGACCCGGTGGCGACGTGCATGGTGGCCGCGCGCGTCGAGGAGTGCGGGGTGGATGCGCAGCGGCTGCAGGGGGAGCTGTGGACCTACGGCCGGTCCCAGGACTCGCTCTGCTTCGCCGGGGCGAACCTGGTCCCGATGACTGGCTCCCGCGCGGCCCTGCGGGCCTTCGCCGACGCGGCCCGGCGCGGTCGTCGGACGTGCTCCTCCCTCGTCGGCCCGGCCGAGCTGGTCCTGCCGCTGTGGGCCGACCTGGCGCCGGACTGGGGCCCGGCGCGGGAGGTGCGGCCCGACCAGCCGCTGCTGGCCCTGCTCGGCCCCGTGCGCACCGTGCCGGACCGCGCCGTCCGCGTGGTGCGGCCGCACGAGATCGAGGCCTACCTGCCGGCCGCGGTGGCCATGTTCACCGAGGAGGTGGGGGTGGACCCCCGCCTCGGTGACGGCGGTCGCTCCTACCGCCGCCGCGTGGTCGACCTGGTGGACGCCGGCCGGGCCTACGCCCGCTTCGAGGACGGCGAGGTCGTGTTCAAGGCGGAGATCGGCTCGCTGTCGACCCGGGCCGGGCAGGTGCAGGGGGTGTGGGTGCACCCGGAGCGGCGGGGCCGCGGGTTCGGCTCGGCCGGCACGGCGGCGGTGGCGCACACCGTCCAGCGGGCCGGGAGGGTGCCCAGCCTCTACGTCAACGAGTTCAACCACGCGGCCCGGGCGTCCTACCACCGCATCGGGTTCACCCAGGTGGGTACCTTCGCCACCGTGCTGCTGACCTGAGGTCCGTGGTCCCTGCGGGGCTCGCGGGCCCGGTGCCCGCCGGCCCTATGCTCGAATCCGATGCGCCGAACCCACCCGCACCCCGCCGCCGTGCTGGGGCTCGCCCTGGCCCTGCTCGCGGGGGTCGCCGCCTGCTCGACGCCCCCGCCCGAGCCCGGTCCCACGGCGAGTGCGTTCACCGACGCGCTCAGCCGCGGTGACGCGGCCGCGCTGGGTGCGGTGACCGACGCCCCGAACGCGGCGTCCGCGGTTCTCACCGCCGCCCGGGCCTCCCTGGAGCCGGTGTCCGTCGAGGCCTCCGTGCGGCAGGTCATCACCTCCGGCGACACCGCGACCGCCGTGTTCGACGCCACCTGGACGCTGCCGCAGGAGCGCACCTGGACCTACTCGGGCCAGCTGCCCCTGGTGCGGAACGAGAACGGCTGGACGGTCCGCTGGAGCCCCGCCGACCTGCACCCCCAGCTCGGTGCCAACCAGTCCCTCGACCTGCGGGTGGACCCCGCGCCCACCGCGACGGTGCTCGACCGCAACGGCACCCCGGTGCTCGCCCCGACCACGCTGGTCCGGATCACCCTCGACGCGGCGAAGGCCGGCGACGTGGCGGCGGTGGCCGCTACCCTGGCCGGTGCGCTCGGCCCGCTCGACGCGTCGATCACCGCGAGCTCGATCACCACCGCGGTGGCCGCGCAACCGGGTCAGCCCACCCTGGTGGCCCGGCTGCGCGACGCCGACTACCAGTCGGTGAAGGACGTCATCTACGACCTGCCCGGGGTGACGTTCCCCACCGAGGAGGTCCTGCTGGCCCCGGACAGCGCCTTCGCGCCGACCCTCGTCGGCCAGGTCCGCGAGGCCGTGTCCGCCGAGCTCGACGGCACCGCGGGCTGGCAGCTGGTCACCACCTCCGCCGCGGGTGCGGAGGTCGCCGTGCTCGCCGAGCAGGCACCGGAGGCGGCACCGTCGCTCGCGCTGACCCTGGACAGCCGGGTCCAGGCCGCCGCGCAGGCCGCGGTGGACGCCGTCGACGGCAAGCAGGCCGTCGTCGTCGCGCTGCAGCCCTCCACCGGGGACGTGCTGTCGGTGGCGCAGAACGCGGCGGCCGACGCTGACGGGCCGATCGCGCTCAACGGCCTGTACCCCCCCGGCTCCACCTTCAAGATCATCACCGCGTCCGCGGTGCTGCAGGCCGGCCTGGCCACCGTCGACACCCCGCTCGGCTGCCCGGCCACCACGGTCATCGGGCCCCGGCGCATCCCCAACTACAACGAGTTCACCCTGGGCACGGTGCCGCTGAGCACCGCCTTCGCCAAGTCGTGCAACACCACGTTCGCCCAGCTCGCCACCCAGCTCCCCGCCGACGGGCTGACGACCGCCGCCGCCCAGCTCGGCCTGGGCTCGGACTACGCGATCGAGGGCATGACGACGGTGACCGGCTCGGTGCCGCCCGCGCCGGACGTGGTCAAGCGCGCCGAGGACGGGTTCGGGCAGGGCGACATCACCGTCACACCGTTCGGCATGGCGCTGGCCGCGGCCGCGGTCGCGCACGGGTCGACCCCCGTCCCGGTGCTCGTCACCGGCGGCACCGCGACCCAGGTCACCAACGCCCCCGCCGCCGTCCCCGCCGGCGCGCTCGAGGGGGTGCGCACGATGATGCGCGACGTCGTCACCCGCGGCACCGCAACCGCCGTCGCCGGCTCCGGGACCGTCCTGGGCAAGACGGGGGAGGCGCAGTTCGGCGACGGGACGCGGTCGCACGCCTGGTTCGTCGGCTACCGCGGCGACCTCGCCTTCGCGACGCTGATCGTCGACGGGGGCAGCTCCAGCAACGCGGTGCGCGTGACGAAGGCGTTCCTCGACGCCACCCCGGCCGGCCCCTGACCGCCGCGATAGCCTCGAGCTCATGGCCGTGCGCGCACCCCTGACCCCCGGCGAGCTCGGCCCCACCCGGGTGGTGCCCCGGAACATCGCCCGCCCCGAGTACGTCGGGCGTCCGGGGCCGGCGCTCAGCGGCGACCCGTGGGTGCAGCCGCCCGAGGTGGTCGAGGCCATGCGGGTGGCCGGTGCGATCGCGGCCGGCGCGCTGGCGGCCGGGGGCGCCGTCGTCGCTCCGGGCACCACCACGGACGCGATCGACGCCGTGGTGCACGAGTTCCTGTGCGACCACGGCGCCTACCCGTCCACGTTGGGCTACCGGGGCTTTCCCAAGAGCTGCTGCACCTCGCTGAACGAGGTCATCTGCCACGGCATCCCCGACTCCACCGTCGTCGCCGACGGCGACATCGTGAACATCGACGTCACCGGCTACATCGGGGGCGTGCACGGCGACACCAACGCGACCTTCCTGGCCGGCGAGGTGCGCGAGGAGGTGCGCCTCCTCGTCGAGCGCACCCACGAGGCGACCCTGCGGGCGATCAGGGCGGTGCGGCCGGGACGGCAGCTCAACGTGGTCGGCCGGGTGATCGAGGCCTACGCCGCCCGCTTCGGCTACGGCGTGGTGCGCGAGTTCACCGGCCACGGGATCGGCCGCGACTTCCACAGCGGGCTCGTCGTGCTGCACCACGACGACCCAGGGGTGGACACGGTGATCGAGGAGGGCATGACCTTCACGATCGAGCCCATGATCACCCTGGGCGGGGTCGAGCACGAGCAGTGGGCGGACGGCTGGACCGTGACCACCGCGGACCTCGGCTGGACGGCGCAGTTCGAGCACACCGTGCTCGTCACGGCCGACGGGGCGGAGGTCCTCACCCAGGTCTGACCCGGGCTCGACCCGGCGGCACCCCGCCCGTGACCCGGTCGGGGGCACCATCACGATCGGGTCACGAGGTCCTCGCGCGCGCCGGAAACGTCATGATCGGCAGTGTTCCGACCTTACTGTGGCCCCAGACACAGGCTGGCCCGTTTCGTCCCCCAGCCCCGGTCTCCCCGCCCCGTCAACGACGATGGAGGTCTTCGTCCCGTGAGCACCCCCACGCCGCACGAGACAAGTGCGCCCGCGGTCTTCGAGGTTGCCGACGTCACCGTCCGCTTCGGGGGCCTCACCGCGCTCGACTCGGTCTCGCTGCGTGTGGCCCCCGGTGAGGTCCACGGCGTCATCGGCCCCAACGGCGCGGGCAAGACGACGCTGTTCAACGTGTGCTGCGGGTTCGTCCGACCTGACGCGGGCACCCTGCGCTGGCAGGACCGGGAGCTGGACGCCCTGCGTCCGTCGCAGCTCGCCGGCCTCGGCATCGCGCGGACCCTGCAGGGTGTCGGCCTGTTCGGTGGCCTCACGGTGCTGGAGAACGTCATGGTGGGCGCGGGGACGTTGGCGCGAGCGGGGTTCGCGTCGTCGCTCCTCGGTCTGCCACGCTCAGACCGCTCCGAGCGCGAGCTGCGGGCCCGGGCGCTGGCGACGCTGGAATCCCTCGGCGCCGAGGACGTGGCGCACCGCCTGCCCGGGACGTTGCCCTACCCGGTGCAGAAGCGGGTGGCGCTGGCCCGCGCGCTGGTCTCCCGGCCCAAGCTCCTGCTGCTCGACGAACCCGCGAGCGGCCTGTCGGAGGAAGAGATGAGCGAGCTCGGCGCGACCATCCGCTCGCTCGCAGGTGACACGTCGATCATGCTCGTCGAGCACCACATGGACCTCGTGATGAGCGTGTGCGACCGGATCACGGTGCTGGACTTCGGCCAGGTCATCGCCGCCGGCGTTCCCGACGAGGTGCGTGCCGACCCCGCCGTCGTCGCCGCCTACCTGGGCGACGCGGTGGCGGCGGTCGATCCCGGGTCGACCGGAACCGCGACCCTCGAGCCCGCCGGCACCACGCGGGAGGCCTGACGTGCTGGAGATCTCCTCGCTCACGACGGGCTACGGGCCGGTCACCGCGCTCGACGGTGTCTCGATGACCGTCGAGGCCGGTGCGATCACGGCGGTGCTCGGTGCGAACGGGGCGGGGAAGACGTCGCTGCTGCGCACCGTGTCCGGGCTCGTGCGGCCCCGGTCCGGCACCGTCACGCTGGCCGGTGAGGACATCACCAGGGCGCCGGTCGAGGCGATGGTGGCCAAGGGCATGGCCCACGTGCCCGAGGGACGCGGAGTCATCGCCGAGCTCACCGTCGAGGAGAACCTGCGGCTGGGCGCGCTCCCCGGTCGCCGCGCGAGCGCGGCGGCATCGCAGGTGAAGGCCCTGTCCGACGTGTACACGATGTTCCCGGCCCTGGGGGAGCGGCGGAAGCGGCCCTCGCACACCCTCTCGGGCGGGGAGCGGCAGATGCTCGTGATCGGTCGTGCGCTGCTCTCGCGACCCACCGTGCTGCTGCTGGACGAGCCGTCCCTGGGCCTGGCGCCGCGGATCATCTCCCAGATCTTCGGCCTGGTCCGACAGCTCGTGGACTCCACCGGACTGGCGGTGCTGCTGGTGGAGCAGAACGCCCGCAGCGCGCTGTCCATCGCCGACGTCGGGGTGGTGCTCAACCTCGGCAAGGTCGTCGCCACCGACTCCGCGGCCACCCTGGCCGCCGACGACGACCTGCGCCACGCCTACCTGGGCTTCTGAGCCCACCCACCACCCGTTGCCCAGCCCCACCCACCACCCGTTGCTCAGCCCCACCCACCACCCGTTGCCCAGCCCACCCTCCACCCGACGAGAAGGGGAGCCCACCACGTGCAGCAGCTCGTGAACGTCCTGCTCAACGGCGTCAGCCAGGGCCTGATCTACGCGGCGTTCGCCCTCGCCCTCGTGCTGATCTTCCGGTCGACCCGGATCATCAACTTCGCCCAGGGTTCCATGGCGATGCTCACCACCTTCGTGGCCCTGGCGGTGATCAACGCCGGGTTGCCCTACTGGGTGGGTTTCGTCGCCGCGCTGGCATCGGGGTTCGTGCTCGGTGGGGTGACGGAGCGCGTCGTCGTCCGGCGGGTCGAAGGTGGGCCCGAGCTCAACGCCGTCATCCTCACGCTGGGCCTGTTCGTGGCGTTCGAGGCGCTGGCGGCCCTGATCTTCGGCTCGCAGTTCCAGTCGTTCCCCTCGCCGGTGGGTCTGCGCGGTTTCCAGGTGGGCGGGATCAACCTGGCGTTCACCCCCACCAGCGTGTTCGTGGTGGTGAGTGTCGCCGTGGTGCTGCTCGCCCTGCTGGCCCTGTTCCGGTTCACCGATCTCGGACTGACGATGCGAGCTGCGGCGTTCAGCCAGGAGGTGGCCCGCCTGCTGGGGGTGAAGGTGGGCCGACTGCTGACCCTGGGGTGGGCGCTGGCCGCCGTCGTCGGATCGGTGTCCGGCCTGCTGGTGGCCGGCGGTGGTCTCGTCTTCCCGGCCTACATGGAGGGGATCATCGTGTTCGGCTTCGTCGCGGCGGTCCTCGGTGGGCTGGACAGCCCCGTCGGCGCCGTCGTCGGCGGCCTGCTGCTGGGGGTTCTGCTCTCGGTGGTCAGCGGGTACGTCGACCCCACGCTGGTCACCCTGTCCGCACTCGCGCTGCTGATCGCCGTGCTGCTGATCAGGCCCGCAGGACTGTTCTCATCCAGCCTCGCCAGGAGGGTCTGATGGCCGGCCCGATCACCGCGCTGCCCCCCGCCCCGCCGGCTCCACCGGCCCGGCACCCGTGGCGGGCACTGACCCGGTTCGTCCCCTCGGCGACCCTGCCCCGCAACCTGCTGCTGGCCCTCGCGATCGTCGTGGGCATCGGCGTGGTGCTGCAGGTCGTCGGTGACTTCCGGGCCTCGCAGCTCGTGCTGCTGGGGGCCTACGGCATCGCCGGGATGGGTCTGACGCTGCTCACCGGGCTGAACGGGCAGATCTCGCTGGGCCACGGCGCGCTGATGGCGGTCGGCGCGTACACCACCGCCCTGCTGCTCGGGACCGACAACCCGCTGCCCTTTCCGCTGGTCTGCCTGGTCGCCGTCGCGACCACGTCGGTGGTCGGTGCGGTCGTGGGGGTGGCCGCGGCCCGGCTTCACGGGCCCTACCTCGCCGGTGCGACCCTGGCGCTGGCCGTGGCCCTGCCCGGTACCGCCCTGTACTTCCGGGACTTCCTCGGCGGCGAGCAGGGCCTCGGTGTCCGGGCCCCGCCGGCCCCCGACAGCGTGAGCCACGTGCTCTTCCTCATCAGCGGGACGTCGCTGACGTCGAGCGCGTACCAGGCGTACCTGTCCTGGGTGGCGCTGGCGATCACCGTCTTCCTCCTGGCCAACCTTGTGCGCAGTCGGGTGGGACGGACCTGGCGGGCCGTGCGCGACGACGAGGTGGCCGCCGAGCTGGCGGGGATCAACCTCTCCCGCACGAGGATCCAGGCGTTCGTGGTCAGCGCGGCGTGCGCGGGCCTGGCCGGCGCCGTCTACGCGATCTCCGTGCGGCTGGCCGCGCCCAGCGCGTTCACGATCGTGCTGTCCCTCGGCCTGCTCGCGGCCATCGTGATCGGCGGTCTCGGCAGCATGCTCGGCGCGGTGATCGGCTCGTTCGTCATCGTGTTCCTGCCCCAGGTGACCACCGACCTCGGGTCGTCACTGGGCCTCGACACGACCAAAGCGGCGCAGATCGCCCCCCTGGTCTACGGCGTCGTGCTCGTGCTGGTGATGCTGCTGGCTCCGGCCGGCCTCGTCGGCACCGTGCGCACGCGGCTGCGCGCCCGGCGCACCACCGCCGGCGGAACCAGCGAGAACGGGGCCGTGTCCCCGTCCCCCAGCCCCACCCCCGGTCCGGGAACCCCGGACCCCCAGACCCCCCGTGCGACGACGCCCGGGGCTGCAGAGGAGGCACCATGAAGCTTGGACGACACCGGCGCAGGGGGCTCGCCGCCGCCGTGGCCGCGACGTTGCTGCTCAGCGCGTGCGGCGTGGGCAAGAGCGACAGCAGTTCCGGTAGCGCAGACGCCGCCGCCAGCGGCGGCGCGAACACCGCCTCCGACGTGGGTGTGACCGAGACCACCGTGAGCATCGGGACGCACATGCCGCTGACCGGCGTGGCCTCTCCGGGGTACAGCGACATCCCCAAGGGCTCGCAGGCCTACTACGACTACGTGAACGCTGCCGGCGGCGTCAACGGGCGCACGATCGACTACAAGGTGCTCGACGACACCTACAACCCGGCGACCACCAGCCAGGTCGTCAACCAGCTCGTGCTGCAGGACAAGGTGTTCGCCGTCGTCGGGGGGCTCGGGACCCCGACCCACAGCGCGGTGCTGGACTTCCTGAACAGCCAGGGGGTGCCCGACCTGTTCGTCTCCTCGGGGTCGCTGCTGTGGAACCAGCCCAAGAAGAACCCGCAGACCTTCGGGTGGCAGCCCGACTACGAGATCGAGGCCAAGATCCTCGGCCAGTACGTCAAGCAGAACTTCCCCCAGGCCAAGGTCGGGCTGTTCCTGCAGGACGACGACCTGGGTGTGGCCGGGGAGAAGGGTGCACGGACCTACCTCGACGGCCAGATCGTCTCGGTGGCGAAGTACGTCTCGGGCAACACCGACGTGGGCCCGCAGATCGCGCAGCTGCAGGCCGACGGAGCCGACCTGGTCATCGGCTTCAACGTGCCCTCGTACACCGCGCTGAGCCAGCTGACCTCGCTGGCGCTGAACTACAAGCCGCAGTGGGTGTACTCCAACATCGGCTCCGACCCCACTCTGGTGGGCTCGCTGCTCCAGAAGTTCTCCAAGGGCAAGGTTTCCGGCGCGTCTCCCTTGGCCGGTGTGATCAGCACGCAGTACATGCCGCAGGTCACCGACACCGACAACGAGTGGACCAAGCTGTGGGAGAAGGTGTGGAAGGCCAACGGGACCGGTGATCCCCTGACCAACTTCGACATCTACGGCATGGCCGAGGCGTACACCTTCGTGCAGGCGCTGCAGGCGGCGGGCCAGAACCCCACCCGCAAGAGCATCGTCGAGGCCGTGGAGAACCAGGGGGCCAAGTTCGAGGGCCCGAACTTCGTGCCCTACAACTACTCGGCGGACAACCACAGCGGGATCGGCGGCGTCGAGGTCACCAAGCTCGCGGCCGACGGCTCGGCGAAGCCGGTGACCGACGTGCTGCAGACCGGAGACGGCAGCGGCGACATCACCAGCTACGACGGCACGCTGTCCACCCCGCCGGCGAGCGGCATCCCCGAGGTGAAGCCCGGCGGCTGAGACCTGCCCGGACCACCGACCACGGCGGACCCCCAGCACCAGGACGGTGCTGGGGGTCCGTCGTCGCGAGGCAGGACTCGGTGGACCGTGGGTCCTCGGACAGGTGGCCCAACAGCTCCCGGTCGCGGAGGAACGCGAGCGGGTCGTCCTGCTGGGCAGACGCGGCGCCCTTGTCCGAGGTCACCGGGGCCGTCGTCGGGATCGCGGGCCGGGCACCGGGCAAGTCCACGCTCCACGACCCGGTCACCGACAGGGACCGGGTCCGACCAGCCGAACAGGGTGGTGCGCGAGGTGGCCGGGGTGCTGTTCGACGAGGACGGACGCTCCGTGCCGACCGACCTGGCGCCGCGAGTCGCCGGGATCTCCGGATCGGAGCTGCCGGCCATCCCCGAGTTCGTCGGCGTGCCCTACGACCAGGTGAAGCCGACGGCGACCCGCGCGGCCCTGCGCGGGGGCGTCGTCAACCGCCTGGTCACGCACACCGCAACGGCCCGCTCCCTGCTGGCGCTGGGTCCGCAGCCGAGCAACTACGTGGCCACCCGGGTGGCCACCGCCTCGTACGCCCGGCGCTCGGCCTGGCTCACCGAGTCCGCGAAGGTCAGGGTGATGGTGAAGACGTGGAACGCCCCCACCGGGTTCGCGTACAGCTCGGCGGGCCCGGAGCCGGGGAACGACCGGACGACGACCTGGTCGGTGGTCACCGACTGGGAGCAGCGCACGGCGGAGCCGCAGTCGGCCTTCGTGGTGTCCGTCGCTCCGGTGACCGCGAGCTCGTCGCCGTCGAAGGCGGCAACGACGTCCTGCGCGGTTACCGCTGTCGGGCTCGCGGAGGCCGGAACCTGGGCGCTCTCGCCGGCCGCCGCCCGTGCGCCGCAGCCGCTCACGGCAAGTGCGGCGAACCCCAGCGCGACGACGGTGCGCGCTACTGGGACCGGTGCTGGGCTCACGCGTCCTCCAGCGAGCGACCCTTGGTCTCGGGCACGAACTTCAGGACCACGAACAGCGAGATGACGGCCATGACCGCGTACCCGGCGTAGGTGGCGGAGAGGTTGAGGTCGGAGAAGGTCGGGAAGGTGACGGTGACGGCGAAGTTCGCGATCCAGTTCGCCGAGGTGGCCACCGCCACGGCCGCGGCCCGCGAGCGGTTGGGGAACATCTCGCTGAGCAGCACCCACACCGTCGGGCCCCAGGAGAGCGCGAAGAAGAAGACGAACAGGTTCGCCCCGACGAGTGCGATGGTGCCCTGCGGCGACGGCAGCATGGCCACCCCGTCGACGGTCTCGGAGTAGGAGAACGCCCACGCCGCCGTGCCCAGGGCCAGGGCCATGCCGACGGAGCCGGTGATGAGCAGCGGTCTCCGACCGACCTTGTCGATGACGGCGATCGCGATGATGGTGCCGGCGATGTTGACCCCGGCGCTGACCACGCTGATGAGCAGGGAGCGGTCCTCACCGATGCCGACGGACTGCCACAGCGTCGAGGAGTAGTAGAAGATCACGTTGATGCCGACGAGCTGCTGCAGCGCGGCCAGGGCGACGCCCAGCATGACCAGGCCGGTCATCTTGTTCTCACCCGTGAACAGGTCCCGGACGGTGAACTTGTCCTCCGAGCCCAGCGAGGTGCGGATCTCCTCGATGCGCGCCTCGACGGTGTCGGTGTCGCCGCCCTCGAGGTCGGTGAGGATGTCGCGGGCGGTGTCGATCCTGCCGAGCCCGACGAGGTAGCGGGGCGACTCGGGGATGGCCAGCGAGGCGACGCCGTAGACCAGGGCGGGCAGTGCGGCCACCAGCAGCATGTACTGCCAGGCCTGCAGCCCCAGCAGGTCACCGCTGGCGGAGCCGCCGGCGGCGGAGGCGAGGGCGTAGTTTACCAGCGCCGAGACGGCGATGCCCAGGACGATGGCGAGCTGGTGCATGGAGCCGAGGCGGCCCCGGTAGGCGGCGGGGGAGATCTCCGCGATGTACGCCGGGGAGATCACCGAGGCGACGCCGACGGCGGCGCCACCGACCACCCGCCAGACGGCCAGGTCGACGATGCTGAACGGCAGCGCCGAGCCGACCGCGCTGACGACGAACAGCGCGGCGGCGATCTGCATGACCCGGATGCGGCCGAACCGGCTGGAGAGCCCGCCGGCGAACCAGGCCCCGCCCGCCGCGCCGAGCAGCGAGAGGGAGACGGTGAGCCCGGTGGCGAACCCGCCGACCTCGAAGCGATCCTGGATGGCGGTGACCGCGCCGTTGATGACGGCGGTGTCGTAGCCGAACAAGAAGCCCCCGAGCGCGGCCGCGCCGGAGAAGAACACGGCGTGCGCGAGGTCGGGGTCGCCGTTCCCGGAGCCCTTCGTGGCTCCGCCGGCTGCCTGGCTGCTGCTCATGGGCGTCTCCCGTCGCACCGCTGCGGGCCCCCGTCGGCCTGCCCGTCGGGGACGCTACGCCCCGGGCGGCCATCGTGATCACCGGTGCCGGTGCGTGGGTAGCGTGCGACGGGTGACCACCTCCCCGCAGGTCCCCCAGCAGGTCCCTCTCGGCGCCCTGACCTTCGACGTGACGGTCTCCGGACCCGAGCGCGGCGCCACCGTCCTGCTGCTGCACGGGTTCCCCCAGAGCGGGCGCTGCTTCGACGCAGTGGTGCCGCGGCTGCACGAGGCGGGGCTGCGGACGGTGGTGCCCGACCAGCGCGGCTACTCGCCCGGCGCCCGTCCCGACGACGTGGCCGCGTACGGGGTGCTCGAGCTGGTGGCCGACGCGCTCGGCATCCTGGACGCCCTCGGCGTGGGCTACGCGCACGTCGTCGGCCACGACTGGGGCGCGGCGGTGGCCTGGCAGCTCGCGGCACGGCACCCGCACCGGGTCTCCAGCCTGGTCGCTGCCAGCGTGGGGCACCCGCGCGCGTTCTCCGAGGCGCTGCGCACCGACCCCGAGCAGCGGGCGCGCTCCGGCTACATGCGCGAGTTCCTCGACCCGGGCACCGAGGCGCGGCTGCTCGCCGACGACGCCGCGGCCCTGCGGGAGCTCGTCCTCCACGGCGCGGTGGCGCCGGCGGCGCTCGACCCGGCGGGGCTGACCGCGGCGCTGGGCTGGTACCGCGCCATGGCCACCACCGCGGCCGACCACCAGGGCACCCCCGACGTGGAGGTGCCGACGACGTACCTGTGGAGCACCGGCGACGCCGCGCTGGGGCGCACCCAGGCCGTGGCCACGGCCCGGTGCGTGCGGGGGGAGTACCGCTTCGTCGAGCTGGCCGGGGTGAGCCACTGGATCCCCGACGAGGCCCCGGCCGCCCTGGCCACCGAGGTGGTGCTGCGCTCCAGCCCCTGGTGATCGCAGCGGGGGTGATCGCAGCGGGAGTGATCGCAGCGGGGGGAGACCCGGGTCAGATGTCCAGGCCCAGCAGGGCGTTCTCCACCACCTCGGGCAGGGCGGGGTGGATCCAGTACTGCTTCTCGGCCATGTCCTGCGCGCTGAGCCCGAAGCTCATCGCCTGGATGAGGGGCTGGATGATCATCGAGGCCTCGGCGCCCAGGACGTGCGCGCCCAGGATCCGCCCGGTCCCCCGCTCGGCGATGACCTTGCAGAACCCTTCGTGGTCCTCCATGGCCCAGCCGTAGGCCACGTCCGAGTACTCCTGGACCTTCACCGTGACGTCCAGGCCCTGCTCGCGGGCCTGCGCCTCCGTCATGCCGACGGTGGCGATCTGCGGGTCGGTGAACACCGCGGCCGGGACGAAGCGGTGGTCGGTGGCGCGCATCGACCCCGGGTGCAGCAGGTTGTGCTGCAGGACCCGCGCCTCGTGGTTGGCCACGTGCTTGAGCTGGTGGGGCGAGCTGACGTCGCCGAGGGCGAACGTCCCCTGGACGACCTCGCCGGTGGGAGAGAGCACCCGCTGCTGGGGGTCGACGACGACCCGCCCGTCGTCGGTGACGCCGATGCCCGCCCTCGCGACGTCCAGGGTGTCGGTGTTGGGCCTGCGGCCCGCCGCCACGAGCAGCGCGTCGCCGGTGACCACGGTGCCGTCGGCGAGCTCGGCCTCGATCCCGTGGTCGTTCCCGCGCACCGCCACGACGTCCGCCCCCAGGCGCACGTCCCACTTCGCCACGCCGAGCGCGGTGAAGCGGGTCTTCACGTCCTCGTCGAGGTGGTTGAGCAGCTTGCCGCTGCGGGCGAGGATGGTGACCTGCGTGCCGAGCGCGGAGAACACGTGCGCGAACTCCGAGGCGATGTAGCCGCCACCGAGGATCACGAGGTGCTTCGGCTGGGTGGGCCGCCGCATCACGTCCTCGTTGGTGTGGAACGGGACGCCGGAGTCCGCGACCACCGGGGGGATGGATGGCCGCCCGCCGGCGGCGATGACGACCCGGTCGTAGGTGATGCTCTCGCCGGTGCCGGTGTCGATCACGCCGGGTGCGGTGAAGCGGACCTGCCCGGTGAACAGCTCGGTGTTGGGGGTCCCCTCGGCGCGGTACTCGCGGCCACCGACGGCGATGGGGTCGATCCGGCCGAACACGCGGTCGGTGATGTCGTTCCAACGGATCCCGTCGACGTGCGCGTCGACCCCGTAGCGGCTCGCCTGCTGCACGCGACGGGCGGTGTCGGCCGCGTAGACGTACATCTTGGTGGGGATGCAGCCCACGTTGATGCACGTGCCGCCGAAGGTCCCGTTCTCGCAGATCGCGACGGAAGTCCCGTCGAACCGGTGGTCGAGGATCGTGTTGCCGGAACCGGTGCCGATGAGGACGAGGTCGAAGTGGCGCATGGGCGACGACGCTACCGGGCCGATCCGCGCCGCTGCCGGGTGCGGGGCGTGCGCGTGGTCGCCGTCCGGGGACGGGGGGCACGGCTCCGAGCCAGGCCCACCAGCTCGGCGGTCGCCTCGTGCAGGTGCCGGGCCACGTCCCAGACGTCGGGCACCATCTCCCGGCACACGATGATCCCGAAGTCCAGGTGCCCGTCGTAGGACATGACGGTGATGTTGATGCCGCCACCGGTGTCGCTGACCACGGAGACGGGGTAGCTGCCGCTCACCCGGGCGCCCGCGGTGTACAGCGGCACCTGGGGCCCGGGCACGTTGGAGATGAACAGGTTGAACGGGGGCCCGCCCACGGTGATCGCCCGCAGCAGGGTGCGCGAGGCCAGCCCGTGCAGGGCCTGCGGCAGGACGGCGCTGTACTCGTGCAGCAGCTGGGCGGGGACGGCGTCGAAGCGCTCCTTGGCCTCCAGCAGGGAGGTGTGCAGCCCGGCCAGGCGCCGGGCCGGGTCGGCCTCGTGCGTCGGCAGCGCGGTCAGCATGAAGTTGACCTGGTTCCCCGCCGTCCCCATCTGCTCGGGGGTGCGCACCGAGACGGGGATGGCGGCGACCAGCGGGGTGTCCGGCAGCGCGTCGTGGTCCAGCAGCCAGGTGCGCAGGGCCGAGGTGCACACCGCCATGACCACGTCGTTCACGGTGAGGCCGAAGGCGTTCTTCACCTCCTTGACGTCGGCCAGCGGGACGGAGGTGAAGGCGAAGCGGCGGTGCGGGGTGATGGGGCCGTTGAACGGGGTGCGCGGCGGCGTCGGCGCGGGGTCGGGGCGGTCCGCGACCACGTTCAGCCCGGCCATCCGGGTCACCGTGCCCACCACCTTGGCGAGCTCGGGGACGCCCGGGATGGTCTGCGCCCCGGGCAGGTCGAGCACGTGGGGCAGCATCCGGGGTGCCTGCAGGGCGAAGCGGGCCGGGCGCGCGGCGAGGCGCCACAGGCCACGGGCGAGCATGGACGAGGTGGACACCCCCGCCTCCGCCGCCGGGTCCCCCGGCGGCGCGACCTCCCGGGGCTCGGGGGTCACGTCCATGATCACGGCGAGCACCTCGGCCCCGGAGACGCCGTCGATCGCCGAGTGGTGGACCTTGGTGTAGAGCCCCTGGCGGCCCCCGGCGAGGCCGTGGATCAGGTACGCCTCCCACAGCGGCCGGGTGCGGTCCAGGGGCCGGGCGGCCAGGCGCGCGACCTGCTCGCCCAGCTGCTCGTCGGAGCCCGGCGCGACCAGGGCGATCTCCCGGATGTGGTACTCCAGGTCGAAGTCGTCCGCCTCCACCCAGTAGGGGAAGTCCAGGCCCAGGGGCACCTCCTGCAGGCGCCAGCGCAGCGGTCCTACGAGGTGCAGGCGGGCGGCGAACAGCTCGCGCAGGTCCTCGACGGTGAGCCCGCCCCGGGCGGCGTCGCGGGGCTCGAGCACGCTGAGCGAGCCGACGTGGACCAGCGTGGTCGCCGTCTCGGCGTTGAGGAACTGGGCGTCGAGGGTGCTGAGCTGGCGCACGGGACTCCTTCCGATCTGTGCCGTCCGTCCGGTGGGCAGCGCTTCGACGGGGCCCGAACCTACCCGGCGCTCGTGTGACCGCGAGCACAGGATCAGCGGGGGAGCGTGTCGTCCAACCAGGCGACGAGCTCGTCCATCGCCCGCTCCCGGGGCTCCGCCCGCGACAGGAACACGTCGTGGCGCGCGTCGGGCACCGGGACGACGCTCGTGCGTCCACCGAGACAGCCGGCCCACCGCGCGATCTGGCGCACGTCGAGCACCGCGTCGGCGGTGTCCACCTCGGGGGCGTAGTGGCTGGCGAAGCGGGTGCGCGTGGAGCGCAGCACCAGCGAGGGGCAGCCGACGTCGAGCCCGCGGTGCAGCGCGGCGTGCCCCCGGCGCACCGCCCGCATCCAGCCGAGGCGGACCGGGAAGCCCTCCAGCGGCTTCCACGCCAGGTCGTAGTCCCACTCGCCCTCGCGCGAGGCGTGCAGGCTCACCCCGTAGGCGTCCGCGACGTCCTTGGTCAGCAGCCGCATCCCCTGCAGCCGGCCGGCGAGATCGATGCCGAGCGTGCCGACGTGGCGGTAGTACGCCGGGCCCTGCAGGTCGAACCACGGGCTGTTCAGCACGAGCCCGGCGACGCCCGGACGCCCGGTCTCGCGGCGGCGGTCCAGCCACAGCGGGGTGATCGTCCCGCCGGTCGAGTGCGCGACGACGACGACGTGCTCGTGCTCGGCACGGATGGAGTCGAGCGCCCGGTCCAGCTCCAGGTCGTACAGCTCGAGGTCGGTGACGTAGTGCGGTGTGTGGCCCGCTCGCAGCGAGCGGCCGCACTTGCGCAGGTCCAGGGCGTGGAAGGCGAAGCCCTGGGCGGCGAACAGCTCGGCCAGGTGGGTCTGGAAGAAGTAGTCGGTGTAGCCGTGGACGTAGAGCACCGCACCGCGCGGGGTGGGCTGCTCGCCGCGGTGCCGGACCAGGGTCGCGACCACGTCACCCTCGCCGTCCGGGTCCGTCCCGAGCTCCAGCGTGCGCTGCTCGTAGCCGTGCCCCAGCACGTCCTGCGTCCACCCACCGGTCCACTCGCCCGTCCGCACGCCCATGCTGCGCAACGGTAGTGGTCCCGTGGCGGGAGGTCCCCTGTGGTGCCCACTGCGGGTGAGCTCGCTGTGGTACCCACTGGGGGTGACCTCACCCCAGACCCCGACCCTGCACCGCTCCTGGGCCGCCGACCTCGCCACGAGCACGCTCTACGAGCTGCTCCGGCTGCGGGTCGAGGTGTTCGTGGTGGAGCAGCAGTGCGCGTACCCCGAGCTGGACGGGCGCGACCTGCTGCCCGACACCCGCCACATCTGGATGGAGCTCGACGGCGAGGTGATCTGTACCGTGCGCCTGCTCGAGAGCCACGAGCACGGCTCCGAGTTCCGGATCGGGCGGCTGTGCACCGCGCCGGCGTTCCGCGGGCAGGGCCACACCCGCCGCGTGCTGCAGGCCGCGCTGGCCGACGTGGGCTCCTCCCCGTGCCTGCTCGACGCCCAGAGCCACCTGGTGGACATGTACGCCGAGCACGGCTTCGTCCCCGCCGGGGAGCCGCGCACCGAGGACGGGATCTCCCACACCCCCCTGCGCCGGCCGGGTCGCTGAGCGCTCGGCCGGTCGCCGGCCGGCCTCGAGGGTCGTGACCCGATCGTGACCGCGGGTGAACGAGCTGCCCACGGGGCCCGGTCTAAGGTTCCCCGCAACTTGGCCGCACCCGGCCGGGATCTCATCGTCGTCGTCACCCATCGGTGGTCGTCGGCCCCACCCCTCGAGAGGAAGTCCCTCATGCGCCGACAGCGCACAGCGATGCTCGCCCTCCCGGTCGCAGCCCTCCTGCTGCTGACCGCGTGCGGCGGCAGCAGCAGCGACAGCGGAGCGGGCAGCGCCGACTCGGTCGCCGACGGCTCGGTGTCCATCTTCGGCACGCAGCCGGAGAACGGTCTCGTCCCGGCCAACACCAACGAGCAGGGTGGCGCCAAGGTCATCGACAACATCTTCACCGGCCTGGTCACGCTGGACGACGCCACCTCCGAGACCAAGATGGCCAACGCCGAGTCCATCACCAGCAGCGACGCGCAGAACTACGACATCAAGCTCAAGCCGGGCTGGAAGTTCACCGACGGCACCGAGATCACCGCCAAGAGCTACGTCGACGCCTGGAACTGGGGGGCCTACGCCCCCAACGGCGCGCTGAACAGCAGCTTCTTCGCCGAGATCGAGGGCTACGCCGACCTGAACCCGGCCGCCGGCGCCGACGGCAAGGCCCCGACGCCGACCGCCAAGGAGATGAGCGGCGTCAAGGTGGTCAGCGACACCGAGTTCACGGTGAAGCTGACCCAGCCGTACAGCCCGTGGATGCAGAAGATCGCCTACCACGCCTTCGCTCCGCTGCCGGCCTCGTTCTACGACGACCCGGAAGCCTTCGGCCGCAACCCGATCGGGGACGGCCCGTTCAAGTTCGTCTCCTGGCAGGACAACGCGTCGGTCGTCCTGACCCGCAACGACGACTACTCCGGTGACGACAAGCCGACCATCAAGGACGTCACGATCAAGCTCTACCAGGACTCGGACGGCGCGTACGCCGACCTGCAGACCGGCAACCTGGACTTCATGGACACGCTGCCAACCTCGGCGCTGGCCGGTGACAAGTACAAGACGGACCTCTCCGACCGGTCCCTCTCCAAGCCGTCCCGATCGTGCAGACGGTCACGTTCCCGCTGTACGACCCCAAGTACCAGAGCGCCGACCTGCGCCACGCGATCTCCATGGCCATCGACCGCGACTCGATCACCAAGGTCATCTTCAGCGGCTCCCGCACCCCGTCGACCGCCTACTCCTCACCGGCCGTGGCCGGGTACGAGGCGGGCACGTGCGGCGAGTTCTGCAAGTACGACCCGTCGGCCGCGAAGACCCTGTTCGACAAGGCCGGCGGCTTCGACGGCAAGCTGACGCTGAGCTACAACGCCGACGGTGACCACAAGGCCTGGACCGAGGCCGCGTGCAACAACATCTCCGACGCGCTCGGCGTGGCCTGCACCGCCACCCCGGTCCCGACGTTCGCGGACTTCCGCAAGGGCATCAACGAGAAGTCCGAGACCGGCATGTTCCGCTCCGGCTGGATCTACGACTTCCCGAACCTGGAGAACGGCCTCTCGCCGCTGTACTCCACGGGTGGGTCAGCCAACGACGCCGGCTACTCCAACCCGGCCTTCGACCAGGCGCTGCTCGACGCCGCGGCGAAGACCGATCCCAAGGAGTCCAACGCCGGTTTCATCGACGCCGAGAAGCTCCTCGTGACGGACATGCCGGCCATCCCGCTGTGGAGCTCGACCCAGATCGCGGGCTACTCCGAGAAGCTCGGCAACGTGAAGATCACCGCCGCCAGCGAGCTCGACCTGACCCAGGTCACCACGAGCAGCTGATCGTCGTCCGCGGGCCGGTCCTCCACCCGGAGGGCCGGCCCGCGGTCCGTCCGGACGGGTGATCCGCGCCCGGACCCGTCCACTGTCACCGCGCGCCCGGACCGGGCGTCCGCACCGTCCCCAGGAGGTCTCGTGGGCCGCTACGTCGTGCGCCGCCTGCTCCAGATGATCCCGGCGTTCCTCGGGACCACGTTCCTCATCTACGTCCTCGTCTACGCGGTGCCCGGTGACCCGCTCGCCGGCAAGTGCGGCGACCGACCGTGCCCGCCCGCCTTCGTGGCCAAGTTCACCGAGGAGTTCAACCTCAACGACAACGTGCTGGTGCAGTACGTGAAGTACATCGGCAACCTGCTCCACGGCAACTTCGGGTCGAACTTCTCCGGTCGCCAGGTCAGCGACATCATCCTCAGCTCGTACCCGGTCACGGTGAAGCTGGCGCTGGTCGCGCTGGCCTTCGAGATCGTCTTCGGCCTGACCGCGGGCGTCCTCACCGGCCTGGGCCGCAAGGGCTTCCTCGACAACCTCATCCTCGTCGGCACCCTGGTGCTCATCGCGCTGCCGGTCTTCGTCACGGCGTACCTGCTGCAGTTGCAGCTCGGCATCCGGTGGGGGATCTTCAGCGCCACCGTGTCGACGAAGGCCCCGTTGCAGGAGCTGATCATGCCCGGGTTCGTGCTGGCCAGCCTGTCGCTCGCGTACGCCACCCGGATCACCCGCACCTCCATCGTGGAGAACTCCCGGGCCGACTACGTGCGCACGGCGAAGGCCAAGGGCCTGCCCCAGCGCCGCATCGTCGGGGTGCACCTGCTGCGCAACTCGCTGATCCCGGTGGTGACCTTCTTCGGCACCGACCTCGGTGCGCTCATGGCGGGCGCCATCGTCACCGAGGGCATCTTCAACATCAACGGCATCGGCCGCGAGACCTACCGCGCCATCGTCACCAAGGAGGGCGCCACCGTCACCGGGATCGTCGTGGTGCTGGTGCTGGTCTACCTGCTCGCCAACCTGCTCGTGGACCTGCTGTACGCGGTCCTGGACCCGAGGATCCGATATGAGTGACAGCGCGCCCATCGGCCCGGGCTCCGCGGACTCCGGCGCGGCCCGGGGCGGCGCCTACGCCCAGACGTCCGCCCGCACCGAACCGGCGGTCCACGCCGATCCGGCGGGTGAGCCGGGCGGTTCCGCCGCAGCCTCCGACAAGCCCGAGCGCGTCGGTGGGCTCTGGTCCGACGCGTGGAAGGACCTCCGGCGCAACCCGCTCTTCCTGGTCTCCGCTCTCATCATCGTCGTCGTGCTGCTCATCGCGGCCTTCCCCGGCCTGTTCACCTCGGTCGATCCCGCCGCGGGTGACCTCAGCCGGAGCAACCAGCCCCCGTCCCGGGACGCGATCTTCGGCTACGACCTGCAGGGCTACGACGTGTACGCCCGCACCATCTACGGCACCCGGTACTCGCTCATCGTCGGGGTGCTCTCCACCCTGGGCACCACGGTGGTCGGCATGTCCGTCGGGATGGTGGCCGCGTACTACGGCCGGTGGATCGACACCCTGCTCTCCCGGGTCAGCGACATCTTCCTGGGCATCCCGTTCCTGCTCGGCGCCATCGTCATCCTGACCACGTTCAACAGCTTCTCCTCGCCGTTCGCCATCGTCGGGGTGGTGGTGGCGTCGCTGGTCGCGCTGGGGTGGCCGGTGCCGGCGCGGGTCATGCGCTCGGCCGTGCTGCAGACCAAGCAGAACGACTACGTGGCCGCCGCCCGCTCCATGGGGGCGAGCACCGGTCGGATCATCTTCAAGCACCTGCTGCCCAACGCGCTCGCCGCCTCGCTGGTCTACGCCACCATCTCCCTGGGGGCGTTCATCGGGGCGGAGGCCACGCTGTCGTTCCTCGGTATCGGCCTGCGCCCCCCGGTCATCTCGTGGGGGTCGATGATCTCCGACGCCCAGAGCCGGCTCCGCGACGCGCCGCACGCCCTGCTCTTCCCGGCCGGGTTCCTGGTCGTCACCGTCCTCGCCTTCGTGCTGCTCGGCGACGCCGTGCGCCAGGCCCTGGACCCCAAGCTCCGATAGGAGGACCCGTGAAGCTGCGCACGCGCTCCGGCGCCACCCCGGCCGGCCGGACCAGCACCACCCCGCCCGGTGCCGTCGTGACGGACGGACGGCTGCTCGACGTGGAGGACCTGCACGTGGAGTTCCGCACCCGTGAAGGTGTCGCGACCGTGCTCAACGGCGTCAGCTACCACCTCGACGCCGGGGAGACCCTGGCCGTGCTGGGCGAGTCCGGCTCCGGCAAGAGCGTCACCGCGCAGACCGTGATGGGCATCCTCGACACCCCGCCGGGGGTGATCACCGCCGGGGCCATCCGGTACAAGGGCCAGGACATGCTGACCATGACCGACGAGCAGCGCCGCCTGATCCGGGGCGAGGGCATCGCGATGGTGTTCCAGGACGCGCTCTCGGCCCTGAACCCGGTGTTCACCGTCGGTTTCCAGATCGCCGAGCAGTTCCGGGTGCGCCGGGGGATGAGCCGCCGCGACGCCACCGCGCGGGCGGTGGAGCTGCTCGACCAGGTGAAGATCCCCGGGGCCCCGCAGCGGGTCAAGGAGTACCCGCACCAGTTCTCCGGCGGCATGCGCCAGCGCGTCATGATCGCGATGTCGCTCGCGCTGGACCCGGACGTGCTCATCGCCGACGAGCCGACCACCGCGCTGGACGTGACCGTGCAGGCCCAGATCATGGACTTGCTCAAGGAGATCCAGGCCGAGCGGCACATGGGCATGATCCTCATCACCCACGACCTCGGGGTCGTCGCCGACGTCGCCGACCGCATCGCCGTGATGTACGCCGGGCGCATCGTGGAGCAGGCCGAGGTGCACGAGCTCTACGCCCGCCCCTGCCACCCGTACACGACGGCGCTGCTCGAGTCGGTGCCCCGGGTGGACCAGCGGGGCCAGGAGCTGGTCACCATCGCGGGGCTGCCGCCGAACCTCATGAACATCCCCGACGGCTGTTCCTTCCACCCGCGGTGCCGGATGGCGCAGGACGCGTGCCTGTCCCAGGAGCCGCCCTTGGTCGAGCTGTCCCCGGGCCGCACGAGCGCGTGCCTGTTCGCCGACGACCTGTTCGCCCGCGGCGACCACGCCGCCGAGAACCAGGCCGCCGAGAACCAGGCCGCCGAGAACGAGGCCGCTGCGAACCGGTCCACCGAGAACGAGAGCGAGAGAGAGGTGACCGGCCGTGGCTGAGACCGTCGGATCGAGCGCGGGCGAGCCGCTGCTGCAGGTCCGGGACCTGGTGAAGCACTTCCCGGTCACCCAGGGTGTGGTGTTCCAGCGGACCGTCGGCCAGGTCCGGGCCGTCGACGGGGTCAGCTTCGACCTCGGCTACGGTGAGACCCTCGGGGTGGTCGGGGAGTCCGGCTGCGGCAAGTCGACCCTGGCCCGCACCCTAGTCCGCCTGGAGCGGGCCACGGCCGGGCAGGTCCTCTACGAGGGCGAGGACCTGCTGGCCCTCAAGGGCGCGGCGCTGCGGCGGATGCGTCGCAAGGTGCAGATGGTCTTCCAGGACCCGTACACCTCGCTGAACCCCCGCATGACGGTCGGTGACCTCATCGGCGAGCCGTTCGAGATCCACACCGACGTGGCGCCGAAGGGCAGCCGTCGCGGGGCCGTGCAGGACCTGCTCGAGGTCGTGGGACTCAACCCCGAGCACATCAACCGCTACCCGCACCAGTTCTCCGGTGGTCAGCGCCAGCGCATCGGGATCGCCCGGGCCCTGGCGCTCAAGCCGAGCCTCATCATCTGCGACGAGCCGGTCTCCGCCCTGGACGTCTCCATCCAGGCGCAGGTGATGAACCTGCTCGGCGAGCTCAAGGAGGAGTTCGGGCTGTCCTACGTGTTCATCGCCCACGACCTCTCGGTGGTCCGCCACCTCGCCGACCGCGTGGCCGTGATGTACCTGGGCAAGGTGGTCGAGCTCGGCACCGAGGACGACATCTACGAGCACGCGACCCACCCGTACACCCAGGCCCTGCTCTCTGCGGTGCCGGTGCCCGACCCGCGGGCGCGCGAGTCCAAGGACGTCATCCGCCTGGACGGGGACGTGCCCTCGCCGGTCAACCCGCCGTCGGGGTGCCGGTTCCGCACGCGGTGCTGGAAGGCGCAGGACCTCTGCGCACAGGAGGAGCCGCCGCTGGTGGTGCGGGACGGGCACCTCTCGGCCTGTCACTTCGCCGACGAGCGGACCGGCCTCCGGCCTCGTGCGTGATTTCTCAACCCAGGTGACTGAGATCTCATCACACCGTTCCCGCCACAGCGTGGCGCGCACCCCGTCTCGAGGAGCGCGCCACGCGGCGTTGCGAGGCCCCGCGGTGCCCGCCCGCGATCAGCGTCGCCCGAGCACGGCCAGCACGTCGTCGGGGTCCTGAGCCAGCCCGCGGGCGGTGAACCACGCGCAGACCACGGTGACGTCCCGGCGCAGGATGTCGGGGCCCCGCGGGTTCGCCACGAGGTCGACCACCTGGGGCAGGTCGATGACGACGAGGTCGCCGCGGTGCACGAGCAGGTTGTACGGCGAGAGGTCGCCGTGGGCCAGGCCCTCGTCGGCCAGCAGCCCCAGCACGTCCAGCAGCTGGTGCCACAGCTGCGCCAGGTGCCCGGGCTCCGGGCGCAGCTGGGCCAGCCGGGGCGCGGCGGAGCCGTCCGGCTCGTCGAGGTACTCCAGGGCCAGCTCGGTGCCCAGCAGCTGCACCGGGTACGGCACGGGTGCCCCGAGCTCGGTGAGCCGGCACAGCGCGGCGTGCTCGGCCGCGGCCCACTGCCCGGCGAGCAGGTCGCGCCCGAACTCGGTGCGGTTCGCCATCGCCCGCATCTCGCGGGAGCGGCGCACCCGTCTGCCCTCGGTGTAGCCCGCGTCGCGGTGGAACAGCCGGTGCTCCGGGCTGCGGTAGCGCTTGACGGCGAGCAGGCACGACCGGCCGTCCGGCACCCCGCGCTCGACCAGGTGCACGTCGGCCTCCTTGCCCGTCTTCAGCACCCCGAGCTCGGTGTCGGTGGCAGCGGCGTCGGTGACGAGCCAGCTCGGCCACGGGGGCGGCCCGTGCTGGGCGTCGGGCCAGCTGCTGGGGACGGGCCCCTCGGGTCCGGGGGTGTCGGTGGCGTCCCAGCGGGCGGGGCCGCGACGGCGTGGCCGTGCTGGGTGGTCGTGGTCGTGGTCGTGGTCGTGGTCGCGGTGGGGCACGAGAAACCTCTCGGTCGACCCCGCGCGGTCCGCTCAGGCGGGTGCCGCCACGGGGCGGGGAAGTGCAGGGGGGACGTGCGCGTGCAGCAGCGTCATGGTCCGACCTCCTTCCCGCTCGACGTGTGGTGCGACGAGCGTGCCCCGACGGCGTCCGGGGTGTCCAGCGAGTTACCGGCCGTGCCCCGTGCCGTCGGTCAGCACCACGATCTCGCGTTCCCCGGCCAGCTCCACCCGCAGCCCGGCCCGCGCGGCCACCCGGGCCACGCCCGCGGCGTCGTGCGGCTCCGCCCGGCTGGTGGCCAGCGCCCGCGCGAGCAGGCCCTTGTGGGCCTTGTTGAAGTGGCTGACCACCGAGCGGGTCCCGTCCGGTGCCTGGGTGAGCACCGTCGCGGTGACGGCGCCGGGCGCCGGTCCCAGGGCGGCGTAGGCCCCGGAGCGCAGGTCCACCACCAGCTCGTCGGCCTCGGCCAGCACCGGGCCCAGCGCCGGGCGCCACAGGCTGCGCAGGGTGGGCAACCCGGGCAGCGAGCTCCCGGCGGAGAGCCGGTAGGCCGGGACGGGGTCGCCGGCGCGGAGCACCCCGAACAGCGCGGAGCCGATCGCGAGCCGTCCACGCGCCCGGGCGGTCAGGGTGCGGGCGTCGAGGGCGTCGTAGAGGACGCCGGTGTAGCGGCGCAGCGCGGGCATCGTCGGCGCGCTCAGCAGGGCGGCGTTGCGGGCCACCTCGTGGCGCTGGGCCGGGCCCAGACCCAGCGCGGCCACCGAGGCGTCGACGTCCGCGGACAGCGCCACGAGCACGTCGACCAACCGCGCCCGAAGGGGATTCAGCACCGGATGGCCCAGCGCGTCCAGGTCGAGCGGGCCCCTCCGCCCGCCGGTGGCCTTGGTCTCCGACGGTGGGAGCAGCACGAGCACCGCAGCAGGCTACCGGCCCGGCCCGGCCCGGCCCGGCCCGGCTGCGGTGCTCGTGCCCGGCGGCCCGGCTCAGCCGAGCAGACGCTGGGTCCGCAGCTGTGCGCGGGCGGCGGCGTGCTCGCCGCGCGAGCCGGCCTCGGCAGCGGCCTCGTGCGCGGCGTCGGCCGCCCTCGCCGACAGCGTGTCGGCCGTCTTCTGGGCCTTCTTCGCCAGCTTGCGGCCGCGACGGGACCCCTCCGAGGAGAGCTCGTCCACCACGTCCTGGGCGGCGTCGGCGAGGTCCTGCGCCCGGGACGACGCGGCGCCGGTGGCGCCCGCGACCCAGCTGCGCGCGTCCTTGCGGGCCGCCACGGCGAGGCCGCGGCCCCGGCGCTCGGCCTGGGCGGCCACCACGTCGGCGTTCTTGCGGGCCCTCGTCGCGAGGTCGTGGCCGCGCCGGCCGCCCTCGTCGGCGAGGTCGGAGGCCAGGTCCGAGCCGCGCTGGGCGGCGGTGTGCGCGAGCTCGGAGCCCCGGTCGGCCGCGGCGTGGGCCAGGTCCTGGCCGCGGTCGGCGAGCTTCTTGGTGGTGTCGCTGGTGGCGACGGTGTGGGCGAGGTCCTGGGCCCGGGCCGCGGCGGTCGCGGCCAGGGCCGAGCCACCGGCGACCAGCTTGGAGGTGGTGTTGGACTCCGCCGCCCTGTGGGCCAGGTCGGAGCTGCGCTCGGCGACGACATGGGCGGCGGAGCGCAGGTTGTCGGTGGTGTCGGAGTGCGAGCTGCCACCGGGGAGGGCCGCGGCGACGCGGTCGGCCTGGCGACGGGTGCGCCACGCGACGGACGGCTTGCCCTCGGTGTCCACGGCGGCGAGCAGCAGACCGCCGAGCAGGCCGACGTTCTTGAGGAAGTGCAGGCGCTGTGCGGCCTTGGCCTCCGGGTCGGACTCCTCCCAGAAGGCGTGCCCGGCCAGCGTGGTGGGCACGATGGTGCCGGCGAGGGCGAGGGAGGCCAGGCGCGGCAGCTTGCCGGTGGCCAGCAGCAGCCCGCCACCGATCTGCGTGCCGGCGTTGATCTTGACCAGGGTCTCCGGGTCGGTCGGCACCGAGCTGGTCACCTCGTCGGGCAGCACCTCCTCGCCCTTGTGCACCAGCGGCGCCGCGGCCTTGACCCGCGGAGCAGGGTTGCGCAGGGTGTCGATCCCCTGGGCCACGAAGACGGCGGCGAGCATGGGACGGGCGATGCGGCGGACGAGCACGGTGTGACCTCCTGCGTCAGGCGTGCGCCGGTCCGGCGCCCGCTCGGTGGACCTGGGTCTGATCGTAGGAGAGGACGCCCGCCGCAGTCGGATCGAACCCGGAAACCGGTGGCCGCGACCCCACGCGCGGCTACGCTGCCGACCTGTGATCACCCGGATGTCCACCTTGTTCCTGCGCACCCTGCGCGAGGCCCCCGCCGACGCGGAGCTGCCCAGCCACCAGCTGCTGCTCCGCGCCGGGTACGTGCGACGGATCGCGCCGGGCGTGTTCTCCTGGCTGCCGCTCGGGCTGCGGGTGCTGCGCGAGGTGGAGCGCGTCGTCCGCGAGGAGATGGACGCGATCGGCGCCCAGGAGATCCGCCTGCCCGCACTCCTGCCGCGCGAGCCGTACGAGCGCAGCGGTCGGTGGACCGAGTACGGGCCGGGCCTGTTCCGGCTCAAGGACCGCCGCGGCAACGACTTCCTGCTCGGCCCCACCCACGAGGAGCTGTTCGCGCTCACCGTGAAGGGCGAGCTCACCTCGTACAAGGACTTCCCGGTCACGCTCTACCAGGTGCAGACGAAGTACCGCGACGAGGAGCGCCCCCGCGCGGGGATCCTGCGCGGGCGCGAGTTCGTGATGAAGGACTCGTACTCGTTCGACCTCGACGAGGCGGGGCTGGCGGCCTCCTACGCCGCGCACCGCGGGGCCTACCAGCGGATCTTCGCGCGTCTCGGCGTCCGCCACGTCATCGTCTCGGCGGTCTCCGGGGCCATGGGCGGCTCGCAGTCGGAGGAGTTCCTCGCCGAGAGCGAGCACGGCGAGGACACCTACGTCCGGTGCGCAGCCTCGGGCTACGCGGCCAACGTCGAGGCCGTGACCACCCCCGCGCCGCCGGAGATCGGGCTCGAGGGCCTGGCGGCGGCGGTCGACCACGAGACCGGGGACACCCCGACGATCGACACCCTGGTCACCTGGGCTCGTGGCACCGGCCTGGAGGTGGGCGCGGCGGACACCCTGAAGAACATCCTGGTCAAGACGCGGGCCCCCGGTGGGGAGTGGGAGCTGCTGGGCGTCGGCATCCCCGGTGACCGCGACGTCGACCTCAAGCGTCTCGCCGCCGCGCTGGAGCCCGCCGAGGTGGTGCTGCTGACCGAGTCCGACTTCGCGCGCAACCCGTTCCTGGTCAAGGGCTTCATCGGCCCGCGGGCGCTGCTCGCGAACGGGGTCCGCTACCTGGTGGACCCGCGGGTGGTCCGTGGCACCGCCTGGATCACCGGGGCCGACGCGCCGGGCGTGCACGTCACCGACCTGGTGTGCGGGCGCGACTTCGCCCCCGACGGCACGATCGAGGCCGCCGAGGTGCGCGCCGGCGACCCCTCCCCCGACGGCGCCGGGGTGCTCGAGGCGGCCCGCGGCATCGAGATCGGCCACATCTTCTCCCTCGGGCGCAAGTACACCGACACCTTCGCGGTGGACGTGCTGGGCCCCGACGGCACCAAGGTCCGCCCCACCATGGGCTCCTACGGCGTCGGCGTCTCCCGTCTGGTCGCCGTCATCGCCGAGCAGCGCCACGACGAGCGGGGCCTGCGCTGGCCCGCCGAGGTCGCCCCCGCCGACGTGCACCTGGTGGCGGCGGGCAAGGCCAAGGGCGGCGACCCGGAGGTGGCGGCGGGTGCCGAGCAGCTCGCCGGGGAGCTCTCCGACGCCGGGCTGCGGGTGCTGCTCGACGACCGCGCGGCCTCGCCCGGGGTGAAGTTCGCCGACGCCGAGCTGGTCGGTGTCCCGCTGGTCGTCGTCGTCGGCCGCGGCTGGGCCGGCGGGCAGGTCGAGCTGCGCGAGCGCTTCTCCGAGGCCGCTCCGCGGGACGTCGCGGCCGACGTGGTCGTCGCCGAGATCCTGGAGCTGGTGCGCGCGGGCAAGGTCGTGGCGGGCGGGCTCAGCCCCGCAGGTAGCTGAGCCGGACGCTGCGCACGGCGTTGTCGCCGTTGGTGTCGACGAGGCAGATCGACTGCCAGGTGCCGAGGGTCGGTGCGCCGTCGAGCACCGGGATGCTGGCGTGCGGGGCGAGGAGCGCGGGCAGGACGTGGTCGCGTCCGTGGCCGGGGGAGCCGTGCCGGTGCGACCACCGTCCGTCGCGCGGCAGCAGCGCCTCGAGGGTGGCCAGCAGGTCGTCGTCGCTGCCCGCGCCGGTCTCCAGGACGGCGACGCCGGCCGTCGCGTGCGGCACCCAGACGTGCAGCAGCCCCTCGTGCGCGTCCACGTCGCGCAAGAAGCTCCGGCACGGCCCGGTGAGGTCGTGCACCGTCGGGGCGGCCCCCGTGCGGACCTGCAGCTCGATGGAGTCCACGTTCGCTCCTCACTCGTTCGGCTCGGTGCTCAGCCGGGGGCCGGCTCGCCCGGGAAGGCGGTGGTCACCGGAGAGGTTCCCAGGACCCCGCGCCAGGCGCTCGCCCGGCCCGCGCAGTCCACGAGCGCCGCGACCGCCGCCGCGCGCACCGCGTACGGGGCCGGCGGGGCCGACCTGCGGCTCGCGGCGGGAGCGGCCGTCCGGGTGGTCGCGACGGTGGTGGCGGCGGGGGTCGTCGTGGCGACGACGACGGCCGGGCTGCCCGGCGCCGACCGCTCGAGGACCGACCGCCACGCCACGGCCGTGCTCTCCTCGACCACCAGCGCGAGCGCCACGGCCGTCTCGGCGTCGGTGACCTCCACGGGCAGCGCGTAGCCGGGAGCCGCCACGGGGACGGCCGCCCCGGCGGCGGTGAGCACCGAGACCAGCTCGTCGCGCCGTCGGAGGTGCTCCTGCCAGGCCGCGTCGACGGCGGCGGCCCGGTCCGTCCGGACGCGGGCGGCCACCACCCCGCAGGCGTAGACGGCGGCGTGCTCGGCACTCAGGGCGTCGGCCAGGGCCCGCGGCTCGGCTGCCTCCGGCCCCCCGTCGAGACCCGTGGCGAACTGACCGCCCCCCGGGGTGCTCACGAGAGCGCCGTCACCTGGGTGGCGCACGCGGCGGCGACCGAGCCGAGCAGGCCGGCGCGGTACGGCGCCGCCACCACCGCGGCCGCCCCCGCGACGGTCGACGCTGCGGTGAGCGCGGCGTGGAGCTCGCCGAGGGTCCCGGGGGTGACGGTGGGCGTCGTGGTGGGGGCGGCGGTGACCGGGGTGCCGTCCACCGTGCCGGCCGCGCGAGCGACCTCGGCGTCCAGCGCGTCGGCGTGGGCGGTGCGGGCGGCGCTCACCGCGGCGAGCTCGGGGACCAGCGCAGCGGGGGCGTCGGTCACCGCGGCCGCGGCCGCGGCGTCGGCCCGGGCGGAGGAGGCGAGGGCGCGCAGCGGGTCGACCTCCGGAGCCGCCGGCTCGGGTGCGCCGGGCTCCGGCGCCGGGTCGGCGGTGCAGCCGGCCACCACCAGGGCCGCGGCACCCAGGACGGCACCCGGACCGGCCCGCAGCAGCACCCGTCGCGACAGCACGGGCCCCGTCCGCGCCACCGCCGTCGTCCGCGCCCCGGTCGTCATCGTGGTCATCCTGCCAGCCGGCGACGGCTACCCTGAAGCCTTCGTGAGCCACCGACGCGGCCACCGACGCACGGCCGGCGCGCCGTGACCGCACCGGGCTCCAGACGGGCCCGCTCCGGTTCGCGACCACCGTGCGCGCCATCCCGCCGCGCACCGCCGATCCGCTGGGAGGACCCCCCGATGCCCGTCCCCCGTCCGGACAAGGTCACCGAGCTCGTGGTGCCCGTCCTCGCCGCAGCGGGGGCCGAGCTCGACGCCGTGACCGTCGTCGCCGCCGGACGGCGCAGCGTCGTCCGGGTCGTCGTCGACGCGGAGGACGGTCTCGACCTCGACGCCGTGGCCACGCTCACCCGCCAGGTCTCCGACGTCCTCGACGCCGAGGAGTCCTTCGGCCAGGCCCCGTACACGCTGGAGGTCACCACCCCCGGCACCGCCCGCCCGCTGACCCTGCCGCGGCACTGGCGGCGCAACCGGGGGCGCCGGGTGCAGGTGACGCTGACCGAGGCCGCCGGGGGTGACGTGCTCACCGCGCGCGTCGGGCTCGTGACCGGTGCGGACGAGCAGGGCGGGGAGCGGGTCCTGCTGGTGCTGCCGGCCGCCCGGGCCAAGGACGCCCCGACCACGCGCGAGGTGGCGCTCGGGGACGTGGAGCACGCTGTCGTCGAGGTGGAGTTCTCCCCGCCCGACCCGGCCGAGACGGAGCTCAGCGGAAGCCCGCGGCCGACCCCGACGACCCAGCCCGAGCACGACGGCGACGACGAGCACGACGGCGACGACGAGCACGACGGCGACGACGAGCACGACGAGCACGCCAGCGACGAGGAGGCTGCACCGTGAACATCGACATGGTGGCGCTGCGCGCGATCCAGGCCGAGAAGGGCATCGACGCGTCCCTCGTCCTGACCGCGATCACGTCGGCCCTGCTGACCGCCTACCAGCACTCCGAGCACCACGCCGACGACGCCTACGTCACCGTCGACCCCCGCTCCGGGCTGGTCACGGTGATGGCGCGCGAGCTCGACGAGTCCGGCACGGTCGTCTCCGAGTACGACGACACCCCGGAGGGCTTCGGGCGGGTCGCCGCTGCGACGGCGCGGCAGGTTATCCTGCAGCGGCTGCGCGACGCGGAGAACGACCGCACGTTCGGCGAGTACTCCACCCACGAGGGCGAGGTCGTCACCGGCGTCGTGCAGCGCGACAGCCGGGCCAACGCCCGCGGGATGACGATCGTGCGGATCGGGACCGAGGCCAGCGGGATCGAGGCCGTCCTGCCCTCGGCCGAGCAGGTGCCGGGGGAGACCCACACCCACGGCGACTACGTGAAGTGCTACGTCGTCGGGGTGACGCGCGGCCAGCGCGGGCCGTCGGTCACCCTCTCGCGCACCCACCCCAACCTGGTGCGGAAGCTGTTCGCCCTCGAGGTCCCCGAGATCGCGGACGGCGCGGTGGAGATCACCGCGGTGGCGCGCGAGGCCGGGCACCGCAGCAAGATCGCCGTGCGCTCGACCATCCCCGGGCTCAACGCCAAGGGTGCGTGCATCGGGCCGATGGGCTCGCGGGTGCGCAACGTGATGAGCTCGCTGGCCGGGGAGAAGATCGACATCATCGACCACGCCGACGACCCGGCCCGCTTCGTGGGCAACGCGCTCTCGCCGTCGAAGGTGGTGTCGGTGACCGTGGTCGACGCCGCGGCCCGCTCGGCCCGCGTGGTCGTGCCGGACTACCAGCTCTCGTTGGCCATCGGCAAGGAGGGCCAGAACGCGCGGCTGGCCGCCCGGCTCACCGGGTGGCGCATCGACATCCGCAGCGACGCTCCCGACGAGCCCGCGACCGGGCCCGCCGCCCGGCCCGCCCCGGAACCGGGCGACGGCGATCGGGCCGGGGGTTCGTCCCCGGCGCCCGTGGCGGGCTAAGGTGGTGGCGGCCGAGCAGGACGACAGCGCTCGAACCGGTCCCGACGGTGTTCCGCGCGAGCGGTCAGCACCGGAGCGGACCTGTGTCGGGTGCCGCCGCCGTGCACCGGCCGCCGGACTGCTCCGGGTGGTCGCACGAGGGAACGAGCTCGTGCCCGACCCGGGCCGCAGGCTCCCCGGACGCGGCGCCTCGGTGCACGCGGACGAGGAGTGCCTCTCCCTCGCGGAGCGGCGCAGGGCGTTCCCCCGGGCGCTTCGGGTCCCCGGTCAGCTCGACCCGAGCGCGGTGCGCGAGCACGTGCGCACCTCGCTCGCCAGCACGGACGCCGTTCACCAGACGACGAGACAGGCAGAGAACCCATGAGCACGCCGTGAAGCAGCAGTGATGAAGCAGCGATGACCGTCCACCAGCAGTAGACCGAGGCCGCGCGGGTTCCCGCCCGGCCTCCCAGTGAGGAGAGCAGTGGCAGGCAAGGCCCGTGTGCACGAGCTGGCAAAAGAGCTCGGTATGAGCAGCAAGGACGTCCTGGCGAAGCTGAAGGACCAGGGCGAGTTCGTGAAGTCCGCGAGCTCCACCGTCGAGGCGCCCGTCGCCCGACGTCTCCGCGAGGCGTACCCGGCCGCCGGTGACGCCGCCGCGGCCCCCGCCGCCCCGTCCGGTGGTGCCCGTCCGGGCGCCCCGCGCCCGGGTCCGAAGCCCGCCGCTGAGCCGGCGCCCGTCGAGGCCGCCCCGGCCCCGGCTCCCGCGACCGAGGCACCCGCGGCTCCGGCCGCCCCCGCCCCGGCCGCTCCGGCCCCGGCCGCCCCCGCGCCCGCCGCGGCGGAGGCGTCCCCCTCCCCGAGCCCGGCCTCGACCGGCCCCAAGCCCGGTCCCGCGGCTCCGACCCCCGCTCCGGCCGCGCCCGCCTCCCGGGCGCCCAAGGTGGGCAACAACCCGTTCAGCTCGGCGCCGGTCCCGCGACCGGCTGCGCCGCGCCCGGCTGCCCCGGCGGCTCCGGGTGCACCCGCGCCGCGTCCCGCGGCCGGCCCGGGCGGGCCCCGTCCGGCCGCGGCCGGTCCCGGTGGACCCCGTCCCCCGGCCGGTCCGGGCGGACCCCGTCCGTCCCCGTCGGGGATGCCGCCCCGACCCAACCCCGCGGCGATGCCGCAGCGCGCGGCGCGTCCGGCGCCCGCCGGTGCAGGCCGTCCGGGTGCTCGTCCCGGTGGTGCCCGCGCGGGTGGTCCCGGCGGCTACCGCGGTGGTCCCGGTGGTCCCGGTGCCGGTGCTCCGGCCGGCCCCCCGACCGGTGGCTTCCGCGGGCGTCCCGGTGGCGGTCGTGGCCGTCCCGGTCCCGCCGCCGGTGCCTTCGGTCGCGCAGGCGGTCCCGTCCGCCGTGGTCGCAAGTCCAAGCGGGCCAAGCGCGCCGAGTACGAGAGCATGCAGGCGCCCTCGGCCGGTGGCTCCAGGCTTCCCCAGGGCAACGGCGAGACCGTGCGCCTGGCGCGGGGCTCGTCCCTGACCGACTTCGCGGACAAGATCGACACGAACCCGTCGGCCCTGGTCCAGGCGCTGTTCAACATGGGCGAGATGGTCACCGCCACCCAGTCGGTCAACGACGAGACCTTGATGCTGCTCGGCACCGAGATGAACTTCGTCGTGCAGGTCGTCAGCCCCGAGGAGGAGGACCGCGAGCTGCTCGACCGCTTCGACCTCACCTACGGCGAGGACGAGGGCGGCGAGGACGACCTCGAGGCCCGTCCGCCGGTGGTCACCGTCATGGGTCACGTCGACCACGGCAAGACCCGCCTGCTGGACTCGATCCGCAAGGCCAACGTCCGCGAGGGCGAGGCCGGTGGCATCACCCAGCACATCGGCGCCTACCAGGTGCTCACCGAGCTGGAGGGCAACGAGCGTCCGGTCACCTTCATCGACACCCCCGGTCACGAGGCGTTCACCGCCATGCGTGCCCGTGGCGCGAAGGCCACCGACATCGCGATCCTGGTGGTCGCGGCCGACGACGGCGTCATGCCGCAGACGGTCGAGGCGATCAACCACGCCCAGGCCGCGGACGTGCCGATCGTGGTGGCGATCAACAAGATCGACAAGGAGGGGGCCAACCCCGACAAGATCCGCCAGCAGCTCACCGAGTACAACCTCGTGGCCGAGGAGTACGGCGGCGACACGATGTTCGTGGACATCTCCGCGAAGAACGGCACGAACATCGACGCGCTGCTCGAGGCGGTGCTGCTCACCGCGGACGCCTCGCTGGACCTGCGGGCGAACCCGGACATGGACGCGCAGGGGGTGGCCATCGAGGCCCACCTCGACCGCGGCCGCGGTCCGGTGGCGACCGTGCTGGTGCAGCGCGGCACCCTGCGCGTCGGCGACTCGATCGTCGCCGGCGACGCCTACGGGCGGGTGCGGCGCATGGTCGACGAGCACGGCGCCGACGTCACCGAGGCGTTCCCGTCGCGCCCGGTGCAGGTCATCGGCTTCACCTCGGTGCCCGGTGCGGGTGACAACCTGCTCGTCGTCGAGGAGGACCGCACGGCCCGCCAGATCGCGGACCGTCGGGCCACCGTCCGTCGCAACGCCCTGCTGACCCGCGCCCGCAAGCGCATCAGCCTGGACGACCTCGACGCGGCGCTGAAGGAGTCCAACGAGCTCAACCTCATCCTCAAGGGCGACAACTCCGGCACCGTGGAGGCCCTGGAAGAGGCGCTGTACAACATCGAGATCGACGACGAGGTGCAGCTGCGGGTGCTGGACCGCGGCGTCGGTGGCATCACCGAGACCAACGTCAACCTCGCCGCGGCGTCGAACGCGATCATCATCGGGTTCAACGTCCGGGCCGAGGGCAAGGCCACCGAGCTCGCCGCCCGCGAGGGTGTCGACATCCGGTACTACTCGGTGATCTACCAGGCCATCGACGAGGTGGCGAGCGCGCTCAAGGGCATGCTCAAGCCCGTCTACGAGGAGGCCGAGCTGGGCCGGGCGCAGATCCGTGCGCTGTTCCGCTCGTCGCGCGCCGGCACCATCGCCGGTTGCATGGTCACCTCGGGCTCGGTCAAGCGCAACGCCAAGGCCCGCCTGCTCCGCGACGGACGGGTGGTGGCGGAGAACGTCACCGTCTCCTCCCTGCGCCGCGAGAAGGACGACGCCGCCGAGGTCCGCGAGGGCTTCGAGTGCGGTCTCACCATCACGTACTCCGACATCAAGGTGGACGACGTGATCGAGACCTACGAGCTGCGCGAGGTCGCCCGCTCGTGATCGGCACCCGGTCCCGGTGGGTCGCCACGACCACCGGGACCGGGGCGGGCACGGGCCGTGCCAGCAGGGAGGGGGGCACGTGTTCGTCGGATCGCTGGAGCTCGACGTGCTGCTCGGTGACGTCCACTCGCTGAAGGAGAAGCGCTCCGTGGTGCGGCCGGTCCTGGCCGAGCTGCGCCGCCGCTTCGAGGTCAGCGTGGCCGAGGCCGGACACCAGGACCTGCACCGACGGACCCTGCTGGGCGTGGCCGTCGTCGCCGGCGACCTGGGCCACGTGGACCGGGTGCTCGACGCGTGCGAGCGCGCGGTCGCCGAGCGTCCCGAGCTGGACCTGCTCTCGGCGCGCCGTCGGGTCGTGGGACCGGAAGACTGACCAGAGCACCACCGGAGAGGACCTGAGGACATGGCTGACCCCGCCCGCGCCCGCAAGCTGGCCAAGCGGATCGCGCAGATCGTGGCCAACGCGATCGAGCACGAGATCAAGGACTCCCGCCTGCAGTACGTGACCGTGACCGACACGAAGGTCACCAACGACCTGCACGACGCGACCGTGTACTACACCGTCCGCGGCGACACGGTGGACGCCGAGCCCGACCTCCAGACGGCGTCGATGGCGCTCGAGAAGGCCAAGGGTGCGCTGCGCACCCGGGTCGGGGCCGGTACCGGCGTGCGGTACACCCCGACCCTGACCTTCGTCGCCGACACGGTGCCCGACACCGCACGGCACATGGAGGAGCTCCTGGCGCGGGCGCGCGCCCGGGACGCCGAGGTGGCCGCGGCGTCGGTCGGAGCGCAGCCGGCCGGCGAGGCCGACCCCTACCGGGAACCGCGCGTGCGGACCGACGAGCTCGACCCCGACCTGTCCGAGGACGTGACCTCCGACGGGGTCCCGGCCGCACCGTCCGGGGGGGCCGCCGACCCCGGTGTGGACCCGGAAGCACCCCGTGGGGCAGTCTCCGGAGGATGACGACGGTGCGCGCGGCGCAGCCCGGCACCGGCCTGGCTGCGCCGCGCGACGTCGACTCCGGCCCCGTGGCGCCGCGCGACGTCGACCTGACCGAGGCCGTCGCGATGCTGTCGGCGGCCGGGTCGGTGACCGTGCTCTGCCACGTCAACCCCGACGCCGACGCCCTCGGCAGCGCCCTCGCGCTCGGCTCGGTGCTGCGGGAGCGCGGGGTGCCCGTGCAGGTGGCCTTCGCCGAGCCCGCGCAGACCCCGGAGAGCCTGCGCACCCTGCCCGGGGGTGACCTGCTCGTCGCCCCCGCGGACGTGGGCCGCACCGTCGACCTCCTCGTGACCGTGGACTGCGGGAGCGCGGGCCGGCTGGGCGCGCTGCGCGACCGCCTCCCCGGGGCGGCGGAGGTGCTCGTCGTGGACCACCACGTCAGCAACACCTACTTCGGCACCGCCCACCTCGTCGACGGTGAGGCCGAGTCGACCACCGCGGTCCTCTGCGAGCTGCTCGACGTGTGGGGCGTGCCGATCGACCGCGACCTCGCGCACTGCCTGTACGCCGGGCTGGTCACCGACACCGGCTCGTTCCGCCGGGCCCGCCCCGCCACCCACGAGCTGGCTGCGCGGCTCATCGCGACCGGTCTCGACCCGGTGGCCGTCTCGCGCCCGCTCATGGACACCCACCCCTTCGGCTGGCTGGGCATGCTCTCGACCGTGCTCGGGGCCGCTCGCCTGGAGCCCGAGGCGGCCGGTGGCCTCGGGCTCGCCCACGCCGTGATCGGTCGGGCGGACGCCCGCGGCATGCGCGCGGAGGAGACCGAGAGCGTGGTCGACCTGGTGCGGACCACGTCCGAGGCCGAGGTGGCCGCCGTGCTCAAGGAGGGCGCCCCGGGCTGCTGGTCGGTGTCGCTGCGAGCGAAGTCCGTCCTGGACGTCTCCGTCGTGGCCGCCCACCTCGGCGGCGGCGGGCACCGGCTCGCCGCGGGCTTCACCGCGGAGGGCAGCGCGGAGGACGTGCTCCAGGCCCTGCGCGGGGCCCTCGAGCGGGCGCCGGGCCGAACGTCGGCCCGCTGAGCGTCGACGATCCCTCGACCCGCCGGATCCTGGGCCTGGCCCTGCCCGCCCTGGGGGTGCTGGCGGCCGAGCCGCTGTACCTGCTGGTGGACACCGCCGTCGTCGGCCGCCTGGGCGCGGTGCCGCTCGGTGCGCTGGCCGTCGGCGCGATCGTGCTCGCCCAGGTCAGCACCCAGCTGACCTTCCTCTCCTACGGCACCACCGCCCGGGCGGCCCGGCTGCACGGCGCCGGGCGTCGCGGCGAGGCCGTCACCGAGGGGGTGCAGGCGACCTGGCTGGCCGGTGGGCTGGGCATCGTCCTCGTCGTTCTCGCGCAGCTGCTCGCCGGCCCGGTGACCCGGGTGCTGGCCGGGGAGGGTGAGGTCGCCGTGCGGGCGGAGGCGTGGCTGCGGGTGGCGGTGCTGGGCATCCCGTTCGTGCTCGTCACCCTGGCCGGCAACGGCTGGATGCGCGGGGTGCAGGACGTGGTGCGCCCGCTGCGCTACGTGCTCGCCGGCAACGGGCTCTCCGCCCTGGCCTGCCCGTTCCTCGTCCACGGGGTGGACGGGTGGGAGAGGTACGGGATCGGCGGCTGGTCCGGGCTGGGCCTGGTCGGCTCCGCGTGGGCCAACGTCGGCGCCCAGGTGGTGGCGGGCGGGCTGTTCCTGGCCGCGTTCGCGGGGGAGCGGGGGGTGGGCCTGCGCCCGGACCCGGCCCGGATCTGGGCGCAGGTGGTGCTCGGGCGCGACCTGGTGCTGCGCAGCCTCGCGTTCCAGGCGTGCTTCCTCTCCGCCGCCGCGGTGGCGGCCCGCTCAGGGGCGGCCGCGGTGGCCGCGCACCAGGTGGTGCTGCAGCTGTGGGTGTTCACCTCCCTGGTGCTGGACTCGCTGGCCGTGGCCGCGCAGGCCCTGGTCGGGGCCGCGCTGGGGGCCGGGGCGGTGGCCGGCGCGCAGCGGGTCGCCTGGCGGGTCACCCGCGTCTCGGTGGGGCTCGCCGTCGTGCTCGCGGTGGGCTTCGCCGCGGTGCACTCGGTGCTGCCCCGGGTGTTCACCCCGGACGCGGCCGTGCTCGCGCAGGTGCCGCACGCCTGGTGGTTCTTCGTCGGGGTGCTCCCGGTGGCCGGGGTGGTCTTCGCGCTGGACGGGGTGCTGCTGGGGGCCGGTGACGCTGCGTTCCTGCGCACGGCGACCCTGGCGTGCGCGCTGGGTGGGTTCCTGCCGCTCATCTGGATCTCCGAGCTCGCCGGCTGGGGGCTCACCGGCATCTGGGCGGGTCTGGCCACCTTCGTGGTGCTGCGGATGGTCACCGTGGTGGTGCGCACCCGCTCGGCCCGGTGGGCGGTGTCGGGGGCGGTGCCGGGGGCGGGTACGAGCCCGGGGGCAGCGTGAGCACGAGGTCGGCCCGCGCCCGGGTGGCGGCGACGCGCGCGGCGTTGGGCTCGTCGATCGCGGCCACCCACGCCCGCGCCCCGCCGGCGGTCTTGCCGAACTGCTCGTGCCGGGCGCGGAGCCGGGCCGTGCGCACCGGGTCGGGCACCTCCACGAACCACACCTCGTCCAGCTGCTCCCGCACCGCCGCCCAGCCCGGTGCTCCGTCCTGGTCGCCCAGCAGCAGGTAGCTGCCCTCGGTGAGCACCAGCTCCACGTCGGCGGGGATCCCGACCACCGCGGCCAGGGGCTGCTCGAGCGTGCGCTCGAAGCCCGGGGCCCACACCACCCCGGCACGGGCCCGGAGCCGGCCGAGCAGGGCCGCGTAGCCGGCCGCGTCGAAGGTGTCCGGCGCGCCCTTGCGGTCGCGGCGGCCCAACGCGTCCAGGGCCGCGTCGGAGAGGTGGAAACCGTCCATCGGCACCAGGGAGGCGCGCACGTGCGGGGCCAGCGCGGCCAGCAGCGCGGCGGCGAGGGTCGACTTGCCGGCCCCCGGTGCCCCGGTGATGCCCAGCACCGCCGGCCCCGTGCTCCGCCCCACGAGCGCGCGGGCCCGGATCACCAGCTCGGGCAGGGTGATGGTCACCGGAGGAGTCTCCACCCGGGACCGCCCGGGCGGGCTGGGGCAGGATGACCACCCGTGCCTGCCCACGTGCGTCCTCCGACCGGCCTCGACGGCGCCGGGCTGCTCGTCGTCGACAAGCCGGCCGGGATGACCAGCCACGACGTCGTCGCCCGCGTCCGGAAGCTGCTGCGCACCCGCAAGGTCGGCCACGCCGGCACGCTCGACCCCATGGCCACCGGCGTCCTCGTGCTGGGGGTGGAGCGGGCCACCAAGATGCTCGGCCTGCTCAGCCTGACCACCAAGGCCTACACCGCCACGGTGCGCCTGGGGCAGTCGACGACGACCGACGACGCGGAGGGCGAGCTGCTCACCGCGCCGGGGGCGAGGGACGTGGACCCCGCCGCGCTGGCGGCCGCGGTCGTGGCGCTGACCGGCGACCTCGCGCAGGTCCCCGCGAGCGTGAGCGCGCTCAAGGTCGACGGCCAGCGCGCGCACGTCCGGGTGCGGGCGGGGGAGGCGCTGGACCTGCCTGCGCGTCCGGTCACGGTCGCCCGCTTCGACGTGCTCGCCACCCGGGCGGCGGAGGTGGACGGGCTCGTGGTGCTCGACCTCGACGTCGAGGTGGAGTGCACGTCCGGGACGTACGTGCGGGCCCTGGCCCGTGACCTCGGGGCGGCGCTGGGCACCGGGGGGCACCTCACCGCGCTGCGCCGCACCCGGGTGGGGGTGTTCACCCTCGCCCACGCCAGCACCCTGGAGGAGCTGGCGCAGCACCCCGCCGTCAGCCTGGACACCGACGCCGCGGCCCTCACCGCCTTCCCGGCCCGGCAGGTCGACGCCGAGGAGGCCGAGGTCGTGGCGCACGGGCGCTGGCTCGCACCGCACGGGCTCACCGGGGTGCACGCTGCCGTCGACCCCGCCGGGGAGGTGGTGGCGCTGCTGGAGGAGTCCGGTGGCCGGGCCCGCACGGTGATGGTCGTCCGGCCCGCGACGCTGCGGCCGCTGCCCGCCCCGGCACCTCCCGTCGCGCCGCCGGAGACCGGCCGGTCGTAGGCTCGTCCCGTGCTGCGGTGGCGAGGTCTGTCGGAGGTCCCCTCGGGGTGGGGCCGGTGCGTGGTGACGATCGGCGTGTTCGACGGCGTCCACCGCGGGCACGCCCAGCTGATCGGACGGGCGGTGGCCCGGGCCCGGGAGCGCGGCGTGCCCTGCGTGCTGGTGACCTTCGACCCGCACCCCGCCGAGCTGGTCCGCCCGGGCAGCCACCCTGCGCAGCTCACGACGCTGGCCCGCCGGGCGGACCTGGTGGAGGCCCTGGGGGTCGACGCGTTCTGCGTGCTGCCGTTCACCCGGGACCTCGCCGCCGTACCGCCGGAGGACTTCGTCCACCAGGTGCTGGTGGAGCGGCTGCACGCCGCCGACGTGGTCGTGGGCCAGAACTTCACCTTCGGCCACAAGGCCGCCGGGGACGTCGACATGCTCGCCCGCCTGGGCACCCGTTACGGGTTCACCGTCGACAGCGAGGTCCTGCTCACCGACGGCAGCAGCGGCGGGGGCGGTGGGGGCGACCTCACCGTCTCCTCCACCTACGTCCGCTCCTGCGTCGACGCCGGGGACGTGGTGGCGGCCTCGGCGGCGCTGGGCCGCCCGCACCGCGTGGAGGGTGTGGTCGTCCGGGGCGACGGCCGCGGGCGGGGCCTGGGCTACCCCACCGCCAACGTGGCCCCGCCCATGCACTCGGCCATCCCCGGCGACGGGGTCTACGCCGCGTGGTTCACCGTGCTCGGCGCCGGGCCCGTCACCGGCACGGTCGTCGCCGGCCAGCGGTGCATGGCGGCGGTCTCCATCGGCACCAACCCCACCTTCTCCGGCCGCGCCCGCACCGTCGAGGCGTTCGTGCTCGACTCCGACGCCGACCTGTACGGCCAGCACGTGGCGGTGGACTTCGTCGCCCGGCTGCGGGGGATGGAGAGCTTCAGCTCCGTGGAGGCGCTGCTGGAGGCGATGGCCGGGGACACCGAGCGGGCCCGCACCGTCCTGGCCGACCACCCGGCCTGAGCGCAGCGCACTGCTAGCATCACCAACGGTGTCGCTGCGGTCCGTGGCGGAGGCGCCGGTCCACCGCGGTCGAGCCGACCGCCCCGGGGACGACGACCAGGACCCTCCACGCGAGGCCGGTCACCCCCGTCCAGCACGGACGACACCGGTACAGGAGACACAGCACGTGGCGTTGAGCACGGACGACAAGAAGAGCATCCTGAGCGAGTACGGCCTGCACGAGACCGACACGGGGTCCCCGGAGGCCCAGGTCGCGATGCTGACCAAGCGCATCCGCGACCTCACCGAGCACCTCAAGGAGCACAAGCACGACCACCACTCCCGCCGCGGCCTGCTGCTGCTGGTCGGGCGGCGTCGACGCCTGCTGAAGTACGTCGCGAACGTCGACATCACGCGCTACCGCACGCTGATCGAGCGACTGGGTCTGCGCCGCTGACGTGACGGGAGGGAGGGACGCCGGACGGTGTCCCTCCCTCCCGCCGCTCGGAGCGCGCACGACCGCACCACCCGCACCAACCCGCACCAAACCAGGGCCAGCACGGCCCGGCTCCGCCGCGAGACGCGACGAGGAGTCGGTCCTCGGTCGTGGCCCCCCGGCTGTGATCGTCGGTGCTCCGCCGACGACCCCCGCCCGGGCGCTTCCATCGAAGACCGCCCCCACGTCCCCGCGCGACGGCACGTCCGCACCCCCGACCCGGGGCGCGGCGCCCGCGGAGACACCGGAAGACGACGAGAGGATCACGCGTGAGCGAGACCACCACCCAGGACGTCACGACCGACGACGGCGTCCACGAGAGCACCGCGACCATCGACAACGGTCGCTTCGGCACCCGCACCATCCGGTTCGAGACCGGCCGCCTGGCCCAGCAGGCCAGCGGCGCCGTCGTCGCCTACCTCGACGAGGAGACGATGCTGCTGTCGGCCACCAGCGCCAGCAAGCGGCCCAAGGAGCACCTCGACTTCTTCCCCCTCACCATCGACGTCGAGGAGCGGATGTACGCCGCCGGGCGCATCCCGGGCTCGTTCTTCCGTCGCGAGGGCCGCCCCTCCACCGACGCCGTGCTCACCTGCCGGCTCATCGACCGGCCGCTGCGCCCCACGTTCACCGCCGGGCTGCGCAACGAGATCCAGGTCGTCATCACGGTCATGAGCCTGAACCCGAACGACATCTACGACGTCGTCGCGATCAACGCCGCCTCCGCCTCCACCCAGATCGCGGGCCTGCCGTTCTCCGGCCCCGTCGGTGGCGTGCGCGTCGCGCTCATCGAGGGCCAGTGGGTCGCCTTCCCGACCGTCGAGCAGCTCGAGGGCGCGTTGTTCGACATGGTCGTCGCCGGCAGGATCGTCTCGGGCACCGGCGCGGATGCCGACGTCGCGATCATGATGGTCGAGGCGGAGGCCACCTCCACCGTCGTGGAGAAGGTCGCCGCCGGCGCCCAGGCCCCGACCGAAGAGATCGTCGCGCAGGGCCTCGAGGCGGCCAAGCCGTTCATCGCTGCGCTGTGCACCGCTCAGCAGGAGCTCGCGTCCAAGGCCGCGAAGCCCACCGGCGAGTTCCCGCTGTTCCCGCCCTACGCCGACGACGTGCTCGCCGCCGTGGAGGCGGCGGGCTCCGACCAGCTGGCGCAAGCCCTCACCATCGCCACCAAGTCCGAGCGCGAGGACCGTCTCGACGAGGTCAAGGCGACCGTGCTGGAGAAGGTCGGCGCCGAGCACTCCGGGCGCGAGTCCGAGATCGGTGCCGCGTTCCGCGCGCTGACCAAGAAGCTCGTGCGCCAGCGCATCCTGCGCGACCAGGTCCGCATCGACGGCCGGGGCATCACCGACATCCGCTCGCTCGCCGCCGAGGTCGCCCTCGTCCCGCGGGCGCACGGTTCGGCGCTGTTCGAGCGGGGCGAGACCCAGATCCTGGGGGTGACCACGCTGGACATGCTCAAGCTGGAGCAGAACATCGACTCGCTCGGGCCCGAGAAGACCAAGCGCTACATGCACCACTACAACTTCCCGCCGTACTCCACCGGCGAGACCGGCCGCGTCGGCTCGCCCAAGCGCCGCGAGATCGGCCACGGCGCGCTGGCCGAGCGGGCGTTGCTGCCCGTGCTGCCCAGCCGCGAGGAGTTCCCCTACGCCATCCGCCAGGTCTCCGAGGCGCTGAGCTCCAACGGCTCCACGTCGATGGGCTCGGTCTGCGCGTCGACGATGTCGCTGCTGAACGCCGGGGTGCCGCTGAAGGCCCCGGTCGCCGGCATCGCCATGGGCCTGGTCAGCGACCAGGTGGACGGGGAGACCCGCTACGTCGCCATCACCGACATCCTCGGGGCCGAGGACGCGTTCGGCGACATGGACTTCAAGGTGGCCGGCACGGCGCAGTTCGTCACCGCGCTGCAGCTGGACACCAAGCTCGACGGCATCCCCTCCGACGTGCTCGCCGCGGCCCTGACCCAGGCCCGCAACGCGCGCACCACGATCCTCGAGGTGATGGCCGAGGCCATCGACGAGCCGGACGAGATGAGCCCGTACTCGCCGCGCATCACCGCCATCAAGATCCCGAACGACAAGATCGGCGAGGTCATCGGGCCCAAGGGCAAGATGATCAACTCGATCACCGAGCAGACCGGCGCCTCCATCTCCATCGAGGACGACGGCACCGTCTACGTGGGGGCCTCCGACGGCCCGTCCGCCCAGGCCGCGATCGACATGATCAACGCGATCGCGAACCCGCAGCTGCCCAAGATCGGGGAGCGCTTCCTCGGCACCGTGGTGAAGACGACCGCCTTCGGTGCGTTCGTCTCGCTGCTGCCCGGCCGCGACGGCCTGGTCCACATCTCCAAGCTGGGCCAGGGCAAGCGGATCGACAAGGTCGAGGACGTCGTCAGCATCGGCTCCAAGCTCCGCGTGGAGATCGCCGACATCGACAACCGGGGCAAGATCAGCCTGGTGCCGGTGGCCGACGCCGCCACCGACGATGCCGCGGCCGACGCCGAGACGGTGCCCGCCTCCTGAGCGTGACCGTCCCGCACCACCCCGCCTGAGCGCCCGCGGCGGCTCCCGGTCCACCTGGGGGTCGCCGCGGTCGTGCGTGCGGGGACCCGACCTGCGTGAGGAGCTCGTGTGTCGACCACCCAGCCCGACCCCGAGGACCCGACCTGGGCCGTGCACCGCACCCTGCTGCCCGGTGGCCTGCGCGTGGTCACCGAGCGGGTGCCCGCGGTGCGCTCGGCCTCGGTGGGGGTGTGGATCGGCGTGGGCTCCCGCGACGAGGGGCCCAGCGTGGCCGGGGCCGCCCACTTCCTGGAGCACCTGCTGTTCAAGGGCACCCGGACGCGCAGCGCGCTCGACATCGCGCAGGAGGTCGACGCCGTGGGCGGGGAGCTGAACGCGTTCACCGCCAAGGAGCACACCTGCTTCTACGCCCACGTCCTGGACGACGACCTGGCCCTGGCCGTGGACCTCGTGGCCGACGTGGTGCTGCGCGGGCGCTTCGACGCCGCCGACCTCGAGGTCGAGCGCAGCGTGGTGCTCGAGGAGATCGCGATGCGCGACGACGACGCCGAGGACCTGCTGCACGACACCTTCGGCGCCACCATGTTCGGCGACCACCCGGTGGGGCGGCCCATCCTGGGCACCGAGGGGTCGGTGGAGGCGATGACCCGCTCCCGGCTCGCGTCGTTCCACCGCCGCCGCTACACGCCGCCGCAGATAGTGGTGGCCGCGGCGGGCAACGTCGACCACCAGGAGGTGCTGGAGCTGGTGCGGCAGCGCTTCGCCGGTCACCTGGACGCCCAGGTGACCGAGCCCGCGCCGGTGCGCACCTCGACCAGCCGGATCCCCGGGCGCCCCGGGGTGTCCGTCGTCGCCGACGAGACCGAGCAGGCCCACCTCCTGCTGGGGATGCGGGCGCTGCCGCGGCACGACCCGCGCCGCTTCGCGATGTCGGTGCTCAGCGCCGCCGTCGGCGGGGGCACCAGCTCGCGGCTGTTCCAGCAGGTCCGCGAGGAACGGGGCCTGGCGTACTCGGTGTACTCCGGCGTCGAGAGCCACGCCGACACCGGGGTGTTCAGCGTCTACGCCGGCTGCCAGCCGGAGAACCTCGGCGAGGTGGCCGAGCTGGTCACCGCGGTGCTGGCCGACGTCGCGGAGCACGGCCTGCACCCCGACGAGGTGGCCCGGGGCCGGGGCCAGCTCCGCGGCGGGCTCGTCCTGGGCCTGGAGGACGCCGCCTCCCGGATGACCCGGCTCGGGCGCGGCGAGCTCAACCACGGCAGCCACCTCTCCGTCGCCGACACCCTCGCGCGCATCGACGCGGTCACGCCCGAGGAGGTCGCGGCGCTGGCCGCGGACCTGCTCACCCGCCCGCGCGGGCTCGCCGTCGTCGGGCCGTACGCTCACCCCGACGAGCTGCCGGCACCGGTCCGGGCGGCGCAGGCCGGACGGGGCAGGACGTGACGCAAGCACCAGTGGTGCCGCTCAGGGTGGGGGTGCTCGGCGCGCGCGGCAAGGTCGGCGAGCAGGTCTGCAAGGCCATCGACGAGGCCGAGGACCTGGACCTCGTCGCCGCCGTGGACGCCGGGGACTGGCTGTTCAACGTGGCCGACGCCGGCGCCCAGGTGGTGGTCGACTTCACCCACCCCGACGTGGTCCTGGACAACGTCCGCTTCTGCGTCGACCAGGGCATCCACGCCGTGGTCGGCACCACCGGCTGGGACGCACCCCGCTTCGACCAGGTCCGCACCTGGTTGGAGGCCAAGCCCGAGCTCGGCGTGCTGGTGGCGCCCAACTTCGCGATCGGCGCGGTGCTGAGCATGCGGTTCGCGGCCATGGCGGCCCGGTTCTACCCCTCCGTCGAGATCGTGGAGATGCACCACCCGACCAAGGCCGACGCGCCCTCGGGCACCGCCGCCCGCACCGCCGAGCTCGTGGCGGCCGCCCGGGACGCCGCCGGGATGGCCCCGTGCCCGGACGCCACGACCAGCGAGCTCGACGGCGCCCGCGGGGCCCTGGTGCACGGGGTGCGGGTGCACTCGGTGCGCGCCGTCGGCCTCGTCGCCCACCAGGAGGTGCTGCTGGGCACGCTGGGGGAGACCCTGACCCTGCGCCACGACTCGATCGACCGCAGCTCGTTCGTCCCCGGCGTGCTGCTCGGCGTCCGCGAGATCAGCGGCCGTCCCGGGCTCACCGTGGGCCTGGAACACCTGCTGGACCTGTGAGCCCGGCATGATCTCCCGCACGATCGCGATCGCGCTGGCCCTGGCGACCCTGTTCTACATCGGGTTCCTCGGCGTCATCGGGTACGTGCTCATCCGGGCCGGGGGCGTGGGGGCGGTCGGTCTCGGGATCGGGGTGCTGCTGCTCGTCCCGATCGGCCTGTACGTGGTGGGCACCACCATCCGCAACGGCCTGCGCCACCAGCACCTCGCGCGGCGGCTGCACGACGAGGACCTGCTGCCCGACACCTCCCACCTCGCCCGGCGGCCGTCGGGGCGCATCGAGCGCGAGAGCGCCGACGCCTGGTTCGCGCAGCTGCAGGCCGAGTACGAGCAGGACCCGGACAACTGGCGTCGGGTGTACCGCCTGGCCGTCGGCTACGACGCCGCCGGGGACCGCGGTCGCGCCCGGGAGACCATGCGCCGGGCTGTCGCGCTGGAGGCGGCCGAGTCGTGATGGGGCAGCTGTGCGCACCACCACCAGCGGTCCGGGCGGTCTGCCAGCCTCACCAACCGGGAGTGGCGCCGGCATGAGCACGCTGCTCGTGGTGCACCACACGCCGTCCCCGGTGACCCGGGAGCTGCTGGAGGCGGTGCTGGCCGGTGCTCGGGACCCGGAGATCACCGGGGTCGACGTGCGGGTGCTGCCCGCGCTGGCCGTCACCGTGCCCGACGTGCTCGCCGCGGACGCGTTCCTGTTCGGCACGCCCGCGAACTTCGGGTACATGTCCGGGGCGCTGAAGCACTGCTTCGACACCGTCTACTACCCGTGCCTGGACGCCGTCACCGGCCGCCCGCACGGGATCTGGGTGCACGGTGGCGACGACACCGCCGGGGCGGTCCGCTCGGTGCAGAAGCTGGCCGGCGGGATGGGCCTGGAGCAGGTGGCGGCCCCGCTGGAGCTCACCGGGGCCCCGGACGCGGCAGCCCGCGCGGCCTGCCACGAGCTGGGAGCCGTGGTCGCGGCATCGCTGCTCTGACCGCGGCCGGGTGACCCGCGGCGCCCACCGTCGAGCTGCTCCCGGGGCGGCTCGGTGGTGCGCGGGCGCTCCGCCGGCGGTGAGCTCGGGAGCAGGAAGACCGCTGCTACCGCCAGGTGAGGTCGGTCGAGCCGGTCAGCCGCCGCTCCCGGAGCACCTGCGCCCCGTGCTGGGAGGTGCGGACGGTGCCGTCGGGCGCCCAGCCGTGCCGGGGGAAGAACGCGAGCGAGGCGGCGTCGTGCTCGGCCACCCACACCTGTCCGCGCTGGGCGCCACCGTCGTGCAGGCGTGCGGCCAGGGTCCCGAGCAGCCGGCCACCGTGCCCGCGCCGTCCCCAGCGCGGGTCGACGAGCAGCGTGGCGATCTCGGCCCCGACCCCGGCGGCGAACCCGGTCACCGCCGCGCCCTCGAGGGCGACGAGGACGTGCGCGCTGCCGTCCGTGTCGACGGCCTGGGCCCACGCCGCGGTGACGGCCGCGTCGTCGAGCCCGGCGACGACGGCGGGGGGCAGGAACTCCGCGTACGGACCCCGCCACACCGTGAGCTGGACGGCGGCGAGCGCGGGCACGTCGTCGAGGGTGGCGGCCCGCACGCTGGCCCGGCTCACGACCCGACCCCCACCCTGCGCCTCATGGCCTCCACCGTCCCACAGCCCTGGCAGGCTGGGTGGGTGGACAGCCTGAGCCCGCCCGCGGCGCGCCGCACCGCGCTCGCCGCCCAGGGCTTCGCCGACCCCCGCCCGGGAGGACGGGTCACCCGTCGCCACCTGCAGCGCGTGCTCGGCCGCACCGGCCTGCTGCAGCTGGACTCGGTGTCGGTGGCCGTGCGCGCCCACCAGGCGCCGGTGTTCAGCCGCCTCGGCCCCTACGACCGCACCCTGCTCGACGACGCCGCCTGGCGCGACACGGTGCGGCGGCCCCGGGTGCTCGTGGAGTACTGGGCCCACGAGGCCGCCCTGGTTCCGGTGGCGGACTGGCCGCTGTTCCGCTGGCGGATGCGCGACCGCACCGAGCTCGGCTGGCGAGCGCACGACCAGGCCCTGGAGCGCAGCCCGGCCCTGGTCGACGACGTGCTCGCCGCCGTCGCCGACCTGGGCCCCTCGACGGCCGGACAGCTCGAGGCCGCCCTGGACGCCCGCCGCCCGTGTGGCAAGGGCCCGTGGTGGGACCGCAGCGACACCAAGGTCGTCTGCGAGCACCTGTTCAGCTCCGGGGTGCTCAGCACCGCCACCCGGGTCGGCTTCGCGCGGCACTACGACCTCACCGAACGGGTCGTCCCCGCCGCCGTCCTGTCCCGGGAGGTCGACGACGACGACGCCGTCCGCGAGCTCGTCACGAAGGCCGCCACCTCGCTCGGGGTGGCCACCGAGCCCGACCTGCGCGACTACTACCGCCTGCCCCCGGGCCGCAGCCAGACCGCCGTCGCGCAGCTCGTCGAGGCGGGGGAGCTCGAGCCCGTCGTCGTCCCCGGGTGGCCACCGGCGTACCGGCACCGCGACGCCCGCACCCCCCGCCAGGTGCGCGGAGCGGCGCTGCTGTGCCCGTTCGACCCGCTGATCTTCTGCCGCCCGCGCGCCGAGCGGCTGTTCGGCTTCCGCTACCGCCTGGAGATCTACACCCCGGAGCGCAAGCGCGAGTTCGGCTACTACGTCTTCCCGTTCCTGCTCGACGGTGAGCTGGTGGGGCGGGTGGACCTGAAGGCCGACCGGGCCGCCGGGGTGCTGCGGGTGCCCGGCGCGTTCGTCGAGGACGGGCGCGACCCGGGGACCGTGGCGGAGCGGCTCACGGCGTCGCTGGCGGAGATGGCGGCCTGGCTGGGGCTGGACGGGGTGGCGGTCGGTGGGCGCGGCAACCTGGCCCGGGCGCTGGGCGGGCCGGTCAGCGGTGGGTGAGCCACCGGGTCGAGAACTCCGATCGCAGGACGGCCAGCTCGAGGGCGTCGGTCCACTCGCCCTTCACCCACTCGTTCTCGCGCAGGTGGGCCTCCTGCCGCATGCCGACGCGGCGCATCAGGGCCGCCGACGCGGCGTTGCGGGCGTCGCACCGACCGTGGACGCGGTGCAGCCGGACGACGGAGAACGCGAGCCCCAGCAGGGCCGTCACGGCCTCGGTGGCGTAGCCGTGCCCGCCCGCGTCGGGGTGGAACACGAACCCGACCTCACCCTGTCGGTGCTCGTTCTCGGCCCAGCGCAGCAGCACGTCACCGATCACCCGGCCCTGCAGCTCCACGGCGAGGCTGAGGTCGTCCCCCGGTCCCACGAGGCGGTCCGCCGCCATGGCGCGGCGCACCCAGTCCGCCGCGCCGCGCCGGTCCAGGGGCTCGCCGTACAGGTAACGGTTGACGTCGCTCCGGGAGCGGACCGCCAGCAGGTCGTCGACGTCGCGCGGGGTGAACGGGCGCAGCAGCAGCCGGTCGGTGGGCAGTCGCAGGGTGGGCATCACCACCCATGGTCCCAGCCGTGAGCGTCGAGGCGGTGGTGGCCCGGCTGCGCGCGGCGGGCTGCGTGTTCGCCGAGGACGAGGCGGCGCTGCTGGTCGAGGCGGCCCCGGCCGGGCCGGAGCGGGAGGCGCTGGTGGCCCGACGGGTGGCGGGGGAGCCCCTGGAGCAGGTGCTGGGCTGGGTCGCCTTCGCCGGGCTGCGGGTGCTCGTGGGCCCCGGGGTGTTCGTCCCGCGGCGGCGCACCGAGCTGCTGGTCCGCCTGGCCGCCGAGCTCGCCCCGCCACACCCCGTGGTGGTGGAGCTGTGCTGCGGCGTCGGGGCGGTGGCCGCGGCGCTGCAGGCCCGGGTGCACCCCACCGAGCTGCACCCCACCGAGCTGCACCCCGCCGAGCTGCACGTTGCCGACGTGGACCCGGTCGCCACCGCCTGGGCGGCCCGCAACGTGCCGGGGGCCCAGGTGCACACCGGCGACCTGTACGGCGCGCTGCCGGCCGGGCTGTGGGGCCGGGTGGACGTGCTCTGCGTGAACGCGCCCTACGTGCCCACCGCGGAGATCGCCCACCTGCCCCCGGAGGCCCGCGACCACGAGCCGCACCACACCCTCGACGGCGGCCCCGACGGGCTCCAGGTGCACCGACGGGTCGCCGCCGGGGCCCCACGCTGGCTGGCTCCGGGCGGGCACGTGCTCCTCGAGACCAGCGAGCCCCAGGCGCGGGGCACCGCGGCGGCGCTGGCCGCGGCCGGGCTGCACCCGCGGGTGGTCCACGACGCCGACCTGGGGGCCACCGTCGTCACCGCCCGTGCGGTCTAGGGTCAGCCGACGTGCCCCGCGTCGTCGACCTCCGCGTGCTCCTGGTGGGCCGCACCGAGCTGGTTCCCGCCGACGCGCTGCCCTTCACCAGCGACGCCACCGGGGGCCAGGCGGTCGCCGAGTTCGCCGGTCGTTCGATCTACCAGAGCTGGGAGCGCGAGCGGCCCGCCACCGCCGGCAACGCGGGGTTCCTCGCCCACCTCGTCCAGGTCGGCCACCTCTCGGTGCTCGAGCACGCCAGCGCGACGCTGCACGTCAGCGGCATCTCCCGGGCCACCGCGCACGAGGTGGTGCGCCACCGCCACCTCTCCGTCGCCGAGCTCTCCCCGCGCCACGTGCCCACCGACGCCACCGACGTCGCCGTACCTGCCGGGGTGCTCACCGACCCCGTCGCCGCGAGCCTGTTCTCGGCCGCCGTCGACGCGGCGCGGGCCGCCCACGACTCGGTGCTGGAGCGGCTGCTCGCGCAGGGCACCGACACCGGCGCGGCTCGCAAGCAGGCCCGCCAGGCGGCCGCCGCGCTGCTCCCGCTCGCCAGCGCCACCGAGCTCGTCGTGACCGGCAGCTACCGGGCGTGGCGGCACTTCGTCGCCGCCCGGGGGACCGACCTCACCGACCCGCAGGCCCGGGCGCTGGCCGTCGCCTGCCTCGAGGTGCTCACCGCCGAGGCCCCGCACGTGTTCACCGACTTCGAGCGCAGCACGTTGCCCGACGGCAGCGAGGCCGCCTCCAGCCCCTACGCGATCGTCGGATGAGAAGGACCCAGCCCGTGACCGAGACCCCGATCCGCACCCCGTACGAGGACCTGCTCGCCGACGTGCTCGCCACCGGCACGCCCAAGTCCGACCGCACCGGCACGGGCACCCGCAGCGTGTTCGGCCGCCAGCTGCGCTTCGACCTCGCCGAGGGCTTCCCCCTGGTCACGACCAAGCGGGTGCACCTGCGCTCGGTCGTCGTCGAGCTGCTGTGGTTCCTGCGCGGGGACTCCAACGTGGCCTACCTGCACGAGCACGGGGTGAGCATCTGGGACGAGTGGGCCGGGGCCGACGGTGAGCTCGGCCCGGTCTACGGGGTGCAGTGGCGCAGCTGGCCCACCCCCGACGGGCGCCACGTCGACCAGATCAGCGCGGTGCTCGACTCGCTCCGCGACGACCCCGACTCCCGGCGCCACCTGGTCTCCGCGTGGAACGTCGCCGAGCTGGGCTCCATGGCCCTGCCACCGTGCCACGCCCTGTTCCAGTTCTACGTCGCCGACGGCAGGCTCTCCTGCCAGCTCTACCAGCGCAGCGCCGACCTGTTCCTCGGCGTGCCGTTCAACATCGCCAGCTACGCCCTGCTCACCCACATGGTCGCCGCCCAGCTCGGGCTGGGGGTGGGGGACCTCGTGTGGACCGGGGGCGACTGCCACATCTACGACAACCACGTCGAGCAGGTCCGCACCCAGCTCGCCCGCGAGCCGTACCCGTGGCCGCGCCTGGAGCTCGCCCCGGCGGCGTCGCTGTTCGAGCACACCCCCGCCGACGTCGTGCTGCACGACTACCGCCACCACCCCGGGATCGCCGCCCCGATCGCCGTCTGACCCGCGCTGCGGCAGGATCGCACCCCCACCCACCCCTTTGGAGGCCACCGTGCCCACCGCAGCCCAGCGCGAGCGCGCCGACCTGGCCGAGCTGTTCCGCAGCACCGGCCCCGACGCGCCGACCCTGTGCGGGGAGTGGTCCACCCGTGACCTGCTCGCCCACCTCGTGCTCCGCGAGCGCCGCCTCGACGCCGCCCCCGGGATCATGGTCAGCGCGCTGGCCGGCTACACCGAGAAGGTCCAGCAGGGCATCGCGGCGCGGGGCTACGACGACGTGCTCGAGGACTTCCGCGCCGGACCGCCGCTGTGGTCGCCGTTCAAGCTCCTCGACTCCCTGGTCAACGGCATGGAGCTCCTCGTGCACCACGAGGACGTCCGGCGCGCCCGGGACGGCTGGGCGCCGCGCCTGCTCCCGGCCGCCCAGCAGCAGGAGCTGTGGTCGTCGCTGAAGCGCGTCGGCAAGCTCGGGTACCGGCGCAGCCCGGTGGGGGTGCTGGCGCAGCGCACCTCGGGTGCGTCGGTGACCCTGAAGGAGGGGCCCCGCCCGGTCACCCTCGTCGGCGAGCCCGCCGAGCTGCTGCTGCACGCGATGGGCCGCGACGAGGTCCGCCTGGAGACCCGGGGTGCCCCGGCCGACGTCGAGCTGGTGCTCGCCCTGGACCGGGGCTTCTAGCCTGCGGGGTCCCGCCACCGACCCCGGGTAGGTTCCCGGGTCATGAGCAGCGGCACCCCTGGCGCGACCCCCGGACGGCCCTTCGGCCGTGTCCTCACCGCGATGGTCACCCCGTTCGACACCCACGGTGCGCTCGACGTGGACGCCGGGGCGGCCCTCGCGGCGCGCCTGGTGGAGCAGGGCTGCGACGGTCTCGTCCTGGCGGGCACGACGGGGGAGTCACCGACCACCTCCGACGCGGAGAAGACCGCCCTGCTGCGGGCGGTGCTGGATGCCGTCGGCCCCGGGGTCACCGTCGTCGCCGGGGCCGGCACCAACAACACCGCGCACTCGGTGGAGCAGGCCCGCCAGGCCGCCGCCGCCGGGGCGCACGGCCTGCTCGTGGTCACCCCTTACTACTCGAGGCCCTCCCAGGCCGGGCTGCTCGGCCACTTCCGAGCCGTCGCCGACGCCACCGACCTGCCCGTCATGCTCTACGACATCCCGCCGCGCAGCGCCGTGCCCATCGAGTCCGACACCCTCCGTCGCCTCGCCGAGCACGAGCGGGTCGTCGCGGTCAAGGACGCCAAGGGTGACCTCGCCGCCGCGGCGACCCTCATCGCCGAGACCGGGCTCGCCTGGTACTCCGGCGACGACGCGCTGAACCTGCCGTGGTTCGCCGTCGGCGCCGTGGGGATCGTCAGCGTCGTCGGTCACGTCCTCACCGGGCCGCTGAAGGCCATGCTGGACGCGTTCGAGGCCGGCGACCTGACCACCGCACGGCGCATCAACGTCGAGGTCCTCGGGGTCTGCGCCGTCTTCGCCCAGCTGGGCGGCGTCACCTTCAGCAAGGCGGCGCTGGAGCTGGTGGGGGTGTCCGCCGGGGAGCCGCGGCTGCCGGTGGTGGCCGCCGACCTCGACCAGCTGCGCACGCTCGGTTCCGCCCTCCGCACCGCCGGAGTGCTGTCCCCGAAGGTTTGACCGAGGTCTGCGTCGCTGCTAGAAAATTTGCATGCAGTATACAACCAAAAGGTCTCGGCACTGGCGCTCGACGTCGCTCGCCGCGGTGCTGGTGGTGCTCGCCGCGCTGCTGCTGACCTCGGCGCGTCCCGGGAGCGCTGCGGCCGCGCCGGCACAACGCCCGCCCAGCGACACCCTCGCCTCGATGAGCCTGGCCGAGCAGGTGGGGCAGGTGTTCATGGTGGGGACCCCGGCGACCGGCGCCACCGCCGCGGCACTCGACGCGGTGCACTCCCAGCACGTCGGCAGCGTCATCCTGACCGGCCGCAGCACCCAGGGCATCGGCGCCGCGGCGCACGTGGTCGCGGTCATGCGCGCGGCGGACCCGTCCCCGGTCGGCCTGCTGGTGGCCACGGACCAGGAGGGGGGCGCGGTCCAGGTGCTGCAGGGCTCCGGCTACAGCGCGATCCCGTCGGCGCTCACCCAGGGCCGCTCCAGCGCCACGCAGCTGCGCAGGAGCGCCGGTACGTGGGGCTCCCAGCTCTCCCGGACCGGGATCGACCTCGACCTCGCGCCCGTGCTCGGCACGGTGCCGAGCCCGGCCGCGGCCCGGCGCAACCCCCCGATCGGCGTGTTCGACCGCGAGCTCGGGTTCGATCCCGGCACGGTGGCCTCCCACGGGGTCGCCTTCACCCAGGGCATGGCCGACGCGGGCGAGCTGACGGCGGTGAAGCACTTCCCCGGCCTCGGGCGGGTCAGCGGGAACACCGACACCACGGCGGGGGTGCAGGACCGGGTGACGGTCCGGGGTGACGCCTACACCGAACCCTTCGCCGCGGCGGTGCGTGCGGGTGCACCGGTGCTGATGATGTCCTCGGCGACGTACACGAAGATCGACTCGGGGCACCCGGCCGTGTTCTCCCGCGCGATCATCGAGAACATGGTCCGGCACGACCTCGGTTTCACGGGCGCGGTGATGAGCGACGACCTGGGCAACGCGAAGCAGGTTGCGTACCTCCCGCCGGGACAGCGCGCGGTCCGGTTCATCCAGGCCGGCGGCGACCTCGTGCTCACGGTGAACGCGGCGGTGCTGCCGGCGATGTACGACGCGGTGCTCGCCGAGGCACGGACCGACGCGACGTTCCGCAGGCAGGTGCAGGAGGCCGCGATCCACGTGCTCGACGTCAAGAGGCGGCGCGGTCTGCTGCCCGGTCCGTCCTGCCCACGGGGCACCTCGACGCGGTCAGACCGTCCTCAGGGCACGTCACGGTGGCGGGCTGGGCCTTCGACGACGACGACCCGGCCACCCAGGTCCGCGTGCACGTCTACGTCAACGGGCGGGGCGCGGCCAGCATCCCGACCGGGGGTGACCGCCGAGACATCGACGCCCTCGGCCGAGGTCCCGGCCACGTGTTCGGGTCCGTCGTCGCCGTCGACCCCGGCCGTTCGCAGGTGTGCGCCTACGCCATCGGTGTGGGCTTCCACGGTGAGCGGGACGGCCACAACGCCCGGATGGGCTGCACCGAGGTGACCGTGCCCAGTGGGTCCCCACGGGGTCACGTCGACACCGCATCCGGGGGCGGTGGAGCCGTCACCGTCCGGGGTTGGGCCTTCGACCCCGACGTCCGGGCCGCGCTGACGGTGGACGTGTACGTCGACCCGGGGACGTCGCACCAGCACGGGCGCCGTTTCGTCGACTCCGCCGACCGGTCCCGGCCGGACGTGGAGCGCAAGTTGGGCAGCGGCCCGGACACCGGCTTCGGCGTGTCGATGCCGGTGACCGCCGGACGTCACCAGGTGTGCACCTACGCGATCAACGTCCCTGGAACCGCCGGCGGCAACACGCTCCTGCACTGCGGCGCCGTCGACGTGGGGTGACGCTGACGTGGGCTGACTCCGGAGGGGCAGGCACGGTGTTCCTGGGGCGAGTGGGACTCGTGGGACTAACCTGACCGCCATGGCCGGCAGGACGAGCACCCGGGGGCCCGCCAAGCGCGCGCCCCGGACCACGACGCGCAGCAGCACCACCCGTCGCCCCGCCGCGTCCGGAAGCGCCCGCAAGGCCCCCGCGACGAAGCAGGGCTCTGCGCGCACGAAGGCAGCGGTGACGAAGCCGGCGCCGACCCGGAAGCGCGCGCCCCGCACCGTCACCACCCCCCGGGAGCCCGGGGTCGCCGCGCGCGCGACCCGCGCCACCTGGCTCGGCCTCGCCCGCGGGGTCGGGGCGAGCGCCCGCGCCGTCGGTCGCACCCGGGAGATCGAGCCCGGCCACCGTCGCGACGGCCTCGCCCTCGGCTTCGTCGTCCTCGCGGTGCTGGTCGCCGCCGGGGTGTGGCTCGGGGCCGGGGGACCGGTGGGCGCCGCCCTGGACACGGGTGTGCGCACCGTCGTCGGCGCCGTCGCCGTGCTGCTGCCCGTGCTCGCCGTCGCGCTCGCGGTCACCCTCATGCGCACCGGGCCCGCGCCCGAGAAGCGACCCCGGTCCGTCCTCGGCGGGCTCCTCCTGGTCCTGCCGGTGCTCGGTCTGTGGCACCTGCTGGCGGGCGCCCCCGCCGAGCTCGACGGGCAGCGGCGGGCCGCGGGCTGGATCGGCCGCCTCGTCGGGGACCCCCTGGCCGCGGGTGTGAGCACCTTGCTCGCGGTGCCCCTGCTCGTCCTCGTCGCCGCGTTCGGGGTGCTCGTGCTGACCGGCACCACCGTCCGTCAGGTCCCGGCCCGGCTGCGCTCGCTGCGCCACGGCGCGGTCGAGACGAACGACGAGCACGTGGACGGCCCCGACCCCGACCTGTGGAACGACGTCGAGCCTGCGGTGTCCGGGTCAGAGGAGATCGACGACGCCCCCGCGGTCGCGCCGCTGCGCAAGCCGTCGCGCCGCCGGCAGGCGACCACCCCCGAACCGCCCGCCGCCGCGCCCGCCACCCCGCCCGTCGCGGTCCCGGGACGCCGACCGGTCGTCGAGGCCACCCCGCCGCCGCAGACCGCAGACCCGGGCCGGATGGTCGTCGAGCGGGTCGTCGAGGGCGACTACGTGCTGCCCCCGGTGAGCCTGCTGACCGCGGGCGAGCCGCCGAAGACGCGCTCGGTGGCCAACGACGCCATGATCGAGGCGATCACCGGGGTGCTGGAGCAGTTCAGCATCGATGCCGCCGTCACCGGGTTCACCCGCGGACCCACCGTCACCCGCTACGAGGTGGAGCTCGGCCCGGGCGTCAAGGTCGAGAAGATCACCGCCCTGGCGCGCAACATCGCCTACGCCGTGGCCACCGACAACGTGCGCCTGCTCGCGCCGATCCCCGGCAAGTCCGCCGTGGGGATCGAGGTGCCGAACACCGACCGCGAGATGGTCCGCCTGGCCGACGTGCTGCTCGCCCCGACCGCCAAGGGCGACCACCACCCGCTCGTCATCGGCCTGGGCAAGGACATCGAGGGCCACTTCGTCACCGCGAACCTCGCCAAGATGCCCCACCTGCTCGTCGCCGGCTCCACCGGCTCGGGCAAGTCGAGCTTCGTGAACTCCATGCTGGTCAGCCTGCTGGCCCGGGCCACCCCGGACGAGGTCCGGATGATCCTCATCGACCCCAAGATGGTGGAGCTCACGCCCTACGAGGGCATCCCGCACCTCATCACACCCATCATCACCCAGCCCAAGAAGGCGGCCGCCGCGCTGGCCTGGCTGGTGGAGGAGATGGAGCAGCGCTACCAGGACATGCAGGTGAACAAGGTCCGCCACATCGACGACTTCAACACCAAGGTCCGCTCCGGGGAGATCACCGCCCCGCTCGGCAGCGAGCGGGTCTACAAGACGTACCCCTACATCCTGGCCATCGTCGACGAGCTGGCCGACCTCATGATGACCGCCCCGCGCGACGTCGAGGACGCCATCGTCCGCATCACCCAGAAGGCCCGCGCCGCCGGGATCCACCTGGTCCTGGCCACCCAGCGACCCTCGGTCGACGTCGTCACCGGGCTCATCAAGACCAACGTGCCCTCGCGGCTGGCCTTCGCGACGTCCTCGCTCACCGACAGCCGGGTCATCCTCGACCAGCCCGGCGCGGAGAAGCTCATCGGCATGGGTGACGCGCTGTTCCTGCCCATGGGCGCCGGGCGCCCCGTGCGCCTGCAGGGTGCGTTCATCACCGACGAGGAGATCTCCGCCGTCGTCGAGGCGGCCAAGAGCCAGGCCGAGCCGGAGTACACCGAGGGTGTCACCGTGCAGACGGCGGCCGCCGGCAAGGGTGACGTCGACCCCGACATCGGCGACGACATGGACGTGCTGCTGCAGGCCATCGAGCTGGTGGTCACCTCGCAGTTCGGCTCGACGTCGATGCTGCAGCGCAAGCTCCGGGTCGGCTTCGCCAAGGCGGGGCGGCTCATGGACCTCATGGAGAGCCGCGGGGTCGTCGGGCCCAGCGAGGGTTCCAAGGCCCGCGACGTGCTGGTCAAGGGAGAGGAGCTGGACGGGCTGCTGTGGTCGGTCAAGGGCGGGGACCCGCTGGACACCGAGGTCGACTGACACCGAGGTCGACTGACACCGAGGTCTGCCAACGTCGGGGCGCCCGTCCGAGACCGCGCCGTGGCCGCCTCGAGACCGTGCCGTGGCCGCCTCGAGACGCTGCCGAGACCCGCTCGAGACGCCGCCGAGATCCAGTTCGGGTCTGTCCGGATTGTGCGGAGCGCTCCGAGGGCCCCTAGGGTCGGCGCCGGGTTCCCCCGGACCCGCACCCCCGATGCCTGGAGGCCTCGTGCCGCACACTCCTGCGCCCGTGACCGGATCGACACCCCGAAAGCTGTTCGTGCTGCTGCTGGGCCTTGTCCTCACGCTCGGCCTGCCGGTGCTCACGGCCCCCGCCGCGTCCGCCGCGACCAGCCAGACCCTGTGCGACGGCCGCACCGCCGGCGAGTGGAGCTGTGCGGTCGGCAGCTACTCCGCGACCAGCCGGTCCTGGGCGGACCGCTACTACTACGCTGGCATCCACAACTGCACCCGCTACGTCGCCCACCGCCTCGCCGAGGCCGGCGTGGCGAACCCGGGCCGGTCCTGGGGCAACGCCTACGAGTGGGACAGCAGGGCCCCCGGACGCAAGGACGGCACCCCCGCGGTGGGCTCCGTCGCCCAGTGGGAGCGCGGCTCGTACGCCTCCGCCGGGCACGTCGCCGTCGTCGAGGAGGTGGGTGCGGACTACATCGTCACCACCGACGACTCCTACGGCGGCGTGACCGGCCGCCACCGCATCGCCCGCGGCAGCGCCCAGTGGCCCAGCCGCTTCATCCACATCGCTGACCAGCCCGCGGCGGCGTCTGCTCCCAGCAGCGCCGCCAACCCCCGCGCCACCGTCGACGTGGTGTCCTCCCCGGCCACGGGGCAGGTCCGCGTGCGCGGCTGGGCGTGGGATCCCGACGCCCCCAGCACGCCCGTCGCGGTGCACGTCTACGTCGGCGGCACGGCGGGCGCGCGGGGCGCCCGGGGGTACTCGATCCCCGCGACCGACCCCCGCGCCGACGTCAACCGGGCCTTCGGCACCACCGGAGGCCACGGCTTCGACGCGACGGTGGGCAGCGACCGCACCGGCGACGTCCCGGTGTGTCTCTACGCCATCAACGTCGGGGCGGGTGCGACGACCGCGCTGGGCTGCCGGACGGTGTCGGTGGCCGCGCGCGTCGCGGCGGCAGCACCGCCGCCGGGACCGCTCGGCGTGGTGGACCGCGTCGGCGCAGCGAGCCCCGGTGCGGTGCAGGTCACCGGCTGGGCCTTCGACCGGACCCAGACGTCCCGCTCCACCGCCGTGCACGTCTACGTCGGGGGCCCGGCGGGCACCCGCGGGGCCACGGGCTACTCGATCCCCGCCGACCGGCCGCGCGCCGACGTCGCCCGGGTGTTCGGCATCACCGGGGACCACGGGTTCGGTCGCACGCTGCCCGCGCCGAGCGGTCGCACCCCGGTGTGCCTCTACGCGATCGCCGTCGGCGGGTCCAACACCCCCCTGGGCTGCACCACGGTCACGGTCGGCTGATCCGGCGGGGCGCGCTCAGCTCAGGCGAAGGCGCCCAGGGTGGGGGCCCACTCGACGATCCGGAAGCCCGCGAGCCCGTGGACGACGAACGGGTCCGCCCGGAGCAGCTCGACCACGTGGTCGTGGGAGTCGGCGGAGGCGATCAGGGTGCCGCCGGAGCCGTCGACGTGGGCGCCCGTGCTCAGCATGGAGCCCGCCTCGACGAGGCGGGCGAGGTACTCCCGGTGCGCCGGGCGGTGGGTGTCGCGCTCGTCGGACTGGGCGGCGGAGTAGGTGTACGTGACCACGAAGGTTGCCATGGGCGCAGGCTATCGGGGCGGGTCAGAGCGTCAGCAGCATCCGGGTGTTGCCCAGGGTGTTCGGCTTCACGTAGCTGAGGTCCAGGAACTCGGCGACGCCGGCGTCGTAGCTGCGCCGCATCTCCTCGTACACCGTGTGCTCGACCGGGGTGCCCTCGATCTCGGCGAACCCGTGACGGGCGAAGAACGGCGTCTCGAAGGTGAGCACGAACACCCGGCGCAGGCCGAGCCCGCGGGCCACCTGCAGCAGTGCGTCGACGACGGCGTGGCCCACCCCGTGTCCGAGCAGGGCCGGGTCGACGGCGACCGTGCGCACCTCGCCGAGGTCGGCCCACAGCACGTGCAGCGCTCCGCAGCCCACCACCGTCCCGGCGTCGTCGTCGTGCCGGACCGCGACCCAGAACTCCTGGACCGCCTCGTACAGGGTCACCAGGTCCTTCTCGAGCAGGATCCGGCCGGCGTAGCGGTCGACCAGGGCCTTGATGCCCGGCACGTCCGCGGTGCGGGCACGGCGCAGCTCCACCGCACCCACGTCCATGTCCGGCAGGGTAACGAGGCTCGGGCGACTAGGCTGCAGTGGTGTCTGCTCCTGCTGTGACTGCCCACCCCCCCGCCCCGAACCCGAGGGTCTCGCTGCTGACGATGGGGTGTGCGCGCAACGAGGTGGACTCCGAGGAGCTCGCCGGCCGGCTGGAGGAGGGTGGGTTCACCCTCGTCGCGGACGGGGAGGAGACCGACCTCGTCGTCGTGAACACCTGTGGCTTCGTGGAGCAGGCCAAGAAGGACTCCATCGACACCCTGCTCGCCGCGTCCGACACCGGGGCGAAGGTCGTCGCCGTCGGGTGCCTGGCCGAGCGCTACGGCGAGCAGCTCGCCGCCGACCTGCCCGAGGCCGACGCCGTGCTCGGCTTCGACCACTACCCGGACATGGCGGCGCGGCTGCAGGAGATCCTCGGCGGGCACGAGGTCCCCAGCCACGTGCCGTCCGACCGTCGCCTGCTGCTGCCCATCACCCCGGTCGACCGGCCCGCCGCCGCCACCGACGTCACCGTCCCCGGGCACGCGTGGGGTCCGGCGAGCCGGGTCGTCCGCCGTCGCCTGGACGACGCCCCGGTCGCGCCGCTCAAGCTGGCGTCGGGCTGCGACCGGCGCTGCAGCTTCTGCGCGATCCCCTCCTTCCGCGGCAGCTTCGTCTCCCGCAGCCCCGCCGACGTGCTCAGCGAGGCCCGCTGGCTCGCCGAGCAGGGCGTCCGCGAGCTGTACCTGGTGAGCGAGAACTCCACCTCCTACGGCAAGGACCTGGGCGACCCGACGCTCATGGACACGCTGCTGCCCGCGCTGGCGGAGGTCGAGGGCATCGACCGGGTGCGGCTGAGCTACCTGCAGCCGGCCGAGACCCGCCCCGCGCTGCTGTCGGCCATCGCGGGCACCGCCGGGGTGGCCGACTACTTCGACCTCTCCTTCCAGCACGGCTCCGGGGCGGTGCTGCGACGGATGCGCCGCTTCGGCGACCGGGAGAGCTTCCTGGACCTGTGCGCGCGCATCCGCGTGCTGAGCCCCGAGGCGGGCATCCGCACCAACGTCATCGTCGGCTTCCCGGGCGAGACCGAGGACGACCTGGTCGAGCTCGAGCAGTTCCTCATCGGTGCGCGCCTGGACGCGGTGGGCGTGTTCGGCTACTCCGACGAGGACGGCACCGAGGCGGTGGGCCTGGACGGGCACCTGCCCGAGCACGTCGTCGCCGAGCGGGTCGAGCGGATCTCCACCCTCGTCGACGAGCTCACCGCCCAGCGCGCCGAGGACCGCATCGGCACCGAGGTCGTCGTCCTCGTGGAGTCGGACGGAGATCCTGCCGGGGAGCACGGGCTCTCGGCGGGCGAGGTCGGCATCGCGACCGGCCGGGCCGCCCACCAGGCACCCGAGGTCGACGGCGAGTGCGTGTTCACCGAGGTCGGCGAGGTCGGCGTCGGGGAGCTGTGGCGGTGCCGGGTGGTGGCGTCGGAGGGCGTGGACCTGGTCGTCGAGGCGGTCGGGGTCGTCGAGCGGATCGCCCGAGCGGTGACACCCCCGGCGGAGCAGCGCGGGTGAGCCGTCCCCAGGCCGGTCCGGCACCTGTGGTGAACATCGCCAACGGGCTGACCGTGCTGCGCCTGGTGCTGGTGCCGGTGTTCTGGTTCGCCCTGTTCGTGGACGGCGGCCACAGCGCGGGGTGGCGGGTCGCGGCCTTCGGGATCTTCGCGGTGGCCGCGTTCACCGACCGGGTCGACGGGGAGATCGCCCGTCGACGGGGCCTGGTCACCGACTTCGGCACGATCGCCGACCCCATCGCGGACAAGGCGCTGATGGGTGCCGCCCTCGTCGGGCTGAGCATCCTCGGCGAGCTGCCCTGGTGGGTGACCCTGGTCATCGTCGGGCGCGAGCTGGGCGTCACGCTGCTGCGCTTCTGGGTCATCCGGCACGGGGTCATCCCCGCGAGCCGCGGCGGCAAGGCCAAGACCCTGGCGCAGTCGCTGGCCATCGGGCTCTACGTGCTGCCGCTCTCGGGCGTGCTGCACGGGGTCGCGGTGGTGTTCCTGGTCGTGGCGCTCGTGCTCACCGTGGTCACCGGCGTGGACTACGTCGTCCGCGCGGTGCGGCTGCGCCGGGAGGGGATGCGCCTGCAGCAGGCGGCGCTGCTGAGCCGGGGTGTCACCCGACCGGGAACGGTGCCGGCACCGGGGAACCGAACCTGAGGGTCGCAGCGTTGACGTCAGAGAAGGACGCGGAGAAGTGGGGAGCGAGATCATGGCAGTGCTGCTGCGCGAGGCCATCGGGGACAGCCTGCGCCGGGCACGGACCGCGCAGAGCCGGACCCTGCGCGAGGTGTCGGGCACGGCCCGGGTCAGCCTGGGCTACCTGTCGGAGGTGGAGCGTGGGCGCAAGGAGGCTTCCAGCGAGCTGCTGGCCGCGATCTGCGACGCCCTCGAGGTGCCCCTGTCGGAGGTCCTCGGTGACGTGAGCGAGACGCTCGCCGTCGGTGAGGGCCGGGTCGACGGTCGGGTGTCGTCGGGCGACGCCCGCACGGACGTGCCGCGCGTGGTCATCCCGGCGCCGTCGGTCGTGCGCCTCGCGGCCCACGCGGCGTAGGCACCCCGCGCACGGTCCGACCGTGCCACGATGGGTGCCCGGTGGTCGCGACGGTTCGCGTCGCCCACACGGTGCGCGAGGGTCGTGCACCTGCCGCTCGTGCGGCACAGACTCGACGGAGGCAGACGCAGCTCATGGCGAACCCGTTCGTGAAGGCGTGGAAGTACTCGATGGCGCTGTTCTCCTCGAAGGTCGACGAGCACGCCGACCCGAAGGTGCAGATCCAGCAGGCCATCGAGGACGCCCAGCGTCAGCACCAGTCGCTGTCCCAGCAGGCCGCCGCCGTCATCGGCAACCAGCGCCAGCTGGAGATGAAGCTGAACCGCCAGCTCGGCGAGGTCGAGAAGTACCAGGCGAACACCCGGCAGGCCCTCGTGCTCGCCGACGAGGCGCGCACCAAGGGCGACGAGGCCAAGGCCCAGCAGTACGAGCAGAGCGCCGAGACCCTCGCCGCGCAGCTCATCACCGCCGAGCAGGGCATCGAGGACCTCAAGCAGCTGCACGACCAGGCCATCGGGGCGGCCGGGCAGGCCAAGCAGGCGGTGCAGCAGAACGCGTCGCGCCTGGAGCAGAAGCTGGCCGAGCGCACCAAGCTCCTGAGCCAGCTCGAGCAGGCCAAGATGCAGGAGCAGGTGAGCTCCTCGCTGCGCTCCATGAGCCAGCTCTCGGCCCCGGGCAACACCCCTTCGCTCGACGAGGTTCGGGACAAGATCGAGAAGCGCTACGCGACCGCGCTGGGATCGGCCGACCTGGCCGAGAACTCCGTCGAGGGTCGTCTCGCCGAGATCGAGCAGTCGACGACGCAGATGGCCGGGCACAGCCGCCTGGAGCAGATCCGGGCGACGATGCGTGGCGAGCTGCCCGCCGGTGGCGGCACCCAGGGCTCGATCGGCATGACCAAGTCGACCGACGGGGCCGGCGCACCGCCGGCCCAGGGCAACCAGCAGGGCTGAGGACGGCGCCGTCGTGGCCGTCGGTGGGTCGGTGGAGCGGGTGCGCCTCGTGGCGCGGACCGCCGGGGACCACCTCGGGACCGCGACGGCGGCGCTCGCCCACTGGCGGGACCCCCGGGAGCAGCTGCTGCGGCGACGCCGTGCGGCCCGGGCCGCGACCGCCGGGCTGGGTGGGGTCGCAGGGCTGCTCGGCACCGGATCGGTCGCGCTGGCGATCGGTGCGGTGCCCGTCGTCCCGCTCGCGGGGGGTGGTCTCGCCGCGCTCGTGCTCGTGCCGACCGCGGTGGTCGGCCTCCGGTGGCGGCGGCTGGTCCGCACCCCGCTGCCCGCGCCGGCACCGGTGCCGGTCCGGCGGCCCGGACGGGACTCCGCGGCGAACCCGGCACTGGGCCGCCTGACGCTCGCCGAGCGCAGCCTGGCCGAGCTGCTCGACCTGCTGGAGCGCGACCCGGCGGTGCCGTCGGAGGAGATCGAGCAGGCCCGCGCGGCCGCCCGGGTCGCTGCCGCCGCGCTGCGCCGGGAGGCCGCCGACCTGGCCGCGCTCGAGCGCGCGCGCAACACCAGCCCCGCCGCGGCCGCCGAGCTCGCGGGTGTGGTCTCGTCCGCCCTGGCCCGGCTGGAGGCCGGGGTCGGTGCGCACGACGGGCTCGTGGCCTCGGCGGCACGGGCGGTGGCCAGCCTGGGCGGCCCGGGGCGAGCGTCTGCGGACCTCACCGCCGCCGTGGACCGGGTGGACGCCCTCACCGCAGCGCTGGTCGAGCTCGCCGACCTGCACGCCTCCCACCCCACCCGTCAGTAGCACGCTTCGTGCCGTTCGACGGGCGCGGGAACAGCGACGAGCCCGCGCTTCGCGGGGTGCGGGGTGCGGGGTCAGCCGTAGCGGGACCGGGGCACGGTGGGCTGCTGGGGGCGCCGTCCGGCGGCGAGCGGGGGGTGCGGGCCCGGCTGGCACCTGGTGCACACGTAGGTGATCCGCGCCTGGTGCCCGGGACCCTGCAGGGCCGTGCGGATCCGGGTGCCGCAGCGGCGGCACGGGCCGCCCGCCCGCTCGAACACCCAGTGCTGCGCGCCGTACCCCAGGGCGCCCGTGGTCGACTGCTCCGGCCGGTCGGCATTGCGCCACAGCAGGTCCCGGCCCATCCGGACGGTGCGCACCGGATCCACCGCGCGCACGGCGACCCAGGGCGACACCCCGAGCAGGAAGCACATCTCGTTGCGGTAGAGGTTGCCGAGCCCCGCGAGGACCCGCTGGTCGAGCAGCGCCTGGCCGAGCTCCCGCGTCCCCTGCGCGGCGAGGTTCGCCACCGCAGCCGCCTCGAGCTCCGGGCCCCACGCGTCGTCGAGCAGGTCGGGACCGAGGTGGCCCACGACCCGGGCCTCGTCGTCGGTGGGCACCAGCGTCATCTGGTGCAGGCGGAACCCCACCGCGACCCGGTCGGGGACGGCGAGCACCGCCCGCACCTGGTGGTCGGGCCCGCTCCAGCGCGCCCCGGGCGGGTACAGGTGCCACGAGCCGTCCATGAGGAAGTGCGTGTGCAGGGTGGACCCGTCGTCGAAGCGGGTCAGCAGGTGCTTGCCCACGCTGGCCACCGCGGTCACGGTGCGCCCCACCAGCTCCACCGTCGAGAGCTCCGGGTGTCGCAGCTCGCCGCGGACCAGCTCCTCGCCCACCAGCGCGGCGCGCAGGCGCTTGCCGGCCAGCCAGACGGTGTCTCCCTCGGGCACACGGGTGATCCTCGCACCGGGGCGATACCGTGCGCGCGGTGAGCAGGGGTGCCGGCGCGTCCGGGATGGCGCTGGCAGCGGCGCCCGCGATCTTCGTGCTGCTGTGGAGCACCGGCTTCGTCGGGGCGAAGTACGGGCTGCCCTACGCCCCGCCCTTCACCTTCCTCGCGCTGCGGCTCGCCGTGGCCGCGGTGCTCCTGGGGGCGCTGGCGCTGCTGCTGCGCGGAGCTCGGCCCACCCGGGCACAGGTGGGACGCTCGGTGCTGACCGGGGTGCTGCTGCACGCGGGGTACCTCGGCGGCGTGTTCTGGGCCATCTCGCGCGGGTTCCCCGCCGGGGTGAGCTCGGTGGTGGTGAGCCTGCAGCCGGTGCTGGTCGCGGTGCTCGCCGGGACCGTGCTGGGGGAGGCCCTGCGCCGGTCGCAGTGGGTGGGCCTGGCGCTGGGGGTGCTGGGGGTGGGGCTGGTCCTGGCCCCCGGGCTGGCCGCGGCCGACGGTGTGACGGTCACCGGGCTCGTCGCCTGCCTGGTCGCCCTGCTGTGCGGGGCCACGGGCACCCTGCACCAGAAGCGGTACGGCGACGGGACCCCGCTGGTCGCGGGCACGGCGGCGCAGTACGCGGGCGCCACGGCGGTGCTGGCGGTGCTCGCGGTGACCACCGAGGACCTGGCGCTCAGCTGGACCCCGCGGTTCGTCGGTGCGCTCGTCTGGCTGGTGGTGGTGCTGTCGATCGGGGCGGTGCTGCTGCTGCTCGTGCTGCTGCGGCGCGGCAGTGCCTCCGGGGTGTCGTCGCTGTTCTACCTGGTGCCCCCGGCCACCGCGGTCGAGGCGTACCTGCTGTTCGGCGAGCGGCTGGCCCCGGTCTCGCTGCTCGGCATCCTCGTCGTCGCGGTCGGGGTGGCGCTGGTCGTCCGGGTGCCGCGGAACCGGGTGGCACCGACCCAGGCCTGAGCTCAGGGACACGCCCCGTCCGCGCCGGCGGCCCAGGCCGCGCGCGCCACGACGAAGGCGTCCAGGTCTCCGGTCGGGCGGAGGTTCCCGTGGACCAGGACGTCGCGGAAGCCGCTCGCCGTCGCGGCCGACGCCGCCGGGTCGACCGGCACGATCCCGTGCACGCCGAGCATCCTGGTCGACCCCGCACTGCTCCCCGGCACGCCGAGCCGCGAGGTGGCGGAGACGGGGGCCGGCCACGCAGCGCGATGCGTCCCGCCAGGTGCAGCGGCGCGTCGTCGAGCACCACGAGGTCGGTGCACCCGGGCACCGCGACCTCCCACGAGCGGGGCGACCGTCCGCCGAAGTGCGCGGCGACGTCGGTGCCGCTGCCGGGCCTCGAGGTCCCGTCGACCCGGCTGCCGTGCCCGTGCGCGAACAGCGCCCCTCCGGCACGGAGGGTGGCCACGGTGCCGCTCAGATCCGTGGTGGTGGTCCTGCCACCGCTCAGGCCCGCAGCCGCAGGCCCTTGGGGGTGGCCCGGAACCCGGCCTCGCTGAGCACCTCGCCCAGCGGGGAGCCGAGCGCGTCGCCCCCGTCGGCCCGTTCCACCGACAGCGAGGCGAGCCGGCCGTCCTGCACCGCCCCGGCCAGGGTGGCGGCGGCGGCGGCGAGGTGCGCCGGGTCCTCGGTGAAGCTGAGCACGCTCTTGCCGCCGCGCTCCACGTACAGCGCCGGGGTGCCGTCGACCAGCGCGACCAGCGACCCGGCCTTGCGGGCGGGCCGGTGCTTGGCGCGGCCCGCCTGCCCGGCGCCGATCACCGGCGGCCACTCCAGGGCGGCCCCCCAGGGCTGGGCGGGGTCGGTGGCGGCAAGCAGCAGGGCGACGGGCTCACCGCCCTCGTCGGGGTGCGAGAGCGCACGCAGGCAGTCGATCGCCCCGGGCACCGCGAACTGCGCCCCGCCCAGGCCCTCGACGACGTACCCGCGGCGGCAGCGTCCGGAGTCCTCCATCGCTCGCAGCACCTTGTAGACCGCGGAGAAGCCCCCGACGACCCGTTCGGTGTCCACCGCGCCCCGGGTCAGCACCCCGTGGCGCTCCAGGTAGGCCTCGGCGCGGGCGGCGGCCCGCCGGGTGGGGTCGACCTCGCGCTCCACCGCGGCCGACCAGCGTCCGGCGACCGTGGGTGGACCCGTCCGCGAAGGCACGGACGGGCGGCCCGCCCGCATCCGGGCGTAGCGCCCGCGGGGGGCTGCCTTGCGGGCCCGGTGGGTCGTGCCCCTGGTGCCGGCCAGTGCCCGCACCGGGGCCAGGGTGTCGTTGGTGGCCAGGCCGGCCCACAGCAGGTCCCAGAGCGCGGTGATCGTCTCGGCGTCGCCGGGAGCGGGCTCGTCGGCCGCCACGAGCGTCGTCCCCGCCCGGTCGGCGAGCTGGCGGAAGAACAGCGCGCCGCCCCCGGTCAGCTCGGCCAGCAGCGCCCGGTGCAGCGGGGAGTCGGGCGGCTCCGGGTCCACCTCGGGCAGCAGCAGGTCGGCGACGTCGGTCGGGGCCAGCGCGAGCCAGCCGTCACCACCGGCCAGCGACCCACAGCCGGTCCACGTCACCTCGCCCGACGCCGTGAGCTCGTCGAGCAGGGCGGGGGAGTAGCCGGGCAGCCGCGCCGGCAGCACCAGGGTCTCCAGCGCGCTCGCGGGCAGCGGGGCTCCGGCCAGCTGCTCGACCACGCCGAGCAGGTCGTCGGCGGTGGGCACCCCGCGCAGCCGCCGGCCGGGGGTGATCCCGTGCCACGCGGGCAGGAACCGACCCAGCGCCGCGGGCTCGACCGGCTCGACCTCGGCGCGGAGCAGCGCGAGGGAGGCCCGCCGCACCCGGCGCAGCACCTCGGCGTCGCAGTACTCGGTGGTGGTGCCCTCCGGGCGCAGCTCGCCGCGCACCAGCCGGCCGCTGCCGGTGAGCCGGTCCAGGACCCCGGCGACCACGGCGACGCCGAGCCCGAGCCGGGTGGCCAGCGCGGCGGCCGGGAACGGACCGTGGGTGCGTGCGTAGCGCCCGACGAGCTCACCGAGCGGGTCGGTGACGGGCTCGGTGAACACCTCGGGCACCCCCACGGGCAGGGCCACGCCCAGGGCGTCCCGGTAGCGCCCGGCGTCCTCGATCGCGATGACCCGGGACTCCCCGGCGATCCGCACCCGCAGCGCCCGTCGTGCGGTGACCAGCTCGTCGAGCCAGCCCGGCTGCGAGCCGCGGGCGACCGCATCCTCGTCGGAGAGGTCGCCCACGAAGCGCAGCAGGTCGGCCAGGCCCTCGGCGTTGCGGACGTGCCGCTCGGTCACGGTGCGCTGCAGCTGGCCCTCGATCTCCGCCAGCGCCTCGACGTCGAGCAGCTCGCGCACGCTCTCCGTGCCCAGCAGCTCGGCGAGCAGGGTCGAGTCGAGGCTCAGCGCGGCGGCGCGGCGCTCGGCCAGCGGGGCGTCGAGCTCGTAGAGGAACGTGCCGACGTAGCCGAACAGCAGGCTCCGCGCGAACGGGGAGGGCGCGGTGGTGGTGACCTCGACGACCTTCACCCGCCGCGCCCGCACGTCGGCCATGAGCTCACGCAGCCCGGGCAGGTCGTAGACGTCCTGCACGCACTCCCGCATGGCCTCCAGCACCACCGGGAACTGCTCGTAGCCGCTGGCCACCTCCAGGAGCTGGGCGGACTTCTGCCGCTGCTGCCACAGCGGGGTGCGCCGCCCCGGATCGCGGCGGGGCAGCAGGAGGGACCTCGCGGCGCACTCCCGGAACCGGGCCGCGAACAGCGCCGAGCCGCCGATCTCGGCGATGACCAGCTGCTCCACCTCGTCGGGGTCGAGCAGCACGTCCTCGGCGCCGGCCAGCACCTCCTCACCGGCACTCGTGTCGTCCAGGCCGCCGAAGGGGTCGCCCTCGAACACCGACGGCAGCCGCAGCACGATCCCGTCGTCCGAGGAGGCGACCCGGGCGTCGACCCCGCGCCGCTCGCGCAGCCGGGCGGCCACGGCCAGCGCCCACGGGCCGTTGACCTGGGCGCCGAACGGGGAGTGCACCGCGACCTGCCAGTCGCCCAGCTCGTCGCGGAAGCGCTCGACGACGATGGTGCGGTCGTCGGGCACCCGCCCGGTGGCCTCCGCCTGCTCGCCGAGGTACGCGAGCAGGTTGTCCACCGCCCAGGCGTCCAGCCCGGCGGCCTCGGCCCGGGACCGGGCGTCCGGGGTGTCCAGCGCGACGATCTCGCGGACGAACGCCCCCAGCGCCCGCCCCAGCTCCAGCGGGCGACCCACGGACTCCCCGCGCCAGAACGGCATCTTCGCGGGCTGGCCGGGAGCGGGGACCGCGATGACCCGGTCGTGGGTGATCTCCTGCACGCGCCAGGCGCTGGAGCCGAGCAGGAACGTGTCGCCCACCCGGGACTCGTAGACCATCTCCTCGTCCAGCTCGCCGACCCGGGAGCCCCGGGCGCCGTCCTCCCCGCCCGGGGTCATCACCGTGAACAGCCCGCGGTCGGGGATCGTGCCGCCGGAGGTGACGGCGAGCCGCTGGGCTCCGGGGCGCCCGCGCAGCTCGTCGGTCACCCGGTCCCAGGTGATCCGCGCCCGCAGCTCGCCGAACTGCTCGCTGGGGTAGCGCCCGGCCAGCATGTCCAGCACCGAGTGCAGCGCCGAGTCCGGCAGGGCGGCGAAGGGGGCGGCCCGGCGCACCAGGGCGGCGAGGTCGGTGACGCTCCACGGCTCGAGGGCGACCATGGCCACCACCTGCTGGGCGAGCACGTCCAGCGGGTTGCGGGGGTAGCGCATGCTCTCGATGGCCCCGGCCGCCATCCGCTCGGCCACCACGGCGCAGGAGACGAGGTCGCCGCGGAACTTCGGGAACATCACCCCCGACGACACCGCGCCCACCTGGTGACCGGCCCGGCCCACCCGCTGCAGCCCCGCCGCCACGCTGGGCGGGGCCTCCACCTGCACCACCAGGTCGACCGCGCCCATGTCGATGCCCAGCTCCAGCGACGACGTCGCCACCACGCAGGGCAGGGTGCCACCCTTCAGCGCCTCCTCGACGTCGGTGCGCTGCTCGCGCGACATGGAGCCGTGGTGGGCGCGGGCGATGACGACCTCGACCGCGCCCTCGGCCCGGCCCGCGGTGGCCCCGGCCGCCCCCGCGAGCTCCGCGGGGTGGGGACCGGCCTCCTCGGCGGGCTCGTTCACCAGCTCGTTGAGCTTGGCGGTCAGCCGTTCCGCGAGGCGTCGGGAGTTGCAGAACACGATCGTCGACCGGTGCGACTGCACCAGCTCGAGGATCCGGGCCTCCACCGACGGCCAGATCGAGGTGCGCGTCTCCGCCCCGGCGGCGGAGCCCTGCACCTCGCCCGTCGGCTGGCCCAGGCTCGCCATGTCCTCCACCGGCACCTGCACGGTGACCTCGATGGTCTTGGTCGAGGGGGGTTGCACCACCTGGACCGGACGACCACCCCCGAGGAAGGCCGCCACCTCGTCCACCGGGCGGACCGTGGCCGAGAGCCCGATGCGCTGCGCGGGGCGCTCCAGCAGCTCGTCCAGGCGCTCCAGGCTCAGGGCCAGGTGCGCCCCGCGCTTGGTTGCCGCCACCGAGTGCACCTCGTCGACGATGACCGTCTCCACCCCGCGCAGCGACTCCCGCGCCGCCGAGGTGAGCAGCAGGAACAACGACTCCGGGGTGGTCACCAGCACGTCGGGCGGGGTGCGGTTGAACGCCCGGCGCTCGTCGGCCGGGGTGTCGCCGCTGCGCGAACCCACGGTGATCTCCCGCAGCGGTGACCCGGCACGCTGCGCCTCCTGCCGGATCCCGGCCAGCGGGGAGCGCAGGTTGCGCTGCACGTCCACCGCCAGGGCCTTCAGCGGCGACACGTACAGCACGCGACAACGCTGCCGTGGCTCCTCGGGCACCTCCGTCGACGCCAGCCGGTCCAGCGCCCACAGGAAGGCGGCCAGCGTCTTGCCGGAACCGGTGGGGGCGACCACCAGCGCGTGCGTGCCCGCCTGGGCGGCGGCCCACGCCCCGACCTGGGCGGGGGTGGGGGCGAGGAAGGCGCCGGTGAACCACGCGCGGGTGGCGGGGGAGAACCCGCCGAGCACGTCGGTGGTCACGGCGTCGGTCACCGCAGTGGTCGTCACCGCCCTGGTCGTCACCGCAGTGGTTGTCACCGCCCTGGTCGTCACCGTGGTGATCCTGCACCTGGGCACCGACAGTCCGCACGGCGTCGGCAGACGCCGGATCGGCCCGGCGCTACCCTCAGGGCGCAGCACCGACGCTGCACCGACGACGCGAAGGACGAGGCACACACGATGGCACGGTTCGACGGACGAGTGGCGATCATCAGCGGCGCGGCCCAGGGGATCGGTTTCGGCATCGCCGAGCGGCTGGTCGCCGAAGGTGCCGCGGTCGCGCTGCTGGACATGAACGCCGACGCGGTGGCCTCGAGCGCCGAGGCGCTCACCCTCAAGGGCGGCAAGGCGATCGGCATCACCTGCGACGTCTCCGACGAGGCCAGCGTGAACGCGGCCGTCGAGCAGACCGTGAGCGAGCTGGGCAAGCTCGACATCGTCGTCAACAACGCCGGCATCACCCGCGACAACATGCTGTTCAAGATGAGCGTCGAGGAGTTCGACCTCGTCCTGGCGGTGCACCTGCGGGGCACGTTCCTGCTCACCAAGGCTGCCCAGAAGCACCTGGTGGACAACAAGTACGGCCGCGTGGTCAACCTGTCCAGCCGCAGTGCGCTGGGCAATCGCGGCCAGGCCAACTACTCCGCGGCCAAGGCCGGGATCATCGGCTTCACCGCCACCGCGGCCATCGAGCTGGGTCGCTTCGGCATCACCGTGAACGCCATCGCCCCCGGCTTCATCGACACCGCGATGACCGAGGCCACCGCCCACCGCATGGGCATCACCCCGGACCAGTTCCGCGAGGGCGCCGCCCAGCAGATCCCCGTCGCCCGCGTGGGCAAGCCCGAGGACATCGCCGCCGCCGTCGCCTTCTTCGCCAGCGAGGACGCCGGCTTCGTCTCCGGCCAGACGCTGCACGTCAACGGTGGCCAGCGCTGAGCTGAGCCCACCCCACCAGGGCCCCGGACGCACGCCGCGCCCGGGGCTCTCGGTGTCCGTCCGGCAGACTGCGCGGCGTGCGCGTCGCGGTGGTGGCCGGACCCGACCCCGGGCACTCGTTCCCGGCCGTCGCGTTGTGCCTGCGGCTGCGCGACGCCGGCGAGGATCCCGTCCTGCTCACCGGCTCCGGCTGGCTGGAGCGGGTGCGCGCCGAGGGGATCGAGGTCCGCGAGCTGCCCGACCTGGCCCCCGCCGCGGGGGACGACGACGGCAACGCGGGCCAGCGCCTGCACGGCCGCTCGGCCCGCATGTCCACCCCGCTGGTCCCCCTGCTGCGCGAGCTCGCGGTCGACCTCGTGGTCGCCGACGTGCTCACCGTGTGCGGCGGCATGGCCGCCGAGCGGGCGGGGCTGCCCTGGGTCGAGCTGGTCCCGCACCCGCTGTACCTGCCCTCGCGGGGGCTGCCGCCGCTGGGCAGCGGGCTCGCCGCCGGGACCGGGGTGCGGGGCCGAGCCCGGGACGCCGGTCTGCGTGCGGTCACCGCACCCGCGCTGCGCCGGGGCCGGCGGCAGCGGCGGGCGGCCCGTCGCAGCGTCGGGCTGCCGGCGGTCGACCCCGGGCCCCGCGCCCGGCTGGTGGCCACGCTGCCCGCGCTGGAGGTGCCGCGCCCGGACTGGCCGGGCGAGGCCCACGTCGTCGGGCCGCTGCTCTGGGACCCCGCCGCGGGAGTCCTCGCGCCGCCACCGGGCGACGAGCCGCTGGTGCTGCTCAGCGCGTCCACGGCCTCGGGCGGGACGGCCGGGTTGTTCGAGACGGCGCTGCGCGGTCTGCGTGGCGTCCGGGTCGTGTGCACCACGCTGCCCGGTGCGACGCTGCCCGGTGCGACGCTGCCCGAGGACCTGCCGCCCTGGGTCGCGGTCGGGTCCGGGAGGCAGGGGCCGCTGCTGGCGCAGGCGCAGGTCACGGTGTGCGGTGGGGGCAACGGGATGCTGGGCAAGACCCTGGGCGCCGGGGTCCCGGCCGTCGTCGTCCCCGGCGGGGGCGACCAGTGGGAGCTCGCCCGGCGCGCCGAGCGTCAGGGCAGCGCGGTCGTCGTGCGCCTGCTGGGCCCCGCAGCGCTCGCCGACGCCGTGCACCGGGTGCTCACCGGTCCCGCGTTCGCCGTCGCGGCCCGCCGCGCCGCGGCCTCGGCGGGGTCGGTGGAGGACCCGGTGGTGATCTGCCGGGACGCGCTCCGCTGAGCGGGACCGCCACCGGCCCCTACGGTGGCAGGGTGCGCGTGTCGGAGTTCGAGCTGCTGGTCCGGTCGGAGTTCGGGCGGGTGCGGGGCTCGGCCGTCGTCGTCGACCACGTCCTGCCGGTGCTGGGTGGGCGGACGCCGGCGCGGGCGATCGCGGACGGGTTCGACCCACGAGTGGTCTGGGCGGCCCTGTGCGAGGACTTCGACGTCCCGCCGGAGCGCCGGCTCGGACCCGACCTCTGATCGCGCCCTACCGACCCAGCCTCGTCCAGGGCCCGAAGACGACCCGCACGCCGGGGGAGTAGAGGACGCTGGCGGGCGCCACGTCCGTCACCCCCGGCAGGCCCGCCGCGGCCACGACGTCCTCCTCCAGGTGGGTCAGCTCCGCCCGGTGCAGCGGCCAGGCCTCGTGCGCGTTGGGCCAGCGGACGGTGGTGCGCCCGCGCGGGCCCAGCCGCGAGGTGTGCAGGGCCCACCGCGCGGTCACGAAGTGCTCCAGCGGGGACGGCTCGTCGATCCGCGGGCCCACGGTCACCTCGGTGCGGGTGCTCACCCCGCGGGGTCCCGGCCAGCGCCGGGACGTCTCGTAGCGCACCGTGCGCGCCTCGCCCGCCGAGCGGCGGACGTCGACCCGGCTGGGTGCCCAGTTGTACGGCAGTGCGGCCGCGCCACGGGCGGCGAGCACGGGCAGGCCGCGGTCGGCGTCCAGGGAGCGGAAGACGACGCCACGACGCCCGTCGTCGTCGGTGGTGTAGAGCCGCACGTTGGTCTCCGCGAAGTCGCCCAGCCACGGCAGGCCCGGCAGTGGGCCGAACCCCAGGCGCACCATGCGGAAGTGGATGATCCCCACCCAGGTGCTGCCGTCGTGCACGTCCGGGTGCACCCCGGCCGGCAGCAGCGGGGCCACCCGCGCCGGGTCGACCGGCCAGTGCAGGAAGACCGCGTCGGCCCAGCGCTGGTGCAGCAGGACCGGCCCGACCGGGTGGGTCGCGGTGGTGGTGACCTCCTCCAGGGGTGCGCTCACGACGGGGTGGAGCTCGAGCCCGGTCCGGAGGTGGGCGCCTGGCCGGTCCGGCGTGCGTGCGCCCAGGCCTCGTCGTGCCGCTGCTGGGCCAACCGCTGCTGGGACTCCGCGACCGCCGCCTCCTGCTCGGGGGTGGCCAGACCCTCGGCGACGAGCTGCTCGGCGCGCGACAGCTCGTCGATCTCGTCGATGCGGTCGGCCTCGGCGCGGTCGAGCTCGTTCGTGCGGCCCTCGCGCTCGCGCCGGTAGGGGTTGTCGTCGGACAGGCCGCCGCTGACCCGCCCGTACAGACCCAGGACCAGGAGGATCAGCCCGACCACGAGGCTGAAGAACACGTTGCGGATGGTGAAGGCGAGGAGGTTCGCCGAGGTGTCGAGCACGGCCAGGTTGGCCAGGCCGGAGAGCAGGAACAGCCCACCGATGACGGCCGTCACGGTGGACGCGGTCTTCCCGCCCCGGATGCCGGAGCCGATCAGCACGGCCCCGACCACGAGCGAGACCAGCGACAGCAGGCCGTTGCTGCTCAGCCCGAGCACCGGCTGGCCGGTGGTGTTGAAGAAGCCCAGCTGGCTGATCAGACCGAGGATGCCGAACACCCAGAGCACCAGCCCCAGGACGATCGCGCCCACCCGGTGGACCAGGACGAGGCCGTTCGTGGTGCGGGCGGGGCCCGGCTGCGGTTCGCTCATCGCGTCCTCCTGGCGTGCGGCCGGGCCCGGTCGGAGCGGCTCGTCCCCGATTGTGTCGTCCACCGCTCGTCGACGCAGCACGGGGGTCCGTGACGGGGGTGCGCCGCCGCAGCGGCGTGTCGGCACGGCCCTACCACGCTCGAACACGTGTTCGTCTACAGTCGTCACCGGTCCGGTGGAGTTGTCCACAGCGGGGTCACCTGTCCACAGGCGGACGACGACCCCCGGAACTGTCGGTCCCCGGCCATACCGTTGCCACCGACCGCACGACGACGAGCGACGAGTGCTCCGCAGGGCGCACCGGACGAGGAGACGACCATGGCCACCGCACCGGACAGGGACAAGGCGCTCGAGCTGGCCATGTCCCAGATCGACAAGAACTTCGGCAAGGGCTCGGTGATGCGTCTGGGTGACGAGGCCCGCGTGCCCGTCGCCGTCATCCCCACCGGCTCCCTCGCCCTGGACGTGGCGCTGGGCATCGGCGGCCTGCCCCGCGGCCGCGTGGTGGAGATCTACGGCCCGGAGTCGTCGGGCAAGACCACCATCGCGCTGCACGCGGTGGCCGAGGCGCAGAAGGCCGGCGGCATCGCGGCCTTCATCGACGCCGAGCACGCGCTCGACCCGGACTACGCGAAGAAGCTCGGCGTGGACACCGACGCGCTGCTGGTCTCCCAGCCCGACACCGGCGAGCAGGCGCTGGAGATCGCGGACATGCTGATCCGCTCCGGTGCGCTGGACGTCCTGGTCATCGACTCGGTCGCTGCGCTGGTGCCCCGCGCGGAGATCGAGGGCGAGATGGGCGACAGCCACGTGGGTCTGCAGGCCCGGCTGATGAGCCAGGCGCTGCGCAAGATCACCGGTGCGATGAGCAGCTCCGGCACCACCGTCATCTTCATCAACCAGCTCCGCGAGAAGATCGGCGTCATGTTCGGCTCGCCGGAGACGACCACCGGCGGCAAGGCGCTGAAGTTCTACGCCTCGATCCGGATGGACATCCGCCGCATCGAGACCCTGAAGGACGGCACCGACGCGGTGGGCAACCGCACCCGCATCAAGGTCGTGAAGAACAAGATGGCACCGCCGTTCAAGCAGGCCGAGTTCGACATCCTCTACGGGCACGGGATCAGCCGGGAGGGCTCGCTCATCGACATGGGGGTCGACCACGGCTTCGTCCGCAAGTCCGGTGCCTGGTACACCTACGGCGGCGACCAGCTGGGCCAGGGCAAGGAGAACGCCCGCAAGTTCCTGCTGGAGAACCCGGACGTGGGCGTCGAGATCGAGAAGAAGGTCAAGGAGAAGCTCGGCATCGGTGCGGTGCTGACCGCCGACGACGTCGCGCCGCTGCCCGCCCCGGTCGACTTCTGACGTGTCGTTCGGCGGTCCGCGGAGGTCCGGCTCCGGGGTGGACGCCCCGGAGCTGACCCGGGAGCAGGCGCACGAGGTGTGCCTGGGCCTGCTCGCCGTCCGTCCTCGCAGCCGCCACGAGCTGGGTCGACGACTGGCCGGCCGCGGCTGCGGGGACGGGACGGCCCAGCACGTGCTCGACCGCCTGGAGGCCGTGGGACTGGTCGACGACGACGCGTTCGCCCAGGAGTGGGTCCGCGCACGGCACAGCTTCTCGGGCAAGGGTCGGCGGGCGCTGGGCACGGAGCTGCGCGCCAAGGGCGTGGCCGACGAGATCGTCCGCGCGGCGCTCGAGCAGGTCGACGACGACGACGAGCGGGAGCGGGCCGTCGAGCTGGTGCGGCGCAAGCTGCGCAGCACCACGATCCCGACCGAACCGGCGCTGCGGGCGGCCCTCACCCGGCGGCTCGGCGGGATGCTGGCCCGGCGCGGCTATCCGCCCGACGTGGCGCGTTCCGTGGTCGCGAACGAGCTCGAGCGGGACGGCGCGCCACCGGACGGGCTCGACTGACCGTTCCGCGCGAGCTCCTTGGTCGGGGCAGCACCGATCACTGGCCGAGGTCGGCACCGCGGCACGCTCGAGCCCGAGGTGGTCGCCCGGTGCTGGTCCCGTCGTGGTGCGTCCCGCTCCGCCCGGGTGGTCGTCGCACCCGAGCGGGTGACTGCGGGCCGCGAGGGCACAGCCCCCCTCCCGGTGGTCCGATGGTCCTCCCGTGGAGGTCAGCAGGTCGCTCCGGGCGCGGGACGCCCGGCAGGCAACGCACGTGGCCGTGCGCATCGTGGTCACTGCCGCCGCGGTCGTCGTCGGGTTCACCGTCTTCGCCCCGACCCGGGCGGGTTCGGCCGAGCAGGCTGCCTCCTGGTTCGGCGTCGTCGTCATCGTCGTCCTCACGGTGACCTGTCACGCCGTCGACCCGGGTTGGTTGGACCGACACGGGATCCTGCTGGCGATCCCTGCCGTCGGGGTGCTGCTCGTGCTGGGGCTCGGCCTGCGCACCGCGGACACCTCGGCCGCGGCCCAGGTCTTCGTCGCCCTGCCGACGCTGTGGTCGTCGAGCCAGCTGCGCCGGACGGCAGCCTTCCTCGTCACCGGCCTCGCCGTGGTGGGCAACACCGCCGCGGTGCTGCTGCTCGAACCCCTGGCGGTTGCCGTGGCGGACGCGGTCCTCGTGGGGACCGCGCTCGTGCTCCTGTCGGTGCTGCTCGTCCGGGCCGGTGACCGTCAGGAGGAGCTCGTGGCCCGCCTGGAGAGCCTTGCAGCGGTGGATCCGCTCACCGGCCTCGTCACCCGTCGCGTCCTCGACCAGGCGGTCATCTCGGCGCTGACGTCCGCGTCGGTGGCGGGCGGCACGGCCCTGATCCTCGTCGACGTGGACGACGTCAAGGCCGTCAACGACCACCACGGCCACCTGGCCGGGGACGACGCACTCCGCCACCTCGCCGGTGTGCTGTCCGCGGCGGTGCGGCACACCGACGCCGTGGTCAGCCGCACGGGGGGCGACGAGCTGGCCGTGCTGCTGACCGGGTGCACGTCGGCGTCGTCGTCGATCCGTGCCCGCGAGCTGCACGCTGCTGTTCGGGCCGCACCGCTCGAGCTGGCCCACGGCCCGTGGCTCGCGCTGACGGTCAGCATCGGGGTCGCGCACCGCGCGCACAGCTCGGGCGGACTGCGAGAGCTCTACTCCGCCGCGGACGAGGCGCTGTACCGGGCGAAGCGGGGTGGCCGGGACCAGGTGGTCGTCGCCCACGGAGCGGGCTGAGGACCCGACCACCCGCCCGTCGGTCAGTCCCCGGCGGGCACCGTCACGCCCCCGCTGGCGGTGGCGCGTGAGGAGCGACGGTCCAGGTACTCCGCCAGCTTGCTCAGGGCGTAGTTGATGAGGATGTAGATGACGGCCACCACCACGTAGACCTGGATGGGGTTGCGGAGGTTCTGGATCAGCAGCTGGCCCTGCTTGAGGAGCTCGATGTACCCGCCGATGAACGCGATCAGCGACGTGTCCTTGAGGACGACCACGAGCTGGCTGACCAGCGAGGGCAGCATGACCCGGAAGGCCTGCGGCAGCAGGATGGTCCGCAGCGTCTGCAGCGGGGTGAGCCCGATGGCCAGGGCCGCCTCGCGCTGGCCCCTCGGCAGTGACGCGACGCCGGCGCGCACGATCTCCGCGATGATCACGCAGTTGTAGAGCGTGAGCCCGATGACCAGGATCCACAGGCCCTGCCCGCCGGGCAGGAAGGTGAGGTCGACCCCGTAGTTCGTCACCACGGTGTAGACGAGCAGGATCGTGATGATCACGGGCAGCCCACGGAGCAGCTCGATGAGCCCCACCACCGGCAGCCGGCCCACCCGGCCCAGCGACAGCCGCAGGATGGCGATGATCGTGCCGATGACCAACGACAGCAGGATCGACACCGCGGCGGCCCGCACGGTGTTCCACAAACCGTTCCCGATGAGGCGCCAGACGTCCTGGAAGTCCTTGTCGCCCGGGCTGAGCAGGGGCGACCAGAGGTCGCCGTCGAACTGGCCGCGGTCGACCAGGCGCAGGACGGCCAGCACGACCAGCGCCAGCACCACCACGGCGCCGACGATGCTGAAGACGAGAGAACGTCGGCGTGCGGCCGGGCCGGGCGCGTCGAAGAGCACGTTCGCACCCTGGGGTGCTGCGGTCCGCTTCTTCCCGGCCTTCGCCGTGGCCGGCGCCGTGTTGTCGGTCGAGGTCGTCATCGGACGATCGCCACCTTTCGCTCGAGGACGGCCAGGAGGGCACCGGCGCTGAGGGTGATGATCAGGTAGCCGATCGCCGACCCGATGTAGACCGGGAGCGCCGGCTCGCCCTGGGCGCTGGAGAGTCCCTGGGCGACGCTGTACAGGTCACCACCCACCCCGAAGGCGCCGACGACGGCCGAGTTCTTGAACATGGCGATGATGACGCTGCCCAGCGGCGGCACCACGGTGCGGAAGGCCTGCGGCAGCACCACCGTGGTCAGCGACTGGGTGAAGTTCAGACCGAGGCTGCGCGCCGCCTCGGCCTGCCCCGGGGCCACCGAGTTGACGCCGCTGCGCACCGCCTCGCACACGAAGGCCGAGGTGTAGGTGATCAGCGCCGTCACCCCGAACACGTAGAACGAGGCGTTCAGCCCCAGCGTGGGCAGCCCGAACCCGAACATGAACAGCACCACGGTGAGCGGGGTGTTGCGGACCACGGTGACGTAGGCGCTCCCGAACCACCGCAGGGTGGGCACGGGAGAGACCCGGAAACCCGCGAGCACCGTCCCCAGGACCAGGGAGCCGACCATCGCGATGAGGCAGATCCACAACGAGCGCAGGAAGCCCTGCGCGTACAGGTCGAGGTGGTCCAGAACCGGGCTCATGCTGGGGCCCGCACTCAGCTGCAGGTGTCGAGGGTGGGCAGGGTCGGGGTCTCCGAGCCCTCGACCTTGCCGGCGGTGGAGGTCCAGGCCTTCTCGTAGGCGCCGTCGGCCGCGGCCGCGGTGAGCTGGTCGTTGATGAAGCCGCAGAAGGCGGTGTCGCCCTTGGTGATGCCGATGCCGTACGGCTCCTCGGTGAACTGCGAGCCGACGAGCTTCGACTTGCCGTCGGACTCGGAGACGAAGCCCAGCAGGATCACGTTGTCGGTGGTGACGACCTGGACCTGGCCGTTGCCGAGGGCGTCGTTGCAGGCGGAGTAGGTGTCGAACAGCGTGAGCTGGGAGGGGCTGGCCAGGTAGGGGAGAATGTTCTGGCTCGGGGTGGAGCCGGTGACCGAGCAGACCTGCTGGTCCGGGTTGGCCTTGAGGTCCTCCGGCTTGGTGATGGTGCTGTTGTCGGAGGCGACCATGAGCTGCTGGCCGGCGGTGTAGTACGGGCCGGCGAAGGAGATGAGCTTCTTGCGCTTGTCGTTGATCGTGTACGTCGCGACGACCATGTCGACCTGGTCGTTCTGGATGACCGTCTCGCGGACGGCGGACTTCGCCTCGACGAACTCGATCTTGTCCGGCGCGACCCCCAGGCCACCGGCGACGATCTTCGCGATCTCGACGTCGAAGCCCTCGTAGTCACCGGAGAGACCCTTGAGGCCGAAGCCGGGCTGGTCGAACTTGATGCCGACCCGCAGCGTGCCGCTGTCGGCGATCTTGGCCATGGTCGTGCCCGCCTCGAAGGTGGGTGCGTCGGCGACGGAGACGTCGCCGGCGCCGGAGGAGCTCGAGCCGCCACCGCAGGCGGTGAGCGCGAGCGAGGTGGCCAGCGCGCCGGCGGCGAGGGCGAGGATGCGTCGGTTCATGCGGGGGCTCCTTCGTGGGGTCCGCGGGTGCGGGCCGGTGTTCGGGGTGGGGTCGGGGGAGGCGCTCAGTGCGTGAGGATCTTCGACAGGAAGTCCTTGGCCCGGTCGCTGGTCGGGTTGGTGAAGAACTCCTCGGGGGAGTTCTGCTCGACGATCTGGCCGGCGTCCATGAAGACGACCCGGTCGGCCGCACGGCGGGCGAAGCCCATCTCGTGGGTGACCACGACCATGGTCATGCCGTCCCGGGCGAGCTGGGTCATCACGTCGAGGACCTCGTTGATCATCTCCGGGTCCAGGGCCGAGGTCGGCTCGTCGAAGAGGATGACCTTGGGCTCCATGGCCAGGGCGCGGGCGATGGCCACGCGCTGCTGCTGGCCGCCGGAGAGCTGGGCGGGGAGCTTGTCGGACTGGGCTGCGATGCCCACCCGCTCGAGCAGCTCCATGGCCCGGGCCTTGGCGGCGGCCTTGTCCTTGCCCCGCACCTTCACCGGACCGAGCATGACGTTCTCGAGGATCGTCTTGTGGGCGAAGAGGTTGAACGACTGGAAGACCATGCCCACCTCGGAGCGCAGCGCCGCCAGGGCCTTGCCCTCCTCCGGAAGGGTCTTCCCGTCGACGGTGATGGTGCCCTCGTCGATGGTCTCCAGGCGGTTGATCGTGCGGCACAGGGTCGACTTGCCCGAGCCCGACGGACCGATGACCACCAGCACCTCGCCGGTGTGCACGGTGAGCTCGATGTCACGCAGCACGTGCAGCTCGCCGAAGTGCTTGTTGACCGCGCTCATCACCACCAGTGGGGGCCCGAGGTCGCGTGCACCGGCGTCCGGCTTCTCCAGTGAGGTCATGAGGCCGCAAACTACCGGTCGGGTGAGGCCCAAGACACAGTGGTTTCCTGTTCGCAACGGGGTTGTGACCTCCGAGGACCTCCCGCCGCGGCACGTCACCCGACCGTCACACGCCGCCGTAGGCTGAAAACGCCATGGACACGACCGCCACCGCCCCCGCGCGGACCTACTCCGTCCGCACCTACGGCTGCCAGATGAACGTGCACGACTCCGAGCGACTCTCCGGCCTGCTGGAGGAGGCGGGGTACGCCCCGGCGGCGGCGGACACGACCGCCGACGTCGTCGTGTTCAACACCTGTGCGGTGCGGGAGAACGCGGACAACAAGCTGTACGGCAACCTCAGCCACCTCGCCGGCGCGCGGGCGGCCAACCCGGACATGCGGATCGCCGTCGGCGGGTGCCTGGCCCAGAAGGACCGGGAGCGCATCGTCGAGAAGGCACCGTGGGTCGACGTCGTGTTCGGCACGCACAACCTCGGGTCGCTGCCGGTGCTGCTGGAGCGCTCGCGGCACAACGCCGAGGCCCAGGTGGAGATCGCCGAGTCGCTGCAGGCGTTCCCGTCGACGCTGCCGGCCACGCGCGACTCCGCGAGCTCCGGCTGGGTCTCCATCTCCGTGGGCTGCAACAACACCTGCACGTTCTGCATCGTCCCGGCGCTGCGCGGGGTCGAGGTGGACCGCCGGCCGGGTGACGTGCTCGCCGAGGTGCGTGCCCTGGTGGCGGACGGGGTTCTCGAGGTGACCCTGCTGGGGCAGAACGTGAACGCCTACGGCACCGGACCGGGCGCCGGTGAGCAGGGCCTCGGACGCGACGAGCACGGCCGGGGCGCGTTCGCGCAGCTGCTGCGGGCGTGCGGTGAGGTCGACGGGCTGGAGCGGGTGCGCTTCACCTCCCCGCACCCGCGGGACTTCACCGACGACGTCATCGACGCCATGGCCACGACCGCGAACGTGATGCCGCAGCTGCACATGCCGCTGCAGTCCGGCTCCGACACGGTGCTGCGGGCGATGCGCCGCTCGTACCGCAGCGCCCGCTTCCTCGGCATCCTCGACCGGGTCCGCGCGGCGATGCCGCACGCCGCCATCACCACCGACATCATCGTGGGCTTCCCCGGCGAGACCGAGACCGACTTCCAGGCCACCCTCGACGTGGTGGCGCAGGCGGGCTTCGCCAACGCGTTCACCTTCCAGTACTCCCCGCGGCCGGGCACCCCCGCGGCAACCATGGACGCGCAGGTCCCCCCCGAGGTCGTCACCGAGCGCTACCAGCGGCTGATCGCGCTGCAGGACGCGATCGCCCTGGCGGGCAACCGGGCTCTCGTCGGCACCGAGGTAGAGCTGCTGGTGGTCTCCGGGCAGGGGCGCAAGGACGCCGCGAGCGCCCGGATGAGCGGGCGGGGCCGCGACGGGCGCCTGGTCCACTTCACCCCCGACGGTGGCCCGGCCGCTCCCGCCGACGCGACCGCCGTGCGCCCGGGTGACCTGCTGCGCACGACGATCACCCACGCCGCGCCCCACCACCTCGTCGCCGACGCCGGGGTGCACTCCCACCGCCGGACGCGCGCCGGTGATGCCCACGAGCAGGGCCGGCGGCCGCGCACCCCCCGGGTGGGCCTGGGGCTGCCCGGCGTGGGACGGCCCACACCCGTCCAGACGGGCGGTCCGGCCGGCGTCGGCGGAGGATGTGGGGCATGAGCACCAACCTGCCCTGGGAGGACCAGCCGCCGGTCGCACCGACCCTGCACCAGCGGGCGCGCACCTTCGAGCCCGGTCTGCGCGGGGTGTGGATGACCGCCGGGGTGCTGGTGCTGCTGGTCGCCATGCTGCTGCCCCACACGGGGTCCGTGTCGGGCTTCGACGTGCTCTCGGGCTCGGCGGCGAGCCGGGACCAGGCGATCAGCCTGCCCTCCCGACTGTTCGTGGGGGCCACGCTCCTGTTCCCGGTGGCCCTGACCGCCGTGGCCCTGACCGTGCGGCGGTGGTCGTTGGCCTGGGTGGCCACCGCCGGCAGCGGGCTCACCAGCGCCTTCGGCCTGCTCGCCGTGTGGTCCCGCCAGACCGTCGGCGCCACCAGCACCGCCGCGGGCCCGGGCCTCGGGCTGCTGGTGATGTGGGTCGTCGTCGTGCTGATCACGTTCCACTGGGTGCGGCTGGTGTGGACCCAGATCCCGGCCAGCAACGCCGAGCGGTCCGCGGAGTTCACCCCGAAGCTGCGCCAGGACCCCTGACCGCCGAGCAGTCGTCCCGGATCCTGAGACGGCGGGCGCCGCTCAGCCGGTGACCGCGCCCTCCGCCGCGGTGGCCCACTCGCGCCACTGCTCGGCCTGCGCGTCCGCCTCGGCGGCCCGCTTCTCGTTCCCCGCCGTGCGGGCCTTCACTGCCTGCTCCTCGAAGGAGCGCACCCGCTCGCGGAACTGGGCGGCCCGGGCCTCGGCCTCGGGGTCCGCGCGCTTCCAGCGGGCCTCGTCGGCGTCGCGGACCTTCTGCTCGACGGCGCGCATGCGGGCCTCCAGGGTCTGCACCTGCTCCCGCGGCACCCGGCCCACCTCGTCCCAGCGCTCCTGCAGCCGGCGCAGCGCGGCCTTGGCCTGGTCCAGCCCGGCGGTCGGGTCGACGGCCTCGGCCTCGACGAGCAGGGCGGCCTTGGTCTCGGCGTTGGCCACCAGCTCGGTGTCCTTCTCCGCGCTGGCGGCGTTGCGGGCGGCGAAGAACCGGTCCTGCGCGGCCTTGAAGTCAGCCCACAGGGTGTCGTCGGCCTCGCGCGGTGCGCGGCCCGCCGCCTTCCACTCCGTCATGAGGTCGCGGAAGCGCCCCGCGGTCGGCCCGAAGTCGCTGGAGCCGGCCAGCTCCTGCGCCTGGGCGACGAGCTCCTCCTTGCGGGCACGGGCCGTGGCGCGGTCCCGGTCCAGCTCGGCGAAGTGCGCACCGCGCCGGCGGTTGAACGCCTCGCGGGCCTTCGAGTACCGCTTCCACAGCGCATCGTCGGTCTTGCGGTCGAGGCCGCGGATCGTCTTCCACTCCTCGAGGATCTCCCGCAGGCGGTCGCCGGCGACCTTCCACTGGGTGGACTCGTTGCCGATCTCCTCGGCCTCGACGGCCAGGGCCTCCTTGCGGCCGGCCTGGGCCACCCGGGCCGCGTCCTTGCGCTCCTTGGCCGCGGCGACCGCGCCCTCGCTGCCCGAGACGACGGCCTGCAGGCGGGCGGCGAGACCGTCGACGTCGCCGACCACGGCGGCGGTGGGCAGGCCCTGGGCGAGGACCCCGGCGGCGTCGTGCGTCGCCCGGGCGTCACCGGAGCCCGACGCCACCCGCCGCTCGAGGATGGACACCTCGGTGGCCAGGTCGTCGTAGCGGCGGCCGTAGTGCGCCAGGCCCTCCGCGGGCGTCCCGGCCTGCCAGGACCCGACCTGGCGCTCACCCTCGGCGGTCCGCAGCCACACCGTGCCGTCGTCGTCGACCCGGCCGAAGCGGGACGGGTCGCTCGTCGGCGCGGCCGGGGTGGCGGCCGGGGGACGGGCCCCGCCGGGGCGGGGTGCGCCGGGCCGGGGACCGGGCGTGGGGCCAGGGGTGGGGCCCGGGGTGGGACCGGAGGCGGTCGTCCCGCCCTCGGGTGCCCCTGCCTCGGGCGCCACCAGCTCCTCGCCGACCGGGTCGGGCAGGCTCGAGTCGGCCGCGTCGGACTGCTCGACCTCCGGCACCGCGGCCGCCTCCTGCTCGAGCTCACCGGGCTGGTCCTGCTCCGGGTCACGCTGCTCGGGGGTGGTCTCGCTCATGGTCGCTCCTCGTCCCTGGCCGCGCGTCACGGCTGCCCACGTTCGCGTCCCGACGGTCTGCCGGGTCGTCGGGCCTCATTCAAACAGGTCAGGCCCGGTCCGGTCACCGACGCGCGCCGCGACCTGCACTAGCGTCCCTGCTCGTGCGCCCGCTCGTGATCGTCGGCCCGACCGCGACCGGCAAGTCGGCGGTCGCCCTCGAGGTGGCGGTCCGCACCGGCGGCGAGATCGTCAACGTGGACGCACTGCAGCGCTACCGGGGCATGGACATCGGCACGGCCAAGACTCCGGTGGGGCAGCGGCGCGGGGTGCCCCACCACCAGCTCGACGTCCTCGCGGTCACCGAGACCGCGACGGTGGCGGACTTCCAGCGTGCCGCGCGGGGAGAGGTCGAGGCGCTGCTGGCCCGGGGGGTGCAACCGGTGCTGGTGGGGGGGTCGGGTCTCTACGTGCAGGCCCTGCTGGACGACGTCGCGTTCCCGGCGACCGACGCGAGCGTCCGGGCCCGGTGGGAGGCCCGGCTCGCGGAGCGGGGCAGCGCCGCGCTGCACGCCGAGCTCGGCACCCGGGACCCGGTCGCCGCGGCGAAGCTGCTGCCCAGCGACGGCCGCCGGGTGGTGCGGGCCCTGGAGGTCGTCGAGCTCACCGGGCAGCCGTTCAGCGCCTCGGCGCCGGTGCGCGGACGCCCCCGCTGGGACGCCGTCCAGGTCGGGCTCGACCGGGACACCGACGCGCTCGACCGCCGCATCGCGGCGCGCGTGGCGGAGATGTTCGACGGGGGGCTGCTCGACGAGGTGCGGGCGCTGGTGGACGTGGGCCTGCGCGAGGGGGTCACGGCCCGCCGTGCGCTGGGGTACAGCCAGGCCCTGGACCTGCTCGACGGCAGCATCGACGAGCCCGAGGCGCGGCGCTCGACGGCTGCGGGCACCCGGCGCTACGTGCGCCGGCAGCGCTCCTGGTTCCGCCGCGACGAGCGCGTGCAGTGGCTGGACGCCGCCCGCCGCGACCTCACCGAGGCGGTGCTCGCGGCGCTCGCTCGTGCGTGATTCCTCGACCTGGGCGGCGAGGTTTCCATCACAGCTACTGTCCGTGCTGTGGATGGGTCGCTGCAGGGGGATGGTGCGCGGCGGGGCGGCGTGCAGTCGGTGGAACGGGCGTTCCTGCTGCTGGAGCTGCTCGCCGACGCCGGCGGCCGGGCCACGCTGAGCGAGCTCGCTGCCGCCTCCGGCCTGCCGGCCCCGACCCTGCACCGGCTGGCGCGCACCCTGCTCGACGCCGGGTACCTGCGCCAGGAGCCGTCGAAGGCGTACGCCCTCGGACCTCGGCTCGTGCGCCTCGGCGAGGGCGCCGGACGGCGGCTCGGCGGCTGGGTGCAGCCCGCGCTGGCCGAGCTCGTCGACGCCACCGGGGAGACCGCGAACATGGCGGCGATCGAGGGTGACCGCGTGGTCTACCTGGCCCAGGTCCCGTCGCGGCACTCCATGCGCATGTTCACCGAGGTCGGCCGCCGGGTGCACGTGCACTGCACCGCCGTCGGCAAGGCGCTGGCGGCGCAGCTGCCCGAGGGCGACGTCCGCGGCATCCTCGAGCGGGCCGGGATGACCGCGCAGACGCCGAACACGATCACCACCCCGGCCGCGCTGCTCGCGCACCTGGCGCAGGTGCGCGAGCAGGGCTTCGCCACCGACGAGGCCGAGCAGGAGCTCGGGGTGCGCTGCGTGGCCGTCCCCGTCCTCGGCGGGCCCGCCCGCATCGCGCTCTCGGTGTCCGGTCCGGAGGCCCGCTTCACCCCGGCCGCCCGGGACCGGGTGGTGCCGGTCATGCAGCGGGTCGCCGCGGGGCTCTCGTCGTTCGTCGGCAGGTGACCCACGGGCCCGGACGGCCCGGACGCCGCCGGGCTCAGACCACCATCCAGCCGAGCACCGGGGTCGACTGCAGGTAGACGAGCGCGCACATGAAGACGAGGAAGCCGAGGCTCCACCCGACGACCTTGCGGAAGATGTCGCCCTCCTTGCCGGCGAGCCCGACGGCGCCGGCGGCGATGGCCAGGTTCTGCGGGCTGATCATCTTGCCCAGCACACCGCCGGCGCCGTTCGCCGCGGCGGCCAGCGTCGGGCTCATGCCCACCTCGTTGGCCGCCGAGACCTGCAGCGCGCCGAACAGGGTGTTCGCCGAGGTGTCGGAACCGGTCACCGCCACGCCCAGCCACCCGAGGACGGGCGAGATGAGGGCGAACAGGGCACCGGCGCCGGCCAGGAACAGCCCCAGCGAGGCGGTCTGTCCGGAGGCGTTCATGACGTAGGCCAGTGCGAGCACGCTCATCACGGTGACGATGGCGAACTTCAGCTGCACGTAGGTGGAGCCGTAGCGGGCCAGTGCGCGGACGGGGGAGATGCCGAGCAGGGGGATCGTGATGAGCCCGGAGATGAGCAGCAGCGTGCCGGCGGCGCCGAGCCAGTTGAAGTTGAACGTGGACAGGCTCAGCGGCTCGCCGGCGGGGTTGCGGACGTCGAGGCCGGGCCAGCCGAACTTCTGCGTGACCGAACCGAGTGCGTCCTTGACGAAGGGGATCTGGGCGAGGCTGAACACCACGATGATGACCAGGTAGGGCGCATAGGCCCGCAGGACGTGCGCGCGGGTCTCCGGCAGGGTCGCCGTCGTCGTGGTCGCGGCGCCACCCCCGAGGCCGCCACCGACGGGGATGCCGTCGCCCTCCGCGTCGGCCGCCGCACGGGCGTGCTCGACGGTGTACGGCTCGGCCGGGCTCCAGACGCGCAGCACGGCGACCACCGCGGCGGCGGAGAGCAGCGCGGCGACGATGTCGGTGAGCGGGACGGAGAGGAAGTTCGACGCGAGGTACTGCGTCACGGCGAAGGTGAACCCGCAGGCCAGGGTGGCGGGCAGGGTCGCGCGCACCCCGCGCTTGCCGTCGACCAGGTACACCAGCACCAGCGGCACGAACAGGGCGAGCACCGGCGTCTGCCGGCCCGTCATCGCACCGAGGTCGGCGATCGGCAGCCCGCTGGTCGTCGAGAGCGCCGTGATCGGGGCGGCGAGCGCACCGAACGCGACCGGCGCGGTGTTCGCGACGAGGGCGACGACGGCGGACTTCATCGGGCTCAGCCCCAGCGCGATGAGCATGACCGAGGTGATGGCCACCGGGGTGCCGAAGCCGGCGAGCGCCTCCAGCAGCGCACCGAAGCAGAACGCGATGATGACGGCCTGGATGCGCTGGTCGGAGCTGACCTTGGCGAAGCTGCGCTGCAGGACGTCGAAGTGGCCGGTCTCGACGGTCATGTTGTAGACCCAGATCGCGTTGATGACGATCCAGAGGATGGGGAAGAAGCCGAAGACGGCGCCCAGGGTCCCCGACAGCAGCGCCTGCCCGATCGGCATCGAGTAGACCGTGATCGCGACGACGATCGACACGACGAGCGCGATCAGCGACGCCTTCCACGCCGTCATCCGGAGCACGCCGAGCAGGACGAAGAGCACGAGCAGTGGGAGCGAGGCGACCAGGGCGGTCAGCCCCAGCGAGCCGAAGTGCTCGAGAACCTGGGTGTACACGGGTGAGCTCCTCGTCGTTGAGGGGGCGTGCGGGGAGGCTGTCGGGTGGAGCGTGGACGCAGGGTCCAGGCTGTGTCAAGGACGCTGGGTCTCGATCAGGTTGCGACACACAGTGTTCGGTGACAGGTCGGAGACGGGCGCGCGTCAGCGCCGACCGAGCTGTGATGAGGACCCTGTTGCCCGGGTCGAGGAGTCACGCACGAGCGCGGAGCGCCACTCCCCGGATGGAGGCGTCGAGGACCTCGACGGTGTGGGCGAGCTGCATCGGGTGCCCGGCGCGCTCGGTGGCGGTCGCGATCTGCATGAGGCAGCCGGGGTTCGCGGTGACCAGCAGCTCGGCACCGGTGGCGATGACGTTGGCGGCCTTGCGGTCGCCCAGCTCGTCGGCCGGGCCCGGGTTGAGGATGTTGTAGACACCGGCGGAGCCGCAGCACAGGGCCGCGTCGGCGATCTCGCGGACCTGCAGCCCGGGGATGGCGGCGAGCAGCTCGCGGGGCTGGCTGCGGATGCCCTGGGCGTGGGCGAGGTGGCAGGCGTCGTGGTACGCCGCGACGGCGGTGACCGGGTGCCGCGGGGCCACCGGGCCGAGCTCGACGATGATCTCCGAGACGTCGCGGACCTTCGCGGTGAACGCGACCGCCCGCTCGGCGTAGGCGGGGTCGTCGCGCAGCAGGTGGGCGTAGTCCTTCATCTGCGAGCCGCAGCCGGCGGCGTTGACGACGACGTGCTCCACGCCCGCGGCGTCGAAGGTGTCGATGAGCGCCCGGGCGAAGGCGAGGCCCTCCTCCTCGCGGCCCATGTGCTCGCTCAGCGCCCCGCAGCAGCCCTGTGCCTTGGGGGTGATGACGTCGCAGCCCTCGGCGGCGAGCACCCGGGCGGTGGCCGCGTTCACCCCGGGGAAGAACGCGCTCTGCACGCAGCCGGTGAGCATCCCGACGACGGCGCGGCGCTCACCCGTCGCAGGGGTGCGCACGGGGATGTCCTCCCGCTTGGCCAGCGGGGGGGCGAGGGACTCCATGACCCGCAGCTGCGGGGCGATGCGGTCGAGCAGGCCGGAGCGGCGCAGCAGCCGGCTCAGCGGCGTCGCCTGGTACAGCCGCAGCGGGCCGCGCAGCAGGTTCAGCCGCCGCGGGTACGGGAACAGGCGGAAGATCGCCTCGCGCAGCAGCTTCTCGCCGCGGGGACGCTCGTGCTGGCGCTCCACCTGGGCGCGGGTGGCCCCGATGAGCTTGTCGTACTGGACGCCGGACGGGCACGAGGTCACGCACGCCATGCACCCGAGGCAGGCGTCGAAGTGCCCGACCATGGCGTCGGTGAGCGGCGCGCCCTCCAGCCCGGTCTTCATGAGGTGGATGCGCCCGCGCGGGGAGTCCATCTCCTCGCCCCACAGCGCGTAGGTGGGGCAGCTGGGCAGGCAGAAACCGCAGTGGACGCAGTCGTCGACCAGGTCCTCGCTGGGCGGGTGGTGGGCGTCGAACGCAGGCGGGTGGTGGGCGTCGGAGGCGCTCCCGATCGACGGCAGGCCCAGGTTGATGTCGGTCATCAGATGCCTCCCAGCAGGCGCCCGGGCGCCAGGGTGTGTGCGGGGTCGAGCTCGTCCTTGACCCGTCGCATGAGGGTGAGCAGGGCCGGGTCGGTGGGGCCCCACACGTCGAGGTCGTGGCCGGCCGGGGCGCGCAGCACGGTGGCGCTGCCGTGGTGGCGGGCGGCGACCTCCCGGGCGGTGGCGAGCACGTCCGGCGCGGTGGCCGGCGAGCAGCCCACCCGGAGCACGCCGACGGCCGAGCCGGTCACGGTGACCGCGGGTCCGAGCGCGGCGAGCACGGCGGCCAGGTCGGCGGGGGAGTGGGTCAGGGCGAGGAGCACCTCGTCGTCGGGCCACCGACCCCAGTGCTCCGGGGCCGCGTCGGAGACCGACCCCCCGGTCAGGCGGGCCACCTCCTCGGCACGGGCTGCGATGCCGGCGTCCACGCCCTCCAGCTGCACGACGACCGACGTCGAGGTCACGTCGATCGCGGTGGGCGCGGTCTGGGCGCCCCGGACCGCGGCCACGGCGGCACCGACGCCCTCGGCGTCGAGCCCGGTGGTCACCACCCAGCGGGTCGCCTCGGGCAGCGGGTGCAGCCGGAACCACGCGTCGGTGATGACCCCGAGGGTGCCGCGGGAGCCGGTGTAGAGCTTGCCGAGGTCGTACCCGGCGACGTTCTTCACCACCTTGCCGCCCGAGCGGGTCAGCGCCCCGTCGCCGCGGACCGAGGTGGTGCCGATGACGAGGTCGCGGACGGTGCCGTGCAGGTAGCGGCCGGGCCCCGAGAGGTCGGCGGCGATCAGCCCGCCGATCGTGACGCCACCGACCGGGGCGGTCAGGGCGAGGCGCTGCCCGGCGCCGGCCACCGCGGCCTGCACGTCGGCGAGCAGCGCGCCGGCCTGCACGTGCACCACGAGGTCGCCCGCGGAGTGCTCCAGCACGGCGTCCATCGCGCGCAGCGACAGGACCACGTCGGTCTCCGGGGCGGGCAGCCAGTCCACCGTGGACCGGTTGCCCACCGGCAGCACGGTGTGCCCGGCGGCCGCGGCCGCCCGCACCGTGTCGGCGACCTCCTCGACGGTGCCGGGCGTGATCTCAGAAGGCACGGTCTCAGAAGGCACTGGCCAGCCCCGCCTGCACCAGCGGGTGCGCCTGCTTCTTCCGCCCCGGCACCTCGCCGCACAGCCGTGGGGTGGGGAACACCTTGCCGGGGTTGGAGATCCCGGTGGGATCGAAGGCGCAGCGCAGGCGCTGCATGGTGTCGAGGTCGTCCTCGGTGAACATCTTGGGCATGTGCTTGGCCTTGTCCGCACCGACCCCGTGCTCCCCGGTGATGGAGCCGCCGTGGCTCAGGCACAGGTCGAGGATCCCGCCGGAGACCTCCTCGGCCCGCTCGGCCTCGCCGGCCACGTCGTCGTCGAACAGCACGAGCGGGTGCAGGTTGCCGTCGCCGGCGTGGAACACGTTGGCCACCCGCACGCCCGCCGCGTCGGCCAGCTCGCCCATCGCGGTCAGCACCTCGGCGAGCTTGGTCCGCGGGATGACCCCGTCCTGGACGATGTAGTCGGGGCTGATGCGTCCCACCGCGGCGAAGGCGGACTTGCGTCCCTTCCAGATCAGCGCGCGCTCGACGTCGTCGGCGGCCACCCGGATCTCGAAGGAGCCCTTCTCCTCGCACATCCGCTGCACGGCGGCGAACTGGTGCTCCACCTCGGCGACCGGCCCGTCGAGCTCGACCACGAGCACGGCTCCGGCGCCCTCGGGGTAGCCGCACCGGGTGGCGGCCTCGGCCGCCTCGATGGCGAGGGCGTCCATGAGCTCGATCGCCGCGGGCACCACGCCGGAGGAGATGATCTCGCTCACCGCGGCACCCGCGGCGTCGGTGCTGTGGAACCCGGCGAGCAGCGTCTGCACGGTCTCGGGCCTGCGCAGGAGCCGGACGACGACCTTCGTCGTGATGCCGAGGGTGCCCTCGCTGCCCACGAACGCCCCGAGCAGGTCGTAGCCCGGGGTGTCCCGGGTGCGCCCACCGAAGGTGACGAGCTCGCCGTCCGGGGTCACCACCTCCACCCCGAGCACGTGGTTGGTGGTGAAGCCGTACTTCAGGCAGTGCGCGCCACCGGAGTTCTCCGCGACGTTGCCGCCGACCGAGCACACCTGCTGGCTGGACGGGTCGGGCGCGAAGTACCAGCCCTGCGGGGCGGCGGCCTTGGTGACGTCGAGGTTGATCACCCCGGGCTCGACGACGGCGAGCTCGTTGGCCACGTCGACCTCGAGGATCTGCCGCATCTGGCTGGTCACCACCAGCACCCCGTCGGCGTGCGGCAGCGCCCCGCCGGAGAGCCCCGTGCCCGAGCCGCGGGCGACGAACGGCACCCCCAGCTCGTGGCACACCCGGACCACGTGCTGCACCTGCTCGGCCGTGCGCGGCAGCACCACCACCGCGGGGGTCACCCGGTACAGGGCCAACCCGTCGCACTGGTAGGTGCTCAGCCGCGTCGGGTCGGTGATGACGGCCGCGGCGTCGAGCTGCTCGGCAAACCTGCGGGCCAGGACGTCGGTGTCCATGGTGTCCTCCGGGGTCCAGTGATCTCGGGGCGTGCGGGGGGTGCGGGTGCAGGCCTCAGGGGGGCCCGCTGGTGAGGGTGACCGCGACGCCGTCGGGGAGCTGCGGAGCCATGTCCGTCCTTCGTTCCGCTGGGTGGAATCTGGTTTCGCACCTGCGACGGACGGTAGCGGGGCCGTGGTGGGGGCACAACTAGGCTCGTCGACATGGTGGCGACGAGCAGCGGCGTGGGCTTCGTGAAGGGGCACGGCACCGAGAACGACTTCGTCGTGCTCACCGACCCCGACGGTGCTCTCGAGCTGACCGCGGCCCGCGTGCAGGCCCTGTGCGACCGCCGCCGCGGCCTCGGCGCGGACGGGGTGCTGCGCGTGGTCCGCGCCGGCGCGCTGGGCGAGCCCGTGGCCGACGGGATCGCGGCCGAGGACTGGTTCATGGACTACCGCAACGGCGACGGGAGCGTCGCCGAGATGTGCGGCAACGGTGTCCGCGTGTTCGCCCACCACCTGCACGCGGCCGGGCTCGACACCCGCACCGAGCTGGTCGTCGGCAGCCGGGCGGGCGCACGCCCGGTGGTGGTCCACTCCGCCGGTGCGGTCGGCGACGTGACGGTGCAGATGGGGCAGGTGAGCTCCGCCGGGGAGAGCACGGCGGCGCTCGGCGGGCGCACGGTCACCGGGCTGGTGCTCGACGTGGGCAACCCCCACCTGGCCTGCGTCCTGGGCTCCGACGAGGAGGTGGTCGGGCTGGACCTGGGCCCCCGTCCCGTCGTCGACCGGTCGGTGTTCCCGCACGGGGTCAACGTCGAGCTGCTCGGCCCGGTGTCGGAGGGCTCGATCACCCTGCGGGTGCACGAGCGAGGGGTGGGCGAGACCCGCTCCTGCGGGACCGGGACCGTCGCGGCCGCGCTCGCGGCCCTGCGCAGCACCGGCGCCGACACCGGCGAGCTGGCGGTGCACGTGCCCGGCGGAACGGTTCGGGTGGGGGTCACCGATGACGGCAGCTGGCTGCGGGGCCCCTCCGTGCTCGTCGCCCGCGGCACCCTCGACCGTGCCTGGTGGGACGCGCACCGGTGACCGGCCGGTTCTGCTGACGGGGTAATCCCGTGCGCGCTCCGGGCCCTGCGTGGGACGATGGCGGTACATGACGAACCCTGCTGCTTGTCCCGAGTCCGAGTCCGAGTCCGACCGCGCCGCGGACCACACCGGTCCCCTGGACCCGGCGACCCCGCTGTCGCTGCGCGAGAGCCGCCTCGCCGAGGTCTACCTCGACGACCTGCTGCTGGAGCCCGCTGCCGGTCGGCCCGTGGTCCGGGAGCCTGCGGTGCCCTCGACGGGCGAGCAGCAGCTCGAGGAGCGCACGTCCCTGCGCCGCGTCGGGGGCCTGTCCACCGAGCTCACCGACGTCACGGAGGTCGAGTACCGCCAGCTGCGCCTGGAGCGCGTCGTGCTGGTCGGGGTGTGGACCGAGGGCACCGCCGCCGAGGCCGACGCCAGCATGGCCGAGCTGGCCGCCCTGGCCGAGACCGCGGGCTCGGAGGTGCTCGAGGCGCTCGTGCAGCGCCGGAGCACGCCGGACGCCTCCACCTACATCGGCTCCGGCAAGGCGGCCGAGCTGCGCGACGTCGTGGCCGCGACCGGCGCCGACACGGTCATCTGCGACGGTGAGCTCACCCCGGCGCAGCTCGTGGCCCTGGAGAAGGTCGTCAAGGTCAAGGTGGTCGACCGCACGGCGCTCATCCTCGACATCTTCGCCCAGCACGCCACCTCGCGGGAGGGCAAGGCGCAGGTCGAGCTCGCCCAGATGCAGTACATGTTGCCGCGGCTACGCGGCTGGGGCGAGTCGCTCTCGCGGCAGGCCGGTGGTGGCACCGGCAGCGGCAGCAGTGGCGGCGTGGGCACCCGTGGTCCCGGTGAGACCAAGATCGAGACCGACCGACGCCGGATCCGCTCGCGCACCTCGAAGCTGCGCAAGGAGATCGCCGGGATGCGGCAGGCGCGGGAGACCAAGCGCGACAGCCGTCGCCGCAACGAGGTGCCCTCGGTGGCCATCGCCGGCTACACCAACGCCGGCAAGTCGAGCCTGCTCAACGCGCTCACCGGCGCCGGGGTGCTGGTGCAGGACGCGCTGTTCGCCACCCTCGACCCGACGACACGACGGTCCGAGCTGCCCGACGGCCGCGAGTACGTCCTGACCGACACCGTCGGCTTCGTGCGCCACCTGCCCACCCAGCTCGTCGAGGCCTTCCGCTCCACGCTGGAGGAGGTGTCGGAGGCCGATCTGCTCGTGCACGTGGTCGACGGCTCCGACCCCTTCCCGCAGGCGCAGATCGCCGCGGTGCGCCAGGTGCTCGTGGAGGTGTCCGACGAGCGGGGCACCACCCTGCCCCCGGAGCTGCTCGTCATCAACAAGATCGACCTGGCCGACCCGGTGACCCTGGCCGATCTGCGCAGCGCCGCGCGCGACGCCGTCCTGGTCTCCGCGCGCACCGGGGAGGGAGTGGCAGAGCTGCAGGCGCGGCTGGTCGAGCTGCTGCCCCACCCCGAGGTCGACCTCACCGTGCTGCTGCCCTACCAGCGGGGTGACCTGGTGGCCCGGGTGCACGCCGAGGGGGAGGTCGTGAGCGAGGAGCACACCCCGGAGGGCACGCGGATGCACGCCCGGGTGCGCCGCAACCTCGGGGCCGCCCTGGTGCCGTTCGCGCTGTCGGGGGTCGACACCGCCGCGACCTGAGCCCTGATTCACCGCCGTGGGTGGGTGGTGTGGGCGTGGCGTAGGTCGAGGTGCCCCTGTGAGCTGGGAAGATGTCGATTGCGACGTCGAGATCTACCTACTCACGAGAGGCACCTCGTAGGTGAAACCTTCTCAC
>JBBSUN010000007.1:0-106509 GCA_038234335.1 Mycobacteriales bacterium
AACGCGGTCGAGTACTTCGTCTCCTACTACGACTACTACCAGCCCGAGGCGTACGTCCCGCAGACCGACACCTACATCGAGAAGGACTCCTCCACCAACGAGGAGGTGGAGCGGCTGCGGCACTCGGCGACGATGAGCCTGCTGACCCGGCGCGACGTCATCGTGGTCGCCTCGGTGAGCTGCATCTACGGCCTGGGGACGCCCCAGGAGTACCTGGACCGCTCGATCGGGCTGAAGGTGGGCGACACCCTCGACCGGGAGACGCTGCTGCGCGCGCTGGTGGACGTGCAGTACACCCGCAACGACCTGGCCTTCGCCCGCGGCACGTTCCGGGTCCGCGGCGACACCGTCGAGGTCATCCCGGCCTACGAGGAGCTGGCGGTGCGGATCGAGTTCTTCGGCGACGAGGTGGAGGCGCTGTACTACCTGCACCCGTTGACCGGGGACGTGGTCCGCGACGTGCACGAGACCCGGGTCTTCCCCGCGACCCACTACGTCGCCGGCCCGGAGCGGATGGAGCGGGCCACCCGCGACATCGAGGCCGAGCTGGCCGCCCAGCTGGAGGAGATGGAGGGCTCGGGCAAGCTGCTGGAGGCCCAGCGCCTGCGCATGCGCACGACCTACGACCTGGAGATGATGCGGCAGGTCGGCTTCTGCTCGGGCATCGAGAACTACTCCCGCCACGTCGACGGCCGCGCCGCCGGCTCGGCCGGCGCCACCCTGCTCGACTACTTCCCCGACGACTTCCTCCTGGTGATCGACGAGTCCCACGTGACCGTGCCGCAGGTCGGCGGCATGTACGAGGGCGACATGAGCCGCAAGCGCACCCTGGTGGAGCACGGCTTCCGCCTGCCCAGCGCGATGGACAACCGGCCCCTGCGCTGGGAGGAGTTCACCGACCGCATCGGGCAGACGGTGTACCTCTCGGCCACCCCCGGCAAGTACGAGATCGCGCAGGCGCACGGTGAGTTCGTGGAGCAGGTCATCCGCCCGACCGGCCTGGTCGACCCCCAGGTGGTGGTGAAGCCGACCAAGGGCCAGATCGACGACCTGGTCCACGAGATCACCCTCCGCGCCGAGCGCGACGAGCGGGTGCTGGTGACGACGCTGACCAAGAAGATGTCGGAGGACCTCACCGACTACCTGCTCGAGCTGGGCATCAAGGTGCGCTACCTGCACTCCGAGGTGGACACCCTGCGCCGCATCGAGCTGCTCCGCCAGCTGCGCCAGGGCGAGTACGACGTGCTGGTCGGCATCAACCTGCTCCGCGAGGGCCTCGACCTGCCCGAGGTGAGCCTGGTCGCCATCCTCGACGCCGACAAGGAGGGCTTCCTGCGCAGCGCGACGTCGCTGATCCAGACCATCGGCCGGGCGGCGCGCAACGTCTCCGGCGAGGTGCACATGTACGCCGACAAGATCACCGCGTCGATGGCCCAGGCGATCGAGGAGACCGATCGGCGCCGGGAGAAGCAGGTCGCGTACAACACCGAGCGGGGCCTGGATCCGCAGCCGCTGCGCAAGAAGATCGCCGACCTCCTCGACGTGGTCTACGCCGAGGCGGACGACACGATCGCCGACGGTGGGGTGGCGGTCGGCGGGCGCAACGCGAGCCGGGGCAAGCGGGCCGCCGGCGAGCCCGGCCGGGTCAACGGCAGCTCGGGCGTGGTCGAGGGCCGGGACACCTCGACGATGCCGCGCGCCGACCTGGCCGACCTGGTCCAGCAGCTGACCGACCAGATGATGGGGGCCGCCCGCGAGCTGCAGTTCGAGCTGGCCGGACGGCTGCGCGACGAGATCCACGACCTGAAGAAGGAGCTGCGGGGGATGGACGCCGCCGGGCTGCGCTGACTCCGCCGCCGCCGGCGCTCAGCTGGTGATGTCCTTGGTGGCGAAACGCCGCCACGCGACGAGGCCGAGGATGCTCGCGTAGACCAGCGCCGACAGCACGCCGCGCACCATCTGGTCCCAGTCGACCTGGCTGTTGAGCAGGCCGACCCAGGCGTTCGCGTAGTGGGTGGGCAGGTAGCTGCGGATGCCGCCGAGCGCCGGGATGGCGTCCAGGATCTGGCTGAGGATGTTGATCATGACGGCGCCGCCGACCGCCCCCAGCGGCGCGTCGGTGAGCACCGACATGGCCATGGCGAGACCCGCCACCCAGCTCAGCTGCACGGCGATGAACACCACGGCGAGGATGAGCCGCACCACGCCGGTGCCGTACCCCAGCGCCTCGCCGACGGGGTTCAGCACCGGGTTCGCCCCGTAGGCCAGGGTCCCCAGGGCGAGCGCGACCGCCGGCAGCAGCACCAGCCCCGCCACCGCCACCCCGCCCGCCACGAGGGCCTTCTGGCGCAGCAGCCGAGCCCGGGGCACCGGCGCGGCCAGCAGGTAGCGCAGCGACGACCAGGAGGCCTCGCTGGCCACGGAGTCCCCGAAGAACAGCGCGACCACCACCACGAGCAGGAACCCGGTGGAGACGAACAGCGTGAACACGGTGAAGTTGAGCCCCCCGCTGGTCGCGAGGTCGACGAACCCGCCGCGCCGCGAGTCGCTGTTGTCCCCGAAGGTGAACGCCAGCGCCAGCAGGAACGGCAGCAGCACCAGGAAGCCGAGGCTGATCTGGGTGCGGCGGCGGGTCAGCTGGCGGCGCAGCTCGCTGCGCAGCGGCAGGGTGCGGCGTGCGTCGTACGCGGGCGCACGCCCGTCGGTCGGGGTGGTGGTCATTCCGCATTCCCTTCGACGAGGCTGAGGAACACGTCCTCGAGCCGGTTGCGCGGGGCCACCCGGGAGACCCCGACACCCGCCCCGACCAGGGCCGACACCGCCTCCTGCGCGGGCACCCGCGCCAGGTCGGCCTGCACGGTGCCGGCTTCGAGCACCCGGACCGACCCGACCCCGTCGACGCCGTCGAGCACCTCGACGGCACGCTCGGGGTCGCTGACGCCGAGCACGACGAGACCGTCGGCGGAGACGATCTCCGCGACGGTGCCCGCCGCCACCACCGTGCCCTTGTTCATGACGACGACGTGGCTGCAGGTCTGCTCCACCTCGGCGAGCAGGTGGCTGGAGACCAGCACGGTGCGCCCGGTCGCGGCGTAGTCGCGCAGCACGTCGCGCATGGCCCGGATCTGGGGCGGGTCGAGCCCGTTGGTGGGCTCGTCGAGCACCAGCAGGTCGGGCAGCCCGAGCATGGCCTGGGCGATGGCCAGGCGCTGGCGCATGCCCTGGCTGTAGCCGCGGACCTTGCGCTCCACCGCGGAGCCGAGACCGGCGATGGCCAGTGCCTCGTCCAGGTGCGCGTCCTGCGCGGGCCGTCCGGTGGCCGACCAGTAGAGCTCGAGGTTGACCCGCCCGCTCAGGTGCGGGAGGAACCCGGCCCCCTCGACGAACGAGCCCAGCCGCGAGAGCACCGGGGCACCGGCCCGCACCCGGTGCCCGAAGACGAGGATCTCCCCGGCGCTGGGGGTGATGAGGCCCATGAGCATGCGCAGCGTGGTCGTCTTGCCCGCCCCGTTCGGTCCCAGCAGCCCGAGCACCTGACCGGCGCCGACGGTGAGGTCGACCCCGTCCACCGCCCGGAAGCCGTCGGCGTAGGACTTCTCGAGCCCCCGCACCACGAGCGGGGTGTCCGCCAGCGCGGCGTCGACATCGTCCGCGCCGCGCCGCCGCAGCCGCACGACCACGCCCAGCGCGACCAGCAGCGCCAGCACCACCGCGATGAGGACGACCGGCAGCAGGGGGACCGTGGACGCCGCGGCGGCGGTGCCGCCCACGGTCGGGAGCACGAGGTCGGCGCCGGCCAGGGACACCGAGAACACGGCCGGGGTCAGGGGCACCGCGTAGGCCTGGTCGGTGGTGGACACGGCCAGCTGCAGCGTGTGCCCGGCCTCCACCGGCCGCACGATCCCGGGCAGCGTCACCGCCACGGTGGTGGTCGCCTGCCCGGGGGCCACCGGGACCCGGAACGGGGAGACCCCCCCGCCCGGCAGGGTCTTGCTGCCGTCCGGTGCGACGTCGTAGAGCTTGGCGAACAGCAGCACCGAGGCGGCACCGTCGAGGCTGCGCACGTCCAGCGACACCCGGGGGGTGCCGGTGACGGTCAGCCGGTCGGCCAGCGGCGCGGTGCTGAAGCGGGCGACCTGGCCGGGGACGTCCAGGGTGGCCAGACCGGAGACGCTGCTCGCGAGGCTGCCCAGGGCCGCGCCGAGGCCGGGGACGGTGCTGATCGAGGACGGTGCGGCACCCGGGGGCCGCAGCACCGGCTGCGTGTCGCCCTGCAGCGCCAACGTGGTCGTCGGGGTCGCAGTCACCGCGGTCGGGCCGCCGTCGAGGCCGGGGTAGGTCGGCACCGTGATCGTGCGGGTGCGGACGGTCCCCTCGGTGCTCACCGGCCCGGGCACCTCGTAGCGGAACCCGGTCCCGGGATCGGTGCCGCGCCCGGCGAGGTGGAAGGCGAGGAAGTCGGCGACCTGGGCGTCGGCGTCGGCGTTGGTGCCCCCGGCGTCGTGGCCGCCGGAGAACCAGCTCACGAGCACGGGCGCGCCGGCCGCGGCGACCTCCCGGGCGTTGGCGTCGGCCTGGTCGAGGCCGAACAGGGTGTCGGTCTCGCCCTGCAGTAGCAGCGTCGGCGCCCGGACCCCGGCGTTGGTGGCCGCCGGGGAGCGCTCGCGCAGCAGGGTGAGCAGCGACGCCGTGGGCTCGCCGCTCGCGGCGGCGGCCAGGTAGCCCTGGCAGATGGCGGCGGTGAACTTCCCGCACACGCCGTCCGCGGAGGCGCCGGCGGCGAAGAAGATGCCCGCCCAGCTCCGCTTGAGGACGCCGGCGTCACCGGTCTGCCCGGCCGCGGGGGTGTCGGCGGCGACCGGGGTCGACGCGGCCTGGTCGGGCAGCAGCGCCTGGCCCAGGTCGTTCCAAGTGATCGCAGCGGCGTCGGCGTCGATCCGCGGGTCGGTGCCGGCGAGGGAGAGGGCGAGCGCGCCGCCGTAGGAGGCCCCGGCCACGCCGACCCGGGGGTCGCCGGGACCGTCGAGCTGCACCTGCGGCAGCGTGGCGAGGTGGTCGACCAGGGCGCGGGCGTCGGCGACCTCGGCGCCAGGGTCGTTGATGCCGATCTGCCCGCCGCTCGCCCCGAAGCCCCGGGCGCTCCAGGTCAGCACCACGAACCCGTCCGCGGCCAGCGCGCGGGCCTGGTCGGCGACGGAGGCCTTGCTGCCGCCGAACCCGTGGGCCAGCAGCACCGCGGGGGCGGGGGTGACCGCCGGGGTGAACAGGGTGGTGTCGAGCTCGACCCCGTCCACGGGCAGCCGCTCCTGCTGCTCGGCGACCACCGGGGCGTCGGTGCGGGTGGCCAGCACCACCCCGGTCGCGACGAGCGCGGCGACGAGCAGCAGGGCGAGCAGGATGAGCAGGCGCCGGGAGCGCGGTCTCCGGAGGGCCACGTCGCCACGCTACGGGCGTCCGCGCGGGACGGCCCGCGGTGGCGCTGCGCGGGCGGACCGGCTCAGGCGTCCGTCGCGACCCCGAGCGCCGCCGCCGCCCGCGCGACGAGCTCGGCCGGCTCCAGCGTCACGTCGAGGGTCACGCCCTCCTCGTCCTCGTCGAGGGCCTCCAGGGCCGCGTACTGCGAGTCCAGCAGCTCCGGCGGCATGAAGTGGCCGCTGCGTCGGCGCATCCGGCTCGCGATGACCTCCTGCTCGCCCGCCAGGTGCACGAACCGCACCCCGGGGCCCCCGGCGCGGAGGACGTCGCGGTAGCGCCGCTTCAGCGCGGAACAGGTCACGACGACCGACTCCCCGGCCGCGGCGCGCTCGGCGAGCCAGGCGGCGATGTCGGCCAGCCACGGGGCGCGGTCGTCGTCGTCCAGCGCGAGCCCGGAGCTCATCTTGTCGATGTTGTGCTGGGAGTGGAACTCGTCGGCCTCGGCGAAGCGGAAGCCCGTGGCCTCGGCCAGGTCCAGGGCCACCGTGGTCTTGCCGGATCCCGAGACGCCCATGACCACCACCTGCAGCGGCGGTGAACCCATCGCGGTGCCTCCTCCCGTCGGCGGGGCTGCCGCCCCGCGCCATCACCTAGCCTGCCACGGTGACCGACACCGCCCGCCCCGCCTCGGCCCGGGCTCACCGGGCGTGGCTGGTGTGGGGCGTCGGGGTGCTGGCCTACGTCGTCGCGGTGCTCGACCGGACGTCGTTCGGGGTGTCCGGGCTCGACGCCACGGAGCGGTTCGGCGCGAGCCCGGGCACGCTCTCGGGCTTCGTGGTGCTCCAGCTGGTGGTCTACGCCGGGCTGCAGGTGCCGGTCGGGCTGCTGATCGACCGGTTCGGCAGCCGTCGGCTCGTCGCGACCGGGGCGCTGGTGATGGCGGCGGGCCAGGTGCTGCTGGCCACCACCACCTCCATCGGGCTCGCCTACCTCGCGCGGGTGCTCGTCGGAGCCGGCGACGCGCTCACCTTCATCTCGGTGATCAGGCTGGTCGGAGCGTGGTTCCCCGCGCGACGGGTGCCGGTGGTCACCCAGCTCACGGGCATCCTGGGCCAGCTCGGGCAGGTGCTCTCCGCGGTGCCCCTGGTGGCGCTGCTGCACGGCCCGGGCTGGGAGAGTGCCTACCTGTCCGCGGCCGGGCTGGGGGTGCTGGTCGCCGTCGCGGTGCTCGCGGCGGTGCGGGACGCCCCCGACGGGGGAGCGGTACCCCCGGCCGACCTGCTGCCCGCACAGGTCCCGGCCCTGGTCCGCGCCGCGTGGTCGCACCCGGGCACTCGGCTCGGCTTCTTCACCCACCTGGGCACCCAGTTCTCCGGCACCACGTTCGCGCTGCTGTGGGGAGTGCCGTACCTGGTCTCCGGCCAGGGCCGCAGCGCCACGCAGGCGAGCGTGCTGCTCACCGTGCTCGTGGTGGCCGGCATCGTGGCGGGCCCGGTGATCGGCGAGCTCACCGCCCGGCACCCGCTGCGCCGCTCGTGGCTGGTGCTCACCATCATCGCGGTCACCGCCACCCTCTGGACGGTGGTCCTGGCCGTGCCCGCGCCCGCCCCCACCTGGCTGCTCGTGGTGCTGGTCCTGGTGCTCGCGGTCGGCGGGCCGGGCTCGCTCATCGGGTTCGACTACGCGCGGACGTTCAACCCCAGCCACCGGATGGGCACCGCCCAGGGCATGGTCAACGCGGGCGGCTTCCTCGCCTCGATCGTCGTGGTCCTGTCGATGGGCCTGGTCCTCGGCGCGGCCGGCGGGCTCACCCCGGCGGGGTTCCGGCTGGCCTGGCTCGTGCAGTACCCGGTGTGGGTGCTCGGCGTGCTCGGGGTGGTCGTCACCCGCCGCAAGGCCCGCCGCGTCCTGGCCGCCGACGGCGTCCGGGTGCCGCCGCTGCGCGAGGCGCTGCGGCGGCGGGGCACCAGCTCGTGACGGCGTCAGCTCCTGAAGGCGTTGAGCGAGCGGATCTTGTTCGTCGCGTCCAGCGCCGCCACCTTGTAGGCCTCCGACAGCGTCGGGTAGTTGAAGACGGCGTTCACCAGGTAGTCGACGGTGCCGCCGCAGCCCATCACGGCCTGCCCGATGTGGACGAGGTCGGTGGCTGACGTGCCGAAGATGTGCACCCCGAGGATGCGGCGGTCCTCGGTGGAGACCAGGAGCTTCAGCATCCCGTAGGAGTCCCCGGCGATCTGTCCGCGCGCGAGCTCGCGGTAGCGGGAGGTGCCCACCTCGTAGGGCACCGCGTCGTCGGTCAGCTCCACCTCCGTGCGCCCCACGTAGGACACCTCCGGGATGGAGTAGATGCCGATGGGCTGCAGGTCCATCATCGACTCGGCCCGCTCCCCGAACGCGTGGTAGGCGGCGAGGCGGCCCTGGTCCATCGACGTCGACGCCAGCGCCGGGAACCCGATGACGTCGCCGACGGCGTAGATGTGCTGCACCGCGGTGCGGTAGTGCTCGTCGACGGCGATGCGCCCGCGCCGGTCGGCCTCCAGCCCGGCCGCGGGCAGGTCCAGGTCCTCGGTCATCCCCTGGCGTCCGGCGGAGTACATGACGGTCTCGGCGGGGATCCGCTTGCCGCTGGCCAGCGTGGTCACGGTGCCCTTCTCGCCAACCGCGACCTCGGTGACCTCCTCGCCGAAGCGGAAGGTCACCGAGGAGTCGCGCAGGTGGAACTTGAGGCTCTCGATGATCTCGGAGTCGCAGAACTCGAGCATGGTGTCCCGCCGCTCGACCACGGTCACCCGGGTGCCCAGGGCGGCGAACATCGAGGCGTACTCGATGCCGATCACCCCGGCCCCGACCACGACCATGGACGACGGGATCGCGCCGAGGCTGAGGATGCCGTCGGAGTCGAGCACCCGCTCCTCGTCGAACTCCACGCTGGCCGGTCGGGCCGGGGAGGTCCCCGTCGCGATGACGACGTGGCGCGCCCGGACGGTGATCCGCTCACCGCGCTGGAGACCGTCGACGGCGACGGTGTGCGGGTCCAGGAAGCGGGCGGTGCCGGTGAGGATGTCGACGCGGTTGCGCAGCAGCTGTGCGCGCACCACCTCGATCTCCCTGCCGATGACGTGGGTGGTGCGGGAGAGCAGGTCGGCCACGGTGATGTCGGACTTGACCCGGTAGCTGGCCCCGTAGAGCTCGCGCTGGTTCATCCCGGTCAGGTACAGCACGGCCTCGCGCAGCGTCTTCGACGGGATGGTGCCGGTGTTGGTGCACACCCCGCCGAGCATCTGCCCCTTCTCGACCACGGCGACGCTGCGACCGAGCTTGGCCGCCGCGATCGCCGCCTTCTGCCCGCCGGGGCCCGAGCCCAGCACCACCAGGTCGTAGTCGCTGGTCACGTCGTGGCTGGTGGTCGCGGTCACCGGCCCAGCCTGTCGGTCGTGACCGTGATCGGCAATCGTCCTCGGGTCACGAGTCGGTGGACGGGTGCTCGCAGCGCTCGTCAGTCGACGCCGATGTCCTCGTTCCACAGCTCCGGTCGCGCCGCCACGAAGGTGGCCATCATCGCCACGCACGCGTCGTCGTCGAGCACCGTGATGCCCACCCCGTGCTCGGCGAGCCAGTCGTGCCCGCCGTGGAAGGTGCGGGCCTCGCCGATCACCACCGATCCGATGCCGAACTGGCGCACCAGGCCGGAGCAGAACCAGCACGGCGAGAGCGTGGTGACCATCGTGGTGCCGCGGTAGCTGCGCTGGCGGCCGGCGGCCCGGAACGCCGCCGTCTCCGCGTGCACCGACGGGTCGTCGTCCTGCACCCGCCGGTTGTGCCCGACCCCCAGCACGGTGCCGTCCGCGGCGAACAGGGCGGCGCCGATGGGGATGCCACCCTCGGCGAGACCGGCCCGGGCCTGGGCCACCGCGACCGCGAGCATCTCCTGCGGGCTCACCGGGGGACCAGCGGCTCGGGGCCGCGGGCACTCGAGGGTGGCAGCACCCGGACCCCGACGGCGTACGCGGCGCCGGCGAGCAGGAAGCCGACGAGGAAGGTGACGTCGCCCAGGCCCGGGAACGCGCCGGCCAGCAGACCCGTGAAGTCGGCCTGGTTGGAGAACAGCAGGATCGAGACGACCATCCCGAGCGCCATGGCGATCGGGCCCGCCCAGCTCCGGTGGGTGACGTCGACCAGGGTCGCCGGATCGGCCTGCCCGCGGCGCAGGTACCGGTCGGTGAACACCACGCCCAGCCACGGCGCGATCCAGTAGGCGATGACGAGCAGGAACGCCTCGAAGCTGGCGCCGGCGTTGCCGAGGCCGAACGAGGCGACCCCCAGGCCGACGAGCGCGAAGACCGCGGCGACGACGGCGCGGGACCGGCCGGTGGGCAGCCGCACGCCCAGCGCCATGAACGACATCGAGCCGGAGTAGACGTTCAGCGCGTTCGCCGCGATGGCGCCCAGCGCGATGCACAGCAGGGTGAGGTCACCCAGCCAGCCGGGCAGCAGGCCGGTGAACACCCCGGGGTCGACCGCGGCGTCGGCGCCCGCGGCGCTGACCATCGCGGCCCCGGCGGACTCGAGCACCACGCAGGAGACGAGCACCCCGAGGCCGGCGTACAGCCCGACGGGACGGCGGCGGGTCCGCGCGGGCAGGTAGCGGGTGTAGTCGCTCGCGTAGGGGTTCCAGCCGGCGGCGTAGCCGAAGGAGGCGGCGACGGCGAGCAGGAACGCCCCCGAGGTGGGTGTGCCCCCCGTGCCCGGGGCGCCGGGGTCGGACTTGCCGAACACGATGACGACGGCGATGAGGAAGACCACCGCGAGCACGGGCAGCACGGCCCGTTCGAAGCTGTGGACCAGGTTGTGCCCGGCCAGGGCCACGCCGAGCTGGACGGCGACCACGATGACCAGCCACGCCCCGGCCGGGACGGACGGCACCAGCGCGGCCAGGGCGAGCGCCCCGCTGATGCTGTTGACGGCGAACCACCCGACGCCCGCGACGACCGCGTTGAGCCCGGCCGGGAGGATGTTGCCGCGGTAGCCGAAGGCGCTGCGGCTCAGCACCATCTGGCACAGGCCGCCCTCCGGACCCCAGGTGGAGAGCACCCCGTGGCTCAGTGCGCCCAGCGCGGTGCCCACCACGATGGCGGCGACGGCCTGGAGGAAGGAGAGCCCCCAGTACAGCGGGCCGAGGATGCCCACCGCGATGGTGGCGAACTCCAGGTTGGGCGAGGTCCACGTCCAGAACAGCTGACGCGGGTGGCCGTGCCGGGCGGCGTCGGGGATGCGCTCCACGCCCCCGGGCTCCACCGCGACCGCGCGGGAGCCGTAGGAGGCGAGGGCGGCGTCCACGTCGGGGTCGTGCGGGGCGGGGTCGGGCAGGGCGGGCTCCGACGGGGCGCCGAGGGGGGTGCGGGGTGCTGCGGCCATGGGCGCAGTGTTGCGCGCGCGTGTTTCCGGCAGGTGACGTCAGCAGGTGACGTCACCTGACCCGCCGTGCTGTCGGGCGCACCCGGGCCCGGATAGGCTGTGTGCAACCGATGCACGCCCCCCAGCACCGAGGAGACTGCAGTGCCGCAGCAGGTTCGTGGAGTGATCGCCCGCACCAAGGGCGCCCCCGTGGAGATGGTGGACGTGACCGTCCCGGACCCGGGTCCGGGCGAGGTCGTCGTCGTCGTGCAGGCCTGCGGGGTCTGCCACACCGACCTCACCTACCGCGACGGCGGCATCAACGACCAGTTCCCGTTCCTGCTGGGCCACGAGGCCGCCGGGGTCGTCGAGACCATCGGCGAGGGTGTCACCCACGTCGAGGTCGGCGACTTCGTCGTCCTGAACTGGCGCGCGGTGTGCGGCGACTGCCGGGCTTGCCGCCGCGGCGAGCCCTGGTACTGCTTCGACACCCACAACGCCGACCAGAAGATGACGCTGGCCGACGGCACCGAGCTGACCGCGGCGCTGGGCATCGGGGCGTTCGCCGACAAGACGCTGGTCCACGAGGGCCAGTGCACCAAGGTCGACCCGTCCTCGGACCCGGCCGTCGTGGGCCTGCTCGGTTGCGGCGTCATGGCCGGCCTGGGGGCCGCGGTGAACACCGGCAACGTTGGGCGAGGGCAGTCCGTGGCTGTCATCGGCTGCGGTGGTGTGGGCGACGCGGCCATCGCCGGGGCTCGCCTGGCCGGTGCCTCGACCATCATCGCGATCGACCGCGACGACCAGAAGCTGGAGTGGGCCCGGGACTTCGGCGCCACCCACACGATCAACACGACCAGCACCGACCTCGTGGAGGCTGTCCGGGAGCTCACCGGCGGCTTCGGCGCCGACGTGGTCATCGACGCGGTGGGCCGGCCGGAGACGTGGAAGCAGGCCTTCTACGCCCGCGACCTCGCCGGGACGGTCGTCCTGGTCGGGGTCCCCACCCCGGACATGACGGTGGAGATGCCGATGATCGACTTCTTCGGTCGGGGCGGTTCGCTGAAGTCCTCGTGGTACGGCGACTGCCTGCCCGAGCGCGACTTCCCGATGCTGGTGGACCTGTGGAAGCAGGGGCGCCTGCCGCTGGAGCGCTTCGTGACCGAGCGCATCGGGCTCGACGCCGTCGAGCAGGCCTTCGAGACGATGCACCACGGTGGCGTGCTGCGCTCGGTGGTCGAGCTCAGGGACGTCGAGCGCGGGGACGTCGAGCTGAAGGATTCAGCCCGCTGATGGCCGGCGCCTTCCGCATCGACCGGGTGGTCACGTCGGGCACCTTCAGCCTCGACGGCGGCACCTGGGACGTCGACAACAACATCTGGCTGCTCGGCGACGACGACGAGGTCGTCGTGGTCGACGCCGCGCACACCGCCGGCCCGATCGTCGACGCCGTGGCCGGCCGGGACGTGGTCGCCGTCGTCTGCACCCACGGTCACGACGACCACGTCACCGTGGCCCCGGAGCTGGGCCGCCTGCTGGACGCCCCCGTCCTGCTGAACCCGGCCGACGACGTGCTCTGGGAGATGACGCACCCGGGGGTGGCCCACGAGGCGCTCCTCGACGGCCGGCGCCTCACCGTGGCCGGCACCGAGATCCTCATGATCCAGACGCCGGGCCACTCCCCGGGCAGCACCTGCCTGTACGTGCCGGAGGCGGGCGCACTGTTCACCGGCGACACCCTGTTCCAGGGTGGGCCGGGCGCGACGGGCCGGTCGTTCTCCAGCTTCGACACCATCATCGGCTCGATCCGGGAGCAGATCCTCACGCTGCCCGTGGAGACGACGGTGCACACCGGGCACGGTGACGGCACCACGGTGGGCACCGAGGCGCCGCACCTGGAGGAGTGGATCCGCGACCACGAGTGAGCGGCCGGCGCGGTTCGCCGGGCGCCGGCGCCCCGCGCTGGCAGCATCACCGGCACAGCCGGGCCCAGCGACCTCACCGCGCTCGCTCTCACGCGGGCCGACTTCCCCGCCGGCTACGAGGTCCAGCAGGTCACGGCCGGGCAGCTGCAGGCAGCTTCGGAGGGTGGCCTCGGCGGTGCCACGGTGTCACCGGCGGAGTGCGCGGCCGCGGTCGCGGCCACCGGGAAGATCGACTACTCCCGGTCCGGGATCACCAGCGCGGCCGACCCGGGATCGGGCACGGTCCTCACCGCCACCGTCTCGCCGCAGGTCGTCGAGGTGGCCCAGCTGCGCAAGCAGATCGCGGCGTGCACGACCATCACCATCACCATCTCCAGCCCCGACATCGGCGAGGCCACCGGCACCCTGACGGAGGTGGACGTCCCGGCCGACGACGTGATCGGTACCGACTCGACGGTGACGTTCAGCGCCAGCGGTCAGAGCGGCAGCATCACCACCACCACCACCACCGACCCGCTGCGGACGCAGGTGGAGAAGGTGCTCAACGGCTGATCGTCCGGCTCAGCCCGGCGCCGGACCGGTGGTGCCACGGACGACCAGCCGGGTCGCCACCTGCAGCTGGCACGGGGCGGTCCCGGCGGTGCGGCCCTCCAGGGCGTCCAGCAGGATCGCCGCGGCCAGGCGCCCCTGCTCCGCGACGGGTTGCGCGACCGTGGTGAGGTCGTGGAACTCGGCCATCTCGTGCCCGTCCACGCCGACGACCGAGATGTCGTCGGGCACGCGCACCCCGTGGCGACGCGCGGAGGCGAGCGCGCCCAGGGCCATCTCGTCGGAGCTGGCGAAGACCGCGGTCGGTCGTCGGGCCGGGGGCAGGGCCAGCAGCTGGTCCATGGCGGACACCCCGCCCTGCACCGACCACCCCCCGAAGACGTCCAGCGCCGGGTCGGGCTCGATGCCCGCCGCACGGAGGGTGTCCTGGTACCCGGTGAGGCGGTCCACCGGGGTGGGGAAGTGGAACGCGTCCTCGGCGAGCCCGCCCATGTGGGCGATCCGCGCGTGGCCGAGCCCCAGCAGGTGCTCCACCGCGGTGCGCGCCACCGCGACGTCGTCGATCCGGACGCTGGACATGCCGGGGACGTGGGCGCCGACGAGGGCGACGGGTACGGCGAGCCCGCGCAGCGCGGCGACGTCGGGGCCGTCGAGGGACAGGTTGAGTACGAGCACCGCGTCCACCCGCTTGTGGAGCGTCGCGATGGCCGTGATGCGGCGGTGCATGTCCTCCTGCTCGCCGAGGACGTACAGCAGCAGGTCGTAACCCTGGCTGCGCAGGTGCTCCTGCGCACCCTGGACGACGTTGGCGAAGTACCAGCGCGTGAGGTGCGGGACGATCACGCCGACCGTCGAGGTACGACCGCTGGCGAGGCTCGACGCCGCCGAGCTGGGCACGTAGCCCAGCTCGGCGGACGCGGTGAGGATCCGGGCGCGGGTGGCGGGGGAGACCCGGTCGAGCCCACGCAGGGCGCGCGACACGGTGCTGATCGAGACGCCCGCAGCGTCCGCGACGTCGTGGATGGTGGTGATGTCAGGCTCCCTCGTCCACATCCGGAGGGGCTACCCCTTCAGCCCGCCGGCGAGCAGGCCGCGGACGAAGTACCGCTGCAGGGAGAGGAACACGACGATCGGCACGATGATCGAGACGAAGGCGCCCGCCGAGAGCAGGTGCCAGGCCGAGTCGCGGGTGCCGCTCAGGTTGGCCAGGCCGACCGTGATCGGCCGGGCTTGGGTTCCGGAGAAGACCAGCGAGACCAGCAGGTCGTTCCACACCCAGAGGAACTGGAAGATCCCGAAGGCGGCGATGGCCGGCTTGAGCAGCGGCAGCAGCACCGCGGTGAAGATCTTCACGTGTCCGGCCCCGTCGACCCGAGCCGCCTCCACGAGCTCCGCCGGGATCTCCCGCATGAAGTTGTGCAGCAGGAAGATGGCCAGCGGCAGCGCGAAGATGGAGTGCGAGATCCAGATGGCGGGGAACCCGACGAGCCCACCCTTGACGTAGAGCTTGAGCAGCGGCAGCAGGGTGACCTGGATGGGCACGATCTGCAGCGCGAAGACGATGACGAACAGGGTGTTGCGCAGCGGGAACTTCACCCAGGCGAAGGCGTACGCCGCGATGAGGGCCAGCGTGAGCGGGATGATCACCGCGGGGATGGTGATGACGATCGAGTTGATGAAGTACTGACCGAGCCCGGCCGAGCTGTTGGGGTCGAGCACCTCGCGGTAGTTGTCCAGGGTGACCTCGGGGTTGGCGAAGAACGTCCACCACCCGGTCGTCTTGGCCTGGCGCTCCGGGCGGAACGAGGTCACCAGCAGACCCACGGACGGGATGGTCCACAGCACCGCGATGACGAGGGCCGCGAACGTGGCCCACGGACGGGAGAGCTTCTTCGCCGCGGTCTCGGCCGCACTGCGGTCCGGACGCTTCTGGTCGAGCTCCTCGTCGACGGCGACGACGGCGGTGGGCGTGCTGGTGGTCATTTGGCCTCCGCGGCGCGCATCTGACGGATGTTGTAGGCGACGATCGGGATGACGAGGACGAACAGCAGCACGGCGAGGGCGGAGCCGAGCCCCTGGTTCGCGGCGCTGAAGGTCTGGCTGTAGAACTCGTTGGCCACCACGCTGGTGTTGAACGAGCCACCGGTGACGGTGCGCACGATGTCGAAGACCTTCAGCGTGGCGATGCCGATGGTGGTGAGCACCACGACGACCGCGGGCCGGATGCTGGGCAGGGTGACGAAGCGGAACATGCCGAGCGCGGTCACCCCGTCCAGGCGGGCGGCCTCCACGATCTCGCCCGGGATGGCCTTGATCGCCGCCGACAGGATGGTCATGGCGAAGCCGGCCTGGATCCAGATGAGGATGACGATGAGCAGCAGGGTGTTCAGCGGGGAGCCGACCAGCCAGTTGACCGGGGAGCCGCCGAGCCACACGAGGATCTGGTTCAGCACACCGATCTGCTTCACGTTCTGCTGGTCGGGGCGGTACGCGTAGACGAACTTCCAGATGATGGAGGCCCCGACGAAGGAGATCGCCATGGGCAGGAACACCAGCGCCTTGGACACCGACTCGAAGCGGGCGCCGTCGACGAGGGTGGCGTAGACCAGGCCGATGGCGGTGGCCACGAACGGGGTGACCAGGACCCACAGCACGGTGTTGCGCAGCACGATGAGCTGGTCCGAGCTGGTGAAGATGGTCGTGAAGTTGTCGAACCCGACGAAGCTCTCGCCGAGCCGGTCCTGGAAGGACTGCAGGATGGTCAGGGCGGCCGGGTACAGCAGCCCGACGACGACGAGCAGGGCGGTGGGGAGCAGGAACAGGAAGGCGACGGGTCGGCCGCCCTTGCGCTCGCCGAAGCGTCCGGCGAGGAAGAAGATGATGCCCACCACGGCGGCGAACACCAGCAGCGCACCGAACATGTTGAGGAATTTTTCGGTCGTGCTCACGACGGCACTCACCTCCGGTCAGGCGGATGGGGGGTGGAGCAGGGCGGGCCGGGTGCGGCGTGCGCACCCGGCCCGCGCCGGTCGATCAGGTCAGGACTTGGGCCAGGAGGCCTCGATGGCGTCGACCGTGTCCTTCGTGCTCTGCCCCGTGATCCAGGACGTCGCCTGCTTCCAGAAGGAGTTCGAGCCCACCGCGGCCGGCATCTGGTCGGAGCCGTCGAAGCGGAACACCGTCTTCGGGTCCTGCAGCAGGTCGGCCGAGAGCTTGTCGATCGGGCTGCTCAGCTTCGTGCTGTCCAGGCCCTTGTTGGCGCTGATCCAGCCGCCGTTGGGGGTGGCCGTGACCTTGTTGTTGGCCCAGGTGTCGGTGGACAGGTACGTCTGGAACGCGACCACCTCGGGACGGTCGTTGAACGCGACGTTGAACTCGCCGCCACCCAGGACCGGCTTGTCGTCCGCGCTCGTACCCGGGAGGTAGAAGGCGAAGACGTCGCCGTCCTCGGCCACCTTCGTGCCCTCGGGCCAGTTGGCCGCGTAGAAGCTGGCCTGGCGGTGCAGGGAGCAGGTGCCGTCGAGGATGGGCAGCCCGCCGTCCTGGAACGTGGTGGTGGCGATGGAGGTGACGTCGCCGAGGCCGCCGTTCACGTAGGCCGGGTTCTTCAGGTAGTCGCCGACCATGTTCAGCGCCTTGGTGGGCTCCGGGGAGTTGAAGGCGATGTCGTGGTTGACCCACTTGTCGTACTCGTCCGGGCCGGCGGAGCGCAGCATCATGTCCTCCATCCAGTCGGTGATCGGCCACCCGGTGGCCTCACCGCTGGAGATGCCCGCGCACCACGGGACCTTGCCGTCGGAGACCATCTTGTCCGACAGCGTCTTCAGCTCGTCCAGCGTGGTCGGGATCGCGTAGCCGGCGTCGGTGAACTCCTTGGGGGAGTACCAGACCAGCGACTTCACGCTGGCACCCGACGGAGCGCCGTAGAACTTCCCGTCGATCGTGGTGTACGTCTTCCACTCCGGGCTCCAGAACTTGTCCACGTTGTCGGCGACCGCCTGGGGTGCGGGCTTGGCGGCACCGGTGGCGACGAGCTGCTTGACCAGGCCGGGCTGCGGGACGATCGCGATGTCCGGCGTGTTGCCGGCCTGGGCGCGGACGAGGATCTGGGTCTCGAAGGACTTGTCCCCCTCGTAGCTGACCTTGGCGCCCGTGCAGTCCTCGAACGGCTTGTACGAGTCGACGTAGGCGGTGTCCTCGGGGGTCACGATGCCGGCGTAGACGCTGATGGACTTGCCCGACAGGTCGCCGTACTGGGTGTAGTCGGCACAGTCGGTGGTCCCCCCGCCGGCGGCGGCGGAGTCGGTGCTGGAGCTGCCGCCGCAGGCGGTGGCCAGCAGGCCCAGGCTGAGCAGTCCGGCGGCGGCCACGGTGCGGCGCGGGGTGCGGCGCGGCGTGCGCGCGAGGGGGTGGGTGGAACGGGACGACATCGGCCCTGCCTCTCTGTGATCGTCCGACACCGCGAGGGCGGGACGTCATGGGAGCGAGTTGTAAAAGCGTTTTCGCTTTGGCTGGGAACGTACAACTCGGTGACGGGGCTCACAACAGGTGCTCATGGTGGGCGGGCGACTTGGGCGGGGGCGGCCCGCCCGGGCAGCAGCACACTGAACTCGTTGCGCGCCAGCCGGACCCGGTGGCGACGGCGAGTCGCACGTGCCCGTTCGTCGGGTTGTTCCAGGTCCCCCGGCCCAGGTCACACCTCGGTCACGATTTCCCCTCGCGCCTCCCCGGAGGCCCGATACGTGACCTCTCGTGGTCAAACGGTTACCTGGAGTGCCCTTCCTGGTGCGCCGCGAGCAGCCCGGCGTACCAGAGCGCACTGTCCTTCGGGGTGCGCAGCTGGGTGTCGTAGTCCACGTGCACCACGCCGAAGCGCTTGTCGTAGCCCAGGGCCCACTCGAAGTTGTCCAGCAGCGACCACACGAAGTAGCCGCGCACGTCGGCGCCGGCCTCGCGTGCCCGGGCCAGCGCCGCCAGGTGGGTCCGCAGGTAGTCGACCCGGTCCTCGTCGTGAACGGACCCGGCGACGAGCTCGTCGTCGAAGGCCGCCCCGTTCTCGGTGATGAAGATCGGGACGTCCGGGGCCGCCGCCGTCAGCATGGCCAGGGTGTCCTCCAGGCCCTGGGGGGCGATCTCCCAGCCCATGGCGGTGCGCGGGCGCCCGCGGTCCACGCTGCGCACGTCGTCGCAGCCGGGGTAGGCGTCGGCGGGCGTGCCCCGCTCCTGCTGGTCGGTCCGACCGGTGACGACCGCCGGGTTGTAGAAGTTCAGCCCGACCCAGTCCAGCGGCGTCGCGATGGTCTCCAGGTCGCCCTCGTGCAGGTGGTCGTCCCCGGCCAGGGGGAGGAGGTCGTCGAGCACGTCCTGCGGGTAGCCCTTCCCGGTCAGCGGACCCAGCCACAGACGGTTGTGCACGCCGTCCACCCGTCGGGCGGCACCGACGTCGTCGGGGTGGTCGGTCTCGCCGCTGACGTGCTGCAGGTTCAGCACGATGCCGAGCTCGGTGGCCGCGGAGGTCTCCCGCATCGCGCGCAGGGCCATCCCGTGGCCGAGCAGCAGGTGGTGGGCCGCCGGGACCGACTGCCGGGCGTCCTGGGTCCCGGGTGCGTGCACGCCGGCCTGGTGGCCGAGGAAGGCCGAGCACCACGGCTCGTTCAGCGTGGCCCAGCGGGTGATGCGGTCGGCGAACCGACCGTGGGTGGCGGCGGCGTAGTCGGCGAAGCGCAGGGCGGTGTCCCGGGACGGCCAGCCGCCGGCGTCCTGGAGCGCCTGGGGCAGGTCCCAGTGGTACAGCGTGGCCACCGGGTCGATCCCGACGGCGAGCAGCTCGTCGAGGAGCCGGTCGTAGAAGTCGACCCCGGCGGGGTTGAGCTCGCCGGAGCCCGAGGGCTGCAGACGGGGCCATGCGAAGGAGAAGCGGTACGCGCCCAGCCCCAGCCGGGACATCAGGGCCACGTCCTCGGGATAGCGGTGGTAGTGGTCGACCGCGACCTCACCGGTGTCGCCGTTCGCGACCCGGCCGGGCTCCGCGCAGAAGGTGTCCCAGATGCTCGGACCGCGGCCACCCTCGGCGGTGGCGCCCTCGATCTGGAAGGCGGCCGTGGCGGCGCCCCAGGTGAAGTCAGCGGGGAAGCGCGACGCGAGCTCGTTCAGCCCGGTGTCGGAGGGGGCACGCTGGGACATGTCTACCGAAACCTTTCGAGAAGGAGTGGACCAGTGCAGCGTCCCACGAGCACGCCTGGCCACGCGACGTGCAGCACACGCCCCCGACCGTCCACCTGCCCGCGCCCCGCGATCGACGGGGTTGTCCACAGCGGACCCCGTTGTCCACAGCCCCGGTCCCCGGTCTTCCAGGGTCCTCGGCGGCGCGGCACCGTCGTCGGGCATGACCACACCCGAGACCACGACCGCACCGACGACGCTGCGCCTGAGCAGCCCCGGGGAGCTCGTCGCCGCGCTCCCCGCGCTGCTCGGCTTCCCACCCACCGCGTCGCTGGTGCTGCTGTGCCTGACCGGGGAACGGGCCGGCACCCTCGGTCTGGTCGCCCGCGTCGACCTGCCCCCCGCCGGGGACCGGCTGGCCCAGGAGCTCGTCGTCGAGCAGCTCGCGGTGCTCTGCACCCAGCGGGACACGGCGGCGGCGGTGCTGGTGGTCGTCTGCGACGAGCCAGGTGCGGGCCGTGCCGCCCCCCGGTGCGCGCTGGTCCGGGCGGTGCGCACCGCGCTGGAGGCGGTGGGCACCGAGCTGGTCGGCGCGCACCACGTGGCGGAGATCGCCGAGGGTCGGGCATGGGGTGGCTACGGCGACGACCGGCACGGCGTGCTGGGGGACCCGCGCAGCAGCAGCGTGGCCGCCGCCCACGTGGTGGCCGGGCGGGTGCTGCACGCCAGCCGCACCGAGCTCGCGTCGCTGCTGGACCCCGCCCAGACCCGTGCGGTGACCCGTGCGCTCGCCCCGGCGCAGCGCGCGGTCGCCGGGGTGCCGGTCGACGAGCTGCTCCGCCGTGTCCTGACCGCGGTGGCGCGGGTCGCCCACGACGGTGCGGTCGAGCTCACCGCGACCGGGGTGGCGCAGCTGGGGGCCGCACTCGGTCCCGTCGCCGTGCGCGACGCCTGCTTCGGCCTCGCCGGTACGGCGGTGCGCGACGCGGCCGAACAGCTGTGGATCCACCTCGCGCGGTGCCTGCCCGCACCGGAGCGGGCGGCGCCGGCCGTGCTGCTCGCGCACAGCGCGTACGCCCGGGCCGAGGGACCGACGGCCGGGGTGGCGCTGGAGACCGCACTCGCGGCCGACCCCGGGCACCGGATGGCGGCACTGCTGCAGTCGGCGCTGCGGGCCGGGCTGGAGCCCGCCTCGGTGCGCGCGCTCACCGTCACCGCCCACGGGCTGGCTGCGGAGCTCGGGGTGGCCCTCCCGCCGCTGCTCGCCGCGTGAAGCTCAGCTCCCAGCGGTGCGCTGCGGGCCCCGGGACCGGGCGAAGGTCCAGGCATCCGCAACGATGACGTCGAGGTCGGTGTGGGTGGGCGTCCACCCCAGCTCGGCGGTGGCCCGCGTGCTCGAGGCGACCAGGACGGCCGGGTCACCCGCGCGACGGGGGGCGAGGCGAGCGGGGATGGGGTGCCCGGTGACCCGGCGGCACGCGGCGACGACCTCCTGCACCGAGAACCCCGTGCCGCTGCCCAGGTTGTAGATGTCGTGGCGCCCGGCGGTGGCGCGGTCGAGGGCGAGCAGGTGGGCCTGCGCCAGGTCGAGGACGTGGACGTAGTCGCGCACGCAGGTGCCGTCGGACGTGGGCCAGTCGTCGCCGAAGATCGACACCTCCTCGCGCGTGCCCGCCGCGACCTGCAGCACCAGGGGGACCAGGTGGGTCTCGGTGGCGTGCCGCTCGCCCTGGGCACCGTGCGCCCCGGCCACGTTGAAGTACCGCAGGCTCGTCGCCGCCAGACCGTGGGCGGCCGCGTAGGAGGTGATCGCGTGGTCGATGGCCAGCTTGGAGGCCCCGTACGGGTTGCCCGGCCGGGTGGGTGCGTCCTCGGTGATCGGGACCTGCTCGGGCTCGCCGTAGGTGGCCGCGGTCGAGGAGAACACCAGCCGCGGCGTCCCCGTCACGCGGATCGCCTCCAGCAGCAGCAGGGAGGTGGTGACGTTGCCGAACCAGTACCGCTCCGGGTGGGTGACGGACTCGGCGACCACCGAGCGGGCCGCGAAGTGCAGGACGCCGTCGAAGGCCTGGTCGGTGAGCACGGCGGCCGCGGTCGTGGCCACGTCGCCCACGACGAGCCGGGCACCGTCGGGGACGGCGTCGGCATGGCCGGTGGAGAGGTCGTCGAGCACGGTGACCTCGTGCCCGCGCTCCACCAGCAGCGCGGCGGTGACGCTGCCGATGTACCCCGCACCCCCGGTGACGAGCAGGCGCACCCCTCAGACCAGCTCGACCTGGACGGCGTGCGCCATGGTGGCCGAGAGGGTCTCCCCCTCGTGCCCGGAGACGCTGATGAGCACCCCGTCGGCACCGGGCACCACGGTGACCCGCGCGTCGGGCACCACGCCGGCCTCGCGCAGCCGGGCCATGAGCGCGACGTCGGTCTGCACGTGCTCGGCGATGCGCCGCACCACCACGGCCACGGGACCGGCACCGGTGACGTCCGAGAGCCGGATGAGGGGCCCGGTCGGCTCGCTCACCCGGTCCAGGCCCAGCTCGGCCAGGCCGGGGATGGGGTTGCCGTAGGGGGAGGTGGTGGGGTGTTCGAGCACCTCGACGAGACGCCGCTCCACCGCCTCGCTCATGACGTGCTCCCAGCGGCAGGCCTCGGTGTGCACCTCCGACCAGTCCAGCCCGATGACGTCGACCAGCAGCCGCTCGGCGAGGCGGTGCTTGCGCATGACGGCGACGGCCAGCGAGCGACCCTCCGCGGTGAGCTCCAGGTGCCGGTCACCGGCGACCGAGAGCAACCCGTCGCGCTCCATCCGGGCCACGGTCTGGCTCACCGTCGGACCGCTCTGCTCCAGGCGCTCGGCGATCCGCGCCCGCAGGGGGACCAGGCCCTCCTCCTCGAGCTCGTACACCGTCCGCAGGTACATCTCCGTCGTGTCGACCAGGTCGTTCACACGCACACCCCTCTCGTCCACGGCGCCCGGCCGTGAGCCTAACGTCCTGCGACGGCCGCGGGCCGACGACGCTCGTCCGCCGGGGGATAGGTTCGGGCGATGAGGCCCAGCTCCGACCCGTCGCGCGCGGTGCCCACGGTACCCACGGTGGTCTGGACCCCGGAGTACCTGCGCTACCAGTTCTCCACCGACCACCCGATGAACCCGGTGCGCCTGGACCTCACCGTCCGCCTGGCCACCGCCCTCGGGCTGCTGGAGGGCGTGGAGGTGCTCGCCCCGCACGCCGCCGGAGACGACGCCCTGCTGCGCATCCACACCCCGGGCTACCTCGCCGCGGTCAAGGGCGCCCCCGGCCAGCTGCAGGCCGTCGGCCACGGTCTCGGCAGCGAGGACAACCCGATCTTCGAGGGGATGCACGAGGCGAGCGCGCTGATCACCGGGGGCACGCTCGCGGCGGCCCGGGAGATCGCGTCCGGGCGCACCCGGCGCGCGGTCAGCCTCGGTGGTGGGCTCCACCACGCGATGGCCGACCACGCCAGCGGGTTCTGCGTCTACAACGACGTGGCCGTGGCCATCTCGTGGCTGCTGGAGCAGGGCTACGACCGGATCGCCTACGTCGACGTTGACGTGCACCATGGCGACGGGGTCCAGGCGGCGTTCGCCGACGATCCCCGCGTGCTCACCGTCTCGGTGCACCAGCACCCGGCGACGCTGTGGCCGAGCACCGGCTGGTCGCACGAGACGGGCCGCGGGGACGCGGCGGGGACGGTGGTGAACCTGCCCCTGATGCCGGGCACCACGGACGCCGCGTGGCTGCGGGCGTTCCACGCGGTGGTGCCGGGCGCGGTGCGCGCCTTCGCCCCGCAGGTCCTCGTCACCCAGTGCGGGGTGGACACCCACCGGGAGGACCCGATGGCCGACCTCGCCCTCACCGTGGACGGTCACCGGGAGGCGTTCACCGCGCTGCGGGCGCTCGCCGAGGAGTGTGCCGAGGGGCGCTGGCTCGCGGTGGGCGGTGGGGGCTACGGGCTGCTGCGCGTGGTGCCCCGCAGCTGGACGCACCTGCTGGCCACCGTGCTGGACCGCGACGTCGCCCCGGAGACCCCCCTGCCCGACGCCTGGACCAGCCACGTCGGCTCCCGGTGGCCCGGCGTCGCGCTGCCACCGACGATGGGCGACGGCGGGGACACCGCGTTCACCCCGTGGGGCGGCGAGGTGGAGCAGCGGGTCGACCGCGGTGTCCAGGACACCCGGCGTGCGGCGTACCCCCTGCTCGGCCTGGACCCCGACGACCCGAGGGACTGAGATGACCGGCACCGAGCGCGCTCCCGCCCCCGACCAGGTCCACCCCGCGCCGGCGCGCTGGAGCGCGGACGTGCTCGCCTCCGACGGCGGCACCGTGCACCTGCGGCCCATCGCCCCCACCGACGCCGAGGCCCTGGTCGCCTTCCACGGCAAGCTGAGCGAGCGCACCCGCTACCTCCGCTACTTCGGCCCGTACCCGGTGATGCCGGCGCGGGACGTGGTGCGCTTCTCCACCGTCGACCACCACGACCGGGTCGCCGTCGTCGCTCTGCTCGGTGCGGACATCATCGCCGTCGGCCGCTACGACAGGCTGCCCGACGTGGGTGACGGCCGCTCCGCCGAGGTGGCCTTCGTCGTCGCCGACGCCCACCAGGGCCGCGGGCTCGGGTCGGTGCTGCTGGAGCACCTGGCCGCGGCTGCGGCGGAGAACGGGGTCACGCGCTTCGTCGCCGAGGTGCTCGCTGAGAACCCCGGCATGGTGCGGGTCTTCCGCGACGCCGGCTACCAGCTGCAGCGCAGCTTCGACGGCGGTGTGGTGCACCTGGAGTTCGCGGTGGACGCCGACAGCCCCGAGCTGGCCGCCACCCTGGAGTCGGTCCGCAACGCCCGGGAGCGGGCCTCGGAGGCACGCAGCGTGGGCAACGTGCTGCACCCGTCGTCGGTGGCCGTCATCGGGGCGTCCAACGACCCGACGAAGGTGGGTCACGCGGTCCTGGTGAACCTGCTGCGCGGTGGCTTCACCGGCCCCGTCTACCCGGTCAACGCCGAGCACCGCTCCGTGCAGGGGGTGCGCGCCTACGCCACGGTGCGGGACATCCCGGACCCGGTGGACCTCGCCGTCGTCGCGGTGCCGGCGGCAGGGGTGGAGGCGGTGCTCGACGACTGCCTGGCCAAGGGGGTCAAGGCCCTCGTCGTGGTCTCCGCGGGCTTCTCCGAGACCGGCGAGGAGGGCCGGGACGCGGAGCGTCGGCTGGTGCACTCGGCGCGCGCGCACGGGATGCGGGTCGTGGGGCCCTCCGCGCTCGGCGTCGCCAACACCGACCCGGAGGTCAACCTCAACGCGACCCTGGCCCCGGTGCTGCCCCACCGCGGTCGCGTCGGGTTCTTCTGCCAGTCCGGCGCCCTGGGGATCGCCATCCTGGCCGCCGCCGCCGAACGGGGGCTCGGGCTGTCCACCTTCGTCTCCGCCGGCAACCGGGCCGACCTCTCCGGCAACGACCTGCTGCAGTACTGGCACACCGACCCGGCGACGGACGTGGTCCTGCTGTACCTGGAGAGCTTCGGCAACCCCCGCAAGTTCGCCCGCCTGGCCCGCAGCCTCGCCCGCACGAAGCCCGTCGTGGCCGTGAAGAGCGGCCGCCACGCCGTGCGGCCCGCGCTCGCGGGCACCGGGGTCGCGAGCACCGGGATCCCGGTCGACGAGGCCGGCGTGCAGGCGCTGTTCGAGCAGTCCGGCGTCGTCCGGGTGGAGTCCATCGCCCAGCTCTTCGACTGCGCCCTGCTCCTGGGCTACCAGCCGCTGCCCGCCGGGCCCCGGGTCACCGTCGTCGGCAACTCGAGCGCGCTGGGCCTGCTCGCGGTGGACGCCGCCCGCAGCCAGGGCCTGCAGGTCCCCACCGACCCCGTCGACCTCGGGCCGACGGCCACCCCGGCCGAGCTGGCCGAGGCGGTGACCGCCGCGCTCGCGGACCCGTCCACCGACGCCCTGGTCGCCGTGTTCGTCCCACCGGTGGCCACCCCCGGGGCCGAGTTCGCCCGCGCCCTGCGGGAGGCCGTGGCCGGGGCGTCGAAGCCGGTGGTGACCACGTTCCTCGCCGCCGAGGGGATCCCGGACTCCCTCGCCGTGCTCGACGAGCACGGCGTGCCCACCCAGGGCTCCGTGCCGTCCTACCCCGGTCCCGAGCGCGCGGTCCTCGCCCTGAGCCGGGCGGTGCGCTACGCCGCGTGGCGCGAGCGGCCGGTGGACGAGCCCGTGCGCCCCGCGGACGTCGACGAGGCAGGGGCCCGCGCGAAGGTCGAGGGGTGGCTGGCCCCGCACCCGGAGGGCCGGTGGCTCACCGATGGCGAGGCGGTGGAGCTGCTCGCCGCCTACGGGGTGCCCGTGACGCCGTTCCGGACGGTCCGTGGGGCCGACGACGCGGTGGTCGCCGCCCAGGCGATCGGCTACCCGGTGGCCGTCAAGGCGACGGGGGCGCACTGGCGCCACCGCACCGACTTCGCGGGCGTGCGCCTCGACCTCTCCACCGCCGACGCGGTGCGCGGAGCCGTGGCCGAGCTCGCCGGGGTCACCGGCGCCGACGAGGTCCACGTGCAGGCCATGGCGGTGAAGGGCATCTCCTGCACGCTGGGCGTGCAGGACGACCCGTCCTTCGGCTCGCTGGTCTCCTTCGGCCTCGCCGGCGTCATCAGCGACCTGCTGGGCGACCGGGCGTACCGGGTGCTGCCCGTCACCCCGACCGACGCGCACGACCTCGTCCGCGCACCCCGGGCGGCACCCCTGCTGGCCGGCTACCGGGGCAACGACCCGGTCGACCTGGGGGCGCTGGAGGAGCTGGTGGGACGGGTGGCTGCCATGGCCGACGACCTGCCCGAGCTGCGCGAGGTCTCCCTGGAGCCGGTGCTGGCCTCGGGATCGGGGGCGTTTGTCACCGGGGCGCGGGTGCGGGTCGGCCCGCCACCGAGCCTGGCGGATCTCGGACCCCGGCGACTGCGGTGAGGGTGCAGTGGTCGGTCGCCCTGGTCGCCCTGGTCGCGCTGGTGCTCGCGGGGTGCGCCCGGGGCGGCCCGGCCGCCGACCCGGTCACGGGTCCCGCGCCGACCCCACCCAGCCCCTCCTCGGTGAGCACCACGCCCGCACCCACCGCCGGCGGTGTGCTGCCGACGGCGATCACTCCGGTGGCCCCGGGAGCACCCTCGACGATCGCCCGCACCCAGATCGACGACGCCGCGGTGCCCGGGGGCTACCGGGAGCCCGCGACGGTGGACCTGGCGGGCACCACCGTCACCCTGGTCAGGGGCGGGTGCGACGCCGTGCGCGCCGAGGTCCTCGAGCAGGACGGCACCCACGTCGCCGTGGCCCTGGTCCACACCGTGACCCGCCTCCGTGCGTGCACGCCGCAGGCCGTCGCGGTCCCGGTGAGCGTGACCCTGGCCGAGCCGCTGGGCGCTCGCGCCCTGGTGCTCAGCGAGGTCCGGGAGTAGCTCAGCTGGCGTAGGAGCGCAGCCGCTCCGCGCGGTCCCCCACCCGCAGCTTCGCCATGACCTCGCGCTCGATCTGCCGGACCCGCTCGCGGGAGAGGCCGAAGATCTTGCCGATCTGGTCGAGGGTGCGCGGCTGGCCGTCGTCGAGGCCGAAGCGCAGCCGGATGACCTGCTGCTCGCGCTCGTCCAGGGTGCTCAACACCGAGCGCATGTCGGAGTGCAGGAAGCCCGAGATCACGGCCGACTCGGCGTCGGTGGCGTCGGCGTCCTCGATGAAGTCGCCCAGCGGCGCCTCCTCGTCGCTGCCCACGGGCATGTCCAGGCTCACCGGGTCGCGGCTGTGGTCGAGCAGGTCGGCGATCTTGTGCTCGGGGATGCCGGACTCCATCGCCAGCTCCTCGTCGGTGGCCTCGCGGCCCATCTGCTGGTGCAGCTCGCGCTTGATCCGCGCCAGCTTGTTCACCTGCTCGACGAGGTGGACGGGCAGCCGGATGGTGCGGGACTGGTCGGCCATGCCGCGGGTGATGGCCTGCCGGATCCACCAGGTGGCGTAGGTGGAGAACTTGAAGCCCTTGGCGTAGTCGAACTTCTCCATCGCCCGGATCAGCCCGAGGTTGCCTTCCTGGATGAGGTCCAGCAGGGGCATCCCCCGCCCGGTGTAGCGCTTGGCCAGGGAGACGACCAGACGCAGGTTGGCCTCCAGCAGGTGCTGACGGGCGGCGTGACCCTGGCGGACGACCGTGGTGAGGTCGCGCTTGCGGGCCGGGCTCAGGCGCTTGGTGGTGGCGAGCAGGTGGGCGGCGAACAGGCCGGCCTCGATCCGCCGGGCCAGCTCCACCTCGTCGGCCGCGGTCAGCAGGGCCGTGCGGCCGATGCCGTTGAGGTAGACGCGCACCAGGTCGGCGGCCGGGCTCTGGGCGTCCAGGTCGGCCTCGGTGGCGACCGGGCGTTCGGTGGTGGCGGTGCTCATCGTGCTGCCTCCTGGGATCGGTCCTCGCGAACCTGTTCGGGCTCTCACGGTGTTCAACGCACGCGGGGGGTCGATCGGTTCCCTCGCGGACCCCCGCCTTACCCGGTCTGACCTGCGCCGATGGTGCGCCTCGGCTGAGAAGTTCCTGAGAACCGTTGCCAGCTGGCCGTCCGGGTGGCGCCTCAGGCGTGGACGAGGACCGTCACCGGTCCGTCACCGACCGCAGCCACCTGCATGTCGGCCCCGAAGCGTCCGGTGGTCACCTCGACCCCGCGCGAGCGCAGCCCGTCCGCGACCGCGTCGACCAGGGGACGGGCCTGCTCCGGCGGGGCCGCGGCGGCCCAGGATGGACGGCGCCCGCGGGAGGTGTCGCCGCACAGCGTGAACTGGCTGACCAGGAGCACGCCCGCACCCGCTGTGAGGACCGACTCGTCGCCGCGCAGGATCCGCAGCTCGGCGATCTTGCGCACCACGGTGACCACCTCGGCCGCGCCGTCGCCGCGGTGCACCCCGAGCAGCACCAGCAGACCCGGCCCGGCCAGCGCACCCACCTCCTCGCCGTCCACGTTCACCGCCGCCCGCAGCACCCGGGAGAGCTGGGCGATCACCGGTGCACGAGCGCACGGGGCAGCACCAGCCCGTGGCGCACCAGGCCCTCCACCAGCGTCAGCGCGGCGGGGACCAGCGCGCCCTCCTCCTCGTCGTGGGCCACCTCGAGCAGGGCGACCAGCTCTCCGAGCGGCAGCCCGTCGGCCCGCATGCCGGCCAGCAGGGCCGCGCCGAGCTCGTCGGTCTCGTGCTGCCACGCCGGGCCACCCCCGCGGTGCACCCGCACGGCGACCGGGTCCCACCCGCCGTCCACCCCGGGCAGGGCCACCCGCTGCAGGGCGGTGCCGGGGTCGGGAACCAGCACGGAGGTGAGCAGGTCGTGGCGGCGCAGCCAGTCGACCCGGGCGAAGTACGCCGGGGCCTCAGCGCCGAGCGGGTCGTCGAAGCCGTGGGTGAGGTCCTCGCAGAGCACGTCGGTGGGGTGCTCGGTGGCGCGGAGGAAGACGTAGCCGAACCCGATCCCGGTGACCCCGGCGGCCTCCAGGTGGTCCAGCCACGCCGTGGTGCGCGCCGCCCCCTCCGCGGAGCGCGGGTCGATGCCGGCGTCGCGCAGCCAGGTGCCGACGTACAGCGCCGGGTCGGCGACGTCGCGCTGCACCACCCAGGCGTCGATGCCGTGCGTGGGCAACCAGCCCGCGACCCGGCCCCGCCAGTCGTGGCCCTCGACGTGCACCCAGGACGCGAGCAGCGCCGCGGTCCCCCGGGGGTTCAGGTGCTCGGGGGCACCGGCGACGACCAGGGCGCTCGCGCCGTCCAGGTCGAGGCCGGAGTCGCGGTAGGTGTGCTCCACCCGGGGCGGGCCCACCACGAACGGGGGGTTCGCGACCACCAGGTCGAACCGGCGCCCGGCGACGGGGGCGTACCAGGGGCCGGTGAGCAGCTCCACGTCCAGCTCGTTGAGCGCGCAGGAGGCGCGGGCGAGGGCGAGGGCCCGCGGGGAGAGGTCGGTGCCGGTGACCGTCCCGGCGTGGGCGCTCACGTGCACCGCCTGCACCCCGCACCCGGTGCCGAGGTCCAGCGCCGTCGCCACCGGGTCGGTGGGCACCGCCCGCAGCAGCGACAGCGAGGCGTGCCCGGCGCCGAGCACGTGGTCCGGCGCGGTGGCGTGCGGACGCAGGTCCCCGTCCAGGTCGCTGACCAGCCAGCGGGTCCCGGCGCCGGTGTCCAGCGGGCGCACGTCCAGGAGGGTGCGGAGCACACCCTCGACACCGTCGACGCCCTCGAGCAGCCCCGCGGCCACGGCGTCGTCGCGGTCCACCGGGGCCAGCGCGAGCACGACCTCGGCGACGGGCACGTCGTCACCCAGCAGGAACAGCCGCACCAGCGTGCCCAGCTCACCCCGGCACCGCCGGCGGGCGGGGACCGCCTCGCCCCGTCCGAGCGCGGCGTGCGCGTCCTCGCCGAGCAGCTCCAGGACGGTCCCGGCGTCGAACCCGGTGCGCTCGAAGCAGGAGCGCAGTGCGGGGACGATCGGCAGCAGGTCGGGTGGGGAGGTCGCCGGGGGGGCGGGTGGGGAGTTCACAGCGGGTCAGTGTGCGCCCGGTCGGTGTGCGCCGCGGAACAGCGCCCGGGCCTGCGGGGCGCGCGGGGGAGGAGCACAGTGGTGGCATGGCCGTCGAGGGCAGCACCCGCAAGAGCATGTACCACGAGGAGCCGACCGAGCGTCGCTCCAGCCGCTTCACGGGTCCGTCCTTCTCGGACCGCAAGTCCCGCGGGGAGGCGGAGACCGTGCTGATCACGGCGGCCGAGGCGTCGTTCGAGGAGCAGCACAAGGCGCGCGTGCGCCGGTACTCGATCCTCATGGCCTTCCGCATCCCGGCGCTGGTCGTGGCCGCCATCGTGTTCAGCACCACCGGGCTCTGGTGGATCTCGCTGCTGGTCGTCGCGGCGTCGATCCCGCTGCCCTGGATGGCGGTCCTCATCGCCAACGACCGTCCGCCGCGCAGCTCCGAGGAGGTCAACCGCTACACCTGGGGCGACCGAGACCTCGAGCAGCCCGCGATCTCCGCGTCCCCGCGCAACGTCATCGAGGGCTGACCGTCCGGCTGCCGTCGGGCATCATGACGCCATGAGCACCCAGACGATCGAGCGGCCGGACACCGACGAGCGCACCTCCACCGGCGATGGTGCACCCGAGGTCTTCCACTACGTCAAGAAGAACAAGATCGCGGAGAGCGCCGTCATGGGCACCCACGTCGAGGCGCTGTGCGGAGAGATCTTCCCCGTCACCAAGTCGGCCAAGCCCGGCTCCCCGGTGTGCCCGGACTGCAAGAAGGTCTACGACGGCCTGCGCCCCGGCAAGGACTGAGTCCGGGCCGAGTCGTCCGGTCCGGTCCGGTCCGCCCCGGCGTGCTCGGCCACCCGCTCCCGCAGGATCGTGAGGCGGGTCGCGCGGGCGGGTCGCAGCTCCCGCACGACGGCGCTCAGCTCGACGCCCAGGACGAGCGCGAAGCCCCAGGAAGCACGTGCACAGCAGGCTGCTCGCCGTCACGAGGAACGCCCCGGCCAGCAGCGCCCCGCCGACGAGGCGGCGCCAGGGCGGCGGGCGCGCGCGATGACCTGGTCGACCACCACCGGCGAGAACACGGACCGGCGGCAGGTGCGGATCTTCATCTCGACCAGCGCGGGCGGGACCCGACTGTCGGCTCGGTCACGGTCGGCTGTGCGGGGGGGAAGGTCGCACGGGGGGGGCTGGGCGGTCGTCACGGGCCAGGAGCGCGCCCCACCTGCGGTGATCGGGGACGTCGCCACGCCGGGGGTCCGCCGGGCGCCGGTGCGGAGCCGAACGGTCCGGCGGTGGCGGTCGGCGCACGCCGATACCCTGGCCGACGGTCCGGAGCGGGTTCGACAGCAGGGGGTGGTGGGCGTGGGTGGAGCACGAGGGGCACGGGAGACCGTCACCGAGCTCACCGACACCCTCGGCGACGTGGTCGCCGCCCGCCCGGTCGCGGCCCCGCTACGGGCCTGGCAGCGACGGGCGCTGACCCGCTACCTCACGGCCAAGCCCCAGGACTTCCTCGCCGTGGCCACCCCGGGCGCGGGCAAGACCACCTTCGGGCTGCGGGTCGCCTCGGAGCTGCTCGCCGACCGGACCGTCGACGCGATCACGGTGGTGGCCCCCACCGAGCACCTCAAGCACCAGTGGGCCGCGGCCGCGGCCGCGGTGGGCATCTCGCTGGACTCCCGCTTCTCCAACTCCACCGGGGCCACCTCGAGCGACTACACCGGTGTGGTGCTCACCTACGCCCAGGTGGCGTCCCACCCGGCCCGGCACCGGGCCCGCACCGACGCCCGCCGCACGCTGGTCATCCTCGACGAGATCCACCACGGGGGGGACGCGAAGAGCTGGGGCGACGCCATCCGCGAGGCCTTCAGCCCGGCCACCCGCCGCCTGTCCCTGACCGGCACCCCGTTCCGCTCCGACGACAGCGCCATCCCCTTCGTCACCTACGAGCCCGACGAGCAGGGTTTCTCGCGCTCGGTGGCCGACCACTCCTACGGCTACGCCGACGCCCTGGCCGACGGCGTGGTGCGCCCGGTGGTGTTCCTGGCGTACTCCGGGGAGGCGCGGTGGCGCACCAGCGCCGGCGAGGAGCTCTCGGCCCGGCTGGGGGAGCCGCTCACCGCAGAGCACACGGCGCGGGCCTGGCGCACCGCGCTGGACCCGGGTGGGGACTGGGTGAGCTCGGTCCTGCACGCCGCCGACACCCGCCTGACCCAGCTGCGCGCCACCGGGGTGCCCGACGCGGGGGGCCTGGTCATCGCCACCGACCAGCTCACGGCACGCGCCTACGCCGAGCTGCTGGAGTCGATCACCGGGACGGCGCCGGTGCTGGTGCTCTCCGACGATCCTGGCTCCTCGGCGCGCATCGACGCCTTCCGGGTCGGCGGACAGCGCTGGATGGTGGCCGTCCGCATGGTCAGCGAGGGCGTGGACGTGCCGCGCCTGGCCGTCGGCGTCTACGCGACGAGCGCCTCGACCCCGCTGTACTTCGCCCAGGCCGTCGGGCGGTTCGTCCGCTCGAGGCGCCCGGGCGAGACGGCCAGCGTGTTCCTGCCCGCGGTGCCCGTGCTGCTCGACCTGGCCAGCCAGCTGGAGGCCGCGCGCGACCACGTGCTGGGCCGCCCGCACCGCGAGGCGCAGGACTTCGCCGAGCTGCTGGTGGCGCAGGCCAACGCGCAGGACGACGAGCCGGGGGAGGAGGAGAAGGCGTTCACCTCGCTCGGGGCCGAGGCCGAGCTCGACCACGTCATCTACGACGGCTCGGCCTACGGGACGGCTGCTTTCGCCGGCACCGACGAGGAGCAGGACTACCTCGGGCTGCCCGGGCTGCTCGACGCCGAGCAGATGCGGGCGCTGCTGCGCAAGCGCCAGGCCGAGCAGGTCGCCGACCGAACGGCCGAGCCGACCGCGGAGCCGGTGCGTGCGGCAGGGGTCTCGGCCGGGCTCGCGACGATGCGGCGCGAGCTGAACACGCTCGTGGGGATGCGCCACCACCGGACGGGGCAGCCGCACGGGGTGATCCACGCCGAGCTGCGCGCCCGCTGCGGGGGACCGCCGACGCCGCTGGCCACGGCCGAGCAGCTCACGGAGCGGATCGCGGCGCTGCGGGAGTGGTAGGCCCGTGCGCCACGGCCGGGCTCAGTCGTCCCAGGGGCCGAGGTCGACGGGGTGCAGGCGCACTGCGCTGCTCCGGGCGGTGTGCCGGGGCTGCGGCACCGCGCTGAGCAGGCGCCGGGCGTTGCGGGCACGGTGGCGGCGGGTGTGGGAGGTGTCGGTGGTGCGGAAGACGTGGTTGTCCAGGATGCGGGCGGCGTTGCTGCTCATGTCAGGTGTTCCTCGGTGATCGGGTGCGGCCGTCTCGACGTGCGGGGCACGGAGACGGACGCGATGTCTGCTTCTCGACAGGTGCTTCTTCAAGCGCAGTGTGATGCTGCTGCTGCGGAGAACCGGGCGCGGTGACGCGCTCACGGACAGCCTCTAGGTGGGCTGCTGAGCGTCACCCTACACGACAGGAGGGCGACCACCGGATCGGTGGTCGCCCTCCTGGAGGGTTGTGGGGTGGCGCTCAGGCCACCGGCACACCTTCCACGATCGTGGCGTCGAGGTCCTTCAGGCGGGCCTCGTGCTCGTGCCCGTGGTGTGCGCAGAACAGCAGCTCTCCGCCCGAGGGCAGGAGCACGCGCACGCGGGCGGCCGCACCGCAGCGGTCGCAGCGGTCGGCGGCGGTGATCTCAGGGATGGTGAGCGTCCCGGTCATGACTCCTCCGTCCTGACACCCGCTCGGGGCGGGTGCCGTTGGTGGTGCTTGCCCCACCGCAGTCATGACGACTCCGTGGGTGCACTCTGTCAGACGTTCGGCAGCCCTGCCGTGTTCCCGCAGGGCCCGACACGTGATGTCACCAACTCGGTGCACACCGTCTCTTCGGCACGGTGGGTGCGTAGGTTCACCGGCGTGACGGCGACCGGTGTGCCGGGGCGCGCGGTGCCGGCTCCGGCGCTGTTCGTGCTGGGTGGCGCGTCGCTGTACCTGGGGGCCGCGCTCGGCGTCTTCCTGTTCGACGTCGTCGACCCTGCCGGCGTGGCGTGGCTGCGCACGGTGGGCGCGGCGGTGGTGCTGCTCGCCTGGCGACGACCACGGGCCGCGGCGTGGCGGGGCCGCCGGCTAATGCTGGCCGCCGTCTTCGGGACCGTCACCGCCCTCATGAACGTCGTGTTCTACGAGGCGATCGACCGAATCCCGCTGGGCACGGCCGTCGCGGTGGAGTTCCTGGGGCCGGTGGCGGTCGCGGCGGTGGGGTCCCGGCGCCCCCGCGACGTGCTCGGCCTCGTCGTCGTGGTGGTGGGGGTGCTGCTCATCGCCGACGTCCAGCTCACCGCCAGCCCCGCGGGGCTCGGCTTCGTGCTCGCCGCCGCGGCGCTGTGGGCCGGCTACATCGTGCTGGGCAAGCGCGTCTCCGACGGTGGCTCCGGCCTGGACGACCTCGCGGTGGGTCTGGCGGTGGCGAGCGTCCTGCTGAGCCCGCTGGCGATCGGGACCGGGGCGGTGTGGACCTCGCCGGGACTGCTCGTGCTCGGGGTGGGTGTGGGGGTGCTCTCCTCGGTGGTGCCGTACGCACTGGACCAGGTGGTGCTGGCGAGGGTGGGCCGAGCACGGTTCGCGCTGCTCCTGGCGCTGCTGCCCGTCACCGCGTCGGTGGTGGGGGTGCTGGTGCTGCGCCAGGTGCCGACCGTGACCGAGCTCGCCGGGATCGCGCTCGTCGTGGCGGCGCTCGTGGTCAGCGGTCGACAGCCGCGCGGCCCGGCCACGGTGCCCGCGTGAGCTTCCTGGAGCCGGTCACCCTCGCCGGCGAGCTCGTCGTGCTCGAGCCGCTGCGCCGCGAGCACCACGACGACGCCGTGGCGGCGGCGAGCGACGGAGCGCTGTGGGAGCTGCGGTACACCAGCGTGCCCCGCCCCGAGGCGATGGCAGCGGGGATCGAGCAGCGGCTCGCGCTGCAGGCCGCCGGGACGATGCTGCCGATGGTGCTCCGGCGGGCGGAGGACGGACGGCTGGTGGGGATGACGTCGTTCTGCAACGCGGACGCGGCGAACGTCCGCGTGGAGGTCGGGCACACCTGGACGGCCGCGTCGGCCCAGCGAACGGGGGTCAACGCCGAGGCGAAGCTGCTGCTGCTGCGCCACGCGTTCGAGCAGTGGGGGTGCATCGCGGTGGAGCTGCGCACGCACGTGCGCAACGAGCAGTCCCGCACCGCCATCACGCGGCTCGGGGCGACGCAGGACGGCATCCTGCGCTCGCACTCCCGGTCGGCCGACGGCTCGCTGCGCGACACCGTCGTCTTCTCGATCACCGCCCCCGAGTGGCCGGCGGTGCGAGCGGGGCTGGAGCAGCGGCTGGCGGGGCACCGTCGGGGCTGAGCGTGCCTCCGGCGCTCGACTCGTGGTCTCCGTTCGGGAGGTCCCCGCTGCGGTTGGACCTGGTGTGCCTGAACCCTGGTGCTGCGCGTGCCCCCGGGATACAATCGCTCCTGTGATCGAAACGTCGCAGGACGACCTGGTGGCGCTCGCGGCTGCCGGGCGTGCGGAGTCCGCGGCCGCGGCGGAGAAGCTGGCGGTCGCGGGCCGGATCTGGCGGGCGCAGCACGACGCGGACGCGGCGTCCGGCGTGGTCCTGGCGCACCGGGCGGCCTTCGTGGCGGCCGAGATCGCCACGACGCTCTCGGTGTCCCGGGGTGCCGCGGCCGGGCTGATGAACCTGGGTGACGTGCTCGAGACGCGGTTGCCCGGGGTGCGGCGCGCGCTCGAGCAGGGCTTCCTCGACGTCGCTCGGGTACGGGTGATCGCCGATCGGACGGCAAGCATCAGTGATCTCACGGTGCTGGCCGAGGTGGAGCGGGACGTGCTCGGGCGGGCGCTGGTCCCGGGTCGGTGCGTCACCCGGGGGCAGGCCCAGCGCATCGTCGACGAGGTCGTCGCCCGGGTGGACCCGGCGTCGGTGGTCGAGCGCAGCCGACGGGCACACGCGGACCGGCAGGTGCAGCTCCGCCCTGACCTGGACGGGATGTGCAGCCTGTGGGGCGTGCTGCCCGCGGCGGACGGTGTGGCGCTGGACCAGCGGCTGCGCCGCGACGCACTCGCGTTGTGCGGCGAGGACCCGCGCACGCTGGACCAGCGGCGCGCGGACGTGCTGTCGTCCTGGGCGCACGGTCGGGGTGACCTGGAGTGCGAGTGCGGTTCCCCGGTGTGCCCGACTGCGGCAGACGGTCCTCGCGCTTCCACGACTGTCGTGCAGGTCGTGGTCGACGCTGCCACGCTGCTCGGTGCCCAGGACCTGCCCGGCGTCCTCGCGGGATTCGGGATCGTCGACCCCGCGATGGTGCGGACCCTTGCGGCCGACGCCCGGTGGCAGCGGATCCTGACCCTGGACGGGGTTCCGGTGCAGGTGGGGACCTCGTCGCCGGCCGGTGCGGCCGCGGCCCCCGCTGAGGCGGTGCGCTACCGCCCGTCGGCGGCGCTCGCCCGGCTCGTCCGGACGCGGGACGGCCACTGCCGCTTCCCCGGGTGCACCGTGACGGCGACGTCCTGCGACCTCGACCACGTGCAACCCTTCGACCACGGCGATCCCCGTGGCGGTGGCCGCACCGTCGCCGCCAACCTGGCCTGCCTGTGCCGCTGGCACCACCGGATGAAGACGGCCGACGAGTGGCAGGTCCGGATGTCCGACGGCGCGGTGCAGCACTGGACCGGTCCGCACGGCCAGGAGCTGCACTCGGTACCCAGGGGTCTGCCGCCGAGCGGGTCGGGACCGCCCGGTGCTGCACCGCCGGTGCTCGCCCCGCAGCGACGTGACGACGAGCCGCTGCAGGCACCACCCGCGCCAGCTCCGGACGGTGACCCGCCGCAGCGCTGGACGCCGGACGGCCACTGGGCCGCGGACCCCTGGAGCGACAACGACGTGGACGACGCCCTCCGTGCCCTGCTGCGCGAGAGACGGGTCCTCACCACGGTGGGCACCGCGCACACCGCGTCGACGAGCTGCGACCCGGAGACGCCGCCGTTCTGACAGGCTGCGTCCATGCCGGTCCCCCTGCTGCACATGACCACCCAGGACGAGTGGGAGCAGGCGTCCGCCGAGGGCGAGCTGCAGCCGGACTCCCTGGCCGAGCAGGGTTTCGTGCACCTCTCCACCCCGGAGCAGGTGCACCTGCCTGCGAACCGCCTCTACGCCGGACGCACCGACGTCCTGCTGCTGGTGCTGCACCCGGAGCGACTGGGTGCGGAGGTCCGGTGGGAGCCGGGGGTGCCCGACGACCCGTCGTCCATGGTCTTCCCGCACCTGTACGGACCGCTGCCCGCAGCCGCGGTCGTCGGGACGCTGGTCTACGTGCCCGGGGCCGACGGGACGTATCCGACCCCGACGGGGTTGCCGGAGCTCTGACCCACGACGACCCCCGGCCCGACAGCGGCAGGGGGTCGTCGAGCGGGTCGGCTCAGTCCAAGTAGTCCCGCAGCACCTGCGAGCGCGATGGGTGCCGCAGCTTGGACATCGTCTTGGACTCGATCTGCCGGATCCGCTCGCGGGTCACCCCGTAGACCTGACCGATCTCGTCCAGGGTGCGGGGCTGGCCGTCGGTGAGGCCGAAGCGCAGCCGGACCACACCCGCCTCGCGCTCGCTCAGGGTGGCCAGCACCGACTGGAGCTGGTCCTGCAGCAGCGTGAAGCTGACCGCGTCCACCGCGACCACTGCCTCGGAGTCCTCGATGAAGTCACCGAGCTGGCTGTCACCCTCGTCGCCGATGGTCTGGTCGAGGCTGATGGGCTCCCGGGCGTACTGCTGGATCTCCAGCACCTTCTCCGGGGTGATGTCCATCTCCTTGGCCAGCTCCTCCGGCGTGGGCTCGCGGCCCAGGTCCTGGAGCAGCTCGCGCTGGATGCGTCCGAGCTTGTTGATGACCTCGACCATGTGCACCGGGATGCGGATGGTGCGGGCCTGGTCGGCCATGGCGCGCGTGATGGCCTGCCGGATCCACCAGGTGGCGTACGTGGAGAACTTGTAGCCCTTGGTGTAGTCGAACTTCTCGACCGCCCGGATCAGGCCGAGGTTGCCCTCCTGGATGAGATCCAGGAACGCCATGCCGCGACCGGTGTACCGCTTGGCCAGGGAGACCACGAGGCGCAGGTTCGCCTCGAGCAGGTGGTTCTTGGCCCGGTTGCCGTCCCGGGTGATCCAGGTGAGGTCACGACGCATCGGCGTCGTGAGCTTCTCGCCCTTCTCGGCGATCACCCGGATGCGCTCGGTGGAGTAGAGCCCGGCCTCGATGCGCTTGGCCAGCTCCACCTCCTCCTCGGCGTTCAGCAGGGCGACCTTGCCGATCTGCTTGAGGTAGGCGCGGACCGAGTCGGCCGAGGCGGTGAGCTCGGCGTCCTTGCGGGCCTGCCGCAGCGCCTCGGACTCCTCCTCGTCCCACACGAAGTCGCCGGAGGCCTTGTCCTTCTCGGACGGCTCGGTGTCGACCTCGTCCTTGTCGTCGTCACCAGCGGCGCCGACGGCGACGACCTCGACGACGTCGCTCTCGGGGGCACCCTCGGCGTCGACGGGCCCCACGTCGGTGGGGTCGGTGTCAGCGAGGTCGACCACGGCGTCCGCGTCGGTGGTCGCCGTCGCGGCGGTCTCGCCGGAGACCTCGGTGGCCGATGCGGCGGCAGCCTTGCGGGCCGGCGCCTTCTTGGCGGGGGCCTTGGTCGACGGGGCCCTCGTCGCGGGAGCCTTGGCGGGGGCCTTGGTCGCCGGGGTCTTCTTGGCCGGGGCCTTCTTCGCGGGCGCACGGGTGGTGGTCGACGCCGTGCCGTCCTGCTCGACGGGGGCCTCGATGGTCTTGCTGGAGCTGGTCGCTGCCACGTACGCCCTTTCGCGACGGTGTCGTGCGGCGTCACGCCGGGAAGGTGCGCTCCGGCGGAGAGGTCGTGTGGTCGGAGCCGCCCCTCAGCGCGGCCCGACCCTCAGTGTAACGACTCCCGGGGCCACCGCGGTCCGGATCAGGGTGCGACGCCGGTGCTCACCGCGAGCGCAGCGCCGACGATCCCGGCGGTGTTGCGCAGGGCGGCCGCGACGACGGGGGTCCGGTTGTCCAGCAACGGGATCCACTTGTCGGCCTTGCGGGACACCCCCCCGCCGGCGATGAACAGGTCCGGCCAGAGCAGGTCCTCGAGGGTGCGCAGCACCTGCGACACCCGGGGCGCCCACTGCTTCCAGGACAGGCCCTCGTCCTCCTTCACCGAGGCGGCCGCCCGGTGCTCGGCCTCGTGGCCGTCGACCTGCAGGTGACCCAGCTCGGTGTTGGGCAGCAGGACCCCGTCCTGGATGACGGCCGAGCCGATCCCGGTGCCGAAGGTGAGCAGCACGACGACCCCGTCGACACCCTTCCCGGCGCCGTAGCGGTTCTCTGCCATCCCGGCGGCGTCGGCGTCGTTGAGGACGGTGACCCGGCGACCCGGCAGGACCCCCTCGAACAGCCCGACCGCATCGGTCCCGACCCAGCCGGGGTCGATGTTCGCCGCCGAGCGGGCGACGCCGCTCGTGATGACGCTGGGCATCGTGATCCCGACGGGCCCGTCGTAGTCGAAGCGCGACAGCAGCTCGGCGACGGTCGCGGCGACCGCGTCGGGCGTCGCGGGCTGCGGGGTGTCGATGCGGACGCGGTCCCCGACGAGCTCGCCGGTGTCGAGGTCGACGATGCCGCCCTTGATCCCACTTCCGCCGACGTCCACGCCGAAGGCCCGTGTGCCCGGCGCGGGCTCGGCGTTCCCGGCGATCCCCGTCGTGGTGCTGGTCATCGCGGTGCTCCCTCGTGCCGATCCACCCCGTCGGTGGCCGTCAGCGACCCTAGTGGTCCCGCCCGCGCGTCCGGCCCGCAGCGGGCCCGCGGTGTGCTGGGGTGGTCGGTGTGACCGCATCCGCACCCGCCCTGCCGGACCCGCACGACCCCGCCCCGGAGCCCGAGGCGCTGCGTGCCCTCGCCGTGCACCTGGCGAGCACCGCGGCCGAGCTGGTCCGCCGTCGCCGCGTGGAGGTGTTCGGCTCCGGCGCGGTGCAGGGCGGCACGGGGCAGGACGGTGGGTGGAGCACCAAGAGCACCGACACCGACCCCGTCACGGTCGTCGACACCGAGTCCGAGCGGCTGCTGCGCGACGAGCTGGCACGCCTGCGCCCCGACGACGCCGTGCTCGGCGAGGAGGGCGGGGGGGACCCGGCCGACACCGCGGGCCTGCGCTGGGTGCTCGACCCCATCGACGGGACGGTGAACTTCCTCTACGGCCTGCCCGCGTACGCGGTGTCGGTGGGCGTGCAGCGTGACGGGACCAGCGTCGCCGGAGCGGTCGTCGACGTCGCCTCGGGCCGGGTGTTCGCAGCCTCGCGAGGAGGCGGCGCGAGCCTGGACGGGGCGCCGCTGCGCACCACTGCGGTGGTGGCCGCGCGCCTGGCGCTGGTGGCCACGGGCTTCGGCTACGACCCCGAGCGGCGGGCCGCGCAGGGCGCGCTGCTCGCTGCGCTGCTGCCCCACGTGCGCGACGTCCGCCGGGGTGGGTCGGCGGCGCTGGACCTGTGCTCGGTGGCCGCGGGGTGGCTCGACGGGTACTACGAGCACGGGACGAACCCGTGGGACTGGGCGGCGGGCGCGCTCGTGGCCGAGGAGGCCGGCGCCCGGGTTCAGCTGCCTCCTGCCGCCGCGCTCGGGACCGAGGGGCGCGTCGTCGTGGCCACCGCGCCCGGCATCCACGACGAGCTGGTGGCGCTGCTGGCCGAGCACACCCCGCCGGGGCTGGGGTGGGACCCGCCGCGACGCGGCGCCTAGCAGCGCGCGGTGCCGGCGGCGGCCAGGATCGCCGGGTCCAGCTGGGCGGGTGCGTCCGGAGTCGCCGCACGCACCGCGTCGAGCACGCTCGTCGCGTCCGGGGACGGGTTGATGTCGCCGAAGGTGGTGCCGAGGGCGAGCTCGACCCCGGTGTCCGCGCGCGCGTCCTGCACGAGCTGGGCGCAGGGCACGGCCAGGTGCATGGTGCGGGCCTGGGCCAACCCGTTGGGGCCGAATCGGATCTGACCCACGCACTGCATGCTCTGGTCGTAGTACACGGGGTCGTTGTCGAAGGCGTTGCCGGCGCCGACGAACCCGTAGCTGTTGATGAGCTCGGCCGCGACCAGGGCTGCCTGGCCGCGCTGCCCGTTCGCGTTGAGCACCCGCATCGCGAAGCTGCCCGGCGCGACGGGGGTGGACCCGTCCAGCTCGGTCGCGTCGACCGTGGTGCCGATCGCGGGCTGCGTCACGCCGGCGGGGGCGCCCGCAGCGGGGGGCGGGGCCGGGCACGGGGCCGCACCGGTGAGCGTGGTGGTGGTGGTCAGGACCCGGCTCCACACGAACGCCACCACGAGGGCCAGCACGACCAGGAGGACCAGGGCGGGCACGCGGCGCCGCCGCCGGTAGGTGTCGCCACCCGGGTGCTGCTCGCTCATCGCCACCACGGGATGGTCCCTCCGTCCTCGGCCGCGACCACCACGGCCGCGGAGCGCCGCTCAGCGTAGGGCCCCCCGATCTGCACGGGGCTCACCCCAGGCCGTGGTCGAGCACGTGGTGGCCCAGCGCGACCAGGGGGACCACCGCGCCCTCCAGGCCCCGGCCGGTCCGCGCGTCGGCCGCCCCGGCGCTCGCCCGGGCGACCACGCCGGCCAGGACCACCGCGAGCTTGAACGCCCCGAACGCGGCGTAGGGCCGCAGCCGGGCGGCCAGCTCGGCCGGCTCCAGCCCACGCTGCTGCGCGTACCGGGCGACGACCTCCTCGCGGGTGGGAAAGCCGGGGGCGCTGCTGGCGCTGGGTAGGTAGACCGCCTGCGACCACGGCGGGCGCTCCTGCTCGGTGTGCCAGTAGACGAGCAGCAGCCCGAGGTCGGCGAGGGGGTCACCGAGGGTGGACATCTCCCAGTCCAGGACGGCCCGCACCCGGGTCGGCTCGGCCGGGTCGAACAGCAGGTTCTCCAGGCGGTAGTCCCCGTGCACCACCGCCACCGCCTGCTCGTCGGACGGCGCGAGCTGCTCGGCCAGCCGCTGCGCCAGGCGGGTGAGCTCCGGGCCCGCCGCGGCGCTGGTGGGGTCGGCCGCGGCGAACGCCTCGCGCCACGTCTCCCACTGCGTGCCCCACCGCCGGACCTGGCGGGCCATGAACCCGGCCGGGCGGCCGAAGTCCGACAGCCCGACCTCGGCGGGGTCGACGTCGTGCAGGGCGGCCAGCACGTCGACCGCGGCGAGTCCCGCGGTGTGCCGCTGCTGCGGCTCGTGCAGCCACTCCTGCCCGTCCCGCGCCGGCGGGACGATGCCGTCGACGAGCTCCATGACGTAGAACGGCGCCCCGAGGAGGTCGCCCTCGGTCTCGCCGGCCAGCACCTGGGGCACCGGGACGGCGGTGCCGGCCAGGGCCCGCAGGACGCGCTGCTCACGGCCCATGTCGTGGGCGGTGGCGGCGACCGAGCCGAGCGGGGGGCGACGCAGGACGACGTCGCCTGCGGGGCTGGAGACCCGGAAGGTGAGGTTGGAGCGGCCGTCGCCGACCGGCGCGATGGTGCAGTCCGCCCAGCCAGGCTCGTCCAGCTCGCGCGCCAGCCAGGGCCCGACCGTGGCCGGCGGGGCACCCGCGGCCACGGTGTCGACGGGATCGACGGTGTCGACGGGGTCGTCGGGGTCGACGGTGTCGACGCTGTCGGCGGGATCGACTGTGCCGGCGGTGTCGCGGGGCTCGGTCGGGGGGGTGTCGGTACTCACACGCGCACGCTACCGCCGGCGCCCGGCGGCCCGGTCGGCCGACCCGTGGCGCGGCGCGCACGTCGAACACCTCGCCCTTCGGCGCCGCGTGGGCTACCATGCGCCCGCCAAGCCCCCGGTGAGGCACCTGCCGGACCTCCGCCACCACGAGATGCACATCACGTCGACCAGCCCGTCACCACGGGCACAAACCGCACCGTTCCGCACGTTGTGCAGCCGCACGAGCGGCACACGAGGCCGAACACCCGCGCTCGGAGAACCCCGGCGCGCACCGCACGAACACAGGCGCCACAGCGAGAGCTCGCGCAGGAACATGGGGTAGAGCACATGGCACAGGACTACGACGCTCCGCGCCGCACCGAGTCCGACGACGTCTCGGAGGACTCGCTCGAGGAGCTCAAGGCACGTCGCAACGAGGCTCAGTCCTCGGCGGTCGACATCGACGAGACCGACACCGCTGAAGCGTTCGAGCTGCCGGGGGCCGACCTCTCCGGTGAGGAGCTCTCCGTCCGGGTGGTCCCCAAGCAGGCCGACGAGTTCACCTGCTCGAGCTGCTTCCTGGTGCACCACCGCAGCCGTTTCGCCGAGGAGCGCAAGGGCCTGCCCGTCTGCCGTGACTGCGCGGCCTGAGCGGCGGCCCGATCGGGCGGGTCAGGCGGGGGCTGGCGCTCCCGCCGCCACCAGGGCCTGCACGAGCCGGTCCGGGTGGCGCGTGCTGACCAGCCAGTAGGGCGTCGGGTCGTCCGGGTCGTCCAGCACCACCAGCACCATCGGTCGCACCCACGAACGGTGCTGGACGAAGGCCGCCGGATCCAGCGCGGGGCCGAGCGCCGAGCGCGTGGCGGTGGGCGGGACGACCCCCACCCGGGAGACCACGGAGATCGGCAGGTGGGCCTGCCCGACGCGCAGCTCGGGGACGCCCCCGGCGTCGGGACCGACGTCCACCCGCATCCCACCGAGGGAGCGCATGGCCCACACGGTCAGCGGCACGGTGACCAGCAGCGGCAGCCACACGGGGATCCTCGGGGTGCCCAGGTGCACCTCGTAGGCGAGGACGGACGTCACGGCCAGGCTCGCCACCCACCACCAGACCGGGACGTCGAGGCGCTCGCGGAACGGAGTGCCGGCCGTCGGTGCTGCCGCACGAGCGGCGGGGTCAGCCATGACCTGGAGAGTAGTCTCGCCCGCCGTGACCCCGCCCCTTCAGCACGACGACCCCGACCGCGGCGTCGAGGTGGAGGTCCGCGTGCTGCCGCACGGTTTGGGGCTGCCGACGCGCGCGCACCCTGGTGACGCCGGTCTCGACCTGTGCACCACCGTCGACGCCGAGCTGGAGCCGGGGCAGCGGGTCCTCGTGGGCACCGGGATCGCGCTGGCCCTGCCCGACGACCACGTCGGCCTCGTGCACCCCCGCTCGGGCCTCGCGGCCCGCACGGGCCTCACCGTGCTGAACGCGCCGGGCACCATCGACGCCGGGTACCGCGGCGAGGTGGCGGTGTGCCTGGTCAACCACGACCCCGAGCACCCCGTGCACCTGCGTCGCGGGGACCGGGTGGCGCAGCTGGTGATCCAGCGGGTGGCACGGGTGGCGCTCCGGGAGGTCGCGCAGCTGCCGGGCTCGGAGCGCGGCACGCAGGGGCACGGTTCGAGCGGGGGCAGCGCGCACCTCGCAGGTGTCCGACCAGCGGTGTCCGACGAGCAGACCGGACGGGAAGGGGAGTGGTGATGGCACTGGGACGCGGGCGTCGAGCGGGGCGCAAGGGGGACACCCCGGCGGAGGACACCCTCGGCGGGGCTGCGCAGGGCGAGGAGCAGGACGGGGACGCCCTCGAGCACGGCCCGTGGGACAGCGGTGAGGTCGAGACGGAGGGCGACGGGCTGCTCGACCTCGGCTCGGTGCGCGTGCCGATGCCCGAGGGTGGGCAGATCCAGGTCGAGATGGACAACGCGGGGGCGGTGCGCTCGGTCCACCTGGCGACGCCGGAGGGCCGGCTGACCGTGGCCGCGTTCGCCGCACCCCGCAGCGGCGGGCTCTGGCGCGAGGTCGCAGCCGAGCTGGCCGAGGGCCTGCGCACCGACGAGGCCCGGGTCAGCACCACCGACGGGCCGTGGGGTCGCGAGGTGGTCGGGATCGCCCCCGGTGGTGCGATGCGCTTCCTCGGTGTCGACGGTCCCCGCTGGATGGTCCGCTGCGTGGCCCACGGCCCCGCGGAGACCGCGGAGGTGCTGGCGGAGACGGCCCGAGCGGTCCTGCGGGGCACGGTGGTGGTCCGGGGTGACGAGCCCATGCCCGTGCGCACCACGCTGCCCGTGGTGCTGCCGCCCGCGCTCGTGGAGCAGCTCGCCCAGGCCCAGGCCCAGGCCCAGGCGCAGGCCCAGGCCCAGGCGCAGGCCCAGGACCAGGCCGCTCAGCCGCCGCCGGAGGGCTGAGCGGGCGGGTGCCACCCGGCCCGGACCAGGCCGGACACCGCGGCCGACCCCAGGGTCCCGGGCTCCGCCCCGACCTCGGCGAGGTCCACGACGACGCACGCGGCCCGGGGCAGCACGCGCTCGGCGGCGCGGGCCACCGCCTCGGGGTGCAGGGGGTCGTCCCGGACCCCGCCCAGGCCCACCGGAACGTCCAGCCGGGCCAGCCGGCGCTCGCTCGGCGCGCGGTGCGCGGCCGCGCGCTCCAGGGCGGCGGGCAGGTCGGCACCCTGGCAGCGCCACGCGCGGTCGAGCTCGACGGCGACCCATCCCGGTGCCGTGGCCGCGACCTCCGCCAGCACGACGTCCAGCCCGTGCCGGCGCAGCGCCGCGGCGCTCGCGATCGCGGCGACCGCGGCGGGCGCACCGGCGGGGTCGCCCCACCAGGCGGGCATGGCCAGCAGCAGCCCGTCGACCCGTCCGGGGTGCGCCAGCGCCCACCCGACCGCGACGGCCGCCCCGAGCGACACCCCGCCGAGCAGCAGTGGTCCCGCCGTGCGGGCGGCATCCGCCAGCGCCGCGCGGGCGGAACCCACGACGTCGGCGGGGTCGGGGTCGACGGCCACGAGGTCGACCCCGAGGGCGTCGAGCGCACCGCCGAAGACCCGCCGCACGAACACCGCGTCCGAGCCCGAGCCCGGCAGCAGCACCGCCCTCGGGCGGGGCGCGGCTCGGCTCACGGGACGATCCTGCCCGCGACGGTCCACCGTTGCCACGGCGCGGCTACGCTGGTGGCCGCCTGATCCACGCCCGCCCGTTCCACGCCCGCCCGTTCCACGCAGTCCCGACCCGCCTCCAGGAGCGCACCCATGGCCAGCACCGCCGCCGGCTACCTCCGGCGCCTCGCGCGCCGCATCACCACCGACGTCGACACCCTGGACGCCGCCGAGATGTCCGAGACCGCGGAGGCCTCCGGCGCCCGGCGGGCGTGCGACTGCAGCCGCGGCGAGGAGGTCACCGTCCTGGGGCGGCTGCGCTCGGTCGAGGTCTGCCCGCAGGCGGCGGCCGCGACCCTCGAGGCCGAGCTGTTCGACGGGACCGAGGGGGTGACCCTGGTGTGGATCGGGCGCCGCCGCATCCCCGGCATCGAGCCGGGCCGCACCGTCCAGGTCCGGGGCCGCCTCGCCGAGCGCGACGGCCACAAGGTGCTCTACAACCCCGAGTACGAGCTGAGGTGCACGTCCTGAGCCCTGACGACGAGCACGCCGAGCGCGGTGTCCGTGCCGAGGGTCCGGCTGAGGCCGTCGTGACCGACGCGCCCACCGAGTCGAGCCGGACCGTCCTGGAGCAGCTGGGCGGGGTGGCCGGGCTGATCTCGTCCTCGGTGCCCGTCCTCGTGTTCGTCCTCGTCAACAGCTTCTCGTCGCTGGTGCCCGCGCTGTGGGCGGCGCTGGGCTCGGGCCTGGCCGTCACCGGGTGGCGCCTGGCCCGTCGGGAGGCGTTGCGGCCCGCCCTGTCCGGCCTCCTCGGCGTGGGCGTCGCCGCGTTCATCGCCTACCGCACCGGGTCGGCCAAGGGCTTCTTCCTCTACGGCATCTGGACCAGCGCGCTCTACGGCTCGGCCTTCGTGGTCTCCGTCCTGGTGCGGTGGCCGCTGGTCGGCGTCGGGTGGTCGGTGCTCAACGGCCACGGGTGGTCGTGGCGCCGCAGCCGCGAGGCGGTGCGGGCCTACGACCTCGCCTCGCTGGCCTGGGGCGTGCTGTTCCTGGTCCGCTTCGGGGTGCAGCTCAGCCTGTACCGCAGCGACGAGACCGGGTGGCTGGCCGCGGCGCGCATCGGCATGGGCTGGCCGCTCACCGGGACGGTGCTGCTGCTGACGGTGTGGGTGGTGCGCCGCGGCGACCGGGCCGCCGCGGCGGCCGAGGAGCGGGAGCAGGCCGACGCCGGCGGCTGAGGCCCGGGTTCCCCGGGGGGCTAGAGCCCCAGCGCGGTGCGGACCTCGTCCTCCACGTCGGCGGCACACACGAAGAACAGCTCGTCGCCGGGCTCGAGGGAGTCGTCCGGGGTGGGCACGATGACACGACCCCCGCGGATCATCGCGACCAGCGCCGCGTCGCGGGGCAGGACCACCGAGGACACGGGCTTCCCGGTCAGCGGGGTCTCCGGCGGCAGGGTCACCTCGACGAGGTTGGCCTGGCCCTGGCGGAAGGTCATGAGCCGGACGAGGTCCCCGACGGAGACGGCCTCCTCGACGAGCGCGGCCAGCATCCGCGGGGTGGAGACGGCGACGTCGACGCCCCAGGACTCGGTGTAGAGCCACTCGTTGCGCGGGTCGTTCACCCGGGCGACGACGCGGCGGACCGCGAACTCGGTCTTGGCGAGCAGGCTCACCACCAGGTTGACCTTGTCGTCCCCGGTGGCGGCGATGACCACGTCGCTGTGCTGCAGCCCCGCCTCCTCCAGGGAGGCCACCTCGCAGGCGTCGGCGTTGACCCACTCGGCCGCGGGGACGGACTCGCCGTCGATGTGGGAGAGGTTGCGCTCGATGAGCATCACCTGGTGGTTGTTCTCCAGCAGCTCGCGGGCGATCGAGCGCCCCACGGCCCCGGCTCCGGCGATGGTGACCCTCATGCGTGCTGCTCCGTCCTCGTTCGGTGGCCGGCTCGGTCCGGTGTGGCTGTCACCGGGCGGTTCACCCGGTGGGGGGCTGCGCGGCGAGCGCGCGGGCCTGGGCGACGGTGCCGGAGACGGCCGCGACGAAGACCTGGTCGTCGGCCTGCACGGCCGTGCCCCGCCGGGGCAGCATCCCGTTGCCCAGGCGCACCAGGAACGCGACCCTCGCCCCGACCGCCTCCTCCAGCTCGGTGACCAGGTGCCCGGCCCAGTCCTCGTGCAGGGTCAGCGCCACCACCGCGACGGTGCCGGAGGGGTCCTTCCAGCTGGGGGCGCCGGAGTCGTCGAGCAGCGTGCGCAGGAACCGGTCGGTCGTCCACGGCACCGTCGCGACGCTGGGGATGCCCAGGCGCTCGTAGACCTTGGCTCGGCCCGCGTCGTAGATCCGGGCGACGACCCGCTCGACGCCGAAGTTCTCCCGGGCCACCCGCGCCGAGATGATGTTGGAGTTGTCGCCGCTGGACACCGCGGCGAAGGCACCCGCCCGCTCGATGCCCGCGCTCAGCAGCACCTCGCGGTCGAAGCCCATCCCGGAGACCTGACGACCCACGAAGTCGGCGGACAGGCGCCGGAAGGCCGTGGGATCGCGGTCGATCACCGCGACGGAGTGCCCGAGCCGCTCCAGGCCGGTCGCGACCGACGAGCCCACACGACCGCACCCCATGACCACTACGTGCACGGTTGACCTCTCCAGCGACGGCGTCGGGTTGCGCAGACGGTACCGCCTGCGCAACCCGGGTCCCCGCTGGTGCGCGCGTCGGCGCGCTCGTCGACCCACCCGGCACGGCCTACGCTGCGCGGTCGTGGCCAGTCCGACGAGACCGAAGCTCTCCAGCATCACCAAGCGGGTGCTCCTGGGCCGCCCGTTCCGCAGCGACAGCCTCGGCCACACCCTCCTGCCGAAGCGCATCGCGCTGCCGGTCTTCGCCTCCGACGCGATGAGCTCGGTGGCCTACGCGCCGCAGGAGATCTTCCTGGTGCTCTCGGTCGCCGGCGTCTCCGCGGTCGCCCTGACCCCCTTCATCGGCCTCGCAGTGGCCCTGGTGATGGGGGTCGTGGTGGCGAGCTACCGCCAGAACGTCCACGCCTACCCCTCCGGCGGCGGCGACTACGAGGTGGCCAACACCAACCTCGGTCCCGGTGCCGGGCTCACCGTGGGCGCGGCCCTGCTCGTGGACTACGTGCTCACCGTCGCCGTCTCCATCTCGGCGGCGGCGGAGAACATCGGCTCGGCGCTGCCGTTCATCGCCCAGCACAAGGTCGTCTTCTGCGTCGCGGCGATCGTGCTGCTCACCGCGGCCAACCTGCGCGGGGTCCGGGAGTCGGGCACCGCGTTCGCCGTCCCCACCTACCTGTTCATGGGCGGCATGGCCATCATGCTGGTCTGGGGGCTGGTGCAGACGCTCGTGCTGGGCCGCGACGTGCAGGCCGAGTCGGCCGGGTTCACCCTCCAGGCCGAGGACACCCACCTCGTCGGGATCGCCTTCGTGTTCCTCGTCGCACGCGCGTTCTCCTCCGGCTGCGCCGCGCTGACCGGGGTCGAGGCGATCAGCAACGGTGTCCCCGCGTTCACCAAGCCCAAGTCCCGCAACGCCGCGACCACGCTGCTGCTGCTGGGCACCATCGCGGTCAGCCTCTTCATGGGGATCATCGTGCTGGCCCAGCAGGTGGGCGTGAAGTACGCGGAGGACCCGGCCAGCCAGCTCGTCGGGGCGCCCGCGGGCTACGAGCAGAAGACCCTCGTGGCCCAGCTCGCCGAGGCCGTGTTCTCCGGGTTCCCCGTCGGGTTCTACTTCATCGCCATCGTGACCGCGCTCATCCTCGTGCTGGCCGCGAACACCGCCTTCAACGGCTTCCCCGTGCTCGGCTCGATCCTCGCCCAGGACCGGTTCCTGCCCCGGCAGCTGCACACCCGCGGCGACCGCCTCGCCTTCAGCAACGGCATCCTGTTCCTCTCCGGGGGCGCGATCGCGTTCGTGGTCGCCTTCGGGGCCGAGGTCACCCAGCTCATCCAGCTCTACATCGTCGGGGTGTTCGTCTCGTTCACCCTGAGCCAGACCGGGATGGTCCGGCACTGGACGCGGCTGCTGCGCACCGAGACCGACCCGGCCACCCGCTCGCGGATGCAGCGCTCCCGCGTCATCAACGGCGTCGGCCTGGGCATGACGGGCACCGTGCTGGTGATCGTGCTCGTGACGAAGTTCCTGGCCGGGGCGTGGATCGCGATCGTGGCGATGACGGCGATCTTCGTGCTCATGCGGCTGATCCGGCGCCACTACGACTCGGTGGCCGCCGAGCTCGCCGCCTACGAGTGGGACGGCGTGCTGCCCAGCCGCAACCACACCATCGTGCTCGTCTCCAAGATCCACCGCCCGACGCTGCGTGCGCTGGCCTATGCGCGGGTCAGCCGGCCCGACGTGCTCGAGGCGGTCACCGTCAACGTCGACGACGACGACACCCGTGAGCTCGTCCGGGCCTGGGAGGCCAAGGGCATCCCCGTGCCGCTGAAGGTGGTGGAGTCGCCCTACCGGGAGATCACCAAGCCGGTGCTCGACTACGTGAAGCGGCTGCGCCGGGACTCCCCGCGCGACGTGGTGACGGTGTTCATCCCCGAGTACGTCGTCGGCCGGTGGTGGGAGCAGCTGCTGCACAACCAGAGCGCGCTGCGGCTCAAGAGCCGGCTGCTGTTCCAGCCCGGGGTGATGGTGACCAGCGTGCCGTGGCAGCTCACCTCCTCCCAGGACGCCGACCCGGGCGAGCGGGACGGCGTCACCCCCGGCGCGGCGCGGCGCGGGTTCGACGGCGACGGTGGCCTCGGATGACGGCGGGGCCCCGGGTGAGCGGGATGGACTGGACCGGTCGCGAGCTGGAGCTGGAGCTGGGGGCGGTGGGGCACGGCGGGTTCTGCGTGGCCCGGTACGAGGGCCGCGTGGTGTTCGTGCGGCACGGCCTGCCCGGCGAGCGGGTGCGGGCGCTGGTCACCGAGGACCGGGGCGGCTCGTTCTGCCGCGCCGACGCCGTCGACGTGCGCGCCCCCTCGGCCGACCGGGTGCCGGCACCGTGCCCGGTGGCCGGACCGGGCGGGTGCGGCGGGTGCGACTTCCAGCACGTCGCCCTGCCCGCGCAGCGGCGGCTGAAGGCCGAGGTGGTCGCCGAGCAGCTGCGCCGCCTCGGTGGGCTCGACACCACCGCGGACGACGTCACCGTCGAGCAGCTGCCCGGCGGGCAGGACGGGCTGCACTGGCGCACCCGGGTGCGCCTGGCCGTCGGGCGTGACGGTCGGGCCGGGCTGCACCCGCACCGCAGCGCCGTCGTGCTCCCGCTGGCCGACTGCCCGCAGGCCGTGCCGGGGGCGCTGGACGGGGTGCTGGAGCGTCGCTGGACCCCGGGTGCGGAGGTCGTCGCGGTGCTCGACGGCGACGACGCCCAGCACGTCGTCGAGCTCGTCCCCGTGCCGCACACCGACGGGAGGCGCCCCCGCCGGGGGGAGAAGCCCCGCACCCGCCCGCGAATGGCCCGCGGGAGCGGCCGCGCCACCGAGCACGCGGCGGGGCGGACCTTCGAGGTGCTCTCCACCGGGTTCTGGCAGGGCCACACCGGCGCGGGCGACGTGTACGCCGACGCGGTGGGGCGCTTCGCGGCCGCACCCGAGGGGGGCACGGCCTGGGACCTCTACGGCGGTGCCGGGCTGTTCACGAGCGTGCTCGCCGCCCAGGTGGGTCCGACCGGGACGGTGGTCGGGGTCGAGTCGTCGAAGCTGGCCAGCGCCGACGGGGCGGCCGCGCTGGCCGACCTGCCGCAGGTGCAGCTGGTGACCGGGGCCGTGGAGACCGTGCTCGCGGACCTGCCCCGCCCGGACGTCGTGGTGCTCGACCCGCCCCGCAGCGGGGCGGGTCGAGCGGTGCTGGACGGCATCGCGGCCGCCGCGCCGTCGCGGGTCGTCTACGTGGCCTGCGACCCGGCCGCGCTGGGCCGGGACGTGGCGCTGCTCGCCGAGCGGGGGTACTCGATGACGGCGCTGCGCGCCTTCGACGCGTTCCCGATGACCCACCACGTGGAGTGCGTCGCGCTGTTCACCGGCCCGGACCCCGGCGGGAGCACCGTCACCAGCAGGAGCGCCGGCCCTCCGTAGACTCGCTTTCGTGCCCTTGCTGCCGAGCATCTCCAGCCCCGCGGACCTGCGGCGCCTCGACCACGCCGAGCTCGAGGAGCTGGCCGCGGAGGTCCGGGAGTTCCTGGTGCAGAAGGTGTCCGCGACCGGTGGCCACCTCGGCCCCAACCTCGGGGTCGTGGAGCTGACGCTGGCGCTGCACCGGGTCTTCGAGTCCCCGACCGACGCGATCGTGTTCGACACCGGGCACCAGTCCTACGTGCACAAGATGGTCACCGGGCGGCAGTCGGGCTTCGACACCCTGCGCACCCGGGGTGGGCTCTCCGGCTACCCCAGCCGCGCCGAGAGCGTGCACGACTGGGTCGAGTCCAGCCACGCGTCGGCCTCCCTCTCCTACGCCGACGGCCTCGCCAAGGCCTTCGCCCTGCGGGGCCAGCACCGACACGTCGTCGCCGTGGTCGGTGACGGCGCCCTCACCGGCGGCATGTGCTGGGAGGCGCTGAACAACATCGCCGCCGGCACCGACCGCTCCGTCGTCATCGTGGTCAACGACAACGGCCGCTCCTACTCCCCGACCATCGGCGGCCTGGCCACGCACCTGTCGAGCCTGCGCCTGCACTCGGGCTACGAGAAGGCCCTCGCGGCGGGCCGCAGCACCGTGCAGCGGGTGCCCGTCGTCGGCGACGCGGTGTTCACCCTCCTGCACGGGATGAAGGCGGGCATCAAGGACGCGGTGAGCCCGCAGGTCATGTTCTCCGACCTCGGCATGAAGTACCTCGGCCCGGTGGACGGGCACGACCAGGTGGCGCTGGAGGCCGCGCTGCGCAAGGCCAAGGACTTCGGCGGCCCGGTGATCGTGCACGCCGTCACCCGCAAGGGCATGGGCTACGCACCGGCGGAGAACGACGAGGCCGACCAGATGCACTCCACCGGCGTCATCGACCCGGTCACCGGTCGCCCGCTCAGCGCCCGGGCCACGTCGTGGACGTCGGTGTTCAGCGCCGAGCTCGTGGCCGTGGGCGCCCGCCGCAACGACGTCGTCGCCGTCACCGCCGCCATGCCCGGACCCACCGGGCTGGCCGCGTTCGGGCAGGCGTACCCCGAGCGGTTCTTCGACGTCGGCATCGCCGAGCAGCACGCCCTCACCTCGGCGGCGGGCATGGCCCTGGGTGGGCTGCACCCCGTCGTCGCCCTCTACGCGACCTTCCTGAACCGGGCGCTGGACCAGCTCGTGATGGACGTCGCGCTGCTGCGCCAGCCCGTCACCCTCGTCCTGGACCGGGCCGGGGTCACCGGCCCGGACGGCGCCAGCCACCACGGCATGTGGGACCTCTCGCTGCTCGGCGTCGTGCCCGGCATCCGGGTGGCGGCCCCGCGCGACGCGGTGACCCTGCGGGAGGAGCTGGGCGAGGCCGTCGCGATCGAGGACGGGCCGACCGTGCTGCGCTTCCCCACCGGTGCCGTCGTCGAGGAGGTCCCCGCGCTGCGTCGCCTGCCCGGCGGGGCCGACGTGCTCCGCGACCCCGCCGCCGGCGAGGGCAACGGGGTCGACGGGCGGGACGTGCTCCTCGTGGCCACCGGGATCTTCGCCGGCCTCGGCCTGGAGACCGCGGAGCGCCTCGGCCGCCAGGGCATCGGCGTCACCGTGGTGGACCCGCGCTGGGTGCTGCCGGTGGGACCGGACGTGCTGGAGCTGGCCCGCGGCCACCGCCTGGTGCTCACCCTGGAGGACGGCGGCGTGCACGGCGGTCTCGGCTCGGCGGTCTCCGGCGCGCTGCGGGCCTCGGGCTGCGACGTGCCCTGCCGGGACCTGGCCCTGCCGCAGCGCTTCCTCGACCACGGCACCCGGGTGCAGGTGCTCGCCGAGGTGGGGCTCACCGCGCAGGACCTGGCGCGTCGGATCACCGGCTGGGTCGCCCGGATGCAGGAGGTGGCGAGCGAGGACGCCGTCCCCGGCCCGGAGCACCGCTGATCCGTACGCTGGGGGGCGTGCGAGTACTGGTGGTCGAGGACGAGGTCCCGCTGGCCGACGCGGTGGCGCGGGGGCTGCGGCGCGAGGGCATGGCGGTCGACGTCGCCCACGACGGCGACACCGGCCACGAGAAGGTCAGCGTCACCCGTTACGACGTCGTCGTGCTCGACCGGGACCTGCCCGGCATGGGCGGCGACGAGCTGTGCCGCGAGATCACCACGAACGGCGAGATCAGCCGGGTCCTCATGCTCACCGCGAGCGGCAGCGTCGCCGACAAGGTCGACGGGCTCTCCCTCGGCGCCGACGACTACCTGACCAAGCCGTTCGCGTTCCCCGAGCTGGTGGCCCGGGTGCGGGCGCTCGGTCGCCGCGCCACCCCCGCGACCCCGCCGACCGTGGTCGCCGGTGACGTCGAGCTCGACCCCGCCCGGCACATCGTCACCCGTGCGGGCACCCGGCTGGAGCTGACCCGCAAGGAGTTCGGGGTGCTCGAGGTGCTGATGTCCGCCGGGGGGTCCGTGGTCAGCAGCGAGGAGCTGCTGGAGCGGGTGTGGGACGAGAACGCCGATCCGTTCACCACCACCGTCCGCGTCACCGTGATGACGCTGCGCAGGAAGCTGGGGGAGGGCGGCGTCATCGAGACCGTCGTCGGCTCCGGCTACCGGGTCCCGCTCGCCGGCTGAGCGGGCCCGGCCGACCATGGTGCGCGGGGACCGGGCCACCGGCGGGGCGGGCCTGCGGCTCCGGCTGACCGCGATCGCCACCGGGGCCGTCGCCGTCGCCGCGGCGCTGCTGCTGCTGCTGGGCTGGCTCCTGGCCGGGAACCTGGCCAGCGGGGTCCCCGTCCCCGCCGACGGGACGCCGGTGGTCGTCGACGGGGTGGTGACCGACGCGGCGGTCCTGGCCGCCACCGTGCGGGAGCAGGCGCGGGCCGCGGTCCTCGAGCGGGGCGCCGTCGCCTACCCGCTGGTCGTCCTCGGGGCCGCCCTGGTCAGCTGGGTGCTCACCGGGCGGGCGCTGCGCGGGCTGCAGCGCGTCACCGCGACCGCGCGCCGGCTCTCCCGGGAGAGCCTGGACGAGCGGATCGAGCTGGGTGGTCCGCGCGACGAGGTGCACGAGCTGGCGGTCACCTTCGACGCCATGCTCGACCGGCTGCAGCTCGCCTTCGACACCCAGCAGCGCTTCGTCGCCGACGCCAGCCACGAGCTGCGCACCCCGCTGGCCGTCATGCGCACCGAGGTCGACGTGACCCTGGCCGATCCGGACGCCGACGTCGCCGAGCTGCGGCGGATGGGGGAGGTGCTCCGCGACGCCGTGGACCGGGCCGAAGCCATGGTCGCCGGGCTGCTCGTGGTGGCCCGCAGCAACGCCCGGGGTCTGGAGGTCCACGAGCCGGTGGACGTGGCCGCCCTGGTGGCCCCGGTGCTCGCCGCGGTGCATCCTGAGGTGCTCAAGCGCCGGGTGGTGGTGCGCCACGAGCGGGGTGTGCTGGCCACCACCGGGGACCCGGCGCTGCTGGAGCGGGTGGTGGGCAACCTGGTGGAGAACGCGGTGCGCCACAACGTGGTCGACGGCTGGCTGCACGTGCGGACCGGTGCGGGACGCCTCGTCGTCGCCTCCTCCGGCCCGGTGGTGGGTGCCGACGACGTGGCCGGGCTGTTCGAGCCGTTCCACCGGGGCGGGGCCGCCAGGACCGGGCACGGCGGCTCGGGCCTGGGGCTGGCGATCGTCGCGGCCGTCGTCGCCGCCCACCGGGGCACGGTGCACGCCGAGCCGACGGACGGGGGCGGCCTGACCGTGGTCGTGACCCTGCCGCCCCCCGACAGCGGGTAGCACGCCCGGCGCGGCGGGCCGGTGCGGGGTCAGGGGGCCGTCGTCTGCTGCAGGGCCGCCACCAGCCCGTCCACGAGGAGCTCCCGCTGCCACGCTCGGGCCCCGCCGTCGGCGAGGGCCGCGTCGACGCCGTCGTGGTCGAGCTGGTCGGGCGGGGTCCAGCAGGTGCGCCGCAGCAGGTCGGGCAGCAGCAGGTTCTCCGCCGGCACCCGGTGCTCCTCGGACGTGGCGGCGACCAGCGTGCGGGCCGCGGTGAGCCGGGCGTGCGCCTCCGGGTCGCGGTCGGCCCAGCGGTTGGCCGGGGGTGGCCCGTCGTGCGGGGCGGAGGTCGGCGGCAGCTCGTCGGCGGGCAGGGCCCTGGCCCGCTCCAGGGCGCCGAGCCAGGTGTGCGCGCGGCGGCGCTGCATCCGCCCGCCGAACACCGGCAGCGCGGTGAGCGCGCCGACGTCCTTCGGGTCGGCCCCGGCCGCGGCGCTGATCGCCGAGTCGGGCAGGACCCGCCCGGGGGCCACGTCGCGCTCGGCGGCCACCTCGTCGCGGGTGCGCCACAGCTCGCGGACCGCGGCCAGCTGCCGGGCACCGCGCAGGGAGTGGATGCCCGAGGTGCGCCGCCACCGCTCCGGCTTCGGCGCGGGCGGCGGCGCGAGGCGCACGTGCTCGAACTCCTGGGCCGCCCACGCCGTCTTGCCCTGCTCGGCCAGCTCGACCACCAGCGCCTCGCGCAGCTCCAGCAGCACCTCGACGTCGAGCGCGGCGTACACCAGCCAGTCGGCGGGCAGGGGCCGGACCGACCAGTCGTCGGCGCCGTGCCCCTTCTGCAGCCCGAGACCCAGCACCCGCTCCACCATCGCCGCCAGGCCCACCCGCTCGTGGCCCAGCAGCCGACCGGCGAGCTCGGTGTCGAACACCGACGGTGGGTGCAGACCCAGCTCGGCCAGGCACGGCAGGTCCTGGCTCGCCGCGTGCAGCACCCACTCGGGCCCGTCCAGGGCGGCGGCCAGCGGCGCCATGGACCCGGCCGTGGGGATGGGGTCGACGAGGAACGAACCCGACCCGGCCCGGCGCAGCTGCACGAGGTAGGCCCGGGCGGAGTACCGGAAGCCGCTGGCGCGCTCCGCGTCCAGGGCGACCGGACCCGTGCCGGCGGCCAGGCGCTGCGCCACGTCCGCCAGCGCAGCAGCCGTCTCGGTCAGGGCCGGGACCCCCTCGGCCGGGGCGAGCAGCGGGGTGACGGGGGGCTCGTCGGGGGTCGGGTCGGGGGTCTCGCTCACCCCGCGACCCTACGGCCGGGGCTCAGGAGATGATCCCGGCCCGCATGGCCAGCGCCACCAGCTCGGCGCGGTCACCGGTGCCGAGCTTGCGGCTGATCCGCGAGAGGTGGCTCTTCACGGTGAGCGCGGAGAGCTGCAGGTGCTCGCCGACGTCGCGGTTGGACTGCCCGTGCGCCACCAGCTGCAGCACCTGCACCTCCCGGGCGGAGAGGTCGCGGCGCATCCCGTGGCGACCCGCCACCCGCACCGGGGCCCCCCTCGCGGCGGTCAGCCCGGGCACCGGTTCGGCGGTGCCCCGCAGCACCAGCCCGGGCCCGCCCTGGTCGCCGTCGACGAGGTAGCCCCGGGCCCCCCTGCCGAAGGCCTCCGCCGCCTCGGCCGCGCTCCCCGCGACCGCCACCACCACGACCCGCTCCCAGCCGGCGTCGCCCAGCTCGTCGACGAGGCTCATGGCGGCGCCGTCGGGTAGCCCCAGGTGGACCACGGCGAGGTCGCAGGGACCCCACGCACGGGCGCACATCAGGGCCTCGCCGGTGCTGCCGGCCTCGTGCAGCGGTGCTGCCCCGAACCCCACCAGCGCCGCGGACAGCGCGGTGCGCCGCAGGGCCTCGTGGTGGACGATCATCGCGCTGAACCGCGGCGCGAGGGCGGGGCCGAGGTCGGGCTGGGCGTCCCCGGTCGGGGCAGCTCCTCCTGCTCGACCCCGCGTCACTGCAGGGGCCATGGCGGGGTCGCGTTGTCGGAGAGCGGGTTCAGGCCGGCCCGGGCAGCGCCGCGGTGCCGGCCGGTGGCAGTCCGCCCGCCTCGGACAGCAGCCGGCAGAACGCGTCGGCGTGGTCGGCGAGGTCGGGGGTGTCCCCGGCGTCGGACCCGGTCTCCACCACCGTCCAGGAGGCCCGCAGCTCGACCTGGTGGCTGCGCCGCGGACCGGCGATGTCACCGAAGCGGGCCGACGACGTCGCCGTCACGGTGCCGCCGAGCGCGGTGGCCCCGGCGCCGGAGTCGCGGAGCGCGTCGGTCAGCCAGCTCCACGCCACCTCGGGCAGCAGCGCGTCGGCGGCCAGCGCCTCGTCCATCTCGGCCTGGACGTAGGCGACCAGCCGCAGCGTGCCGTTCCACGCCTCGTGGCCGTCGGGGTCGTGCAGCAGCACGAGCCGGCCGAAGCAGTCCGCATCGGGTCCGGTGCTCGCCACCTCCGCGCCCAGGGCGTAGGTGTGCGGGGCGAGCTGCTGCGGGGGGCGGATGGGGGCCAGCGTGATCTCGGCCCGCGTGCGCACCGCGCTCAGACCGTCGACGGCGCGACGGAACTCCTCGGGCCCGGTGTTCTCGGGAAGGGTGGGGGACTGCGTCACGGTCACCGGCCGGACGCTAGACGGGCCCCGGCGCACCGGCTCGCAGGCGCGCCGCGGACCGGGTGCGGCAGGATGGATGTCGAGATGAGCACCGATCCCCGCACGCCCCCGGCCCCGTCGTCCCCCCGTCGGCACCTGCCCGACGCCCCGCTGCTGGCGGCCATGACCGGAAGGCGACCGTCGCGGGTCCCGGTGTGGTTCCAGCGCCAGGCGGGGCGGTCGCTGCCCGAGTACCGCGAGGTCCGCCGGGGCACCGCGATGCTCGACGCGTGCTTCACCCCGGACCTGGTCACCGAGGTGACCCTGCAGCCGGTGCGCCGCCACCAGGTGGATGCCGCGATCCTGTTCAGCGACATCGTCGTCCCGCTCAAGGCCGCGGGCATCGACATCGAGATCGTCCCGGGCACGGGCCCGGTGGTGGCGAACCCGGTCCGCACGCCCGCCGACGTGGCCGCGCTGCCCGTGCTGCACCCCGAGCAGGTCGAGCCGATCGCCGCGGCGGTGCGCAGCCTGGTGCAGGAGCTGGGTGAGGTCCCGCTCATCGGCTTCGCGGGCGCGCCGTTCACCCTGGCCTCCTACCTCGTGGAGGGCGGCCCGAGCCGCAACCACGAGAAGACCAAGGCGCTCATGCACTCCGACCCCACGACGTGGCACGCGCTGCTGCACCACCTGGCCGACTCCACGGCGACGTTCCTGCGCGCCCAGGTCGAGGCCGGGGTGGATGCGGTGCAGCTGTTCGACTCCTGGGCCGGGGCGCTCTCGCTGGCCGACTACCGCGCGCTCGTGCTGCCGCACTCCACCCGGGTGCTGGGCGGGCTGGCCGGTGCCGGCGTGCCGCGCACCCACTTCGGCGTGGGCACCGGTGAGCTGCTCGGGGCGATGGGCGAGGCCGGGGCCGACGTGGTCGGGGTCGACTGGCGCATCCCGCTGGACCTGGCCGCGCAGCGCGTCGGCCCGGGCAAGGCGCTGCAGGGCAACCTGGACCCGGCCGTGCTGTTCGCCGGGTGGGACGCGGTCGAGTCGGAGGTCCGTCGGATCGTGGCCGAGGGCCGCCGTGCGGTCGACGAGCACGGCAGCGCCGGGCACGTGGTCAACCTCGGCCACGGCGTGCTGCCCGACACCGACCCGGACGTCCTGACGCGGGTCGTGGAGCTCGTCCACTCCTTGTGAACGACCCGGTGACGCAGTCGGTCGCGGTGGTCGGGGCCGGGATCACCGGGCTCGCTGCGGCGCACCGGCTGCGCACCACGCTCGGTCCGGCTGCGCGGATCACGGTGCTGGAGCGGGGATCGCGGATCGGCGGGGTGCTGCGCACGGTCGAGCTCGGCGGCGCCCGGTACGACGTGGGCGCCGAGGCGTTCCTGACCCGCCGCCCCGAGGTGCCGGCGCTGCTCGCGGAGCTGGGTCTGGCCGACCAGCTGGTGCACCCGGGGACGGCCGCGGCGGCGGTGCTCGCGGGCGGCCGGGTCCGGGCGCTGCCCGCGCGGACCCTGCTGGGTGTGCCCGGTGACGTCGACTCGGTGCGCGGGCTGCTCACCGACGACGCGGTGGCCCGGGTGTCGGCCGAGCCGGGGCAGCCGTGGACGTGGGAGCCCGGGGCGGACCCGTCGGTGGGGGAGCTGGTGCGGGCGCGGCTGGGCTCCGAGGTCGTCGCCCGCGCGGTGGACCCGCTGCTGGGCGGGGTGTACTCCGGCTCGTCCGACACCCTCGGCGTGCGGGCCGCGGTGCCGACCCTGGCCGCCGCGCTGGACGCCGGCGCCCCGGGGCTGCTCGCCGGGGTGGTCGCCGCGCTGCCTGCGCCCCGCCCGGGGGTCCCGGTGTTCGGGGCGCTGCGCGACGGGTACTCGGTGCTGCTCGACGCGCTCGCGGCCACCGTGGACGTGCGGCTGGGGTGCCGGGTCGAGGCGGTGCGTCCCAGGACGACCGGGTGGGACGTGGTCGTCGACGGGGTGGTCGAGGCCTTCGACGCGGTGGTGCTGGCCGCGCCCGCCCCGGTGGTGTCGCAGCTGCTGGGCCGGTCGCTGGGCATCGACCTCGCGTCGGTGGCCGTCGTCGGGCTCGCGTTCGGCGCGCTGCCGGAGCTGCCGGACACGTCGGGCCTGCTCGTCGCGGCCGGGGAAGCGTTGCACGCGAAGGCGTTCACCCACTCGAGCCGCAAGTGGCCCCACCTGGCCCGGGGCCCGGTGCTGCTGCGCGCCTCGTTGGGCCGCTTCGGGCACGCCGCGGTGCTGCAGCGTGAGGACGACGAGCTGGTGGCGCTGGTGCGGGCCGATCTCGCTGCGGTGCACGGGATCACGGCCGCACCGGTGGACGCGGTGGTGCAGCGCTGGGACGACGGGCTGCCCCAGTACGCCCCCGGGCACCCGGGCCGGGTGGGCGCCGTCGACGCCCACGTGGCGGGGCTCGCGGGGCTGGAGGTGGCGGGGTCGTGGCGCCGCGGGGTGGGGGTGCCCGCGTGCATCGGTGACGGGTGGGCGGCTGCGGCCAGGGTCACGGCGCACCTCACGGGCGTCGGGCCGGCCCCGGTGGCACCATGAGGACATGGCAAAACTGGACTACACCGCGCTGAACGCCAAGGTCGTCTACACCATGTTCTCGGTGTTCAAGGCGACGCCGGGGGCGGTGACCGACCGGGCCGCCGCCGCCGTCGAGGCCGGGGAGTTCCTGGAGCAGCTCGAGGGCAAGGGCGTCATCGTCCGCGGGGTCTACGACCTCGCCGGCATGCGGGCGGACGCCGACTGGATGATCTGGACGCACGCGGAGTCCGTGGAGCAGCTGCAGCACGCGTACTCCGCGCTGCGCCGCGACACGGCCCTGGGCCGCGCCTGCACCCCGGTGTGGTCCAACGTGGCCCTGCACCGGCCGGCGGAGTTCAACAAGTCCCACGTGCCCGCGTTCGTGGCCGGCGAGGAGCCGGGCGCGTACCTGTGCCTGTACCCGTTCGTGCGCAGCATCGACTGGTACCTGCTGCCCGACGCGGAGCGCCGCCAGATGCTCGCCGACCACGGCAAGGCCGCCCGCGGGTACGCCGACGTCCGCGCCAACACCGTGCCGTCGTTCGCCCTGGGTGACTACGAGTGGCTGCTCGCCTTCGAGGCGCCCGAGCTGCACCGCATCCTCGACCTCATGCGCGACCTGCGGGCCACCGAGGCGCGCCGCCACGTGCGCGAGGAGGTCCCGTTCTTCACCGGGCCCCGCGTGCCCGTGACCGAGCTGGTGCACGCCCTGCCCTGAGCGCCCTGAGCGCCCTGAGCGCCCTGAGCGCGCTGAGCGCCCTGAGCGCCCTGAGCGCGCTGAGGGGCCCCGGCGCCTCCGCCCGCACCGCGATCACCAGGACCTCAGGTCTGTCCGCGAGCCTGCAGGGGTGACCTGAGGTCCTGGTGACAGTGGGACGGGTAGCCCGACGTCGCGTGCCCTCCGGCCGTGCCGGACGATGTCGGCGTGGCCCCGACCTCGATCCAGCACGTGCTCCTCGACGCCGACGGCGTGCTGCAGCACGCCCCCGAGGACTGGCGCGAGCGGATGGCCGAGCACCTCGGTGCGGACGCACAACACGTCGGTGACGAGCTCTGGGAGGCCGAGCGGCTGCCGTTGCGCGGCGAGGGTGACTTCCTCGAGACGATCGCCGAGGTGCTGGCGCGGCACGCCTCACCCGCCGTCGCCGCCGACCTGCACGCCGCGACGTGGGGCACCATCACCCAGCTCCCCGAGTCACTCGCACTGGTGGCGCGGCTGCGGGCCGCGGGCTACGGCGTCCACCTGGGTACGAACCAGCACGCCCAGCGTGCGGCCATCATGCGTACCGAGCTCGGCTACGACGAGCTGTTCGACGTCAGCGTCTACTCCTGGGAGATCGGCGCCGCGAAGCCGGGTCCGGACTACTTCGTGCGCGCCGCGGCACTGATCGGAGTGGACACGGGGACCGTGCTGTTCGTCGACGACCGCCCCGACAACGTGGAGGCGGCGCGCACCACCGGCATGGTCGGGGTGCAGTGGGACCACCACCAGGGCCTCGCCGTGCTGTTGGAGCGGCTGGCCGAGCACGGAGTGGTACCGGCGCCGTGACGCGCACCACGGTGCACGGGGTGTCATTCAGCGCGCCCGTGGTGATGACCAGGACCTGACGTCGGCCGCAGCCCGTCGGCATGGCCTGAGGTCCTGGTGGTCACCGCAGGGCCAACGGGACCGTCCGGCCCGGCCCCACCCACCCCCGACCGCCCCGGGCGGTACCCACCGCCACCGGGACCCCGACAGCACGAACCCCCACCACCTCGCGGCGCTGGGGGCTCGGGCCGAGCGTGGATCAGCTCTCGTCGGGGACCAGCCGCACCGAGATGGAGTTGATGCAGTAGCGCTGGTCGGTCGGGGTGCCGTAGCCCTCGCCCTCGAAGACGTGGCCCATGTGGCTGTGGCACGTCGCGCAGATGACCTCGACGCGGCGCATGCCCATGGCGCGGTCCTCCTTCAGGATCACCGCGTCCCCGGCGAGGGGGGAGAAGAAGGACGGCCAGCCGCAGTGGCTGTCGAACTTGGTGTCGCTGCGGAACAGCTCGGCGCCGCACGCGCGGCACTCGTACACGCCGGTGGTCTTGGTGTCGGTGTACTCGCCGACGCCGGCGGGCTCGGTGCCGGCCTGGCGCAGCACGGCGTACTCCTTGGCGGTGAGCTGCTCGCGCCACTCCTGCTCACTCTTGACGACGGCGGGGGTCGAACCGGTCACGGGGGTCATGCCTCCCAGGCTAACCGTGCCCGGCCGGGCGTGCGGGTGGGCGTCGTCCGCCCTCAGAAGAAGGTGCTGAGCACGAAGCCGAGCGCGTTCCACACGGTGTAGAGCACCCCGCCGAGCATCAGCGCGACCACGAGCACGGCCACCACCCGGCGCCCGCCGTCGGCCCGGTTGGCGGACTCGGCGAAGTCGCCCACGTCGGCCAGGTAGCCCTCGACGGTGAACGACGAGCGGGAGCGCTCGGTCCGGTCCAGGTGTGCGGCGAAGGCCTGCGCCTCGGGGTCGTCGGGGTCCAGGCCGACCAGGTCGTCGGCGAACCGGCCGGGCGGCAGCCGCGGCTCGTCCGGCTCGACGTCGCGGGTGGAGGGCACACCCCACGGTAGCCCGCCCGGGGTCGCCCGACGGGGAGTGCGTGTCCGGTTCGTCCCCTCAGGAGCGCACCCAGCGGGTCAACAGGGAGCCGTCGGTGTCGGTGAGCACGTGCGCCGGGCGCATCCGGGTCCCCACCGCGACCGCCGAGCGCGCGATCCGACCGGCCCCGCCGGCCACCAGCAGCGGGGAGGTGGTCAGGCACAGCTCGTCGACGAGGTCGGCCGCGACGAGGTCCCCGAACAGCCCCGGCCCGCCCTCGCACAGCACCCGCAGCAGCCCGCGGTCGGCCAGCGCGGCCAGGGCCTGCGCGGGGTCCACCCGCTCCTCGCCGACCACCAGCACCTCGGCCCCGGCGTCGGCCAGGCGGGCGGTGCGACCGGGATCCGCGTCCTCGGTGGTGAGGATGATCGGGGCGACGGTGGTGTCGGTGAACAGGGCGGACGCAGGGTCGATGCGCGCCCGGGAGGTCACCACCGCGATCGGGGGCACCGCCGACTGCCCGCGGCCCGCCCGGGCGGCGCGGCGGCGCTCCGAGGTGCGCACGCCCCGGACGTCCTCCTCGCGCACGGTGCCCGCCCCCACCAGCACCACGTCGCACAGCTCGCGCAGCATCCCGAAGACCTGCTTGTCGCCGGGGGAGGAGAGCCCCGCGGAGACGCCGTCGAGGCTGACGGCCCCGTCCACGCTGGAGACGAAGCCGACCCGCACGTGCGATCGCGCCAGGTCGGCGGGGTGGGCGTAGAGCCGGCGCAGGTCGTCGTCGGAGAGGTCTGTCGGGTTGGTCTCACGTCCCAGCTGCAGCACGGCCGCAAGCCTCGCACGTCGCTACCGTGCTCCGGTGCCCGAACTCGCGATCGACGCCCTCGCGGACCACAGCCCCAGGCTCACGCCCGAGGAGCTGGTCGAGGAGATGGTGCCGCCGTCGATGTTCGACGACGTGCGCTTCGCCACCTACCGACCCGACCCGGACGAGCCGTCGCAGGCGGCCGCGGTGGTGGCCGGCGAGGCGTTCCGCGACACCGTCCGTGCAGCGGGGCAGGGCGGTAGCAAGGGCTTGTTCGGGCGGAAGAAGGGACGCCCGGTGGGCGAGGGGCTCTACCTCGACGGTGGGTTCGGCGTCGGCAAGACCCACCTGCTGGCCTCGCTGTGGCACGAGGTCGACGAGCCCCGCTCGTTCGGCACGTTCGTGGAGCTGACCAACCTCGTCGGTGCGCTGGGCTACCGGACGGCGGTCGAGCGGCTCTCGAGCCACCGGCTGCTGTGCATCGACGAGTTCGAGCTGGACGACCCGGGCGACACCACGCTCGTCAGCCGCCTGCTCGGCGAGATCATGGACGCCGGCGTGTGCGTGGCCGCGACGTCGAACACGTTGCCGGACAAGCTCGGTGAAGGTCGCTTCGCCGCCGAGGACTTCCTGCGCGAGATCCAGGCGCTGAGCGCCCGCTTCGACGTGGTCCGGGTGGACGGACCCGACTTCCGCCACCGCGGGCTGCCGCAGGCGCCGGACCCGATGAGCGACGACGAGCTCCTCGCCCACGCGCAGGCCACGCCCGGCGCGACGCTGGACGACTTCGACCCGCTGTGTGCGCACCTCAGCTCGCTGCACCCCTCCCGCTTCGGCGCGATGGTCCGCGGGGTCACCGCCGTGCACGTGCGCGGGGTGCACCCGGCCGGCGACCAGGGCACCGCGCTGCGCCTGGTGGTGCTGGCCGACCGGCTCTACGACCACGACATCCCGGTGCTCGTCTCCGGGGCGCCGCTGGACGCGCTGTTCACCGAGGAGATGCTGGCCGGCGGCTACCGCAAGAAGTACCTGCGGGCGACCAGCCGGTTGGTGGCGCTCTCGCGCACGGCCTGACCGGTTCGGGGCGACTGCACGTGCCACCAGCTGCACGCCGGACGGTCTGCAGCTGCCACCAGCTCGGGCACCATGGGCGGCATGGGGTTCCTCGAGGCCGGCGGCCTGCAGCACGTGCTCCCCGACGGACGGGAGCTCTACCGCGACGTCGGGCTCAAGGTCGGCGACGGCGCCGTCGTCGCGCTGGTGGGGGCCAACGGGGTGGGCAAGTCGACGCTGCTGAAGACCCTGGCCGGCGAGCTCGTCCCGTCGGCCGGCTCCGTGCGGGTGGTCGGTGGCCTCGCGGTGATGCCCCAGCTGATCGGCTCCGCGGGAACCGGGCGCACCGTGGCCGACCTGCTGCTCGACGTGAGCGCCCCCGCGGTGCGCACGGCCGCGGACGAGCTGGCCGGGGCAGAGCTGGCGATGATGGAGACCGAGGACGAGCCCACCCAGATGCGCTACGCCCACGCGCTCTCGGAGTGGGCGGAGGTCGGCGGCTACGAGGCCGAGGTGGCCTGGGACGTGGTGTGCACCGCGGCCCTGGGCGTGCCGTTCGAGAAGGCCCGCTTCCGCGACCTCGACTCCCTCTCCGGCGGGGAGCAGAAGCGCCTGGCCCTGGAGGCGCTGCTGCGCGGGCCCGCCCAGGTGCTGCTGCTCGACGAGCCCGACAACTACCTCGACGTGCCGGGCAAGCGCTGGCTCGAGGAGCAGCTGCGGGCCACCGGCAAGGCGGTGCTGCTCATCAGCCACGACCGCGCCCTGCTCGCCGAGGCGGCGACCGCGGTGGTCACGGTGGAGGCCGGCACGGCGTGGACCCACGCCGGCGGCTTCGGGACCTGGCACGACGCGCGCGAGGTCCGGTGGCGCAAGGTCGCCGAGGAGCGCACGCGCTGGGACGAGGAGCACGAGCGGCTGCGCCAGCTGGTGCTCACCATGCGGGCGCAGGCGGCGAGCAGCCCCGACATGGCCAACCGGTACCACGCGATGCAGACCCGCTTCGCGAAGTTCGAGGCGGTCGGTCCGCCCGCGGAGCTGCCGCGCACGCAGACCCTCGCCCCGCGCCTGGCGGGTGGGCGCACGGCGCTGCGGGCGGTGACCTGCGAGCACCTGGAGCTCACCGGGCTCATGAAGCCCTTCTCCACGGAGGTGTTCTTCGGCGACCGGGTGGCGGTGCTCGGCTCCAACGGCTCCGGCAAGAGCCACTTCCTGCGGCTGCTGGCCGGGCTGCCCCACGACGGGGCGCTCGACGCGGTCGCCCCCGTGCCGCACACCGGCGTCGCCAGGCTGGGCTCGCGGGTGGTGCCGGGCATGTTCGCCCAGACCCACGCGCACCCCGAGCTGGTGGGCCGCACGCTGCTGGACGTGCTGTGGAACGGCGAGGGGCGCCGCGCGGGGATGGGCCGCTCGGCCGCGTCGTCCTCGTTGGACCGCTACGGGCTGGTGGAGCAGGCCGAGCAGCGCTACGAGACGCTCTCGGGCGGGCAGCAGGCCCGGTTGCAGGTGCTGCTGCTGGAGCTCGGTGGGGCCACCCTGCTGCTGCTCGACGAGCCGACCGACAACCTCGACCTCGTCTCCGCCGAGGCGCTCCAGGCGGCGCTGGGCACCTTCACCGGCACGGTGCTCGCGGTGACCCACGACCGGTGGTTCGCCGCCAGCTTCGACCGGTTCCTGGTCTTCCGCTCCGACGGCACCGTGGCCGCCACCGACGGGCCGGTGTGGGACGAGACGCGGGTGGTCCGGGCGCGCTGACCCGTGGGGCTCAACCCCGGAACCGCTCCATCACGGTGTCCCGGTAGGTCTGGGTGCCCAGGGTGAAGTCGTGCTCCCCCACGACGACGAAGCCCTGGCGCCGGTAGAAGGCGCCCGCCCGGTCGTTGAGCGGGGAGACCCCGAGCCACGTTCCCGCCGTGGTGCACAGCGCCAACGCCCGGGACACCAGGGCCGCGCCGACGCCCGCCCCGTGGTGCTCGGCCCGCACGTAGCACTTGTTCAGCTCCGTGGTGGGGCCGCGCCGCAGCAGGGCGGCCACCTCGGCGCGGGGTGCGGCGCGCACGAGCACGACGTAGCCCGCCAGGCCGTCCTCGTCCGCCGCGACGAGCACGGTCTGCGTCGGGTCGACCAGGCTCCGCGCGAACCGGGCCGGGCTGAGCTCGGTGGCGACGTGGGCGTCGATGTCGGCCTGCGGCTCGCCGGCCGGGCACGCGAGGGGGAACGTGGTGGCGGCGAGCTCGGCCAGCGACGCGGCGTGCGCGGGTCCGGCGATGAGGATCTGCACGGCGCGCAGCCTCCCACGCGGGCGCCGGGACCCGGCGCGACGCCTCAGGCGCCGAGCACGTCCGCCAGCGCGTCGACGGCCGTGTCCAGCTCGTCGGTGGTGACCACGATCGGCGGGGCCATCCGGAGGGTGTTGCCGTGGGTCTCCTTGCACAGCACCCCGCGGGCCAGCAGGCCCTCGCTGGCGGTGCGACCGGGCACCTCGGACAGGTCGACCCCTGCCCACAGTCCTCGTCCCCGGACCGTCTCCACCCCGCGCCCGACGAGCTCGCCGAGGCGGCCGTGCAGGTGCGCCCCCAGCTCGGCCGAGCGCGTCTGGAACTCGCCGGTGGAGAGCAGCCCGACCACCGCGCGACCCACGGCGCAGGCCAGCGGGTTGCCACCGAAGGTGGAACCGTGCTCGCCGGGCTTGAGCACCCCGAGCACGTCCGCGCGCCCCACCACCGCGGACACCGGCACGATGCCGCCGCCCAGGGCCTTGCCGAGGGTGTACAGGTCGGCGCGGACCCCGGCGTCGTCGAGGGCGAGCAGGTCGCCGGTGCGGGCGAGCCCGGACTGGATCTCGTCGGCGATGAGGAGCACGTCGTTCGCGGTGCACAGCTCGCGCACCCGGCGCAGCCACGCGGTGGGGGGCACGACGACGCCGGCCTCGCCCTGGACCGGCTCCAGCAGCACGGCGGCGGTGCGCGGGGTGATCGCGGCCTCGAGCGCCAGGGCCTGCGGGTCGTCGGGGCCGTAGGGCACGGTGACGAAGCCGGGGGTGAACGGGCCGAACTCGGCGCGCGCGGCGTCGTCGGTGGAGAAGCTGACCACGGTGGTGGTGCGGCCGTGGAAGTTGTCGGCCATCACGATGATCTCGGCGGTGCCGTCGGGCACGCCCTTGACCTGGTGGGCCCACTTGCGCGCCACCTTCACCGCGGACTCGACGGCCTCGGCCCCGGAGTTCATCGGCAGCACCATCTCGGTGCCGGTGAGCTCGGCCAGCTCGCGGCAGAACGCGCCGAGCTGGTCGTGGTGGAAGGCTCGGCTGGTCAGGGTGACCCGACCGAGCTGGGCCACCGCGGCGTCGACCAGCGCAGGGTGGCGGTGGCCGAAGTTCAGCGCGGAGTACCCGGCGAGGAAGTCGAGGTAGGCACGCCCGTCGACGTCGGTGACCCAGGCGCCCGCGGCCTCGGCGATGACGACGGGCAGCGGGTGGTAGTTGTGCGCGCTCCACCGCTCGTCGGTCGCGATGAGATCGGCCGCGCGGCTCTCCGTGGTGGTCATCTCGCCAGGTTAGACGGCCGTGCACCGCGGGATCAGCCGCCGACGGTGCCTGTGGCCTGCTGATCGTTGCGTCCAGCGACCCGACGGCGACGCATCGTTGCTCGCGGTCGGTGCGTGGCACGCTGGGGTGGTGCCTCCCCACCCCGCATCCCTTCCCCGCGTGCTCACCGCCACCGCCGGGCTCTGTGCCGGTGTCCTCGTGCTGGCGGGGTGCACGAGCTCTGGCGCCGACGCCGGCACCACCCCGTCGACGCCCAGCACCACCTCCGCGACCACGTCCGCGACCGGCACGACGACCGGCACGGCGACCGACACCGCGACGCAGGCCTGCACCGCCTACGCGGGGAGCACCGGCGGCCCTCGCCAGGTGGTGCTGACGGCCTCGACCAAGCCGGTGCTCGGACCCGGGGTGGCCCTGCTCGCCATCAACTTCCGCGACACGGTGGCCGCGCTGGACGTGCCCACCGACCCCCAGCTCGCCGCCGCGTTCGCCGAGGACGTCGCCGCGATCGACCAGCTCACCCAGCAGCTCGCCGACGGCCTGCCCGAGGGGGCCGACGCGACGAAGACCCCCGTCGAGGTCGACCCGACCCGGTTGGCGCAGGCCCTGGACGCCACCGACGGGCTGTGCTCCGCTCTCGGGGTGCAGCCCAAGCCGAACACCGCGACCACCGCCGACCCCAGCGCGAGCGCGGGGCCCACGTCGTGAGCGGCGACCGTGCGCTGGCGCAGTTCCGGCTCACCCCCGGCGCCCCGGTGCACCTCGCCTCCACCGACACCCACGACACGCCGATCGGTCCGCAGGACAAGGACGCCGGCAAGGCGGCCCTCGCCGCGCTCGGTGACCCGCTCGACGACCTGCAGCAGGCGCTGTGGGCGCAGGGCCGGGGCGGCAGCGAGCGCCGGGTGCTGCTGATCCTGCAGGGCATGGACACCGCGGGCAAGGGCGGTCTGGTCCGCCACGTCGGGGGGCTGCTGGAGCCGCAGGGGATGCGGCTGTCGACCTTCGGCGCACCGACGTCGGAGGAGCTCGCCCACGACTTCCTGTGGCGGGTGCGCAACGCGCTGCCCAGACCCGGCGTCATCGGGTTCTTCGACCGCTCCCACTACGAGGACGTCGTCATCGCCCGCGTGGAGGGCCTGGCGAAGGCGCCGGAGCTGGAGCGGCGCATCTCCGCGATCAACGCCTTCGAACGCGAGCTGGTCGCCGACGGTGTCAGCATCGTCAAGGTGTTCCTGCACATCTCGCCCGACGAGCAGCTCGAGCGCCTCACCGACCGCCTCGACCGCGAGGACAAGCAGTGGAAGTACACCCCCGCCGACCGCGAGGCCCGTGGACGCTGGGGTGCCTACCAGAGCACCTACGCCGACGTCCTCGCCCGCTGCGCCAGCGACGACGCCCCCTGGCACGTCGTGCCCGGCGACCGCAAGTGGTACGCCCGCTGGGTCGTGGCCACGATGCTGCACGAGACGCTCACCGCGCTCGACCCGCAGATCCCGGGCCCCACCTACGACGTGGCCGCCGAGCGGGAGCTGTTGCGGGAGTCCGACCCGCTGGCCTGAGCGGCCGGCGGGTCGGCGGTGACCGCTACTCCCAGATCTCCCCGGCATCGGCCTTCGCCACCAGCGACGCCGGCGGGGTGAACTGCGCGCCGTAGTGCTCGGCGAGGTCGCGGGCCCGGTCGACGAAGCCCTTGAGGCCACCCTCGTAGCCGTTCATGTACTGCACCACCCCGCCGGTCCAGGCCGGGAACCCGATGCCGAAGATGGAGCCGATGTTGGCGTCCGGGATGGAGGTGATGACACCCTCGTCCATGCAGCGCACCGTCTCCAGCGCCTCCGCGAACAACATCCGCTCCTGCAGGTCGACAAACGGCACGTCGGTGCCCGAACCGGCCCCGAACGCCTCGCGCAGCCCCGGCCACAGCCCGGTCCGCTTCCCGGTCTCGTCGTAGTCGTAGAAGCCGCCGCCGGTGCTGCGTCCCTTGCGGTCGTGCGTCTCGACCATCGCGTCGATCACGGCGTAGGAGCCGTGCTCGGTCCAGGTGCCCCCGGCCGCCTCGAGCGCCGCCCTCGCCTCCTGCCGGATCTTGCGCCCCAGGGTCAGGGTGAGCTCGTCCATGAGCTGCAGCGGCGGCGCCGGGTAGCCGGCCTGCATGCCGGCCTGCTCGATCGACGACGGCTCCACACCCTCGCCGAGCGCCGCGACGGCCTCGTTGAGGAAGGTGCCGATGACCCGGCTGGTGAAGAACCCACGGCTGTCGTTGACCACGATCGGGGTCTTGCGGATCTGCTGGACGTAGTCGATCACCTTGGCCAGCACCGCGTCCGAGGTCTTCTCCCCACGGATGATCTCAACCAGCGGCATCTTGTCGACCGGGGAGAAGAAGTGCACCCCGATGAAGTCCTCGGGGCGCGAAACCCCCTCCGCCAGCGTGGTGATGGGTAGCGTCGAGGTGTTGGAGCCCAGCACTGCGTCCGGGTTGACCACGTCCTGGATCTCGCCGAACACCTGGTGCTTGACCTCGACGGACTCGAACACCGCCTCGATCACGAAGTCGACGCCCGCGAAGTCGGCGGCAGACCCGGTGGGGGTGATTCTGCCCAGCAGCTCGGCGGACCGCTCCGGGGTGGTCTTGCCCCGCGCCAGCGCCTTGGCCTCCAGCTTCTCGGCGTAGGCCTTGCCCTTGGTCGCCGCCTCCAGGGTCGTGTCCTTGAGCACCACCTCGATGCCGACCTTCGCCGAGACGTAGGCCACCGCGGCACCCATCATCCCGGCGCCGACGACCCCGAGCTTGCGCACGGTGTTCTTCTCGTGGCCCTCGGGTCGGCTGCCGCCGCCGTTGATGTGCTGCAGGTCGAAGAAGAATGCCTTGATCATGTTCTTCGACACCTGCCCGGTGGCCAGGCTCACCAGGTAGCGGGTCTCGATCTCGGTGGCGGTGTCGAAGTCGACCTGGGCGCCCTCCACGGCCGCGGCCAGGATCGCCCGTGGCGCAGGCATGTTCGCGCCCTTGACCTGCTTGCGCAGGTTCGCCGGGAACGCGGGCAGGTTCGCCGCGAAGCTCGGGTTGGAGGGCGTGCCGCCGGGGATCCGGTAGCCCGTGACGTCCCAGGGCTGCACCGCGTCGGGGTTGGCGGCGATCCACGCCTTGGCCGCCGGCACCAGCTCGGCCACGCTCGGGAGCACCTCGTCGACGAGGCCGATCTCCAGCGCCGCGGCGGGCTTGTGCCGCTGGCCCTGCACCAGCACCTTGAGGATGGCGTCGGCCACGCCGAGCATGCGGACCGTGCGGGTGACCCCGCCGCCGCCGGGCAGCAGGCCCAGGGTCACCTCGGGCAGGCCGATGACGCTGCCCGTGGCGTCGGCGGCGATGCGGTGGTGACAGGCCAGGGCGATCTCCAGCCCACCGCCGAGCGCGGCACCGTTGATGGCCGCGACCACGGGTCGGCCCAGGGTCTCCAGCCGACGCAGGTCGCGCTTGATGCCGTTGGTGCGCGCGGTCATCTCCGCGGCCCGATCCGGTGTGGCGCGGATCAGGTCGTGCAGGTCACCACCGGCGAAGAAGGTCTTCTTGGCCGAGGTGACGACCACCCCGGTGATCGTGTCCTTCTCCGCCTCCAGCCGCTCGACGGTGGCGTGCATGGAGTCGATGTAGTCGGTGTTCATGGTGTTGGCGGACTGGTTCGGGTCGTCCATCGTCAGCACGACGACGCCCTCGTCGTCGCGCTCCCACCGGATGGTGCTGCTGCCTGTGGTGCTCCCGGTCATGTCAGACCCTCTCGATGATGGTGGCCACGCCCATGCCGCCGCCGATGCACAGCGTCACCAGGGCGCGTCGGCCGCCGGTGCGCTCGAGCTCGTCGACGACCGTGCCGACGAGCATCGCGCCGGTGGCCCCCAGGGGGTGGCCCATGGCGATGGCGCCACCGTTGACGTTGAGCTTCTCCTCCGGGATCCCGAGGTCGCGCTGCCACTTGAGGACGACGGAGGCGAAGGCCTCGTTCAGCTCGAACAGGTCGATGTCCTCGACGGTGAGCCCGGCCGTGGCCAGCACCTTCCGGGTGGCCGGGGTGGGACCGGTCAGCATGATCGTGGGGTCGGCCCCGCTCACGGCGGAGGCGACGACGCGGGCGCGGGGAGTGAGCCCGGCGCGGACCCCGGCCTCCTCGGTCCCGACCAGCACGAGAGCGGCGCCGTCGACGATGCCGGAGGAGTTGCCGCCGGTGTGCACGTGGTGGATGCGCTCGACGGCGTGGTACTTCTGCAGGGCCACGGCGTCGAAACCACCCATCTCGCCCATGCCGGCGAAGGCGGGCGTCAGGCGGCCCAGGGACTCCACGGTCGAGCCCGGTCGGCGGTGCTCGTCGACCTCCAGCACGGTCACGCCGTTCATGTCCTTGACCGGCACGACGGACTTGGCGAAGTACCCGCCGCTCCACGCGGCCTCGGCGCGGTTCTGGGAGCGGACGGCGAAGGCGTCGACGTCCTCGCGGGAGAAGCCCTCGATCGTGGCGATGAGGTCGGCCCCGATGCCCTGGGGCACGAAGTAGGTGTCGTAGTTGGTGGCCGGGTCCATGGCCCACGCGCCACCGTCGGAACCGATGGACACCCGCGACATGGACTCGACGCCGCCGGCGACGACCAGCTGGTCCCAGCCCGAGATGACCTTCTGCGCCGCGGTGTTCACGGCCTCCAGGCCGGAGGCGCAGAAGCGGTTGAGCTGCACGCCGCCCACGGTGTCGGGCAGGCCCGCCACCATCGCGGCCGTGCGGGCGATGTCCGCGCCCTGGTCACCCACCGGGGAGACCACGCCGAGCACGACGTCGTCGATGTCGTGCGGGTCCAGCTGGGGGTGGCGGGTCTTCAGCTCGTCCAGCAGCCCCACCACGAGGTCGAGGGGCTTGGTGCCGTGCAGCGCACCGCCCTTGTTCTTGCCTCGAGGCGTCCGGATCGCCTCGTAGATGAACGCGTCACCACTCACCGTGCGGTCCTCCTGGGATCGGGAGGTGGACGGCTCCGTCCACCAGGCTCCGATGCTAACAGCGGCTCACTCCCAGTGTCGTCGTCGCAGCCCTGAGCCCTGGCGCGATGGTCGTCGGCTGCTAGCGTCCCGTCACGTGAGCGCCGCCGGACCGACCGCCGTCGCGCGCACCGGCGAGCGTCGTGACCAGCTCGTCACCGCCGCGGCCGCCCTGTTCGCGCAGCGTGGCTACGAGGCGGTGGCGGTGGAGGACGTCGCCGCGGCCGCCGGGGTCACCGGGCCCGGGGTGTACCGGTACTTCGAGGACAAGCAGGCGCTGCTGGCGGAGGTGGTGCTCGCCGGGGTGGCCCACCTGGAGGAGCGCTCCGCGGCGGCGCTCGCCGCCGTGCCCGGCGACCTCGGCGCGCTGCTCGACGAGCTGGTGGCGGTGGCGGTCGCCCGCCCCCCGTCGGCGGTGGTGTGGCGCTGGACCGGGGTGCACCTGGACCCGGCGCACCAGCGCGAGGTGGCCCGGCGGGCGCACGCGCTGCTGGGCACCTGGGGTGCGGCGCTGCGGGCGCAGCGTCCCGGTCTCGCCGAGGCCGACGCCGAGCTCCTCTGCTGGGCCGTGATGAGCGTGCTCGGCAGCACCACCGTGCACCGCACGCGGATCGGGTCGGCCCGCTCGCGGGCGCTGCTGCGGGCGGCCGGGATGCGGGTGCTCGCCCTCACCCCCGGACCGGTGACCGTGACCGACCTGGAGACCGCGTCGAACCTGGAGACCGCGTCGAACCTGGAGACCGCGTCGAACCTGGCGAACGCGTCGAACCTGGTGAACGCGTCCGACCTGGCCCCCCGGGAGGGTTCGACGCCGCCGGTGGGCAGCCGGCGCGAGCAGATCCTCGAGGCCTCGTCGCGACTGTTCGCCGAGCACGGTTACCACGCGGTGGGGGTGGACGACATCGGGGCGGCGGTGGGGATCGCCGGGCCCAGCGTCTACCGGCACTTCCCCAGCAAGGTCAGCGTGCTCGTGGCCGTGTGCCGGCGCGCCGCCGACCGGGTCGCCCTGGGGGCGCTCGACGCGCTGCGCACCGGCACCGGACCCGCGGACGTGCTGACGCGCCTGGTCGAGGCCTACGTGCACGCGCTGCTCGTCTCGCCCGACCTGCGGGTGGGCATGTCCACCGACCGGGCGGCCGTGACCGGGACCGAGCGGGAGGGCCTGCGCCGCAGCCAGCGCGAGCTCGTGGCCCACTGGGTGCGGGCCGTCCAGGAGGTGCACCCCGAGCTCGGCCGGGCCGACGCCGCCGTGGTGGTGCACGCCGGGCTCACCGTGGCCAACGACCTCGCCCGCACCCGCAGCACCGCCGTCCGCCCAGGGCTGCACCCCGAGCTGGTGGAGCTGGTGCTGGCCGTGCTCGACGTGCCCCCCTCGGCGGGCTGAGCCGGACCTGGCATCGTCTCCGGACGTGAACCCCGTGCCGAGGCCCACGGCCACCGTGACCGCAGAGGTGACCGCGAAGGTGACCGCGAAGGTGACCGCAGACGACGTCGAGGCGGCGGCGCGGCGCCTGGCCGGGGTGGTCACCCGCACCCCCCTGGAGCGCAGCGAGCGGCTCTCGGCGCGCACCGGTGCGGAGGTCTGGCTCAAGCGCGAGGACCTGCAGACGGTGCGCTCGTACAAGGTGCGCGGGGCGTACAACCTCGTCGTCCAGCTGCCCGAGGAGGTCCGGGCCCGCGGGGTCGTCTGCGCCAGCGCCGGCAACCACGCCCAGGGTCTGGCCCTGGCCTGCCGCACGCTCGGCGTGACGGGCACCGTCTTCGTCCCCGGGACCACCCCGCGGCAGAAGCGGGAGCGGATCGCGGCCCTGGGCGGGGAGGACGTCACCGTCGTGGTCGTGGGGGAGACCTACGAGGACGCCGCGACCCGCGCCCTGGCCGAGGTGGAGCGCACCGGGGCGACCCTGGTGCCGGCCTTCGACGACCCGCGCACCGTGGCCGGGCAGGGCACCGTGGCCTGCGAGGTGGTCGAGCAGCTGGGCGAGGCACCGGACGTGCTCCTCGCGCCGGTGGGGGGCGGTGGCCTGCTGGCCGGCACCGGGACCTGGCTGCACGAGCGCCACCCCGGCACCCGGCTGGTCGGGGTGGAGCCGGCGGGGGCGGCGAGCATGGCCGCCGCCCTGGCCGGGGGCGGACCGGTGGCGCTGGCGGCGCTGGACACCTTCGTCGACGGTGCGGCGGTGCGGCAGGCCGGTGCGGTGACGTTCCCGCTGGTGCGGGCCAGCGGCGCCGAGCTGGTCAGCGTGGCCGAGGGGGCCGTGTGCACCGAGATGCTGGCGCTCTACCAGGCCGACGGCATCATCGCCGAGCCCGCCGGGGCCCTCACCGCGGCCGCGCTGGGCACCGTGGTCGACGTGGAGCCGGGGCAGACGGTGGTGTGCGTGGTCTCCGGGGGCAACAACGACGTGAGCCGCTACGCCGACATCCTCGAGCGCTCGCTGGTGCACTCCGGGCTCAAGCACTACTTCCTCGTCACCTTCCCCCAGGAGCCGGGGGCGCTGCGCCGGTTCCTCGACGAGGTGCTGGGCCCCGACGACGACATCACGCTGTTCGAGTACACCAAGCGCAGCAGCCGCGAGACCGGTCCCGCGCTCATCGGGATCGAGCTGGCCCGCGCGGGTGACCTCGCCGGCCTGCTGACCAGGTTCGCGGCGAGCCCGCTGCAGGTCGAACAGATCGAGCCGGGCAGCCCGGCCTTCCAGTTCCTGCTCTAGGCCGGCGGTCAGCCCGTGCACACCTGCTCGAGGGCGCCCCGCACCGTCGCCAGCTCCTCGGGGGTGACGGGGGAGTACACGGCGTCGAAGCGGCCCGCGAAGGCGGTGAGGAACTGCTCGGGCCCGGCGCGGAACGAGGTGCACGCCGCGTCCCGCTGCGCCGGCGCGACCCGGGCCAGCGCCTCGGGCACCGAGGCGAGGGCCTGGTGGCGCTGCTCGGCGGTGCCCGTGGTCGCCGGGGCCGCCCCGCTCGTCGTCCCGGTGCTCGTCGTCCCGGTGCTCGTCGTCGCCGGGCTGCTCGTGGTGCTGGGCGCGGGGTCCGGCTCCGCCGCGGAGCCGCACCCGGCCACCAGGAGGAGCGCGGTCAGGACGAGGGTCACCGGTGCGCGCACGAGGAGGACCGTAGCCGTCACCGGCGATCGGGCGGCGGCCCGGCCGGCACGTCGACCCCGGGGCGCCGACGTCCAGCGCGTGCTCGAGGGCGTCGTCGGTTGCCGCAGCGTGCCCGCTCCGGCGTCAGGGAGCAGGCCTGACCGCGGCGCAGGTGCACCCCGAGCGGCTGGGCACCACACGCCCGCTCCGCTTCCCACCGCAGCGACACCGCGCCGGCCAGCGCCGACCGCACCGCGGCCGCGTGCTCGTCCTCGGCGAGCCGGTCGACCTGCGGGGACGCCTCGTCGACGCTGCGCTGCGCGAGGACGCCTCCGTGCGGCACGACGAACACCCCTGGCGAACCGTGGTGCCCGGTGGCCGTCGTCGGCACGGCCCACCCCAGGGGCCTCGGCGCCGGCCGTGGTGACGTCCCCGCGTCCGCCGGGCGTGACCCCCCGCGAAGCCTGCGCCCTTCGTGGGGGAACAGAACGCGTCCGGTTGTCCAGTGCTGGCCCACACCTGGCGCGGTGGGTCAGAGCCGGGCGGTGTCGGCCAGGTTGCGGCCCTTGGTCTCCGGGGCCATGGCGAAGCTCACCACGGCGCCCACGAGTGCGATCCCGGCCGCGATGTACATCGTGGTGGAGATGCCGAGGTTGGTGAGTGCCCACGGGGTGGCGAAGGTGCCCACCGCGGCCCCGATCCGGCTGATCCCGGTGCACAGGCCCACGGCAGAGGCGCGGATCTCCGTGGGGAACAGCTCGTTCGGGTAGATCCACTCCAGGATCGAGGGTCCACCGTTGAAGATGGCGTAGACGGCGAAGGCGATGGCCACCACCAGCAGCGAGGCGTCGGGGAACACGGCCAGGTACAGCAGGCCCAGGGCCGAGATCGCGAAGCCGCCGATGAGGATCGGCCGACGCCCCATCCGCTCGACCAGCAGCAGCGCGACGACGTTGCCGACGAAGAAGAACAGGTTGATCAGGCCGTAGCCGAGCTCGGCCTGGTTGCCGTCCTGCAGACCGAACAGCATGAGCATCTGCGGGCCGAAGGCGTAGATGGCGAACAGGGTGATGATGGTGCAGGACCAGAAGATCGAGATGAACACGACCCGCTTGAGGTAGCCGCCGCGCACCACGTCGCGCAGCGAGCCGCCGGTGCCCTCCCGGGGCAGGTCGTCCAGGACGGCACCCGCGCCGAGGGTCTGGGTGATGACGGCCTGGGCCTCCTCGAGGCGGCCCTTGCTGGCCAGCCACCGGGGGGACTCGGGGATCGAGGTGCGGGCGATCATGATGATCACCGCGGGCACGGCCGAGGAGACGAGCATCCAGCGCCAGCCGTCGTCGAGGGAGAGCAGGAAGAACCCGACGAACGCGGCGATGGTGGCGCCCACGAACCACATGGCGTTGAGGCCGCCGAGGAGGCGTGCCCGCCAGTCGCGGGGCGCGAACTCCGCCACCAGCGCGGTCGCGATGGGGTAGTCGGCGCCGACCGCGATGCCGATGAGCAGGCGCAGCACGCCCAGCTGCCAGTCCGAGGTGACGAAGAACTGCAGGATGGAGAACACGACGATCGCACCGAGGTCGATCATGTACATCAGCTTGCGACCGATGCGGTCGGTGAGCGGTCCGAAGAGGATCCCGCCCAGGAACACCCCGACCAGCGCGGAGGCGCCGATCAGGCTGGTCCAGAGGGTGTCCATGTTCAGCGCCGGCGTGGCCTGGACCAGGGCGATGCCGATGATGCCCAGGATGTAGCCGTCCAGGAACGGACCACCCGAGGAGAACAACGTCAGCTTGCGGTGGAACGCGTTGAGCGGCGCGTCGTCGAGCGACGACGTCGTCCTCGCTGCGCTGTCGATCGTCATGGCTGCTCCTGTGCGAGAGGGTGACCGAACTCACGGGACGGTGAGCGGTGTCGCTGAACGTAAGGGGAACCGGCGACCAAGAGAAATATCAGTTCAACGTCAACTGATGCATTTCGCTTACTAGTGCGTCGGATCGACGACGGCGGCCACGGCGGTGAGCTCGATGTGCTTCGTGCCGCGGAAGCCGGTGACGAACAACGTCGTCCGGGGCGGGAGCGGGTGGTCGCCGAAGGCCCCGCGGTAGGCGGCGTCGTAGTCGGCGAACCCCGCCTGGTCGTCCAGGTAGACGGTGATCTGCAGGATCGAGCCCAGGTTCGCCCCGGCCCGCAGCAGCGTCGTCTCGAGGTTCGCCAGCACGAGCCGCACCTGGTCGGCCAGCCCCGGAGGGGTGGCGCCGTCGGCGTCGACCGGCACCTGTCCGCACGGGTGGACGACCCCGTGGTGGATGGTGGCGGCCGGGTAGGAGCGCGCGACCCCGTCGAGGTGCTCCAGGCGCTGCACGGCGTTCACGCGTCCGGCACCAGGTAGGCGGCGGCCGCGGCCTGTGCCGCCGACCACAGCTCGCTGTCGAGCACGACGCCGGTGACGTCCGGATCCGCCGCCGAGTCCCGTGGTGGCGCCTCGGGACGGGTGCCCGGGGGCCGCCGGCGCAGCAGGATGCCGTCGGGGGAGCCGGGGGGCGGGTCGACGATCTCGACCTCGCCCGCACGGGCTCCGGCGGCGACCTCGACGACGGCCTCGGCAGCGGGGCGCCGGCGCTGGCCGGGCAGGACCACCGCGTCGACCTCGGGGTGGGCGAGCAGGTGCTCGACCCCGGCCAGGACGGCGAAAAACAGCCCTCGTCCGGCCGGGTCGTCCAGGGTGGGAACGTCTCCCGGGGTGAACCGGGCTCCGTCCTGGGGACCGCGGACCCCGCCGAGCTCGTCGAGCAGGGCGGCCACGCCGTCCTGGACGCCGGGGCGGAGCTCGGCGCGGACCACGGCCCGGGCGGCCAGCGAGGCCTCCCCGCCGGACGCACCCGCGACGCGCATGGCCCGGAACGCGACGTCCCGGATCTCGCGGGGGGAGACCCGCACCGTCCCGACGGGGGTGCGGGTGCAGGCCGGGTGGGTCACCGGGGTGCTCACTCGGCCCCCTGCCCGGGGAAGACCTCGTCGAACAGGCGCAGCCAGTTCTCACCCAGCACGGCCCGGATGGTCCGCTCGTCCAGCCCGGCGGCGTCGAGGCCGTCGACCAGGACCGGGAAGTGCGCGGGGCCGGAGAACCAGTCGGGCCAGTCCGGGGCCGCGGGCGTCCGCTCCGCTCCGGCCGCGGCGGGCTGCCAGCGGCCGTTGCGCAGGTAGCCGATGAAGTCCGGCCCCCAGTTGCGGGTGCAGTCGCTGCCGATGGCCACGTGCTCCTCGCCCACGAGGTCGGCGAGGCGGTGGACCATCTCGCAGAACTCGGTGAGGCTGGCGGTGGCACCGCCGGCGAGGGTGTTGGGGTACAGGCAGCACCCGATGATGCCGCCGCGCTTGGTCACCGCGTCGATGAGCTCGGTCGACTTGTTGCGCGGGGTGTCGTGGAACCACAGCGGGTTCGCGTGCGTGATGGCCACCGGCTGCGCGGAGGCCTCGACGGCGTCGCGGCTGGTGCGCTCGCCGACGTGGGAGAGGTCGATGAGCATCCCGACGCGGTTCATCTCCGCGACGACGGTGGCCCCGTAGCGGGTCAGGCCGGAGTCCTCGGGCTCGTAGCACGAGCCGCCGACCAGGTTCTGGATGTTGTAGGTGAGCTGGGCGATCCGGACCCCGAGGCGGTGGAACACCTCCACCAGGCGGTAGTCGTCGGCGAACGGCGAGGTGTTCTGGAAGCCGAGCAGCACCGCGGTGCGGCCGGCGGCACGGGCCGCACGGATGTCGTCGGTGCTGGTGGCCAGGGCGACGAGGTCGGGGTTCTCCCGGGCCAGCACCAGCCAGTCGCCGATGGTGGCCAGCGTCTGGGCCGGGCCCTCCCACACCGCGCAGGTGGCGTTCACGGCGTGGACACCCCCCTCGCGCAGCTCGGTGAGCACCCCGCGGTCCCAGTTGTTGATCTGCAGGCCGTCCACGGTCAGCAGCTCGGCGGGCAGGGTCATGAGGTGCTCCTCGGGGGGTGGGCGTGGGCGTGGGCGTGGGCGAGGGAGGCGAGGGGGGCGGCGGCGGGGGCGTCGGCGGGGGCGGTGAGCTCGGGACCGGGGGAGAACAGCCAGTCGTCGGCGAGGCCGGCGCGGACGTCGGCCGCCCGCGGGGCCCCGGAGTTCAGGGTCACCCGCAGCCAGTCGGTGGACTGCGGGCTGTAGTTGTCCATCCCGTAGACCGCGAGCTGGAAGCGCTGCAGGTCCAGCGGCAGGAAGCTCTCGGCCAGCAGGTTGGTGCGGACCTCGCCGTAGGGCACCGTCGCGAGCGACAGGGCCCGGGTCAGGGCGCCGCGGTGGCGGGGGTTCTCGAGCAGGAAGTCCGCCAGCGGTGCCTCGGCGGGAGCGCGGTCGAGGTCTGCGAGGAGGGCGTCGACGTCGCGGGCCACGCCGAGCGGGTGCTCGACCTCGACCCCGGCGTCGACCCCGCGCCGACCGCGTCGGGGCTCCTCGTTGTCCTCGGAGGTGAACCAGAACCTCGCGGTTGCCTCCGGCGAGGCCAGGTCGAGCCGCCGGGTCCAGCCGTAGGTGGTGTGCAGCTCGTCGCGCGCCTCGGCGCAGGTGGTCGCCGGGTCCCACGTCTGCTCCTCCGCGCAGCGCAGCAGCGCCTCGACGTCGGCGTCGAGGTCGGCGGTGTCCTCCACGAGCACGGTGTCCAGGACGCTGCGGACCTCGGTGCTCTCGGCGGCGGCCCGCTCGCGGACCGTCGTCCAGCCCGCGGCGGGCACGACGCCGTCGAGGCGACCGGTCTCCCGGAGCCCGGTGAGGGACTCCACGAGGCGACCGAGGCCGGCGGCCAGGGTGCCCAGGTCCGGGTAGGGGGCGGTGGGCAGGCTGACCCGGCGGTCGAAGGAGCGCTGCGCATGGGTGAGCAGCTCCAGCGCCCGGTCGAGGGCGTCGTCGGTGCAGGGCCGCGCCAGGGCGTGGGCGAGGGGGAGCTCCCGCAGCGCGCACCAGGCGTCGAGCACCGTCGGGTGGTTGACGATGTAGGGCACCATCCCCAGGCCGGTCGCGTTGCCGAGGCCGAAGTAGCGACGCCACGCCCCGGAGAGCGGCACCGCCTCGGGGTTGCGGGCCCGCGCGCAGTGCTCGACGAGGTCGTAGCTGAACTCGCGGAGCAGCCAGGCGGTGAGCATCTGCGCCCGGTAGGGCAGGCCGAGCGGGTGCTCGGCCGGGTAGCCGCCGAACCCGGTGAGGGCGAACTTGCCGTTGCCGTAGAAGGCGGTGCTGCGCAGCACGTAGGCGCTGTCGCCCAGCACGGCCGGATCGGGTTGGTGCCCGGCGGCGAGGGCGTCGGCGACGGTGTCGAAGAAGCGGGCGCTGCGGTTGGCCCGGGTCCACACCAGCGTGCCCACCGGGGCGCGCCCGGCCTCCTGGCGGGGCACCTCGCGGGCCAGGACCTCGAGCAGGTCGTCGTCGAGCTCGCCCTCCACGAGGGCGGCGGTGACGTCCCAGGACTGCGCGACGACCCGGTCGGTGCGCTGCGACTCGTCGAGGACCTGGGAGAACCCGACGAGGTGGAACCGGTGGGTCGGGGTGGTGATGCGGTAGACGAAGCGACCGCGGCCGTCGCCGTCGACGTCCCACCCGGTGCGGTCGACCGCCCACCGCTCGCGGGCGGCGGTGCGCAGGAAGGCCCGGTTGAAGCTGTGCCGGGTCGCCCGGGCGGTGCCCATGTCGGCGGGGTCGAGGGCGACGTCGGCGGGACGGGCGTCGTCCTGGGCGCGGCGCAGCGCGGCGGTCGGCCGCGTGCCGGCGGGGACGACCGACGCGGCGGCGGTCATCGGGCGACCCGCCGGTCGGCGGTGCGCAGGTAGGCGGTCTTCGTCCAGGTGAAGAACTCGGCGGAGGTGGCCGCGTTCTGCTCCCGCGGGGCGGGGAAGGACGAGTCCTTGAGCCCGCCGAACGGGGCGTGCAGCTCGGACCCGGTGGTGGGGGCGTTGACCTTGACCAGACCGGCGTCGAGCTCGGCGACGCACCGGCGGGCGGTGCGCTTGTCGGAGGTGAAGACCGCGGCGGTCAGGCCGAACGCGGTGGAGTTGGCCAGCGTGATGGCCTCGTCGAGGTCGACCACGCGCAGGACGGTGGTGACCGGTCCGAAGACCTCCTCGCGGGCGATGCTCAGCCCGGCGCTGCCGCCGAGGAGCGTGGGCGGTGACCAGCACCCGGGGCCCGAGGGCACCTCGGCCCGGGCCAGCACCTGCGCCCCCTCCTCGACCGCCTGGGCGACCGCGGCGGCGACCTCCTCGCACGCGCGGGCGGAGACCAGCGGGCCGACCGTGGTGGCCGGGTCGTCACCCGGTCCGACGGTGAGGGCGCGGACCCGCTCGACGAGCAGGGCGACGAGCTCGTCGTGGACGCTGTCGAGGACGATCACCCGGCGGGTTGCCGTGCACTTCTGTCCCGTGCTGAGCATGGCGCCGGCGACGATGAGGTCCGCGGCGGCGGCGAGGTCGACGTCGTCGGTGACCAGGGCAGCGTTGTGGCCACCGAGCTCGAGCTGCACCTTGGCGCCGCGGGGGGTGGTCGCGGCGGCGATGCTCCGGCCGACCGGGACCGAGCCGGTGAAGGTGACGGCGTCGACGCCGGGGTCGGCGACGAGCGCGGCCCCGAGGCTGCCGGGGGCGAGCAGCAGGTTGAGCACGCCGGCCGGCACGCCCGCCTCGACGAGCACCTCGGCCAGGGCGGCGGCCGTGGCGGGGGTCTCGCTGGCCGGTTTCCACACCACGCAGTTGCCGTGCAGCAGAGCGGGCGCGATCTTCCAGGCCGGGATCTGCACCGGGAAGTTCCACGGCGTGACGACGCCGACGGTGCCCACCGGGCGACGCACGGTGCGGATGACCTCGTCGGGATGGCTCGAGGGGAAGGTGGCGCCGTCGGCCGAGCGGGCCTGGCCGGCGTGGTAATGGAAGGTCTCCGCGCTCAGCGCCACCTCGCCGCGCGCCTCGGCGAGGGTCTTGCCCTGCTCGGCGCACATCAGCTCGGCCAGCTCCTCGGTGCGCTGCTCGATCAGCACCGCCGCGCGGCGCAGCACCGCCCCGCGAGCGATCACGCCGAGCGCGGCCCACCCGGCGCGCGCGTGGCCCGCCGCGGCGATCGCCTGCTTCAGCATGTCCTCGTCGGCGACGTGGTAGCGGGCGACGACGCGGTCGGGACGGGCCGGGTCGCGGCTCTCCCGCTCGTCACCGGCGCCGGGGAGCCACTCACCCCCCACGAGGTGGGAGAGCGTGCGGGTCGTCTGCTCGGGGGTCATGGTCACCATCTCGCGGTCGGTGGTACGCGGGCCGACGAGCCGTCGGGCCGTGTCCTGCCTCACGGTAGGGACGGAGTCGGCGCGAGTGAAGTACCAATTGACGATGTATTGATAACCAGACACACTCAAAGTGTGGATCTCCGCACCCTTCGGGCCTTCGTCGTCCTCGCCGAGGAGCAGCACTTCCACCGTGCGGCGGAACGGCTGTTCGTGGCGCAGCCCGCGCTGAGCCAGACCATCAAGCGACTCGAGACGCAGCTGCACGTCGTGCTGTTCCTGCGCACCACCCGCAGCGTCGAGCTCACCGACGCGGGCCGGGTCCTGCTCGTCGAGGCCCGCCAGGTCCTCGCCGCCGCCGACCGCGCCCTCTCCGCCGTCCAGCACGCGGCCGCCGGCGAGCTCGGCACCGTCCGGATCGGCTTCGTCGCCTCCGCGGCGCTGGGCCTGGTGCCGACCATCCTGCTCGCCGTCCAGCAGCGCTGGCCGCGGCTGGAGCTGGAGCTGGTCGAAGCCACCACCGGGGACCAGCTGACGGCGCTGCGCGCCGGCGCGCTGGACGTGGGCATCGCCCGGGAGGCCCACCCGAGCCCCGACCTGGTCATCACCACGCTCGTCGAGGAGCGGCTGGTGGCGGCGGTGCCGGCCGGGCACCCCCTCGCCGACCGGTCCCGGGTGGCGCTGCGCGAGCTGCGCGACGAGGCGTTCGTCGCCCCGCCCCGGGGTGCGACGCCGCTGCTCAGCGACCACGTGGCCGCGTTGTGCGCCGCCGCCGGCTTCCGGCAGACGGTGGTCCACGAGGCGCTGCAGTTCCCCACCATCCTGGGCCTGGTCGCCGCCAACACGGGGATCGCGATCGTGCCGGAGGCGATGCGGGTGCTCCGCCTGCCGGGCCTGGCCTACGTCGAGCTGACCGACGCGCGGGCGACCTCGCGCCTGTCCGCCATCACCACGGCCGCTCGGGCCGACGCGGTGCTGCTGCGCAACGTCCTGACGGCCGTCCGCTCGGCGGCGGCGGAGCGACCCGTCGACCCCCGGTGAATCCGCCGTCGCCGTCACCGGCGATCGGTCGGCAGCTCCACCGGCACGTCGACCCCCGGGGTGGTGACGCCGTCCGGCGGCACGGGGGCGTCGTCGTCCGGACCGGGCTGCCCGTGCACCGCGGGTGGGCTGATGAACAGGGCGAGCACCGCGATGGCGGCGGGCAGCAGCGCCCCGCCGAGCAGGGCGGGCGCGAAGCTCCCGGTGCCGGAGCGGACCAGGGCGAACAGCACCGGCCCGAACGCGGTCGAGCCCACGCTCACCGCGGCCACCAGACCGCGGATGGAACCGATGTGGGTGGTGCCGAAGTACCGCGGGAACGACGCCGACTCCAGGGAGCGGATGCTGCCCCCGGCGCCGCCGATGGCCACGGCGAACCCGATCGACGACCACCCCGGGGTGACGACCGTGCCCGAGACGAGCCCGGTCACCAGCAGGCCCATGGACGCGGTGGTCAGCCAGCGCGGGGAGACCCGGTCGACCAGCGCCCCGACGACGAGGGTCGAGACCAGGGCCGCCGCGGTCTGGGGCAGGAAGTTCGCGGCCGCGGCGGCGGTGGAGAAGCCGCGCTCGCCCAGCAGCGCGATCTGGTGGAACGCCACCGCGGTGCAGAGCATCCCGGACGCGGCCACCCCGGCCAGCACGGTCCAGAAGAAGGGGGTGCGCATGGCCTGGGCCCGGGTGAGGCCGGAGCCGGCCGCCCGTGACTCCGCCTCGGTCGGCACCTGCCCGTCGGGGTGCTGGTCCAGGTCGGCCGGCCGGTCGCGCAGGCCGAGCAGCGCGATCGGCAGCACCACCACCAGCACGACGACGCCCTCCAGCGCCCAGGTGGTCCGCCAGCCCACCCCGGCGATCACCCGCTCCAGCAGGACCGGGGCCAGCGAGATCCCGGCCGAGCCCGTCGCGGTGACGATGCCGATGGCCAGACCGCGGCGGCGGGTGAACCACAGGGCGGTGACGGTGGTCGCGACGAGGCCCAGGGCCCCCTGCCCGGCGAGGCGGATGCCGACGAAGCCGGCGGTGAGGCCGAGCGCGCCGCTCACCGCGGACATCCCCAGCAGGACGAGGCCGAAGACGAGGCCGACCGCGGCCATGGTGCGCCGCGGTCCGACCCGGTCCAGGACGCGCCCGACGAACGGCATGGCCAGCGCGCCGGTGAGCGTGCCCACCAGGTAGGCGGTGGAGACCGCCGACCGGCTCAGCCCGAGCTCGGAGATCATCGGGTCGAGGAAGGCGGAGACCGCGGCGGTCTGCCCGGGTGCGGTGGCGATGGTGGCGGTCGAGGCGAGGGCGACGATCCGCCAGCCGTAGAACCCGTCGGGCGAGCGGGCACCGGGTCGGGGGGTGGTCGGGCGGGGCGTGGGGACTCCTGGGTCGGCGGAGGGACCGGGTGTCGTGCCGCCGGGCCGGGTGCGGCCATGGTGCCGGGCCGGGTGCGGTGGACCACCTCCGGGGCCGACACCACGGGGGTGACCGGGGGTCCGATCGACCACCGGTCGGGTCCTGCGGCGGCCGAGCCCACCGGCCGCGCCGGCGCGCCCGGGTGTCCGTAGCGTCGGGCACGGACCCCGACGAGGGGGTCCGCGCCGTCCCGAGGAGACCCCGTGTCCGCAAGCCCTGTGTCCGCAGATCCTGTGTCCGCAAGCCCGACGCTCCGCTCGCTGTCGGGACTGCCCGACGCCCCCGCGTCGCTGGCGGGCTCGACGTTGATCATGGTCGACCTGCAGAACACCTACACCCGCGGCGTCATGGAGCTCGAGGGCGTCGAGGCCGCGCTGGACGAGGCCGCCGCCGTGCTGGACCGGGCCCGGACCGCCGGCAGCACCGTGATCCACGTCCAGCACGACTCGGGCCCCGGATCGCCCTACGACCTCACCACGGACCTCGGTGCCATCGTCGAGCGCGTCGCCCCCCGCGACGGCGAGGCGGTGGTGGTGAAGACCGTCCCGAACGCGTTCACCGGGACCGACCTGCACGGGATGCTCCAGGCGTCAGCGCCGCGCGACCTGGTGCTGGCCGGGTTCATGACCCACATGTGCATCAGCTCCACCGCCCGCGGAGCGTTCAGCCTCGGCTACCGGCCCAGCGTGGTCGCCGGGGCCACCGCCACCCGCGCCCTGCCGGGTCCGGACGGGCAGACCGTGTCCGCGGCGACGCTGCAGGCGGCGAGCCTGGCGGCGATCGCGGACGTGTTCGGTCTCGTCGTGCCCTCGGCGGCGGACCTGCCCGGCTGAGCAGGGCGCTCAGCCCAGCACGTGACCCAGCGCTCGGACGGGCTCGGGCTCGGCGTGGTGCAGGGCCGGGTCCGCCGCGGGGAGGCGGCGCTGGCGGGCCGAGCGGTCACCGGTGACCTCGAAGCGGACGACGACCTCCGGCTCGCCGGACGGAGACCGCTGCGCGTCGAGCTCGCGGACGACCCAGCCCCGGCCGAGCTCGTCGTGGTGCACGTCGGCCCCGGCCCGCCAGGCCGGGGCCGGGGAGCCCGGGCCGTCGAGGTGCTCGACGACGACGGCCGTCTCCGTCCTCGCCACCACCACGGGCGCGTCGACGGGCAGCAGGCTGAGCTGTTCCTCCGGGGACAAGCCACCCAGGTGCACCCCCAGCAGGCGCGCGCCCGCCCCGGACTCCTCCTCGGCGTCCAGCGCCGTGGCGGACACCACCGCGGCGAGAGCCCGGGAGGCGGCACCCCGCAGGACACCGAGGTCGGAGGTCGCCTGCGGCACGCTGACCGCCCGACCCACCACGGCGAGCTCGGCGTCCTTCAGCCGCACCGTGACCGTCCGCGCGCCCACCCCGGTGGCGAGGAGGCGGGCGTGGGCGGCCTCCAGGACCCGCTCGAGCACCGGCCCGAGCTGCGAGGCGGGCGTGTCGAACTCCAGGGTCCGCTCGGCCGAGACCGACTTCGCCTCCCGCGCCACCGTGACCGCCCGCCCGTCCCGGCCGTGCGCCATCTCCAGGACCCCGGCGCCGGCTGCGGTCCCCAGCAGGCGCTCCAGGGTCCGCACGGGTTGGGCGCGCACCGCGGCGACGGTGTCGATGCCGAGCTCGACGAGCCGGGCGGCGGCCACCGGCCCGACGCCGGGCAGGGCGGTGACCGCGAGGGCGTCGAGGAAGGCCTGCTCGGCGCTCGAGGAGATGACCATCACCCCGCGGGGCTTCGCGGCGGTGGAGGCGAGCTTCGCGACCAGCTTGGACGCTCCGGCGCCGACCGACACCCACAGCCCGGTCTCGGCGAGGACCGCCGCGGTGACGGCGCGGGCGAGCTCCTCGAGGTCACCGCCGGGGGTGGCGACCCGGAGGTACGCCTCGTCGACGCTGACCTGCTCGAGGACATCGGCGAAGCGGTCGAGCACGACCATGATGGCGGCGGAGTGAGCGCGGTAGGCCGCCATCCGCGGGTGCAGGAACACCCCGTGCGGGCAGCGGCGCAGGGCGGTCGCCGTGGGCATCGCCGAGCCGACCCCGTACCGGCGGGCCTCGTAGCTGGCGGTCGCGACCACCCCCCGTCCGCCCAGGCCCCCGACGATCACCGGCGACGCCGCGAGGGACGGCTTCTGCCGCTGCTCCACCGAGGCGAAGAACGCGTCGGCGTCGACGTGCAGCACGGCTCCGACCACCGCCGCACCCCTCTCGTCCGCACCCGCCCACCGGCGCGCCCGGCGCCACTGTGCCCGGCTGCCGCCTCGGCGGCGACCGGTCGGCGGGGCAGCGGTGATCGCGGCGCGCGGCTGCCGGGCTCGGTACCTTCTGGGCATGGACCCAGCGGCGCGGTGGACCACGGCGGTGCTCGCGCTCCACTGGCAGGTGAACATCGTGTCGCCGGAGGGGTTCTTCGCCGGCATGCTCGCCGAGCCGGTCGCGGCGAGCGGTGTCATCGGACGGGCCGAGCGGTTCCACCGGCAGGCGCGCGAGGCGGGTGCGCTGGTCGTGTGGACCCGCTTCACGATCCCCGTGGGCGAGGGCTCGCTCGTGCGCAACACCGGGTTCATGAACGCCGTCGCGGACGCGCAGGAGTCGTTCCGCCCGGAGAGCCACGGGGCGCAGCTCGTTCCGACGGTGGGTGCGGTGCCGGACGACTGGGTGGAGAGCAACCAGCAGCTCTCCGGCCTGGCGGGGACCGACCTGCCCGACCGCCTCCGACGGGCCGGGGTGACGACGCTGCTCCTGACCGGGGTGGCCACCAACCTCACGGTGGAGCAGACCGCCCGCCACGCCGCCGACCTCGGCTTCCGCACCCACGTCGTCACCGACTGCGTCGTCGCCCCCAGCCCCGAGATCACCGCTGCGTCGCTGGCCAACCTGGACCTCGCGACCAGCGGGAACCTCACCGCCGACCAGGCGCTCGCGCTGCTCGGGTGACGACGGGCCCCGCTTCCCGCGCCCGGCGACCGCCTTCCACCGGGCCGGTCCTGCTGCTGGTCGGGGCGGGCCACGCCCACCTGCACGTGGTGCGGCACGCCGCCGGGCTCGCCGTCGCCGGGTACCGGGTGGTGCTGCTCGCCCCGCGGTACTTCGACTACAGCGGGGTCGCCTCGGCCACCGCGGCCGGCGTGCTGCCCCGCAGCGCCGGACGGGTCGACGTGCGGTCGTTGGCCGCCGCCTCGTCGATCCAGCTGCACGAGGGCACGCTGGAGCTCCTCGACCCGGTGGCCCGGACCGCGGTCACCTCGACGGGTGTGCAGCTGGACTACGACGTGCTGTCGCTGAACGTCGGCAGCGTGGTCGCGCCTGACGACGTCGCGGTGCACCCGTCGGTGCTGCGGGTGAAGCCGCTTCGCGGTCTCGCGGAGCTGGACGCGCGGCTGCGGGCGTCGCCGGGGGAGCGGGCGGTGGTCACGGTGGTGGGGGGCGGAGCCTCCGGCGCGGAGCTGGCGGCGCACCTCTCCGTCCGGCCGGACGTCGCCCGGGTGCAGCTGGTGGAGTCGGGGACCACGGTGGGCGCCGGCCTGCCCCGCGGCGCCCGCGCGCGGGTGCTGCGGCTGCTTGCTTCGCGCGGGGTGGCCGTGCACACCGGGCGCGTGGTCCGGGAGGTCGGCGAGCGGCAGCTGGTGTGCGACGACGGCACCGTCCTCGCCCACGACCTCGCCCTGCTCGCGGCCGGGCTCACGGCACCACCGCTGCTGGTCCCGTGGGGCCTCGGTGACGCCCGCGGGGTCCCGGTGCGGGCCACCCTGCAGCACGTCGAGCACGACGAGGTCTACGCCGTGGGGGACTGCGCCCGCTTCCTCCCGGCACCGCTGCCCCGGATCGGCGTGCACGGGGTGCGGCAGGGCCCGGTGCTGCTGCAGAGCCTGCTCGCCCGCCGGAGCGGGGATCCGCTCCCGGTCTACGAGCCCCCGCGGCGGGCGCTGGCGATCCTCGACCTCGGCGGCGGTGTGGGACTGGCCACCCGGGGCCGCTGGTGGTGGTGCGGCGCCTCCACGCTGCGGCTCAAGCGGGTGATCGACCGGCGGTGGCTGCGGACCTACCAGGGGTGAGGAGCCGAGGGTGACGTCCGGGACCCGGAGCCTCGGGACACGTCCGTGGGACCGTCGGTGCGGCACCACCACGGGCGTCGGCGCGGCCGAGCCCCTGACGGGCCCGCGTGGTTGACACCCCGAACCCCGTGAACGAGAGTTCCAAGAATCGCACCCTCTGTTCCGCATGATGGAACCAGAGACGACATCAAGTGAATGGAGCGACATGGAGCAGCGTGTTGAGGTCGGTGGGCTCAGGGTCGCCGAGGTCCTCCACCGGTTCGTCGAGCAGGAGGCCCTGCCCGGGACCGGGTTGGAGCCGGCCGCGTTCTGGTCCGGTCTGGCCGGGATCGTCGACGACCTCGGTCCGCGCAACGCGGCGCTGCTCGCCCGGCGCGACGAGCTCCAGGCCTCGCTGGACGCCTGGCACCAGGAGCACCCCGGTACCCCGGACGCCGAGACGTACCCGGCGTTCCTGCGCTCGCTCGGCTACCTGCTCGACGAGCCCGAGGACGTCGCCGTGACCACGACCGACGTCGACGACGAGGTCGCCCGCACGGCCGGGCCGCAGCTGGTGGTCCCGCTGCTCAACGCCCGCTTCGCCACCAACGCCGTCAACGCACGCTGGGGCTCGCTGTACGACGCCCTCTACGGCACCGACGTCATCTCCCGCGAGGGCGAGCTCGCCCCGGGTGAGGGCTACAACACCGTGCGCGGCGATGAGGTCATCCGGCGTGGCCGCGCCTTCCTCGACGAGCACTTCCCCCTCGCGTCCGGCTCGCACGCCGACTCCACCGGCTACGCCGTGGACGACGAGGGCGTCGCCGTCACCGTCGACGGCGCGCTCGTGCGGCTCGCCGACCCCGGCCAGCTGGTCGGCTTCCGAGGACCACGGGAGACGCCCGAGGCCGTGCTGCTGGTCCACCACCAGCTGCACGCGGAGATCCAGGTCGACCCCGAGGGCACGATCGGTCGGACCGACGGCGCAGGGGTGCAGGACCTGCTGCTGGAGTCGGCCGTGTCCACGATCATGGATCTGGAGGACTCGGTCGCGGCCGTCGACGCCGAGGACAAGGTGCTCGGCTACCGCAACTGGAAGCGGCTGATGGACGGCACCCTGGCCGAGGAGGTCAGCAAGGGGGGGAAGACGTTCACCCGGGCGATGAACCCCGACCGGACCTACTCGACCGTCTCCGGCGACGACGTGACCCTCCGCGGCCGCTCGCTGCTGTTCATCCGCCAGGTCGGCCACCTCATGACCACCGGCGCGGTGCTGGACTCCGACGGCAACGAGGTTCCCGAGGGCATCCTCGACGCCGTCATGACGGCACTCGGCAGCGTCGGTGACCTGCGGGGCGAGTCGGCTCTGGCCAACTCCACCCACGGCTCGATGTACGTCGTGAAGCCCAAGATGCACGGACCCGACGAGGTCGCCTTCGCCGTCGAGCTGTTCGGCCGGGTCGAGGAGCTGCTCGGCCTGCCGCGGCTGACGATCAAGGTCGGCATCATGGACGAGGAGCGCCGCACCACGCTCAACCTCAAGGCGTGCATCAACGAGGCCCGCGAGCGCCTCGCCTTCATCAACACCGGCTTCCTCGACCGCACCGGTGACGAGATCCACACCTCCATGCAGGCCGGCCCCGTCGTCCGCAAGAACGACATGAAGGCGGAGACCTGGATCGCCGCCTACGAGGACCTCAACGTCGACATCGGCCTCGAGTGCGGGCTGCTGGGCCGGGCACAGATCGGCAAGGGCATGTGGGCTGCACCCGACAGCCTCGCCGCGATGCTCGAGGCGAAGGTCGGCCACCCGAGGGCCGGGGCGAGCTGTGCCTGGGTGCCCTCGCCGACGGCCGCGACCGTGCACGCGCTGCACTACCACCAGGTCGACGTGCGGGCCCGCCAGTCCGAGCTCGCCGCCGGTGGGCGTCGACGCGGACGGGAGGACCTGCTGCAGGTGCCGCTCGGGAACCCGGCCGACTGGTCCGCCGACGACCGCCAGGACGAGATCCAGAACAACCTGCAGAGCCTGCTCGGCTACGTGGTCCGCTGGGTCGACGCCGGGATCGGCTGCTCCAAGGTTCCCGACATCACCGGCGAGCCGCTCATGGAGGACCGTGCCACCTGTCGCATCTCCGCCCAGCACGTCGCCAACTGGATGCACCACGGCGTGGTCAGCGCGGAGCAGGTCGAGCAGACGCTGCGGCGGATGGCCGCGGTCGTCGACGAGCAGAACGCCGGTGACGCCACTTACACCCCGATGGCCCCGGGCTTCGACGGCGAGGCGTTCGGCGCCGCCCACGACCTCGTCTTCGCGGGCCTCACCCAGCCCAGCGGCTACACCGAGCCGATCCTGCACCGCCGCAGGGCTGCCGTGAAGTCGACCGCACCCCAGCCCTCCGCACCGCAGAAGGAGAACGCCTCGTGACCACGCTGGACCTCGAGACCGCCCGCACCGTCCTCGCCGCCACGCGGCAGGACGGCCGCGCACAGGGCCTCAAGCCGCTGACCGTCGTCGTGCTCGACGCGGGAGGGCACGTGCTCGCCATCGAGCGCGAGGACGGGTCGTCCCTCGGTCGCGTCGAGATCGCGCTCGGCAAGGCGCGGGGCGCGCTCTCCCTGGGGATGGGTTCCCGGGCGATCATGGCCCGCGCGGAGCAGCAGCCGTACTTCGTCGCCGCCGTCACCGCCGCCGTGGGTGGGTCGCTCATCCCCGTGCCCGGCGGCGTCCTGGTGCGCGACGGCGCGGGCACGCTGCTCGGGGCCGTGGGGGTCACCGGGGACACCTCCGACCACGACGAGGCCGCCGCCGTCGCGGGTATCGAGGCCGCCGGGCTGGCCGCGCAGGTCGACTGACCGTCCGGACACCGGGGTGGAGCGCGCGGCGCTGCGGGCCCCACGCCCCGCGTGGAGGTCGCGGTCCCGGTCGGTCCCCGATCGCGGCCGTCCGCAGCTCCGTGCACCCAGGACTCCTCGCCCGCCGGCGTTGGCCCACCGTGACGATCTGAGCCGGCCGTCCCCGCAGGGTGGGGTCGCCACCCGGGGGTCGCGGTCGGGGCTCGAGGAGCTCGGCGGCGAGCTGCGGCGGACAAGGTGATGGAGCTCCAGGCCACCGACAAGAAGGTCGCCGATGAGCCCGCGCTCACGCAGGCGAACATCGGCTTCGCCATCTGCGCCGGCACGGACACAGCGGTGGAGCGCGCTGATGTGGTGCTGATGACGAGCGATCCGTACGACGTCGTTGCCGCGGTCGAGCTGTCGAAGGTGACGCTGCCCGAGATGCAACAGGATCTTGCGCGGGCGGTGGGCGACAACGTGCTCGCGTTTCCGATCGCGGGAGGGGTCCTCTTCCCCTTCGTGATCAGCCCCGCGGTCTCCGCGCTGTCTATTCGGGCAGCACGCTCATCGTCACGGTCGAAGCCCTGCTGATAAAGCGCACGAGGCTGTCGATCACGCGTGGTCCTGACGAGCCGGCGGAGCAGTCACGGAGCACAAAAGTCTGCCGGCCGACATCGATCGTCATGGGGAGAGGAGCCCGTCAGGCCCGGTCAGCGACAGACCCTGCTCCTTGGCCAGGCGCACCAGCTCCACCGCTGCTCGAGCCTCCGCCAACTGCTCGTGAGCCATCTTCTTCGCCACATCGTGCAGTGTCGTGGTCATCTCACGGCACCTTCCCCTCGCAGTGCGGGCCGGCGTGTCAGGCCAGAAACACCGTTCGTCGGACAGTCCCACCCGGGGCGCTTCAAGCTGTTGGGTCGGGTTCACCAGGTCCAGCTGCGCATCGTGTTCACCACCTGCTCGGTCGTTGTTGTCGTGGGGGGATGGGAGCGGCCCCTGTCGGTCGAGCCGGGGTTCACCGCCAAGCCCAGCTTCGAATGGTCACCATGACCATCCCCTCTATCGGATCCCCTCGCTGTCAACCTGAGGTGAAGCACGCGCCTCGTGAAAATTCCTGACTCGAGAGTGGGGATGGAGACGTTCCCGAGGTGACAAGCACGATGATTGTGCACGACCGGATGGCGGGGATCGATGATCCTGGTTCGGTGGTGGAGGACGAAGGACCACGCCCGGATCTGGAGGTGCCCGAGCGGGCTGGTCGGCGGACGTTCACCACGCGGTACGCGCTGGAGGTGCTGGCGGCCCACAGGGGCTGCCGACGACGGTGAGAAGGGTGTCCTGCTGCGTCGGGAGGGTTTGTGCTCCAGCCACCATCACGGGGTGGCGCCAGGCCCGCGACGCCGGGGCGTTGGCCGGGTCGGCCGCACCGCGGGGACGCAAGCGCCGCGACCGGCAGGCGGAGCCGATCGACCGGTTGCAGGCCGAGAAGCAGCGGTCGGAGGAGCGAAAGCCGCGCGACGGCGCCTCATTCAGGTTGACAGGTTCCGTTCTTCCCGCCCTGAGGGCTCAGATCAGTGTCACCGAACGTGATGTAGCCGGGGTTCCTTGGGCCAAGTGAGTGAACATGACCAGTCATAATGGTCGTGGCCCAAGCATCGTTGGAATGCTCCGTTAGATTCGCCACATGGCGTTGGCGTCTCGAAGCGGTGGGGGTGAGACGGGTGAGACCACGACACGCTCTACGGAAGTTGATCTTCCTGGGCAGCGCAACGCGCGACCCGGCGTTGGCCGCCGACGACCGTTGATCCCCTGCGGTGCACGGGGCTGCGTGCGCAGTTGGGCGTTGTGGTCCGTCCCGATGCGCGCCCGGTTGTTCCTGCTCGGGGTCGAGGCGCTGGGCCTGACCCTCACCGTGGTGCTGCTGGCGCGTCAACCGGTCAGCGGCGTCGAGCTGGTTCGGGTGGGGGCGCTGGCGGTGCTGGGTATCGGCTACGTCGAGGGTGCAGCTCGCGTCGAACGGATCAAGCACTACCTGGGCGCCGGCACGGTCTTCTCCGACCAGATGTCGGTGTGGCTGTTCGCGGCCACCCTGACCGTCCCCCCGGGGTGGGCAGCACTGCTGGTGATCGTCCTGTACGCCCACGCCACCTGGCAGCGGCGCCGTGATGACTCGGGTCTGCCCTATCGGACGGTGTTCACCGCCGCGACCGTGGTGCTCGCTGTCGTCGCCGCTTCGGCTGTGCTGTCGGCGGTGGGCCGGGATGAGGTGTTGAACGGCGGCTGGCGCGGTCCGGCGCTGGTGCTCGTCGCTCTCGCGGTCTACACGGCGGTGAACTTCGGTGCTCTGCTCAGCGGCATGTGGCTCACGGCGCGCCCGCCGTCGGTCCGGGCCCTGCTGCCGGGCCCCGACGTGCTCGGCTACGAAATCGCCACCCTCGTCCTCGGGGTGGTCGCGGCCCAATTCATGCTCACCACTCCGGTGCTGACTCCCGTCGTGGTGCTGCTTGCCGCGATGCTGCACCGCAGCTCGCTGGTCAAGGCCCTGCACCAGCGGGCGCGCACCGACACCAAGACCGGGTTGCTCAGTCACCCGTCGTGGACCGAGCACGCCGAGATCCACGTTGCCCGCGCGCACGCCAGCAACGCCCCCTACAGCGTCATGTTCTGCGACCTGGACCACTTCAAGGCCATCAACGACACGCACGGCCACCTCGTCGGTGACGCGGTGCTCGCGGCGGTCGCGGACTGCCTGCGGGGGCAGCTCCGCGACCACGATGGTATCGGGCGCTTCGGTGGCGAGGAGTTCGTTGTGTTCCTGGCGTCGAGCCCCGCGCACGCCGAGCTGGTCGCGGCCCGGATCCGGACCGCGATCGCCGCGCTACGTCCCGCACCCGGCGTGCGCGTCACCGTCTCCATCGGACTCGCGCACCATCCCGACACCACGCCGAGCACCACACAGTCAGCACAGCCCGATGGGTCCGACGGCGGCGAGTGGAACGCGGAGCTCACTGCCATGGTGGCCCGTGCCGACGCCGCGATGATGGCCGCGAAGGCCGCCGGACGCGACAGGGTCTGCACGGCTGCATGACACCGAACTTCCGTGGCGCGCAGCCGAGTTTTCGGCAAGTACTCGCGGTGCGGGAGTTCCGGGTGCTGTGGCTGGTCAGCATCCAGTCCCTGCTCGGGGACCAGATCGCCCGGGTCGCCCTCGCGGTGCTGGTCTTTGACCGCACCCGCTCCGGGCTCGCCACCGCCACCGTCTACGCCCTCACCTTCCTTCCCGCCGTCGCAGGCAACGTCTTGCTCGGCCCGCTCACCGATCGGCTGCCGCGGCGGACCGTGCTCGTCGTCGGCGACGTTGTCCGGGCGGTGCTGCTGGCCGTGATGGCGGTGCCCACCCTTCCCCTGGGCCTGCTCGCCGCACTGCTCGTCGTCGCGGTCACCGTCGGCGCCCCCTGGGGCGCCGCCGAGTCCGCCCTCATCGCCGACATCCTCCCCACCACCGACTACCCGGTGGGCTTGGGGCTTCGCTCCGCCACCAACCAGTCCGCCCAGCTCGTCGGTTTCGCTGTCGGAGGGGCGGGCGTCGCCCTGCTCGGCGCGCATCTCGCCCTCGCCGTCAACGCCGCCACCTTCGCCGTATCCGCAATCGTTCTCCGTGCTCGCCTCCACGAACGACCGGCACCCACCTGGCCCGCGCAGGACGAGGACCACGGGACCACACACCCGTCCGCGGCGTCCGCCCGACGAGGTCGACCCGCACCCTCGCCCACCGGCTGGTTGGGCGGGGCCCGATCCGTGTTCCGGCACCGCGAGCTCCGGCTGCTGCTGTTCTTCTCCTGGATCCTCGGGCTCATCGTCGTCCCCGAGGGTCTCGCCGCGCCCTACGCCGCCGAGCTCGACGGCGGACCCACCGCCGTCGGGGCACTGCTCGCAGCCGGACCTGCCGGGGTCCTGCTCGGCACCCTTGCGTACACGCGACTGCTCACCACCCCCACGAGAGCCCGACTCCTCGGACCGTTCGCCACCGCCACCGGTATCCCTCTCATCCTCTGCGCCGCCCGCCCGCCGCTGATCGTGGTCTGCGTGCTCCTCGCCCTCGCCGGCGCGTTCACCGGGTACCAGATCCAAGTCGTCACCGAGTTCGTCACCCTTGTCCCCACGCACTTGCGTGGTCAAGGCATTGCCCTTGCCTCCGCGGGACTGCTCGCCGCCCAAGGCCTCGGCCTGCTCGCTGCCGGACTGCTCAGCGAGCTCCTCGCCCCCAGCCTCACTGTCGCCGCTGCCGGTGTCACCGCCACGACCCTCGGCGCCCTCTTCGCCGTTCGCCGGCGATGTTCTCGCTGACGGTGCACCTGGCGTTCGACACCTGTCGGTCGTGGCGACCGGGGACCGGGGACCGGGGACCATCGGCTACTGGTTCGCCCAGGTCCCGCACGACGACCAGGTCCGTCGGTCCGTGCTGGTGGTGCTCAGCCGGCACCACCGTGGGTGCCGGCACCACCGTGACCGCGCGGGCGACGAAGGTCCCGAGCACGTGGTGACCGGTGGTCCTGTCCGCCGCCCCGCCGCCGGGGCAGGGTCGGACCATGACCACCACCGCTGACCCCACCACCACGGCTGCCCCCGCCCCGCTCCCGTCCGACGCGGCCTCGCTCGCGTCCCGGGTCGTCGTCGGGATGGACCCGTCCCCCGCCTCGCTCGCCGCGCTGCGCTTCGCGGCCACCGAGGCGGCCTACCGCGGCGGGGACGTGCTCGCGGTCCACGTCTACTGCATCCCGACCATCTGGGGGATCTACCCGATGTGGCCGGACGACCCGAACCCGTTCGGGCACGTGGACGCCGCGATGCGCGCCACGGTCGACGTCGTGCTCGCCGAGCGGGCGGCGGCGGGCGAGCCGCTCGTCGAGATCGGCACCACCATGGTCGAGGGGGAGCACGCCGACGAGCTCCGGCGGGCCGCGCAGGGGACCGCGATGCTCGTCCTCGGCGCCCGTCACCACAGCCGCATCCTCGGCTCGGTGAGCTCGTCGGTGCTCAGCCACTCCTCCCACGGCCCGGCCTGCCCGGTCGTGGTCGTGCCCGCCGTGCCCGACGACCCGGCGTGAGCGCGCGACCGGTCGTCGTCGGCGTCGACGGTTCCCCCGCCGCCGACCGGGCCCTGCGGTGGGCGGCACGGGAGGCCGTCCTGCGCGGTGCCCCGCTGCTGGTGGTCTCGGCCCTGCCCGGCACCGGGCTCGGCGAGCTGGTGGGGGCCCTCGCCGACGCGGCGTCGGTCCACCGGCACCGCACGGCGCGCCAGCTGGAGGAGGCTGCCGACCTTGCTCGCTCGCTCGGTGCCGGGGACGTGTCCGTCGAGCTGCACCCGGGACCGGCGGCGACCGCCCTGCTCGCCCACGGCTCCGGGGCGCTGGTGCTCGTCGTCGGCTCCCACGGCCTGGCCGACCGCTCCGACGGCCTCGGACGCTCCGTCAGCACCGCGGTGGCCACCCACGCCGGGTGCCCGGTGGTCGTGGTGCACGACGCCGCGCCGTCGGCGGGTGCCGTCGTCGTCGGGGTGGACGGCTCGCCGACCAGCGACCGGGCGCTCGAGCTGGCGTTCACCGAGGCCGAGCTGCGGGGCGCCGGGCTCGTGGCCGTGCACGCCTGGACCGACCTGGACCTGGCCGCGACCTACGCCCTGGGCAGCGACGTCCCGGTGCTCGACGAGGTGCTGCTGCGGGCCGCGCAGACCGGGGTGCTGTCGCGGGCGCTGGAGGAGCCCGCCGCCCGGCACCCCGGGGTGGCGGTCCGCGAGGTGGTGGTCCGGGACCGTCCGGTGCGCACCCTGCTCGCCGAGTCCGAGGGTGCCCAGCTGCTGGTGGTCGGCAGCCACGGCCGAGGGGGGTTCACCAGCATGCTCCTGGGCTCCACGAGCCGGGCCCTGCTGCACGCCGCTGCGTGCCCGGTCGTCGTCGTCCGCGACCCGTGAGCAGACCCTGGGCCGCGCCCTGGCCCTGAACCGACGCATCGCGGCGGACGGCTCGGCGTGGTCGACGACGCACTCGGCGGCGAGGTCCGGGGGAGCACGGGGACGCGGTGGCAGACCACGCGTCCGACGTCACCTTCGCTGCGCACCTGCGCGTCGGTCGGCGCGTGCCTGGTGCGACGGGATGCCCGGGACCTTCGGCCCTGCTGTCGGTGCCGGCGCGAGGTGCACACTCGGAACCCACTCGTGTCCGACCACGCGGGGTGGATGAGGTCACGATGCCCCAGCTCGCCCGCACCACGGCGCTGTGCCGCGCCGTGGTGCAGGCGGTGCGGGCCCCGTCGGTGCACAACACCCAGCCCTGGCGGTTCGTGCTGGGGGCCGACAGCCTGGAGCTGCACGCCGACTGGTCGCGTCGGCTGCCGGTCCTCGACGGGCGCGGTCGCCAGGTCCTCATGAGCTGCGGGTGCGCCCTGCTCAACGCCCGGGTGTCCCTCGCCGCGTCCGGCCGGCCCTGCCGGGTGGAACGGGTGCCCGACCCGACGCGGCCGAACCTTCTTGCCCGGGTGGTGCTCCTGGACGACCTCCCCGCCGGTGCCCAGCCACCGGTCGGACCTCTGGAACGGCTGGACCCGGCCGTGGAGGCCCGTCGCACCACCCGCACCACCCGCACCCCGTCGGCGCTGTCGGCCCGCGGCCGGCTCGGACCGGGCACCCGGGGGATGGGTCTGCTGGCCGGACAGGACGACTGGTCGAACGGTCGCCTGGTGCTGCTCGGGACGCGGCCCGACTCCCAGGTCGAGTGGCTGCGGGCCGGGGAGGCCCTGGAGCGGGTCCTGCTGGAGCTCACGGCCGCGCACCTCGGGGCGAGCACGCTGATGCCGGTGGTCGAGGTGGAGGAGACGAACACCGGCCTGCGCGCCGAGCTCGGCCTCCGCTCGCACCCGCAGGCGCTCCTTCGGGTGGGCCACGCCCCCACGGCCCCCGCCACGCGCCGCCGCCGCCTGGTCGACGTCATGAGCGAGACGTGGTGACCGGGGCCGCGGACGCCTCCAAGCTGGGCCTCGACGAGCTCCTCGTCCAGCTCGTGGAGCGTGCGCAGGACGTGCAGCTGACCCAGGGCCGGTTGCGGGGCCTGCTCCGGGCGAACCAGGCCGTGGTCGCCGACCTCTCGCTGCCGGCGTTGCTGCGGCACGTGGTGGAGTCGGCCTGCGAGCTCGCCCACGCCCGGTACGGGGCGCTGGGGGTGCTGGACGCGGCCGGTGGGCTCGCCGAGTTCGTCACCGTGGGGGTGGACGACGCCACGGCGGCCCGGATCGGACACCTGCCCGAGGGCAAGGGCCTGCTCGGCGCCCTCATCGACGACCCGCGCCCGATCCGGCTGCACGCGATGTCCGACGACATCCGCTCGGTGGGCTTCCCGGAGCACCACCCGCCCATGAGCACCTTCCTCGGTGTGCCCGTGCGGGTCCGCGACGTGGTCTTCGGCCACCTCTACCTCGCCGAGCGCTCCGGGGGGGACTTCACCGACGAGGACACCGAGCTGGTCTCCGCGCTCGCCGCCACCGCGGGCGTCGCCATCGAGAACGCCCGGCTCTACGCCGACGCGCAGCGCCGTCAGGCCTGGCTGCAGGCCTCCACCGAGGTCACCCGCCAGCTGCTCTCGGTGGACGGGGAGGACCCGCTGCAGGTCATCGCCCGGCTCGCGGGGGAGATGGCCGACGCGGACCTGGTGACCGTGCTGCTGCCGACCGCGGACGGGCGACGGGCGATCGTCGAGGTCGCCGCCGGGGTGGGCGCCACCGAGCTCGTCGCCCGCACCTTCCCCCTGGCGGGCAGCATCGTCGGCCTCACGCTGGGTTCCGGCACGGCGGTGCTGGTGGACGACGCCGAGAGCGACGAGCGCTTCGACGCGCAGGTGGGTGACGTGGTGGCGGTGGGTCCCATGCTGGCGCTGCCGCTGGGTGGCGGGGCCCGGGCGCGGGGCGTGCTGGCGATCGGGCGGCGCCACGGCCGTCACCTGTTCACCTCCGCCGATCTCGAGATGGCCGCCACCTTCGCCGACCACGCCGCCGTCGCGCTCGAGCTCGCCGACGCCCGGACCGTCCAGCAGCGCCTCGCCCTGCTCACCGACCGCGACCGGATCGCCCGGGACCTGCACGACCACGTCATCCAGCGCCTGTTCGCCCTCGGCCTCACCGTGCAGAGCGTCGCCGCCGGGCTGGGCGACGACGCCCGGGCGCAGCGACTGGACCGCGTCGTCACCGACATCGACGACACCATCCGGCAGACCCGCACCTCGATCTACCAGCTGCGCGGACCGCTCGGGCCGTCCACGGGGACGGTGCGCACCCGCCTGCTGGCGGTGGTGGCGGAGGTCGGTCCGCTGCTGAGGTGCGAGCCGCAGCTGCGCTTCCGTGGACCGGTCGACGCCGTGGTGCCCGAGCCGCTGGTCGACGACCTCGTCGCCGTCCTGCGCGAGGCGCTGACCAACACCGCACGCCACGCCGGGGCCGATCGCGTCGAGGTGGACGTCGTCGCGAGCACCCACGAGCTGAGCCTCGTGGTGGCCGACGACGGCACCGGCCTCGGCGGGGCGACCCGGCGCAGCGGCCTGGCCAACCTCCGCGACCGTGCCGAGCAGCACGGCGGCACCATGCAGCTCGCCGCAGCGAGCACCGGCACCACCACCCGACCCCAGCGCGAAGGGACCCGACTGACGTGGACGATCCCACTCACCTGAACTGCACGGCACCAGCGAGCATCGGGGTGTTCCTGCTCGACGACCACGAGATGGTGCGCCGCGGCATCACCGACCTGCTCGGGGAGGAACCCGGTATCACCGTCGTGGGCGAGGCGGCCACCGCGGCCGAGGCGCTGCGCCGCATCCCGGCCGCGCAGCCCCAGGTCGCCCTGCTCGACGCACGGCTGCCCGACGGTTCGGGCATCGACGTCTGCCGGGACCTGCGGGCTGCCGCGCCCGCGGTGCGCTGCCTGATCCTCACCTCCTACGACGACGACGACGCCATCTTCGCCGCCGTCATGGCCGGTGCTGCCGGCTACCTGCTGAAGGAGATCCGCGGCACGTCGCTGGTTGACGCGATCCGCCAGGTCGCGGCGGGGAAGTCCCTGCTCGACCCCGCGGTGACCGAGCGGCTCCTCGCACGGCTGCGCGAGGGCGAGCCGTCCGACCCCCGGCTCGCCTCGCTGACCGACCGCGAGCGGGAGGTGCTCGACCTCATCGCCGACGGTCTCACCAACCGCGAGATCGGCAGCGCCCTGTTCCTCTCGGAGAAGACCGTGAAGAACTACGTGTCGGGGCTGTTCGCCAAGCTCGGGATGGAGCGCAGGACTCAGGCCGCGGTGTACGGGGCCGAGCTGCGACGCGGCTGACTCCCGGCCCACCGAGCCTGGGCGCCGCGGTGTCCCGGTGACCGAGGCGAACGACCCGCTCCACCCACCTGACGAGCCGTACGCCGGTCAGGGCCCACGACCACTCGGACGAGGACCTCGGGCCCTGCTGCGCGCCTGGCGGCCTCGGCAGGCTCCAGGCATGACCCCCACCGCGTCGACCGCCGTCCCTCCATCCCCGTCCCGACCGACGCCGAGCTGCAGTCAGGCGTCGTCTCCGAGCTCATCTGGGTCACGAGCGTGGACGTCACGCACGTCGGCGTCGCCGCGTCCGACGGTGCCGTGAACCTTTCCGGGGAGGTGACCAGCTTCCCGGATAAGCGTCTGGCCGTGAAGGCCGCGCAGCGTGTGCGCGGGGTGAACGGGGTGGCCGACCAGATGACGGTGCGGGCGCTCCACGGCGCTCCCAACGACACCGACGTGGCCCGGGAGGCGGACGAGGCGATCGAGCGGGCCGTCGACGTCCCGGTCGGCGTCCGCGTGGCCGCGCACGACCACGTCGTCACCCTGACCGGCGTCGTCACCTGGGACCACCAGCGGGTCGCGACCGGCCGGGCGGTCCAGCACCTCAGGGGTGTCCGCGACGTGTACAACCTCATCACCCTCAGCGCCGGGGTGGCGACGACGGGCATCCGCGTCGCGATCGGCGAGGCGCTCGTCCGCAACGCACGGGTGGACGCCCGCACCGACACCGTCACCGAGGGCCCCGCCGGCACGATCACCCGCACCGGGACCGTTCGCTCCTGGGGTGAGCGCCGTCAGGCCGAGCAGGCGTGCTGGTCGGCTCCCGGGGTCCTCGGGATCATCGACCACCTCCACCTGGAGCGTTGACGCCCACCGCGGTGACCGTCCTGGTGGTGGTGCAGCGGTAGCAGGACGGCCTGCAGATCGATCGCCGCGTCATGTCGTGGCGGTCTCCCCGTGCACCACGACGACCGGGCACACGGCGTGCTCGGCGCACTGGGTGCTGACCGAGCCCAGCAGCAGGCCGACGAAGCCGCCGTGACCGCGGCTGCCCACCACGAGCAGCTCGGCGTCACGGCTGGCCTCCAGCAGCACCGGCGCCGGGCGACCGCTGCGAACGACGGTGCGCAGGCCCTCAGGCGCCCGTCCGTCGAAGGCGGCGTCGACGGCCCGGTCGATCACGGTGTGTGCGTCCGCCTCCGGGTTCCAGTCGCCGACCACCCCCACCATTCCGTAGCTGGCCGGGTACTCCCACGACGTGGTGGCATCGATCTGGAGGCCGAGAGCAGCCCCCACGCGCGCGGCCCAGCGCAGTGCGGCCAACGACGAGCTGGAGCCGTCCACCCCCACGACGACGCGTCCGGGGGTGGGGCTGGGCTGGTCACTCATGCGGGTCTCCTGTGCTCGGGGGCTCGTCCACACCAGCCTGGCCACCGGTGGACGGCCGACCCAGGGCCCGAGGACCCGCCACCGGGGGACCTCCGACCCTGCTGCCGGCAGGTGCGCCTGTCCCGAGATGGGGGACCGGTCGTTGTGGACCGCGGGGCTGCTGTCGATCACAGGGGGCTCGGGATCGATGACGGTGGGGCGATCAGTGGATCAGGACGCGAACGACGTCGAGCTGCAGCCGAACAGGTCCACCGGATGCCGAGACGCGCGAGGACGCCGACCTCCGGCAGGGTCTCGCCGGGCTGGCGAGCGGGGTGACCAATGGCCCTGGCAGGACGGCAGCTGGCTGCAGGATCGAGTTCGAGACGGTGAGCAGGAAGGAGTTCGCGGATGGCCGGGACGCTGGCTGAGCAGCCCGTCGCAGTGCTGGTGCAGGTGGGTGTCCGCCGGATCTCCGGGTTGGCGGGTGACAGCCTGAACCCGGTGGCGGACACGGTCCGGCGCGGCGGGGGCAGCGGTAGGGGCGGGATCGACTGGACGCACGTCCACACCGAGCAGTCGGCGGCGTGCGCGGCGGCCGCGGCTCAGCCGACCGGGCGGTGACGGTGCGCGCGGCCAGCTGTGCACCGGGCAACGTCCACCTGGTGGTGCGGTCTCGACGTCACAGCAACGGCCGGAAGTGGAGTGCGTTGTGGCAGCCGAGCACGAAGTGAGGATCGGGCGTCCCTACGATCCGCGCCAACGTGGGGGCGGGCTGCGGGTGCTGGTCGATCGCATGTGGCCGCGCGGGTTGACCAAGGAGGCCGCCGACCTGGACGAGTGGTGCAAGCAGGTCGCTCCATCCGCGCTGCTGCGCACGTGGTACTCGCACGACCCGGACCGCTTCGTTGAGTTCGGGCGCCGCTACCGGCGCGAGCTCGAGGAATCTGACCGTGCGGCGGCGCTCGCCCATCTGGGAGCGCTGGCCGAGCGGCGAGTGCTGACCCTGCTCACGGCCAGCAAGGCCGTCGACATCAGCGAGGCCGCCGTGCTGGCCGAGCTGCTCCGCCAGTAGTGCCGCGGCACGAGACGGGTCACCCGTCGCCGAGCAAGCTCGCCCGGGTGCCGAAACCCACCACGCGGGTGGTGCTCACGCTGAGCGAGGACAAGACGTTGTTCTTCAACGACCAGCGCGCGTTCGGCTGGATCCGGCGCGTCGACAGCAGTTCACTGGCGCCACATCTCTGCCGACGAGTCGTTGCACCTGGCCGGTCTCGATGTCGGCGGCGAGCGGGGACCCTGACGGAGCGGAAGACGACCGTCTGGGGGACCTGGTCGTCGCGCGGAACCGCGGCCCCGGGCGTCACACGGTCGGTCGGGACCCCGGCCCAGGGCTTCCGGGCACGTCGCGCTCGTCGACCCACGCAGCACGCGGGGTGCCGCAGCGCCAACAGCGATCCAGATGTTCGGCCGTGGGGATGGCGCCACACTCCGGGCAGAGCAGGTGCAGCAGGCAGGCCGGGTCACCAACTGGTGCTCCGTCAGCCGCGCACCCGTCATCCACGACAGCAGACCCGAAGCTCGTGATGATGCCGACAACCTCGTTCAGCAGCGGGTCTCGGGTCCATGGTCACCACTCTCCCACCCGACCGGCCACGCACCCCGTGCTGCCTGCAGGAGAAGTTGATCAGGGGCCGGCCGAGGACCAGGGCCCATGCTTCAGTGGTCTGTGCGGCGTCGGTCACGACGAGGCCAGGTCAGTGGGACCGGGCGTCGCTGCCGCTGGTCTCGTCGGGCTCGATCACGTTGGTGACGCTCTCCGCCACCGACCCGGTGTGGGCGGCCGGGCCGGTGTGGGCCTCCAGGCGCATCCGCTCGACCATGTGCGGGTAGTGCAGCTCGAACGCGGGGCGCTCGGAGCGGATGCGGGGCAGCTCGGTGAAGTTGTGCCGCGGCGGCGGGCAGCTGGTGGCCCACTCCAGGGAGTTGCCGTAGCCCCACGGGTCGTCGACGGTGACGACCTCGCCGTAGCGGTAGGACGTGAAGACGTTCCAGATGAACGGCAGCGTCGAGGCGCCGAGGACGAACGAGCCGATCGTGGAGATCGTGTTCAGGGTGGTGAACCCGTCGATGGGCAGGTAGTCGGCGTAGCGGCGCGGCATGCCCTCGTTGCCCAGCCAGTGCTGCACCAGGAACGTGG
>JBBSUN010000008.1:0-103980 GCA_038234335.1 Mycobacteriales bacterium
CCCCCCCCCCCGCCGCCCCCCCCCCCCCCCCCCCCCCCCCCCCCCCCCCCCCCCCCCACGCCGGGGTTGGTGGGGTCGGGGTGCGCCCAGAGAACGGCGAGGTCGGCCCGGTGCGCGCGCTGAGCTCGATCACGGGCACAGAGCTCCACCCCCGGGTGCCCGCCAGCACCTCGGTGCCGCCCATGTCGGCGGCCCCAGGTCGCACGACGACCGCGGGGTTGCGCTCCGCCGCGGCGCGCAGCGCGGACGCGCCGTCCACAACAGTGGTCGCCTCGCGCCCGCACGAGGCGAGGTTGTTGCGCAGGCGCCGAGGATCTGTGCACGTGCGCAGCACCCGACCGCTCGTGGAGCATGACGACGGGTGGTGGGCTACCCGGTGGTCGTCGGAGCGGTGGTCGCCGGCGGAGTGGTGGTCGGCAGCGGAGTGGTGGTCGCCGGAGCGGTGGTCGTCGCCGAGCCCACCCCCGACGAGGGGCTCGGCGACGAGCTGGCGGGGGACGCGCCGGCCGGGATGGCCACGCTGAACGGCAGCCCCTCCTGGGGGGTGCACGTCCCGGTCTGGGGGTCCTGCACCACGTGCGGCAGCGGGAACCGGTTGGTCGGGTTCTCCTGGTCGACGCCGGGCTGGTTCTCGTAGGTGCCGTCGTAGCAGGTGTACTCCCACACCTTGAGCGGCTGTCCGTCCTGGTCGTAGAGGTAGACCCCGGTCAGCGGCGTCCCGTCGGCGTCGAAGGGGTAGATGTTGGACACCGCGAGGTCGCCGGGCACGTCCTGGTACACGACGTCGGGCGACGCCACGGCGGCGTAGGCGAAGCCCCCCAGCGCACTCGGCAGGGCCAGCAGGACGCCCACCGCGAGGACGTTCAGCGGCACCGTGGTCCACGACCCCGCTCGGGTGCCCCCCGCCCGCCGGGCCAGCCACACCGACGGGACGACGAGCACCAGCCCGACGAGCAGCACCGCCGCCACCGAGCCCACCCGGAGCACGCCCAGCACGAGCACCGCGGCGAGCCCGGCCCGAAGCACCCACCACGCCGGGCGCAGGGAGACCGCGAGCTCGACCACCGACGGCGGCAGGCCGTCGACCACGCGCCGGGCGGTCCGACGGGCCGACACCACCTCCGGCAGCGACCGCAGCCCGGTGCGGCCCCGCACCGCGAGCCAGCCCAGCCCCGCGGGCAGCGCGACCAGGAAGACCAGGGCCACGACGGTCCCGGACCCGTTCCCGCCGCCCCCCGTCCACCCCACCAGCAGCGCCGCCACGCACGCCACCCCGAGCAGCCAGACACCCAGCCGGACCTGGAGCACCGACGGGCGCGGGGACGTCGACGCGGCCGCGGGATACCCCGCGGCCGAACGCAGCTCGGCGGCGTAGGCCCCCGCCGAGCCCAGCCGGGCGATCTCGGCGTCGTCGGACTCCTGCAGCTGCACCTCCACGTCGCCGAGGATCTCCTCGACCTCGCCGGGGGGCAGGTCGGCCAGCGCTGCGCGCAGCCGCCCCAGGTACTGCTGCCCGGCCTGTGTCGTAGTGCTCATGCCGCCTCCCCGATCAGCTGGTCCATGGTCTCGGCGAAGGCCCGCCAGGTCTTGGAAGTCTCCGCCAGCCGGTCCCGGCCCGGAGCGTTGAGGCTGTAGTACTTCCGGTGCGGGCCCTCGTCGCTGGGCACCACGTAGGAGGTCAGCACGCCGGCGTTGAACAGTCGTCGCAGCGTCCCGTAGACGGAGGCGTCGCCCACCTCCTCCAGCCCGGCCTCGCGCAGGCGGCGGACCACCTGGTACCCGTAGCCGTCCTCCTGCTCGAGCACGGCGAGCACGGCGAGGTCGAGCACCCCCTTCAACAGCTGTGTGGTGTCCACCGCGCCTCCCGGCCTCGTCGCTCTGCTGCAGCGGACAGTACTACGGGATGCGCGGTACCGGCTAGCGCGGCATACCGACCCGCCGTCCGAGCTGGTGGCAGTTGCCGACCCTCGCGGCGTCGGTCGGTGGTACCCGCCGTTGCCCCCTCCGTGCCGTCGGTCAGCGGCGGCGGGCGCGGGGTGCGGGCTGGCACACCGGGCAGCAGGCCGAGCCCCGGTTCATGAAGGTCTCGCGCACGATCGCGGTCCCGCACCGGCTGCAGGCCCGGCCCGCCTGCCCGTAGGCCTGCAGCGACCGGTCGAAGTAGCCCGAGGCACCGTTCACGTTCACGTAGAGCGCGTCGAAGCTGGTGCCGCCCTGCACGAGCGCCGCCCGCATGACCCCCTCCGCGGCCTCCAGCACGGCCCGGGCCTGGGCGCGGGTCAGCTTGTCGGTGGGCCGTCGCCCGTGCAGCCGCGCGGTCCACAGGGCCTCGTCGGCGTAGATGTTGCCGATCCCGGAGACCAGCGTCTGGTCGAGCAGGGCCCGCTTGAGCTCGGTGCGCCGCCCGCGCAGGGCCGTCACCGCCGCCTCGAGGTCGAACGCAGCGTCCAGCGGGTCGCGGGCGATGTGGGCGACCGGCCACGGCAGCGCCACCCCGTCCACCTCGACCTGGGGCTCCACCGCCCACCCACCGAACGTCCGCTGGTCCACGAAGCGCAGCTCCGGGCCGTCGGCACCGTCGGGCTCGCGCAGCCGCACCCGGATGCGCAGGTGCTTCTCGTCGGGGGCGTCGGGCGCCTCCACCAGCATCTGCCCGCTCATGCCCAGGTGCACGACCAGCGCACGGGGATCGGGATCACCGGGTCGACCCACCTCGAGCCACAGGTACTTCCCCCGCCGGCGGGCGGCGAGCACCGTGGCGCCGACGAGCTGGGCGGCGAGGTCGTCGGGACCGGCCTCGTGGCGGCGCACCGCCCGCAGGTGCCGGACCTCGACGGCGGCGAACGCACGCCCCACCACGTGCTCGGCCAGGCCGAGCCGGACCACCTCGACCTCGGGGAGCTCAGGCACCGCCCGCGGCGCTCCCGCCGTCCAGCGCGTGCCAGGCGGCCGAGGCGGCGATCTGCTCGGCCACCTTCTTGCTGCGCCCGGTGCCGACCCCGAGGTCCTCGCCGCCCACGACCGCCCGTGCGGTGAACTCGCGGAGGTGGTCCGGACCCACTGCGGTGACGGCGTAGACCGGGACGCCCAGACCTCGCTCGCTGGTGAGCTCCTGCAGGCTGGTCTTCCAGTCGAGGCCCGCGCCCAGTCGGGGACCGGCCTCCATGAGACCGGTGAACAGCCGCAGGACCAGGTCACGGGCCGCGTCGGCACCGTGGGCCAGGAACACCGCGCCGAGCAGCGACTCGGTCGCGTCGGCGAGGATCGAGGACTTGTCCCGGCCGCCGGTGCGCTCCTCGCCCACGCCGAGGCGCAGGTACTGCCCGAGCCCCCCGCCGAGGGTGCGGGCCACGCCCGCGAGGGCGTACATGTTCACCACGCTGGAGCGGATCTTCGCCAGCTCACCCTCGGAGTGCCCGGGCAGCGTCCGGTAGAGGTGCGCCGTCACGGCGAGGCCCAGCACGGAGTCGCCCAGGAACTCCAGACGCTCGTTCGTGGGCAGACCGCCGTGCTCGTAGGCGTACGAGCGGTGGGTGAGGGCGAGCGTCAGCAGCTCGTCGTCGAGGTCGACGCCGAGCGAGACGAGCAGGGGCGCACGGTCGTGCACCACCGCTCCGGGTTGCCCACTCACCGCAGGAGTCCGGATCAGACCGCGAGCACCTGGCGGTTGTTGTACGTGCCGCACGCCGCGCAGGCCGTGTGGGGGAGCTTGGGCTCGCCGCACGCGCGGTTGGGGCACGTGACGAGGGTGGGGGCAGCGGTCTTCCACTGGCTGCGCCGCATCCTGGTGTTGGCCCGGGACGTCTTGCGCTTCGGAACGGCCACGACTACTTCTCCTCGAGATCGGGTGCAGCACCGTTGTCGGTGCTGCGGTGGGTGGGCTCGGTGGGGTCGCTGATCGCGTCCGGACCCTCGAGCTTGGCGGCGAGCGCCGCCCACCGGGGGTCCATCGTCTCATGCCGGTGACCCGGCTCCAGCACCGCGAGGCGCTCACCGCAGTCCGGGCACAGCCCGGGGCACTCCTCGCCGCACAGCGGACGCAGCGGGAGCTCCAGCACGACCGCGTCGGTGAGGGCCTCGGTGAGGTCGATGTGGTCGTCGACGACGTGGCGAACCTCGTCGTGCTCCGACGTCGCCTCGGTGGTGCTGGTCGGGTAGGCGTAGAGCTCGGTGAGGTGGACCGTCACGTCCAGCTCGAGCGGCTCGAGGCAGCGCGAGCACTCGCCGGTGGCGACCCCGTCGGCGGTGCCCGTCACCAGGACCCCTTCGACGACCGACTCCATCCGCAGGTCCAGCTCCAGCTCGCCGCCGGCCGGCACGGCCACCAGGTCCACCCCCATGCGACGGCGCACGTCGGCGGTGCGGTGCACGGGACGCATGGAACCGGGCCGGCGGCCGAGCTCGCGGGTGTCGAGGACCAGCGGCGACGACGTGTCGACGCGGCCCACCTGGCGGTGTGCAGCAACCATGACGGCGGTTCGGAGCTCCCTCGGGGGTCGGTGGGCGACCGTCACGTCGGACGGGCGCGGTGCAACGGGGTGACGCCGCGGATGTCGCAGCGGGGCGACATCGGGCAACCACTCCACGATACGTGCCCCGCGCAGGACGAGCCACCGCGTCCGTGCGGAGCGGCGCCGTCAGGAGCGGTAGTCCGGCGTCCGCGTCCCGCTGCGCAGCTGCTGACGGCCCCGGGTGATGGAGCGCAGCGTCCCGGTCAGCGTCTCCTCGAAGCCGGCCAGGGTGGTGTCGACGTAGACGTCGCACTCGTCACGGAGGCGGTCGGCCTCCGCGTGCGCCGCGTCGATGACCGCCGCCGACTCCGCGCGCGCGGCCTGGACGACCTCGGACTCGGAGACCAGCCGGGCCTGCTCGGTCTCGCCGTCGGCGACGGAACGCTCGTAGGAGGCCGTCGCGGAGGCGACGAGGCGGTCGGCCTCGGCGCGCCCGCGCCCGGTGACCTGCTCGTACTCGCGCTGCCCGCCCGCGACGGTGCGCTCGGCCTCGGCCTGGGCGTCGGAGACGAACATCTCCGCCCGGGCGCGCGCGTCAGCGACGATCCGATCCGCCTCCTCGTTGGCCGAGGACACCGTGTCCCGCGCCTGGTCGTTGGCCGAGGTGACGGTCTCCTCGGCCTGGGTGGCCGCGGTGGCGACCATCTCGTCACGGTGGTCGAGCACGTCCTGCGCGTCGTCCAGCTCCTGTGGCAGCGCGTCGCGCACGTCGTCGAGCAGCTCCAGCACGTCGCCGCGGGGCACGATCACCCCCGCCGTCATGGGGATGCCGCGACCCTCCTCGACGATGGCCACGAGCTCGTCGATCGCCTCGAACACCCGGTACACGACAGTTCGCTCCCTTGCTGGTCACCCTGCTTGCTCGAGCCCTGCTCGCTCGGACGCAGTCTGCCCGCGCGGGGTGGCGTGGAGCGGGAGCCGGGCGGGCGTGTCGGTCGCTCGGACGGGGTCGCTCAGGAGGAGGCGTTCTGGGCCAGGCGGTCCAGCAGCTGGGCGTGCACCTTCTCCGGCAGCAGGTGGGAGACGTCCCCGCCGTAGGTGGCGACCTCCTTGACCAGCGAGCTGGAGAGGAAGCTGTACAGCGGGTTGGTGGCGATGAACATGGTGTCCACCCCGGAGAGGCGCTGGTTCATCTGCGCCATCTGCAGCTCGTAGTCGAAGTCGCTCACCGTGCGCAGGCTCTTCACGATCGCCTTGATGCCGTGGGCGCCCGCGTAGTCCACCAGGAGGCCGTGCCAGGAGTCGATGCGCACGTTGGGCAGGTGCGCGGTGGACTCGGCGAGCATCGCGATGCGCTCGTCGACGGTGAACATGCTCTTCTTGCTCTTGTTGATCATCACCGCGATCACGAGCTCGTCGAACAGCGGTGCCGCCCTGTCGATGATGTCGAGGTGGCCGTTGGTCACCGGGTCGAAGGAGCCCGGGCAGACCGCACTGCTCATGGCGCCGGACGGTAACAGGTGGCCATCTCGACCCGGGCCTCGCCGTAGACCTTCGACCAGGTCGCCTCGAGACCCTCCGGCCACACCGTCCCCGCTGCCCGGGACGAGCGCTCCAGGACGACGACGGCGTCGACGGCGAGCCAGCCGCCTTCGAGCAGGGCGGCCAGGACACCGGCGACGGCCGTGTCGGTGACCACGTAGGGCGGGTCGGCCAGGACGAGGTCGTAGGTGGCCTCCGGCACCGTGGCGAGCGCCGCGGCCACGGTGCTGCGTCGCACCACGGCGCCCGGCAGGTCGACCAGGCGGGCGTTCTCGGTGAGCACGGCGGCGGCGCGGGCGTCGTGCTCGACCAGCAGCACGTGCTCGGCGCCCCGGGAGAGCGCCTCCAGCCCGAGCGCACCCGAGCCGGCGTAGAGATCCAGCACGCGGGCCCCGTCGAGGTCGACGCGGGTGGCCAGCGCGCTGAACACGGCCTCGCGCACCCGGTCGGCGGTGGGACGGGTCCCGTGCGCGGGCACCTTCAGCCGACGGCCCCGGGCGGTGCCGGCCACGATCCTGGTCACCGGGTGATCCTGGCAGGTTCGCCGTGCCCGACCGACCGGACGCGGGGGCCGGGGCCGCCGGGTGCGGACTACCCTCGGCCCGGTCGACACGGGGAGCAGCGTTGGACGGAGCGGGGACGGACGGCGCGGGGTCGGACGGCGCGGGGTCGGACGCCGCGACTGACGTCGGCCGCGGGAACCGCCGCCGGCGCGACCTCGGCACCGCCGCGCTCGCGGTGGCCGTCCTCCTGCCGCTGCTCGCGCTCGCCCAGCCGCTGAGCGTCCTCACCGCGACGAGCGCGACGGGCACCCCGGCCGGGACGTCCACGGTCGGCTGGTTCGGTGCGGTGCACGTCGCCGGAGCCGCGAGCTCCTCCCCCGGCTCGGCCCCCGCCCTCGGGTGGGCCGTGCTCGGCGGGGTGGCGGCGTTGGCGCTCGCGGTGCTCGTGCGGCTGCGGGTCGGGTCGGCCCGTGGTCCGGCGCTGGGCGGTGGCACCTCGCTGCTGGCCACGGGCGCCCTGGTGCTGCTGGCCGGCCGGGCCCGGGAGGCGCGGGTGGCGGAGGTCCTCACGGGCCTGGTTCCCGGCGAGGTCGCGCTCCGGCCGTCGGCGTCGCCGTGGCTGCTCGTCGTCGCCGGGGCGCTCGCGCTGCTCACCGTCGCCGCACGGCCCCGTGACACCGGGCTCCGGGCGCGGCGCTCCCCCGCGCCCGGGGTCGTGGAGTGGACCCCGGTCCCGCCTGCGGGGCGCACGTGAACCGGCGCCCGGGGCTCGCGGTCGGGCTGCGGCGGGTGCTCGCCGTCGTCCTCACCGGCCTGGCCGTCCTCGTCGGCGTGCACCGACCGACTGCCGACGTGGTCCGCGCGGCCCCCGACCAGCTCGTCCCGCTGACCAGCGACCAGCAGGTCCTCGCCGCCTCGGCCGCGCTCGACCGGATCGTCGAGGTCACCCGGGACCCCGAAGGGCGGCTGGTGATGGTGCTGCCCGCCGACGTCGACCCCCTCACCCTGGAGCAGGAGAACCCGGCCCCGCTCGACTACCCCCCCGGCTCGGGCTGGGTGCTCGTGGCGGCCGCTGCCCTCGCGGTGCTGGCGGTGCGCCGGCGGACCCTGCTGGTCGGTGCGGCAGCGCTGGCCGGGTCGGCCGCCGCCGTCGGGCTGCTGGTCGGCGGGAGCCCGGTCCCGGCGCTGTGGTGGGCGGTGGCCGCTGTCGCCCTCACCGCACTCACCCTCGCACTGCCCCGCAGGGCGGCCCGACGCGGCGCGGGGAGCCCTACGCGGTGACGTCGGCAGTGGTGAAGCGGGCCCAGGCCAGCGACGCCGCCACCGCCACCCAGCCCACCTGCACGAGCAGGCCCGACGCCAGGCCACCCAGGTCGACCGACGGGCGCAACAGCTCGCCGAAGTCCAGCCAGTGGTCGGTGAGCAGGTACGGGTGGATCACCTCGAGCTGCGGCAGCACGTCGAGCACCTGGCTGGTGACGGCCACGACGACCGTGGTGGCCATGGCGGCCACCGGCACCTCGGTGAGCGTGGAGACGAACAGCCCCACCGCCACCAGCCCGGTCATCGACGCCACCACGTACGCGGCGACGCCGAGCGCACGGAGCAGGCCCTGGCCGAGGCTGACCGTGTCCCCGGAGAGCAGGGTCACCGGGCCGAGGCCGAACAGCACCGCGCCGGTCACCAGCCCCACCGCGGCCACCGCGGCCACCGCAGCGGCCGCGAACACCATCGACCCGAACCCCTTGGCCGCCAACAGCCTCCCGCGCCCCACCGGTGTGGCGAGCAGGTAGCGCAGCGTCCCCGTCGACGCCTCCCCCGCCACCGCGTCGCCGCTGACGATGCCCACGGTGAGCGGCAGGAACAGCGGGAGCGACACCGTCAGCGCGGTGAAGACGAGGAACAGGCCGTTGCCGGAGACCTGGTCGAGGAAGGCAGGACCGCGGCCGCTGCCGTCGTCGGACCGGGACAGCCGCACCGCGACGCCGATGAGCACCGGCACCAGGCCCAGCGCGAGGAGCAGCACCTGGTTGCGGCGTCGGCCCAGGACCAGTCGCAGCTCGCTGCGCCAGAAGCGGGCCGTGGCCCCGCGTCGGCGCGGCCGGGCGGCGGGATCAGCGAGCGACATCGAAACCCTCCCCGGTCAGCGAGACGAACACGTCCTCCAGGCTGGCCCGCGAGGTGCCCACCCCGCGCACCGGGAGGCCGGCCCCCACCAGGGCCACGGTGACGTCCTCCACCGCCACCGCTCCCAGCGAGGCGGTGACCTCGGCGCCCCGGCGGCGCACCTCGGCGAGGCCGAGGCGCTCGAGCACCCCCGCGGCCGCCGCGGCGGCGGCGTCGGTCGTCGTCACCTTCAGGGTCAGGGTGCCCCCGCCGGTGAGCTCGGACAGCGACCCCTGGCGAAGCAGCCGGCCACGGCTCATCACCCCCACGTGGGTGCAGACCTGCTCGATCTCGGCCAGCAGGTGCGAGCTCAGCAGCACGGTGGTGCCGTCGGCAGCGAGCTCGCGGACCAGGGTGCGGACCTCCCGGGTGCCCTGCGGGTCGAGCCCGTTGGTCGGCTCGTCCAGCACCAGCAGCGTGCGGGGGACGAGCAGGGCCGCGGCGATCCCGAGGCGCTGCTTCATGCCGAGGGAGTACTGCCGGAAGCGCTTGTCCGCCGCCGCGGCGAGGCCCACGCGCTCCAGCGCCCCGTCGATCCGGGTGCGGGCGGTGCGCGGGTCGGCGGTCGCGTCGGCGGCGTCGAGGCGCCGCAGGTTGGACCGCCCGGAGAGGTAGGGGTGCATCGCGGGACCCTCCACGAGCGCGCCGACCCGGGGCAGGACGGCCGCGGACCGGGCGGGCATCGCCTGACCGAGCAGCTGCACCTCGCCGGAGGTGGGGGTGACGAGCCCGAGCAGCATGCGGATCGTGGTCGTCTTGCCGGAGCCGTTGGGCCCGAGGAACCCGAAGACCGACCCCGTGGGCACCGCGAGGTCGAGGGAGTCCACCGCGACCTGGCCGGAGCGGAACCGCTTGGTCAGGCCCCGGGTCCGGACCGCCTCGGTGGTGCTCAGGCGGCGGCCTGCAGCGCGGCCGGCGGCACGGAGCCCTCGAGGACCCGGCCGTCGTCGGTCAGCAGCACGGAGACCAGCGCGGTGCTCAGCAGCCGGCCCTGCGGGACCCGGGTGGTGAGCGAGTCCAGCAGCTGGGTGGACGCTCCCCCTGCAGTGCCGTTGAGCGCAGCCGGGTCCACCCCGGTCAGCACGGTGATCGCGCCCCAGCCGGTGCCGAGCACGGTCGGCGTGGCGGGATCGGTCGGGGCGGACCCGGTCGGGCGGTCCGTCCCCGCGGGCGCCCGGCGCTCGGTCACGGTGGCCCCGGCCGGCGGGGTGAAGGTGAGCTGCGCGGCATCCGGGGCGGTGAGGCTGACGTCGGTGAAGCCGACCTCCAGCGCCGGGGTGGCGGCACCTCGGGCGAACACCTGCACCCGCAGGGGGACCGACGTCGCGGCGTCCACCGCGATGCGGACGCTCCCCACGAGCGTTCCCGCCGAGCGCGGGGTGAGCACCAGCTGCCGCGCGGGACGGTCGGCCACGACGACGGCGTCGGCGACCCCGACCTCGGTGGTGGGGTCGATCGCGGCGAGGACCTGCGTGGCGGCCTCGGCGGGGGTCGTCGGCACGCCCAGGGGGGCCGTCGCGGTCGTCGGGCGGTCCGGCAGCGTGATGTGGGTCGCCTCGTTCTTCTCGCTGCTGTAGGTCCACACCTCCGCGCCGTTGCGCACCACGTCGTACTCCGCGAGCCGACCGACCAGCGCGACCCGGCTGGCGTCGGCGCCGTCGGTGGCCACCCGCAGCGTGTTCGTGCCGGTGGCCAGGGTCAGCGGCCCGAGGGTCCCGCTCGCCGAGGCCGGCAGCGCGGGCAGGCCGAGGTCGGCGGTCTCGGTGACGGTCCCGCTCAGCGGCTGGGGCGCGGCGGAGGCCAGGTCGGTCAGCAGCTGCTGCGCGGTCCGGGGTGCGAGGTCCGTCGGGGCGGCGCTCGCACTCGCACCGACGAGGGCCCCGGTGGCAGCGAGGGTGACGACGACGGCGGGCACGGCCCAGCGGAGGCGCGAGGAGAAGACCATGTCGACAGTGTGCGCCGGGCGGTCGTGGGATGCACGGTTGCTCAGGCTGTTCTCAGGCCGTCGCCGCGCCGTCATGCCTTCTCGAGGTAGGCGACCCGGTCGCGGTCCAGGGCGGAGGTGACCATGGCCGCGAGCCCCGGGTGGGCCGTGAGCCCCGGGTCGTCCGCCACCACCCGCGCCGCGACGCCGCGCGCCGTCTCGATGACGTCGGCGTCGCGCAGCAGCGAGAGCATCCGCAGGGTGGAGCGGACCCCGGACTGCGCCACCCCGAGGACGTCGCCCTCGCGGCGCTGCTCCAGGTCGAGCTGGGCGAGGGCGAACCCGTCGGTCGTCGCCGCGACGGCCGCCAGGCGCTCGCGGCTGGGCGCACCGGCCGGGGAGGTGGTGTGCAACAAGCAGAGCCCTGCGTGCCCGCCGCGGCCGACCCGGCCGCGGAGCTGGTGCAGCTGGCTGACCCCGAAGCGCTCCGCGTCCATCACCACCATCGTGGTCGCGTTGGGCACGTCGACCCCGACCTCGACGACCGTGGTGGCCACGAGCACGTCGATCCGACCGGCCGCGAACGCACGCATGACGGCGTCCTTCTCCTCCCCCGGCAGGCGCCCGTGCAGCACCTCCACGTGCAGCCCGGCCAGCGGACCCGTCGCCAGCTCCTCGGCCAGCTCCAGCACCGGCCGGGTCGGGCTCTCGTTCTCCGCCTCTTCCTCGGGATCGTCGGCCCCGATCCGGCTGCACACCACGTAGGCCTGCCGACCGGCCGCGACCTCCTCGGCGATCCGGGACCAGGCCCGGTCCAGCCAGGTGGGCTTCTCCGCCACCGGCACCACGGAGCTGGCGATGGGGGCACGGCCGGCGGGCAGCTCGCGCAGCGTGGAGACGGCGAGGTCGCCGAACACCGTCATGGCGACGGTGCGCGGGATGGGGGTCGCCGTCATCACCAGCAGGTGCGGGGTGGTGCCGTCACGACCCTTGTCGCGCAGCCGGTCCCGCTGCTCCACGCCGAAGCGGTGCTGCTCGTCGACCACCACCAGCCCCAGGTCGAAGAAGCTCACCGTGTCCTGGATGAGGGCGTGGGTGCCGATGACGATGCCCGCGTCCCCGGTGACGATGTCCAGCAGCGCGGCCCGCTTCGCCGCGGTCGGCATCGAGCCGGTGAGCAGGGTGATCCTCGTGGCGTGCTCGGGCGCCCCGAGCTCCCCGCCCGTGGCCAGGTCCCCCAGCAGCAGGCGCAGGGAGCGGGCGTGCTGGGCGGCGAGCACCTCGGTGGGGGCGAGCATCGCGGCCTGTCGGCCGGCGTCGACCACGTCGAGCATGGCCCGCAGCGCGACGACGGTCTTGCCCGAGCCGACCTCGCCCTGCAGCAGCCGGCTCATCGGGTGGGTGCGGGCGAGATCAGCGGCCAGCTCCACCCCGACGGAGCGCTGGCCGTCGGTGAGCGGGAACGGCAGCCGGGTCTCGAACGCGGCGGCAACCCCGTCGGGTCGGGCCGCGCAGGACGGGGCGAGTCGGGCGGAGTCGGCCGCCCGGCGCTGGGCGAGCACCAGCTGCAGTGCGAGCGCCTCGTCGAAGCGCAGCCGCTCCTGCGCGGCGGCGACGTCGTCGGGGGTGTCGGGCCGGTGCACCAGCCGCAGCGAGGGCCCCAGCTCCAGCAGCCCGAGCTCGGTGCGCAGCGCCGCCGGCAGCGGGTCCTCCTGGGGGTCCAGCGCGGCCAGGGCCTTCCGCACGGCGGTGGAGATGTCCCACGACGGCAGCTTCGCCGTGGCCGGGTAGAGGGCGATGAGGGGCCGGGAGAAGTCGGCGATCTCGTCGGCGGTGTCCGCGTCGGCGGGCGACCCCGGGGCCGGCAGCGTCCGGTGGACGGGGTGGGTGAGCTGCAGCGTGCGTCGGTAGGCGCTGACCTGACCCGCGAACAGCGCCTCCGTGCCCACCGGGAGCTCCTTGAGCAGCCACCCCTGGGAGAAGAAGGTGCACCTCAGCTCGCCACGACCATCGGTGATGACCAGCTCCTGCAGGGTGCCGCGGCGCTCCCTCATGGGGCGGCTGGTGATGGAGGCGACGCGGGCCAGCACCGTGACGTGCTCGCCGACCTCCAGCCCGCGCAGCGACGTCATCGTCCCGCGCTCCACGTAGCGGCGCGGGTAGTGCCGCAGCAGGTCGCCCACCGTGTGCAGCCCGAGCGCACCGGCGAGCTTCCCGGCCGCCTCGGCCCCGAGCACGCCGGTGAGCGGATCGATCAGGGCCGCCACGTCACTCCACCCCCAGCTCGAGGACGGTGCCGGCCAGCCCGACCGGGAGCACCACCAGCTCGACGCCGCGGTGCTCGCCGGCCACGTGCGCGGCCAGCGCCGCGGGCAGGCCATCCTCGGCGTCGGCCCCGGTCAGCACCGTGACCAGCTCGCCGCCGGCGCCCAGCATCCGGTCGAGCAGCCGCTCGGCGGCGGTGAGCTGGTCGGTCTCGATGATCGCGACGTCGCCGTCGAGCAGGGCCAGCACGTCCCCGGGGGCGCACCGCCCCACCCAGGTCAGGCCCTCCCCCGTGGCGACCTCCAGGCCGCCACGCCGGCAGGCCCCGGCCGCCTCGGCCATCGCGACCACGTCGTCCCCGGCGTCGCGGGTGGGGTCGTGCACGGCGAGCGCGGCCAGGCCCTGCACCGCGCTCGCGCTGGGCACCACGGTGACCCGTCGCCCGCCGGCGCGCGCCGCCGCCACCGCCTCGGCGAGCACGGTCGCCTCCAGCACCCCGTTGCCCAGCAGCACCCGGTCCTGCGGTCCCGGGCCGAGCAGCGCGGCCGCGAGCAGGGTGCCCGCGTGCGCACCCGGCTCGACCACGTGCACCGCCGCGCCGCCGCCGCCGAAGAGCTCGGCCAGCGCAGGGGCTCCCACGACGGCCAGGACCCCCCGGTCGACGGCGAGCGGGTCGTCGGTCCTCGGGTCCAGCACCTGGATCTCGATGCCGTGCACCCGCCCCGCCGCGAGCCCCGCCTCGAGCACCGCTCCGGCATCGGCGGCGTGGACGTGCACCGTGGTGGTGCCGTCGGGGTCGCCACCGACCACCACCGAGGTGCCCAGCTCGACCAGGCGCAGGCGCAGGCGCTCCACCCGCGCGCGGTCGGTGCCGTCGAGGCGGTGCACCACCTCGAAACCCGGGGCCGGCGCCGGCGGGCGCGGCGGCGGCGGCACCGCGGCGGGCACGGGCAGGGCCTCGGCGGTGAGCGCGCAGCGCAGCGCCACCAGCACCAGCTCGAGCCCGCGGGCCCCGGCGTCGACGACCCCGGCCCGGGCGAGCTGCGACAGCTGCGAGGTGGTGGCGGCCACCGCCACCCGCGCGGCGGCGGTGGCCACGCCCAGGACCGCGGGCGCGCCGCCGGGGCTCGCCCCCACCGCGTCGGCCACGGCGTCGAGGACGGTGAGCACGGTGCCCGGGACCGGCTCGGCAACGGCCGCGGACGCACGCCGCGCCGCGGCGCGCAGGCCGCGCACCAGGCCCGGACCGTCGATCGGCACCCCGGGCTCGGCGAGCCCGGCAAGCACCTCCGCCAGGAGCACCCCGGAGTTGCCCCGCGCACCCGCCCGCGCGCCGGCGGCCAGGGCCGCCGTCGGGTCCACGTCGTCGGTGAGCGCTCCGCAGGCCGCGGTCATCGTGGCCAGCAGGTTGGTGCCGGTGTCGCGGTCGGCGACGGGGAAGACGTTCAGGCCGTCGATCTCGTCGCGGTGCGTCGTCAGCACCTGCACGGCCAGGGCAGCCCAGCGGCGGACCGCGGCGTCGTCGATCGTGGCGGCGTCGAGCGTGGCGGTGTCGAGCACGGCGGGCACGTCCGCACGGTAACCGAGCCGACCGACGGTTCCCCTGAAGATCCAGCAGCCCCGAGCCCGGGAGGAGGTGGGGTAACGGGGTGGAACGCTCCCTCCGCCCCCACGGGGACGGTTTGGCCTCCCCGGCGGGGGACGGCTACGCTTGCCGGGTTGCGCGCGGGACGTCTCCCGCTGCGCCCGCACCTGTTCACCACTGTTGAGGAGCACGCATCATGGCTGCCGTCTGCGACGTCTGCGCCAAGGGACCCGGCTTCGGCATGTCCGTCTCGCACTCCCACCGCCGCACCAAGCGCCGCTGGAACCCGAACATCCAGACCGTGCGCGCCGAGGTGTCCCCCGGGCACCGCAAGCGGCTCAACGTGTGCACCTCCTGCCTCAAGGCCGGCAAGGTCACGCGCGCCTGACGCACCTGCGGCGACAGCCCCTGCACCCTCGTGGTGCGGGGGCTGTCGTGGTCCTGCCCGGGGTGCTGGTGCAGGGCCCCGGTTCGGGAGCACCCCCGTCCGGTCCTCCGCGCACACCCGCCCGGCACCGCGCACACCCCACGGCGCGCGCGGTGTGCCGACCCGGTGGGCGGAGCCGTCGTGAGCGCGGCGGCGGCCGGGATCAGGGCAGGCGCCAGTCCACGGGCTCGTCGCCCAGGTCCTCGAGCTCGGCGTTGACCCGGCTGAACGGCCGGGAGCCGAAGAACCCGCGGTCGGCCGACATGGGCGAGGGGTGCGCGGAGGCGATGATCGGCGCGTCCTCGAGCAGGGGCACCAGCGTCCCGGCATCCTTGCCCCACAGCACGGCGACCAGGGGCTCGGAGCGGTCGACCAGCGCGCGGATGGCCTGCTCGGTCACCGCCTCCCAGCCCTGCCCACGGTGGCTCGCGGGCTCCCCGGGCCGCACGGTGAGGACCCGGTTCAGCAGGAGCACGCCCTGCTCCGCCCACGGCGTCAGGTCACCGGAGCTCGGCGTCGGCAGCCCCAGGTCTGCGCAGTACTCCTGGAAGATGTTGCGCAGGCTCCGTGGCACCGGCCGGGTGTCCGGCGCCACGGAGAAGCTGAGCCCCACGGCGTGACCCGGCGTCGGGTACGGGTCCTGCCCGACGACGAGCACCCGCACCGCGTCGAAGGGCTGCTGGAACGCCCGCAGGACGTGCGCGCCCGCCGGCAGGTAGGTGCGGCCCGCCGCGATCTCCTCGCGCAGGAACACCCCCATGGCGCTCACCTGCTCGGCCACGGGCTCCAGGGCCCGGGCCCACCCTGCTTCGACGACGTCGGTCAACGGTGCTCCAGCCACGGAACGCCACGCTATCGGCTGCAGCATCGACCCCGCCGGCCCGGGCGGCTCAGTCGAGCCGACGCAGCTCGGACCGGTAACGCGCCACGTTCTCCAGGTACTTCCCGACGATGCCCAGGGTTGACCCGTCGGGCACCTCGTGGCCCTCCCGCACCCGTGCCGGCACCCCCAGCGCCATCGCCCGGGCCGGCACCACCCCGTTGAAGCTGACCACCGCCCCGGCCCCGACCACGGCCCCGTCCCCGACGGTCGCCCCGTTCAGCACCACCGAGCCCGAGGCCACCAGCACCCCGTCGCCGATCGTCGCGCCCTCCACGTGCGCGTTGTGCCCGACCACGCAGTCGGCCCCGATCGTCGTCGGGTGCCACTCGGTGCAGTGCAGGACCGTGCCGTCCTGGATCGAGGTCCGCTCCCCCACGGTGATCCGCCCGTAGTCCCCGCGCAGCACCGCCTGCGGCCAGACGCTCGCACCCGCGGCCAGGGTGACGTCGCCGATCACGGTCGCGTCGGGGTGCACGAATGCCTCGGGGTGGACGGTGGGGGTGACGTCGCCGAGCGCGTACAGGGCCATGGCCGCGAACCTAGCCCTGCACCGGGACCAGGCTCTTGGCGTAGGTCCGCGACTCCGGCTCGCCCCGGTACAGGCCGAACTTCTCCATCGGCGCGTACCCGGACGACGTGTACAGCGCGATCGCCTCGGGCTGCTCGGTGCCCGTCTCCAGCACCACCCGGCGCCGCCCGGCGTCGGTGGCGCTGCGCTCCAGCGCGGTCAGCAGCAGCCGCGCCAGCCCGCGCCGCTGGAAGGGGGGCAGGACGTGCATGCGCTTGAGCTCGGCGTCCCCGTCGCGCAGGGCCGGGTCGTCGGCCTCGGCGTCCCGGGCCCGCCAGCCACCCATCGCCACCGGCACCCCGTCCACCTTCGCCAGCAGGAACACCCCTCGTGGCGGCGTGAAGTCCGCGTCGAAGAGCACGGTGGCGTCGCCGGAGCCGTAGCGGCGCGCGTACTCCAGCTGCAGGTCGACGACGATCGCCTGCACCACCGGGTCGTCGTAGGAGACCGGCTCGACGACGGCACCCACCGGGCCGCTCACCGGAACGCGGTCCACCCCGTCGGGCCGTCCTGCGGGTCCCACGCGACGCCGTCCACGGTGACCCCGGACCCCGCCGTCACGGTCCCGATGGCCGTCCACCCCTCGGGCAGCGGCCGGTGGGCCCCGAACGTGGCCACGAGCGCGTGGTCCTCGCCGCCGGTGAGCACCCAGGTCCACGGGTCGATCCCGAGGGCGGAGCCCACCTCCACCAGCTTGCCGGCCGGGGCCAGCGGGGCCCGCGCCAGGTCGAGTGCCACCCCGGACGCGTCCGCGAGCTGGCCGAGGTCGGCGAGCAGGCCGTCGGAGACGTCGGTCATCGCGGTGGCCCCACCGACCGCGGCCGCCACCCCGGCGGAGTACGGCGGCTCGGGGACCCGGTGCACGGCCACCACGGCCGCCGGCGCCCGGAAGCCGCGGCTCAGCACGGCCAGCCCGGCGGCCGACCAGCCCAGCCGTCCCGCCAGGGCCACGACGTCGCCCGGGCGGGCCCCGTCGCGCCGCACCGGCTCCCGGCCCTGCAGGTCACCGAGGACCGTCACCGAGACGACGATCTCCCGGGCGCGCACCACGTCGCCGCCCACCACGCCGGCCCCGACCCGACCGGCCTCGTCCCACAGCCCGTCGTTGATGCCCTCCACCACGGCGGCCGGGGTCTCGGGCGGGCACCCGATCCCCACCAGCAGTGCCGTCGGCACCGCCCCCATGGCCACGACGTCAGCCACGTTCTGGGCGACGGCCCGCCGGCCGACCTGCTGCGGGGTGGACCAGTCGAGGCGGAAGTGCACCCCCTCGACGAGGACGTCGGTGCTGGCCACCACCCGCCCGTCCGGGGTCGCGACCACGGCGGCGTCGTCCCCGGGCCCGAGCAGGGTCACGGCGGGCTGGGTGCGGGAGGCGTCGTCGCGCGGGGCGAGCAGCCGGGCCACCAGGGCGAGCTCGCCCACCCCCGCGACGGTGGTGTCCTCGGGGGGCGGGCTGGCGACGATGACGTCCTCCTGGGCAGGGATGTGGGCAGGGATCGAGCACGGTACGGGGCGCGAGTAGGTTCAGCACACGCCGGGCAACCTCCCGGCGGACAACGGGATCGGGTGCGGCGCCGGAGCGCCACGAGTGTTCCTACCCACGCGCCCCCCTGCAGCGGAGGAGGCACGCCGTGGTGCTCGCATACATCCTGGTCCAGACCGAGGTCGGCCGGGCGGCCGCCGTGACGCGCGAGATCGCCGCCCTGCCGGGCGTCGTCTCCGCCGAGTCGGTGACCGGGCCCTACGACGTGATCGTGCGGGCGGAGTCGGAGTCGGTGGACGAGCTCGGCCGCCTCGTGGTCGCCAACGTGCAGACCGTGCCCGGGATCACCCGCACCGTCGCCTGCACCGTCGTCGACCTGGGCTGAGCCGTGCCCGAGACCGCCACCGGGCGCCACCCCGCACTCATCGCCACCGCGGTCGCGCTCCCGGTAGCGCTCGTCGTCGGGGTCGTGGTCGCCGCCGTCATCGCCCAGCGCGCCCCGCTCATCGCCCCGGTCGCGCTCACCACCCTCGACTCCCCCGCCTCGGGCAGCGCGGCGTGCGCCACCCTGCTGGCCGCCCTGCCCGAGGAGCTCGGCGGCGCGCAGCGGGCGACGCTGGCCCAGCCGGCGCCCGCCGGGGCAGCGGCGTGGCGCGAGGTGGACGCGCCCGACGGCACCGACCCGGTGGTGCTGCGCTGCGGGATCGGCAGGCCCGCGGAGTTCACCGCCGACGCGTACCTGGTCGGGGTGAGCGGCGTGCAGTTCCTCGAGCTCTCCGGTGCCGAGCAGGGCATCGCCTCCACCACCTACGTCGACGTCGACCGCGGCACCTACATCGCGCTGACGCTGCCCGACGGCTCCGGCAGCGGCGCGCTGCAGCAGCTGGCCGAGGTCATCGCCGCGACGCTGCCCGCGCAAGCCATGGACCCGGCGCCGATCGCGGGGGCCTAGGCGGCGCGCTCCAGCTTCGCGAGACGGCGGGCCGGGAGCAGCGGCAGTGCCGCGAACACCGCTGCCACGACCAGGAGCCGGCCGGACCCGATCGCGAGGTCGCCAGAGCTCACCACGAGGGCGACCACCAGCAGGACCGTGACGGGAAGCATCAACACCCGCAGCGCGACCGTTCGCATCCGGCGGGTGATCTCGAGCCGGTAGCGAACGACCACGGTCGCACCGGACCGCAGCTTCGGGTCCGTCGGCACCCTCCGGGACCCCGCCGCCTTGCAGCCCGGCCCGCCGGCGGTCCGGGCTGAGCGCACTGAGCTCCGGGGGTTCGACGACTTCCGCGGCCAGTCCAGGACGAGCAGCACGTTGCCGACGACCAGCGGCACCGGGTGCCGGGTAGCCCAGCCCCCGGTCCTGGGTCGGCCGCCTGCGGCGATGTGCTCCGCCTGGACCCACCGCTCAGCGTCGGTGCGCACGGTGCTCAACCGGGGCCCGGGTGTGCGGCGAGGAATACCCGCACACGGCGGCCATCGCGGAGCACGAGCACCACTCCGACGCCCAGCACCGCAAGGGCGACCGTCCACAGCAGCGCGGCGGGCGGGCTCTGGGCTGCCACCAGCTGACCTCCGAGGGCGAGCCCGAAACCTGGCACCGACACCCGCGTCGCACGGAACCGGGCCAGCCGCACGATCCCCGCGTGCCGGACGATCGGGACCTCCTCGTCCGACACCGGCACCCGGCCACGAGCTGGCGGAGCGCGCGACGCTGCGTGGCCCGGCTCGACGCGCCGCGGTGAGTGCCGAAGCGGGTGAGTTGCGAGCTGCTCCGCGGAGCCGATCACGACGAGGAGCCAGCCGACGACGCTCGTCCCGTGTCCGACCAGCTCGCGCAGCGACACGCGGCCGGGGACACGAGGGGTCTGCGTCACGGGGTGGTCACCGAACAACAGAAACAGCCCGGACGCTGCGTCCAGGATCACCAGGCGAACCGAGCACCACCAGAGCAGAGTCCACCGACGGCGGTACCAGGGGTTCCTCGCCGCCACCTCGTCGGCCGACCCCTTCGCTCGCACCGCCGCAAGACGGTCGCCGTCCGTGCTCATGCGAGCCCCTCCACGTCCGCCGCCACCGGCCGGTTGGCCTCGACAGCGGCCCGGGCGGCGGACTGGCGACGCCGCCACTCCCGGTGCTGGAGCGGCAGCAGGATGACCGCGGCCGCCGCGTAGACCGCGGGGAGCACCCACTGACCGACCACGACGAGCACCACCAGGTACCCCACCAGGAGCGCGACCATCACGCCGAGCAGCAGCACGCGCCGCCAGCCGTGGAGCCGCCGCAGCCGTCGCGGCCGGTCCAGGTTCTTGTCCCACATGTCACGCGAGAGCACGTGCCCCGCCAGCTCCACGGCTGCAGCGGCCAACCTGGGCCGGCGGACTGCGCGCCCCTCCTCGACGGCGGCCTCCACCTCGGCCACGTCCGCGCCGCCCAGGTGGTGCTTTCGGGCCAGCAGCTGCATGGGCGACGGTGCGACAGGCCTGTTCTTGAACGCCGGCAACACCTTGTCCGCGCCCAGGGCCAGCAGCGGTAGCCCGACCACCAGCACGGCCACCACCCCGAGCAAGATCTCCGTCACGTTCCCCCCGAGCCCCCCGTCGACCTTCCCCACGATCGTGGCACCTCGGGGCCCCGCTGTCAGCCGTGCGGGCCGCCTCAGCGCAGGCCGGTGCCGCGGGCCAGCGCGGTGTCCACGAGCGTGCTCAGCAGCGTCGGGTAGTCGATCCCGGTGGCCGCCCACATCCGGGGGTACATGGAGCTGGAGGTGAACCCGGGCATCGTGTTCACCTCGTTCACCACCAGCCCGCCGTCGGTGACGAAGAAGTCCACGCGGGCCAGGCCGGAGCAGTCCAGCGCCCGGAACGCGGCGACCGCCATCGCCTGCACCCGCGCGGTGGTGGCCTCGTCGAGGTCCGCGGGCACGTCGTAGCTGGCCCCGTCGCCCAGGTACTTGGTCTCGAAGTCGTAGAACGCGTCCGCGCCGGCGTCGGGCGTCAGCCGGATCTCCGCGAGCACGCTGGCCCGCAGCTCACCGCCCGGCAGCTCCAGCACCCCGCACTCCACCTCGCGGCCCACCACCGCCGCCTCGACGAGGACCTTGGGGTCGTGCTCACGGGCGGTGGCGATCGCGGCGTCCAGGTCGTCCCAACGGTTGACCCGGCTGATGCCGAACGACGAGCCGGCCCGCGCGGGCTTCACGAAGACGGGCAGCCCCAGCCGCTGGCGGTCGTCCTCGGAGACGGTGGGCGTCCCCGCCCGCAGCACCACCCGGGTGCCCACGGGCAGCCCGTCGGCGGCGAGCAGCTTGGTGGTGAACTCCTTGTCCATCCCGGCGGCGCTCGCGAGCACCCCGGCCCCCACGTACGGGACGCCGGCGAGCTCCAGCAGCCCCTGCAGGGTGCCGTCCTCACCGAGGGGACCGTGCAGCACGGGGAACACCACGTCGGCGTTGGCCAGCACCCGGCCCACCTCCGCCCGCTCCAGGGCCACGAGCTCCCCCGCCCGAGCGGGGTCCGCGGTGAGGACGAGCGCCGTCCCGGCCGGATCCACGCGGGGCAGGGTGCCGCCGGCGAAGCTCAGCGTCGCGAGGTCGGAGCTCCCCAGCACCCAGGCTCCGTCGCGGGTGATGCCGACGGGCACCACGTCGAAGCGCTCGGGATCCAGGTGGGCCAGCACGCTGCCGGCGGACACGCAGCTCACCGCGTGCTCGCTGCTCCGGCCGCCGAAGACCACGGCGACCGTCGTGCGCCCGACGGAACCCCGCCCATCCGCCTGCTGACCCGCTTCCCGACCCATGGGGCAGAACGGTACCGGCGTGTCCGGGCCGATCAGCCCAGCGCGGCCAGCACGTCGCGGACCACGTCGTCGGTGTCCTCGATGCCGCAGGAGATCCGCACGAACCCCTCCGAGACCGCGTCGCCCCAGCGCGCACGCCGGTCGGCGGTGGTGTGCAGGCCCCCGAAGCTGGTGGCCGCGCTCACCAGCCGTGACCGCTCGACGAACGTGTGCACCGCGGCAGCCGAGTCGAGCTCGAAGCGCAGCACCCCGCCGAACCGGTGCATCTGGCCGCTCGCCACGGCGTGCGCTGGGTCGCTCGGCAGCCCGGGCCAGCGCAGCCCGCGAACCCGGGGGTGTCCGTCGAGCGCGGCCGACAGCGCCGCGGCGGTCGCGCACTGGCGGTCGATGCGCAGGGCGGCCGAGGCCAGGCTGCGGTGGGCCAGCCAGGTCTCGAACGGCCCGAGCACCGACCCCGAGAGGGCCCGCTCCCGCAGGACCGCCGCGTGCACGGCCTCGTCGGTGGTGGCCACGTAGCCCATGAGCAGGTCGCTGTGCCCGGTCAGTGCCTTCGTCCCGCTGGCGACGACCACGTCGGCGCCCAGCAGCAGCGGTTGCTGGCCCAGCGGCGTGGCGGTGGTGTTGTCGACGACGAGCAGCGCCCCGGCGGCGTGGGTGGCGGCGGCCACCTCCCGCAGGTCGACGACGTCCATCCCGGGGTTGGCCGGCGTCTCCGCGAGCACCAGCCGCGCCCCCTCGACGTGGGCCGCCGCGCGCAGGGTGGGCACCTCCCGCACCTCGATCCCCCAGTGCGCGAGCTTCTCGGCCGCGTAGGCCCGGATCTGGTAGTAACCGTCACTGGGCACCACGAGCACGTCGCCGGCGCGCAGCACCGAGCGCAGCAGCACGGTGATCGCCGCCATCCCGGCCCCGGTCACCGCCGCCTGCACGGGCACCTGGTCACCACCCTCGAGCTCGGCGAGCGCCGCCTCCAACCCGGTCCAGCCCGGGTTCGACGCGCGGGCGTAGGTGTGCGGCTCGGTGCCCTCGTCGGGGCTGAGGTGGTACGGCGCGGCCAGCACCGGTCCCGGCAGGAACGCCGTCCCCGGCACCGCGGGGCCCACCCCGGCGCGCACGCAGCGGGTGGAGTCACCCCAGGTCGGGTCGGTCGGTGCGGTCTGCTCGTGCACGGCGGGCTCCTCGGGGTCGGTCACTCGTGCTCGATCACTCGTGCTCGGTCACTCGTGCTTGGTGCTGCGGTCCAGCAGCTCGCGAGCCAGGGCGGTGACGGGGGCGCCCTCGTTGCACACGCGGTGCACGCCGTCGGTGATCGGTACCTCCACGCCGTGCCGGGCGGCCAGCTCGCGCAGCGCGGTGGAGGTCTTGACGCCCTCCGCGACCTGGCCGTGCGCAGCCTCCTGCGCCTGCGCGAGGCTCCGCCCGCGCCCGAGCAGCTCGCCGAAGGTGCGGTTGCGCGAGAGCGGGGAGGCGCAGGTCGCGACCAGGTCGCCGAGCCCGGCGAGGCCGGCGAACGTCTCCGCCCGCGCACCCAGCGCCACCCCCAGCCGGGACACCTCCGCAAGACCTCGGGTGATGATGGTCGCGGTCGTGTTGCCCCCCAGGCCCATGCCGACCGCCATCCCGCAGGCCAGCGCGATCACGTTCTTGCCGGCGCCGCCGAGCTCGCAGCCCACCACGTCGGTGTTGGTGTACGGCCGGAAGTAGCTGGTGGTGCAGGCCTGCTGGACTCCGACCGCCCGCTCGTGGTCGGCGCAGGCGACCACCGTCGCCGTGGGCTGCTCCCCCGCGATCTCCCGGGCCAGGTTCGGCCCGCTCAGCACCGCCACCTGGTCGAGGGGCACCCCGGCGACCTCACCGACGACCTCGCTCATCCGCTGCAGGGTGCCGAGCTCGACCCCCTTGGCCAGGCTCAGCAGGGTGGCACCGGCGGGCAGGTCGTCCCGCCAGGCCGCCAGGTTCGCCCGCAGGCTCTGCGACGGGACGGCCAGCACCACGGTGTCGGCCCCGTCCAGGGCCACGCGGTGGTCGCTGGTCGAGCGCAGGCCGGCGGGCAGCGCCACCCCGGGCAGGTACTCCGGGTTGCCCCCGGCGCGCACGGCGCGCGCCACGTCCTCCCGCCGGGCCCACAGGACGACGTCGCTGCCCGCGTCGGAGAGGACCTTGGCGAACGTGGTCCCCCACGAGCCCGCCCCCAGCACCGCCACCACCGCCACGCCCTCATCCTGCCCTGCGTCGGCCCGCCCCCCGCGCCACCACCCGCCCACCACCCCTGCCACCACCCGCGAGGCACCTGGCACCATCACCGGCGTGCTGGCGCAGGTGGTGGTCGCGGTGAAGGACCTGCCCGAGGCCAAGACCCGCCTCGCCCCGGTGCTCGACGCCCCCCGGCGGGCGGCGCTCGTGCTGGCCATGCTCACCGACACCGTGGCCGCGGCACGGCGCTGCCCGCAGGTCCTCGCCGTCCACGTGGTCACCGCCGACCCCCGGGTCGCCGAGACCGCCCGCCACCTCGGGGTCGCCGTGCTGGCCGACACCACCAGCACGCTGAACGCGGCGCTCACGGGCGCGACCGCCCGGCTCGACCCCTCGCTCGCGGTCCTGGCCCTGCAGGGCGACCTGCCGGCGCTGCGCCCCGGCGAGCTCGCGCAGGTGCTGCGGGGCGCGGACCGCCGGTGCGCGGTGGCCGACGCCGCCGGCACCGGGACCACGGCCCTGCTGGCCCCGGCGGGCACCGCGCTGGAACCCTGCTTCGGCCCCGCCTCGGCCGCGGCCCACGCGGCCTCCGGCGCCGAGCTGGTCGAGGGGCCCCTGCCCGGGCTGCGGACCGACGTCGACACCGTCGCGGACCTGGCGGCGGCGGTCCGGGCCGGCCTGGGCCCGGCGACGGCGGCCCTCCTCGACGCCGCCGGCACCGCCGCGACCGTCGCCGCCATACCCACCGGCGGGGTCGAGCTGCGCACCGACGACGGCGTGCTGGTGCACTGTCCGGCCGCGGTGGCCGCGGCCGGGGGGTGGGTGGCTCCCCGGGTGGGCCAGCGCCTGCGCGTGCACACCGGCGCCGACGGCGCCGTGTTCCTCCTCACCTCGGCGCTGCGGGCGCCGGGCTGATCACCGGGTGCGGCGGACCGACCCCCGACGGCCGCCCCCGCCGTCCCGGGATGGGGCAGGATCGCACGCGTGAGCACCGCAGAGCTGTCGTCCCCGACCGGCGAGCCCGACGTCCCGGACCCCCGCACACCCCGCACACCCACGGGGTCCGGCTCCACCTCGCGGCCCACCCCGCCCCCGGCGGCCACCCCCGCGGTGTCCCCGCGCGCGGACCTGCCGGAGAACCGCTACCTGAACCGCGAGCTGAGCTGGCTGGACTTCAACTCCCGGGTCCTCGCGCTCGCCGAGGACACCTCGCTGCCCCTGCTCGAGCGGGCGAAGTTCCTCGCCATCTTCGCCTCCAACCTGGACGAGTTCTTCATGGTCCGGGTGGCCGGGCTGAAGCGGCGCGACGAGACGGGCCTCTCGGTGCGCTCCGCCGACGGGCTCTCCCCGCGCGAGCAGCTGCGCCTGGTCTCCGAGCGCAGCCAGGAGCTCTCCCAGCGCCACGCCCGGCTGTTCGCCGACGAGGTGCGCCCCGCGCTGGAGGCCGAGGGCCTCGCCGTCGCGGAGTGGAGCGACCTCGACACCGCCAGCCGAGACCGGCTCTCGGACTACTTCCGCGAGCAGATGTTCCCCGTGCTGACCCCGCTCGCCGTCGACCCGGCCCACCCGTTCCCCTACATCAGCGGTCTCGCGCTGAACCTGGCCGTGACCGTGCGGGACAAGGAGACCGCCGGTGAGCGGTTCGCCCGGGTGAAGGTGCCCGACAACGTCGACCGCTTCGTGCGGGTGCAGGCCGGCGTCGACGTCTTCCTCCCGCTGGAGGAGCTCATCGCCGCCCACCTGGACCTGCTGTTCCCCGGCATGGAGATCGTCGAGCAGCACGCCTTCCGGATCACCCGCAACGCCGACGTCGAGGTGGAGGAGGACCGCGACGAGGACCTGCTGCAGGCGCTGGAGCGCGAGCTCGCCCGCCGTCGGTTCGGCTCTCCGGTGCGCCTGGAGGTGGCCGACGACATGACCGAGCACATGATGGAGCTGCTGCTGCGCGAGCTGGACGTCAACCCGCGCGACGTGGTCCAGGTGCCGGGGCTGCTCGACCTCGCCAGCGTCATGGAGCTGTACTCCGTGGACAAGCCGCACCTGAAGGACCCGCCGTTCGTGCCGTCCACGCACCCCGCGTTCGGGGAGCGGGAGACGCCCAAGAGCGTCTTCGCGACGCTGCGCGAGGGCGACGTGCTGGTGCACCACCCCTACGACTCGTTCTCCACCAGCGTGCAGCGCTTCGTGGAGCAGGCCGCGGCGGACAAGAACGTGCTCGCGATCAAGCAGACCCTCTACCGCACCTCGGGCGACTCCCCCATCGTCGACGCCCTCGTCGACGCCGCCGAGGCCGGCAAGCAGGTCGTCGCCCTGGTGGAGGTCAAGGCCCGCTTCGACGAGCAGGCCAACATCACCTGGGCCCGCAAGCTGGAGCAGGCCGGCGTGCACGTGGTCTACGGCCTCGTCGGGCTGAAGACGCACTGCAAGACGTGCCTGGTCGTGCGGCGGGAGGGCTCCACCATCCGCCGGTACGCCCACGTCGGGACGGGCAACTACAACCCGAAGACGGCCCGGCTGTACGAGGACCTGGGCCTGCTCACCGCCTCGCCGGAGATCGGTCGCGACCTCTCCGAGCTGTTCAACTCCCTCACCGGGTACTCCCGCCAGCGTGAGTACCGCAACCTGCTCGTGGCGCCGTACGGCGTGCGCCGCGGGATCCTCGAGCGCATCGAGGGCGAGGTCGCGCACGCCCGGGCGGGCCGGCCGGCCGGGATCCGGCTCAAGGCCAACGCGCTGGTCGACGAGCAGGTCATCGACGCGCTCTACCGCGCGTCGCAGGCCGGTGTCCCGGTCGACGTCGTCGTCCGCGGCATCTGCGCGATCAAGCCGGGCGTGCCCGGGCTCAGCGAGAACATCCACGTCCGCAGCGTGCTGGGTCGGTTCCTGGAGCACTCGCGGGTGTTCCACTTCCTCGGGGCCGGCGAGCGCTGGATCGGCAGCGCCGACATGATGCACCGCAACCTCGACCGCCGCGTGGAGGTCATGGTGCAGGTGCGCGACGAGAAGCTCACCGACCAGCTGGACGCCATGTTCGACTCCCTGCTGGACCCGGCGACGCGCTGCTGGGTCATGGAGGCCGACGGCAGCTGGACGGCCTCGCCCGCCTCCGGCGAGCGGGTCCGCGACCACCAGGTCGACATGCTCAACCGGGGCTCGTCGGAGTGAGGGCGGCGGTGCGGGCGGCCGGTGGCGTGCTCTGGCGGCCCCGTGCCGGCGAGCCCGGGGCCGCTGTGGAGGTGGCCGTGGTCCACCGACCGCGCTACGACGACTGGTCGCTGCCCAAGGGCCACGTCGACGACGGCGAGCACCGCGTGGTGAGCGCGGTCCGCGAGATCGTGGAGGAGACCGGGTTCTCCGCCGCCCTGGGCCGCCACCTCGGCGAGACCCGCTACCCGGTGAAGGGCCGGGAGAAGGTCGTCGACCACTGGGCGGCCCGCAGCCTGGGCGGGGAGTTCGCGGCCAACGAGGAGACCGACGAGCTGCGCTGGCTCCCCGTCGCCGACGCGCGGGCCCTGCTCACCCACGCCTCGGACGCGGCCGTGGTCGACCGGTTCGCCACGGCGCCCGCCGACACCACGACGCTGCTGCTCGTCCGGCACGCCACCGCCGAGCACGACGGCGGGGACGACGCCGAGCGGGCGCTGACCTCCGAGGGTCGCGACCAGGCCCGGGCGCTGGTGCCGCTGGCCCTCGCCTTCGGGGTGGGCACGGGCAGCCCGGACGCCCTGCACGCCGCGGACCGGCTGCGCTGCGAGCAGACGGTCCAGCCGCTCGCCGAGCACCTGGGGGTCGCCTTCACCTCCGAGCCCGGCCTGTCCGAGCCCGGCTGGGAGCACGACGAGGAAGGGGGCCTCGCCCGGGCCGCGGAGCTCGCCACCCAGCCCGACCCGGTGCTCCTGTGCAGCCAGGGCGGGGTCGTCCCGACCCTGGTCATGACGTGGGCGCGGGCCCACCGGGTCCGGATCGACCCGCGGCACCTGCGCACCCCCACCGCGAGCACCTGGGTGGTCTCGTCGGCAGGGGGCCGGGTGGTGGCCCTGGACCACCTGCCCGACCCGTACGCCTGAGCTACTTCTTCTTGGCCTTCTTCTTCTTGTCGTCGGCCTTCGCAGCCTTCTTCGCCTTGGCGGGCTTGGTCACCTTGTCGGCCTTGGCGGACTTCGGGTCCACCGACCCCGACCCCGACCCCGTCGCCGAGACCTTGGCCGCCGAACCCCTGGCCGCCGAACCCCTGGCCGCTGAACCCTTGGCCGCCGGGGCCGACGAGCGGTTGCCGGCGGCACGGCGCACCGCGGGTCCCTCCGCGGGCAGCGTGGCCTCTCCGCTGACGACGGCCTTGAAGCTGACGCCCGGGCGGAACGACGGCACCGCGGTCGGCTCGACCCGCACGGTCTCCCCGGTGCGCGGGTTCCGGGCCACGCGCGCGGCGCGGCTGCGCTTCTCGAACACCCCGAACCCGGTGATGGTCACGTTCTCGCCGCCGGTGACCGTGCGCACTACGATGTCGACCACGCCCTCGACGGCGGCCGACGCCTGGCGCTTGTCACCCCCCAGTCGCTGGGCGAGCTGCTCGATGAGCTGGGCCTTGTTCATCCGCCACCTCCACGCTGGGGTCCGCCGGCGGACCAGGTGGGCCGACCGTAGACCCGACCGGCGCGGAAGTCCATGTGCGCGCTAGGTTCTGGGCCCGCGCCGTCACCCCACCGGCGTGGTGACCGGCAGCCAGGAGGGGCGGGTGAGCTCGAAGGCCGCGATCTCCTCGACGTGGCGCAGGGTCAGGCCCACGTCGTCGAGGCCCTCGAGCAGCCGCCAGCGCGTGTAGTCGTCGATGTCGAATCGCAGCAGGAGGTCCCCCGCCGCGACGGTGCGCGCCTGCAGGTCCACCGTCACCTGGGTACCCGGCCGGGTCTCCAACAGCTTCCACAGCAGCTCGACGTCGGGCTGGGCCACCTCGGCGGCGAGCAGCCCGGCCTTGCCGGCGTTGCCGCGGAAGATGTCGGCGAAGCGGGAGGAGATGACGACGCGGAAGCCGTAGTCCCCCAGCGCCCACACCGCGTGCTCGCGGGAGGAGCCGGTGCCGAAGTCGGGCCCGGCGACGAGGACGCTGCCGGTGTCGAACGGTGCGACGTTGAGGATGAAGCCGGGGTCGGTGCGCCACCCGGCGAACAGACCGTCCTCGAACCCGGTGCGGGCGACCCGCTTCAGGTACACGGCCGGGATGATCTGGTCGGTGTCCACGTTGGACCGGCGCAGCGGCACCCCGGTGCCGGTGTGGGTGGTGAACTCCCTCATCGCTGCGCTCCCTGCAGGTCGGCCGGCGCGGACAGGGTGCCCCGCACGGCGGTGGCGGCGGCGACCACGGGCGAGACGAGGTGGGTGCGCCCGCCCCGGCCCTGGCGGCCCTCGAAGTTGCGGTTGGAGGTCGACGCGGAGCGCTCTCCCGGCGCGAGCTGGTCGGGGTTCATGCCCAGGCACATCGAGCAGCCCGCCTGCCGCCACTGGGCACCCGCGTCGGTGAACACCGCGTCTAGGCCCTCCTCCTCGGCCTGCAGCCGCACCCGGAAGGAGCCGGGCACGACGAGCATCCGCACCCCTTCGGCGACCGTGCGCCCGCGCAGCACCTCGGCGGCGGCGCGCAGATCCTCGATGCGGCCGTTGGTGCAGGAGCCGAGGAACACGGTGTCCACGCTGATCTCCCGCAGCGGCGTCCCCGCGGTGAGGCCCATGTACTCCAGGGCCCGCTCGGCAGCGGCCCGCGGACCGTCCTCGGCGATGGTCGCCGGGTCGGGCACGCGCTCACCCAGCGGCAGGCCCTGGCCGGGGTTGGTGCCCCAGGTGACGAACGGGGTGAGGACGGTCGCGTCGATGACCACCTCCGCGTCGAAGGTGGCGTCGTCGTCGGTGACCAGCTCGCGCCAGGCGGCGACGGCGGCGTCCCAGTCGGCCCCGGTGGGGGCGTGGTCGCGACCGCGCAGGTAGTCGAACGTGGTCTCGTCGGGCGCGATCATCCCGGCGCGGGCCCCGGCCTCGATCGACATGTTGCAGATGGTCATGCGACCTTCCATCGACAGGGCCCGGACGGCCTCGCCGCGGTACTCCAGCACGTGGCCCTGGCCGCCACCGGTCCCGATCCTGGCGATGATGGCCAGGATGAGGTCCTTGCTGCTGACCCCCTCCGGGAGGGCGCCCTCGACGGTGATGGCCATGGTCCGGAACGGCTTGAGCGGCAGCGTCTGGGTGGCGAGGACGTGCTCGACCTCGCTGGTGCCGATGCCCATGGCCAGCGCCCCGAAGGCCCCGTGGGTGGAGGTGTGGCTGTCGCCGCAGACCACCGTGAGCCCCGGCTGGGTGAGCCCGAGCTGGGGGCCGATGATGTGCACGATCCCCTGCTCGGCGTCGCCCATGGAGTGCAGGCGGATGCCGAACTCCGCGCAGTTGCGGCGCAGCGTCTCGACCTGGGTGCGGGAGACGGGATCGGCGATCGGTTGGTCGATGTCCACGGTGGGGACGTTGTGGTCCTCGGTCGCGATGGTCAGGTCCGGGCGGTGCACGGGGCGCCCGGCCAGGCGCAGGCCCTCGAAGGCCTGCGGGCTGGTGACCTCGTGGACGAGGTGCAGGTCGACGTAGAGCAGGTCGGGCTCCCGGGAGGTGCCCTCGCCCTCGCCGTGCCGCACCACGTGGGCGTCCCACACCTTCTCCGCCAACGTCCTGCCCATGACCTACCTCCGTGTCCGTGGCGCACCACCGTTGCTTCCCAAGGAGTGGGAACATAGTATCGTCTCGTGGGACAGCATAGCGGTATCGGCGTGCTCGACAAGGCGGTGGCGGTGCTCGAGGCGGCCGCGGCCTCCCCGTGCGGCCTCAGCGAGCTGTGCGCCCGCACCGGGCTCCCCCGGGCCACCGCGCACCGCCTGGCCGTGGGCCTGGAGACCCAGCGTCTGCTGACGCGCGCCCCGGACGGTCGCTGGCGTCCCGGGCCCGCCCTGGCCGAGCTCGCGGGCGCACCCGAGGTCGATCCGCTCCTCGAGGCGGCCGCGCCGGTGCTGCCCCGCCTGCGCGAGATCACCGGCGAGAGCGTGCAGCTGTACCGCCGGGAAGGCACCGAGCGGGTGTGCGTGGCCGCGGTGGAACCCCCCACCGGCCTGCGCGACACCGTCCTGGTCGGGGCCCGCCTGCCCCTGACGGCCGGCTCGGGGGCCAAGGTGCTACTGGCGTGGGCCGACCCGGCGCTGGTCCGCTCGCTGCTGGGACCGGGTGCGTTCGACGAGCGCAGCCTGGTCGAGGTCCGACGCCGGGGCTGGGCGCAGAGTGCGGCCGAGCGGGAACCCGGGGTGGCGAGCGTGTCGGCGCCCGTGCGGGACGCGGCCGGCGAGGTGGTGGCCGCGGTCTCCGTCTCCGGTCCCGTCGACCGGATCGGTCGGCGCCCGGGCGCGCGGTGGGCCGGCGACCTGCTGGCCGCGGCCGAGGCGCTGCACCAGCGGCTCTGAGCCGGTTGCCGCACCCACGACGGCGTCAGGCCCCCTCCCGCGCGGGGAGAGGACCTGACGTGTGTAGCCCCGAAGGGATTCGAACCCTCGCTACCGCCGTGAGAGGGCGGCGTCCTAGGCCGCTAGACGACGGGGCCAAGACTCGAGCTGGTGGAGCGGTCGATCACGTGGAGCCTCGTGCGGGCCGAGCCTAGAGCACCGTGGAGCGGTGGTGCTCAGCTGGGGTACCAGGACTCGAACCTAGAATGAGGGAATCAGAATCCCTAGTGTTGCCAATTACACCATACCCCAATGACTTTCGACGTCGTCCCTGCGACTCGGAGCCGAGTGCCCTCGCGCGGGGAGTTCGTTTCTGCCGCACGAGAGGGTAGCAAACCTCGGGGCTCGCGGGCCAATCGCCTACCCGCCCGCCCGCTGCGCCACCTGCAACCCGTGCTCCAGGCGCGCCAGCGTGCGCTCCCGGCCCAGCAGCTCGAGGGACTCGTACAGCGGCGGGCTCACGGTGGAGCCGGTCACGGCCACCCGCACCGGGGCGAAGGCCTTGCGGGGCTTGAGGCCCAGGCCCTCCACCAGCGCGGCCCGCAGCGCCTCCTCGATCGGTGCCGCCGTCCACGACTGGAGACCGGTCAGCGCGTCCCGCGTCGCGCGGAGGGTGTCCGCCGCGCCGGCGTCCAGGTTCTTGGTCGCGGCCGCCTCGTCCAGGACCAGGTCGTCGGTGAACAGGAACGCGAGCAGCGGGCCGGCGTCGGAGAGCACCACGATCCGCTCCTGCACCAGGGCCGCGGCGGCGGCGAAGCGGGCGTCGTCGGTGTCCGCCGGCACCTGCTCCCCCAGGTGGGCGCGCAACCGGGCGGCGAAGTCGGCCGGCTCCAGCCGCCGGACGTGCTCGGCGTTGATGGCGTCCGCCTTCTTCTGGTCGAACCGGGCGGGATTGCTCACCACGTCGACCACGTCGAACGCGGCGACCATCTCCTGGAGGGAGAACACGTCCCGGTCCGGCGCGAGCGACCAACCCAGCAGGGCCAGGTAGTTCAGCAGACCCTCGGGCAGGAAGCCCCGCTCGCGGTGGTGGAACAGGTCCGCCGAGGGGTCCCGCTTGGAGAGCTTCTTGTTGCCCTCCCCCAGCACGAACGGCAGGTGCCCGAACTCGGGGGTGCGCTGCGCCACGCCGAGACGCACGAGCGCCTCGTACAGGGCGAGCTGGCGCGGGGTCGAGGACAGCAGGTCCTCGCCGCGCAGGACGTGGGTGATCCCCATGAGCGCGTCGTCGACCGGGTTCACCAAGGTGTACAGCGGCTCCCCGGTGCCCCGGGTGAGGGCGAAGTCGGGCACCGTGCCCGCCCGGAACGTCGTCTCCCCGCGGACGAGGTCGGTCCAGGTGAGGTCGTGGGTCGGCATCCGCAGCCGCAGCACGGCCCGGCGCCCGGCGTCGCGGAAGGCCTGCTTCGTCACCTCGTCCAGGTCGCGGTCGTGGTTGTCGTAGCCCAGCTTCGGGTCACGGCCCGCGGCGCGGTGCCGGGCCTCGACCTCCTCCGGTGTCGAGAAGCTCTCGTAGGCCTCACCGGCCTCGACCAGGCGGCGCACCACGTCCAGGTGCTGGGAGCGGCGCAGGCTCTGCCGGTAGGGCTCGTGCGGCCCGCCGACCTCGGGGCCCTCGTCCCAGTCCAGGCCCAGCCAGCGCAGCGCCTCGAGCAGCGCGCCGTAGGACTCCTCGGAGTCCCGCGCCGCGTCGGTGTCCTCGATGCGGAAGACGAAGTCACCCCCGTGGTGGCGGGCGTAGGCCCAGTTGAACAGGGCCGTCCGGACCAGCCCGACGTGCGGCGTGCCGGTCGGCGAGGGGCAGAAGCGGACCCGCACCCGGGGGGCGATCGCGGCGGTCACGGCTTCGCCACCACGGGGTTGGTGAGGGTGCCGATGCCCGCGATCGTGATGCTGACGCTCTGCCCGGCGACGAGCGGCCCCACGCCGGCCGGGGTGCCGGTGAGGATCACATCACCCGGGAGGAGGGTCATCACCGCGGAGACCCACTCGATGATCTCCGCCACGTCGTGCAGCAGGAGCGCCGTCGAGCTGTCCTGCTTGGTCACCCCGTCCACCTCCGTGCGCAGGTCCAGGTCGGCAGGGTCGAGGTCGGTCTCGATCCACGGGCCCAGCGGGCAGAACGTGTCGTGGCTCTTGGCCCGCGTCCACTGGCCGTCGGCGGCCTGCTGGTCGCGGGCGGTGACGTCGTTGGCCACGGTGTAGCCCAGCACCACCTCGAGCGCCTTCGCTGCGGGCACGTCCTTGCACGGACGGCCGATGACCACCGCCAGCTCGCCCTCGAAGTGCACGTTCGACGAGCTCGGCGGGAGCACGATGGCCGCACCGGGCCCGACCACCGCCGTCGTCGGCTTCAGGAAGATGATCGGGTCGGCGGGCGCGGCGGCACCCGCCCCACCCATCTCGCTGACGTGGTCGGCGTAGTTCTTGCCGATGCAGACCACCTTGTTGCCCACGATGGGCGCGAGCAGGCGCACGTCGTCCAGCGGCCACGCCCGGCCGGTGAAGGTCGGGGTCCCGAACGGGTGCTCGGCGATCTCCCGGGCGGTGAGCGGCCCCCCCGCCACCCCCTCGATGCTCACGAAGGCGATCCCGTCAGGGCTGGCGATCCGTCCCAGGCGCATGGACCCACCCTAGAACGTGCGTCGCCGTCCCCCGACCCTGCTGGGGCCCGGCTCAGACGGTGGAGACCAGCGCGGCGAGCCGGTCGCCGATCGCCGTGGTCGGCCCGGGACGGGCCGCGTCGCGGGTGGCCAGGTCGAAGGCCACGGCCGCCTCGACCCGGCGGGCGGCGTCCCCGCGGCCCACGTGGTCGAGCAGCAGCGCGACCGACAGCACGGCGGCCGTCGGGTCCGCGGTGCCCTGGCCGGCGATGTCCGGCGCACTGCCGTGCACGGGCTCGAACATGCTGGGGTTCTCCCCCGTGCGGTCGATGTTGCCGCTGGCGGCGAGGCCGATGCCCCCGGTGACCGCCGCCGCGAGGTCGGTGATGATGTCGCCGAAGAGGTTGTCGGTCACGATGACGTCGTAGCGGCCGGGGTCGGTCACCAGGTGGATGGTCGCGGCGTCGACGTGCTGGTAGGCCACGGTGACGGCCGGGTGCTCCAGGGAGACCTCCTCGACGACCCGCGACCACAGCGAGCCCGCGTGGGTGAGCACGTTCGTCTTGTGCAGCAGCGTCAGGTGCTGGCGGCGGGACTCGGCCCGGTCGAAAGCGTCCCGGACGACGCGGTCGATGCCGAACCAGGTGTTCAGGCTGACCTCGGTGGCCACCTCGTGGCGGGTGTCGCGGCGCAGCACGCCGCCGTTGCCGGTGTACGGGCCCTCGGTGCCCTCCCGGACCACGACGAGGTCGATCTCGCCCGGGGTGTGCAGCGGGGACCGGACCCCGGGGAACAGCCGCGCCGGGCGCAGGTTGACGTGGTGGTCGAGCTCGAAGCGCAGCCGCAGCAGCAGGCCCCGCTCGAGGATCCCGCTGGGGACCGAGGGGTCCCCGACCGCGCCGAGCAGTATCGCGTCGTGGCCACGGAGCTCGGTGAGCACCGTGTCCGGGAGCAGCTCACCGGTCGCGTGCCACCGGGCCGCCCCCAGGTCGTAGGTGGTCGTGTCCGCCCCCGGGGCGACCTCCCCCAGCACCTTGAGCGCCTCGGTGATCACCTCGGGCCCGATCCCGTCACCGGGGACCACCGCCAGCTTCATCCCTGCCACCTCCGGATCGACCTGCCCCCGCCGGGCGGCGGAGGCACGGGAAACCCGCCACCACCCGGACGGGTGGTGGCGGGTCGGGCCCATCGCGGACGCTACCGCCACGCGGGGCGCACCGTGCTCGTCCGACGGTGCGGTTCACCCGGCTGGGTGGGTGAACCGCACCGTCCCGCTCGTCCTGGTGACCTCAGCCGAAGCTGCGGCACCCGAGCAGGGTGTTGGTGCCGGTCGCCCCGATGTTGATCCCGTAGGCGCACACCGTGTGCTTCCCGGGTCCCTGGACGGGGAGGGTGACCCTGAAGCCCGCGTCGGGTGCCCCCGTCGCCGCGCGGACGTCAGGCCGGTCCTCGGTGCCGGTCGACAGCGCCGCCGCCCCACGACCGTCGACGTAGACGTGGACCCGGAGCTTCTGGGTCAGGTCGTCGGCGTCGGTCGCCCAGCCGCGGACCACCGGGGCGCCGTCGGACGAGAACCGCAGCGGGTCCAGCGTTCCCACCGGGGAGCGCTGCGGCGCCGCCGCCACCGCGAAGGTGCGGCAGCCCAGCTTCGTGTTCGGGCTGTAGGGCCCGTAGTTGATGGCGTACACGCACACCGTGTGGTTCCCGGGGCTGGCGGAGATGGGCAGCGTCGCGCGGAACCCGTGCGCGGCGCCGGGTCGCAGCGACGAGAACGCCCTGGCCACGTCCGGGCGGGAGTCCGCCGCCCGCCCGAGGCTGTAGCCGCGACCGTCGACGTAGACGTGCACGCCCGCCGACCAGGTCGGGACGTCCCGGTCAAGCGCCCAGCCGCGCACGGTGACCGCGGCGTTCTGGGGTCCGGTCAGCTCGACGGCGTCGAGGTTCCCCGTCGGGGCGGAGCGCCGGGCCTGGTTCGGGTCGTTGGGCCGGACGTTGCCCGGGTTGTCGCACGCGGTGCCGTTGCGGTCGGGGTCGAGGCTGGACGCGGTCGGCGACGGCGAGCCTGCCTCGTCGAGCGCCCGTTGCACCTGCTCCCGGTACCTGGCCGAGGCGCACGTGGTTCCCGGGGCCTGCGGTGCGGCCGTCACCGGCACGACCTGGGCCTGGTCACCCACCGCGTTGTGGTGGTGCAGCAGCAGGACCTGCGTCGTGGTCGTCGCCGGGGCCCTGCGGTCCACGACGAGCCGGGTCCCGTTCGCCGACCGGGCGATCAGGGACTGGTCCCCGGCGGTCTCCACGACCAGGGCGGGCGCGGTCACGTCGTAGGTCATGTCCTCGATCGTGTCCCCGCCGAACTGGGCCTGGATGCCCGCAGAGAAGGTGATCGGGGCCGATGCTGACCTCAGGTCGACGCCCAGCTTGGCCGCAGCCACCGGCAGCACCAGCACCGAGGTGTCGAACAGGTTGCTGTCGGTGTCCCCGAGCAGGCCGTTCACCGCTTGCAGGTCGACCTGCTTGCCCCTGGCCAGGTCGACCGTGGCGGCCAGCAGGACGTCGGTGTCGGCGGGCTTGAACAGGTAGGTCTCGAAGTCGGGCGTGCCGTCACCGGTGGTGTCGATGTCGACGTAGGGGATGTTCGTGGACCCGAGGTTCGTGATCGAGCCCCAGGTGGCGAAGCCGAAACCCAGCAGGCCCTCGTCCGGCGTGCCGGCGGCAACCGCGGCACGCACCGTCGATCCGACGCCCACGTAGCGCAGGTCCGCACCCTTGGCGGTGGTGTTCACCGTGCAGTCGTCGACCGCGTCACCAGCACACGTCGGCTGCTCCGGGCTGCTGCCGGTCAGCTGGAGGCCGGAGACCAGCGAGACGTAGGCCTCGCTGCCGGTGCCCTGGTCGAGGCCACGTCCGGTCAGCGGGAGCGGCGCCGAGCGGGTGCCTGCGCCCACCGTCACCGAGCTCGGACCGGTGATGTCGGCGACCGGCTTGGCCGCCGTGTAGACCGGCACCCGCAGCGCACCCTGGGTGCCGGTCGCAGCCGGGGTGAGGGTGAGGTAGCCCGAGGAGTCGGCGACGTACTGCCGCGCGAGACCGGCCTGCTGGGCCTCGATCGTCGGGTCCAGGGTCTTGCGCAGCGCAGCCGGGTCGGCGGTCATCGTCACCGTCACCTCGGCGACCCCCTTGGGACTCAGGGTGACCGCGCTCCCACCACCGGCGGCGGCCACCGCGTAGCTCACGCCGGGCTGCTCGGTCGCGGGGTCGTAGCTCAGCGCCATCGTGCGTGCACGGGTGCCCTTGTTCTCCACGCGGACGGTCTTGGTGCGGGTGACCTTCGCCGCGCCGACCTCGACGACGCCGAAGGTGGCGCTGACGTAGCCCGGGTCGTCCTTGACCATGGCGAGCACCTCGGTGCCCGTCGCGGCCGCGGCGTCGATCCGGCCGGCACCCTGGCGGCCGGGTCCGTAGAACGGGCCCGCCCCGCCGTCGGTGGCGGAGACGTCGGTGAGCGCGGTGTTCATGACCGCGGCCTTGACCTCCTCGACGCTCCACTCCGGGTGCTTCTGGCGCACCAGGGTGGCGATGCCCGCGGTGTGCGGGGAGGCCATCGAGGTGCCGCTGATGACCAGGACGTCGTCGCCGCTGCCGGACAGGGCCGAGGCGATGGTGTCGCCGGGAGCGGTGACGTCGGGCTTCACGGCCGGTCCGCGACCGCCGCGGGAGGAGAACGACGACAGGGTGTCGCTGATCGCCGGGAAGTAGCTCTTCGCGGAGTTGCGGAGAGCGTCGCGCATCCCCAGCTGCAGGGTGCCGGCCTCCATGGCCGGGCGCAGCGCCGCCGTGTCGCTGCTGGTGATCTGGAAGACCGGGATGGTGGCGTTGCCGGTGAGCCCGGCGGCGAACTGCTCGAGCCCGCTGGTGAAGACCGCCCCGACGGCGCCGGCCGCGGTGGCGTTGTTGGTCCGCCCGGCCGAGCCGCACTTCCTGGTGGCGTCGTTGTCGTCCCACTCCAACCAGGCGATCTTGCCCTTGACCCGGGCGGCGTCGGCGTCGGAGAACGGGGCGCAGCCGTCGAGGTTGGCGGCGTCGGTCAGGTTCGTCACCGCGGTGGGCGCGAGGTCGCCGGAGGTGCGGAAGACGTAGGCCTGGCTGTACTGCCCGGGCTTGACCCCGGCCAGCCCGGCCGGTGCGGTCACCTCGGCGCCGTCGCGCAGCACGTAGGCGTCCTTGCTGCTGGCCACGGTCAGGGCGCTCGGGGAGTTGCCGGGGGTGCCGCCGGCGTCGTACAGGTCGCCGGCGTTGCCCTGGGAGAACACCGAGAGCACGCCGTTGTCGGAGAGCTTCTGGACGAAGAGGTTCTCCGGGTCGTCCGACGCCCCGAAGTCGCTGCCCAGGGAGAGGTTGACCACGTCGAGGTGGTCGGAGAAGTTCTTGTCGCCGTCCGGGTCCAGCGCCCAGTCCAGGGCGGCGGTGGTGACGTTGGTGGAGCCCTCGCAGCCGAAGACCTTCAGCGCGTACAGCAGCGCGCGGGGCGCCGTGCCCGGCCCGATCTTCATGTTCTGCAGGGCATCCTCGTCGAGCGAGCGGTAGTCACCGGTGTACGTGCTGCCGTCCGCGTTGACGCCGAGACCGCCCGCGGTGCCCGCGACGTGGGAACCGTGGTCGTTGCAGTCGATCGGGTTGGGGTCGGGCTGGGGCACCAGCGCCGGGCTGCCCGCCTCGGCGCCGGCGTCGTAGCCGTTGCCGACGAAGTCGGTGCCGCCGACGACCTTGGCGGTCGGGAATCCCGAGCCCGCCACGGTCGTCTCGTCGATGGCGTCGAAGGCCTCGACGGTCCCGGGGCCGCCGAAGTCGGCGTGGGTGTAGTCGATGCCGGTGTCGATGATGCCGACGCGGACGTCGTCACCGAGCAGTCCCGTGTCCTGCCAGGTCTTCAGGCTGTTGGTCAGCACGGCCGCGTTCGCGTTGGACAGCGTGCGCGGGGTGAGCGGGTACACGGCGACCACGTCGGCGGAGGCGGCCAGCTCGCGGACCCGGTCGGCGTCCGCGGTGACCGCCAGCCCGGAGACGGCGTTGGAGGTCCGGAAGATCTCCTCCGGCGCGCCCCCGGCGGCCCGCAGGTCGGACACCACACCGGTGGCGGTCTGCTCGACGGCGTCGGTGGCGTCCTGGGCGGCCGCGGCGGCGACGGCCGGCGTGCGACCCCGGCCCCGCTCGGCGTTGAACACGTCCACGGCCGGGGTGTCGCTGAGCTGGATGAACACCGACACCGGCCCGGACGCGTCCCGGACCCGGTCGGCGATCTTGCCGGTGAAGCCGGCGGTGCCGGCGGCCGCCACGCCCGGCGCGGTGGCCCCGGCGACGGGGGCGGCGGGGGCGTCTTGGGCCGACGCCGGACCCGCGGCAGCCACGACGAGGGCGGCCCCCAGCGCGACGACGGAGACGATGGCGGTCGCACGACGACCTGGTGCTCGAAGAACACTCACTGCTGGACCTCGACCCGAGACCGCCCTGGACCGGTCGACCCCGGAGGACCCCCGCGACGGACCACCCACGTGGCCGCCTTGCCCGATCTCGTGGCAAAAACTTAGCCAAGGAAACGTCAATCGAGAAGGGGCTGGACGTCACAGCACGTCACGAATTGATCACGCTCTCACTCAGGAGAGGTCGACCACCCGGACGGTGCTCGCGCCGACCTCGGAACCCAACGTGTCCAGCAGCGCGGCGGGCACGTCGCTGTCGACCCGCAGCACCATGGTGGCACCGTCGCCGTCCGCGGCCTGGGTGATCTGGGCGGCGATGATGTTGACGCCCTGCTCCCCCATCAGGGTCCCGACGCGGCCCATGACGCCGGGGCGGTCGGTGTAGGAGAGCAGCACGTTGGTGCCCTCGGCCCGCAGGTCGAGGTTGCGACCGTTGAGGCCCACCACCTTCTGCACCTGCGCCGGACCGCTCAGGGTGCCGGAGACGGAGTAGGCCGAGCCGTCGGCCTGCACGGCGCGGACCTGGACGACGCTGCGGTGGTTCGGGCTCTCGGTGGCGGTGCTGAGCTCGATGGTCACGCCGCGCTCCTCGGCCAGGGCGGGGGCGTTGACGAAGGTGACCTGGTCCTCCACCACGGCGGAGAACACCCCGCGCAGGGCGGCCAGCTTGAGCACCTCGACGTCGAAGGCCGCGAGCTCGCCGCGCACCTCGACGGCCAGGGAGGAGGGCTGCTCACCGGTGACGGCACCCAGGAGCACGCCCAGCTTGCGCACCAGCTCCAGCCACGGGCCGACCTCCTCGCCCACCGCGCCCCCGGCCTGCACGTTCACCGCGTCGGGCACGAAGTCCCCGGCCAGCGCGAGCAGCACGCTGCGGGCCACGTCGGTCCCGGCCCGGTCCTGCGCCTCGGTGGTGGAGGCGCCCAGGTGCGGGGTGACCACGGCGTGGGGCTGGTCGAACAGCGGCGAGTCGGTGCTCGGCTCGCTGGGGTACACGTCGATGCCCGCGGCACCGACCTGGCCGGAGGCGAGCGCGTCGGCCAGTGCCTGCTCGTCGATGAGCCCACCCCGGGCGGCGTTGACGACGATGACGCCGCGCTTGGTCATGGCGAGCTGCTCGGCCCCGATCAGGCCCTTGGTCTCCGGCGTCTTCGGCAGGTGCACGGTGAAGGCGTCCGCGCGCGCCAGCAGCTGCTCCAGGGTCACGACCTCGATGCCGAGCTGCGCGGCGCGCGCCGCGGACACGTAGGGGTCGTAGGCGATGAGCGTCGTGCCGAAGGCGGCCATCCGCTGGGCCACGAGCTGGCCGATCTTGCCGAGGCCGACGATGCCGATGGTCTTGCCGGAGATCTCGACGCCGTTGAAGCTGCTGCGCTTCCAGGTGTGCGCGCGCAGCGTGGCGTCGGCGGCCGGGATCTGGCGGGCGGCGGCGAGCAGCAGCGCGATCGCGTGCTCGGCGGCGGAGACGATGTTGGACGTGGGCGCGTTCACGACCATGACGCCGCGCGCGGTGGCCGCCGGCACCTCGACGTTGTCCAGGCCGACCCCGGCGCGGGCGACCACCGTGAGCCGTGCGCCGGCGGCGAGGACCTCGGCGTCGACCTGGGTGGCCGAGCGGACCAGCAGCGCGTCCGCCTCGGCGACCGCGGCGAGCAGCGCCGGGCGGTCGGTGCCGTCGACGTGCCGGATCTCGACCCCGTCGCCGAGCGCATCCACCACCGACGGCGCGAGCTTCTCGGCGATGAGGACGACGGGGCGGGCGGCGCTGGTCACGAGGAGCTCCAAGCTGGTCGGGTGCGGGGCCGGGTTCGAGCGGTGCTGAGCCTACTGCCGGTCGGGATCGCGCTTCCCGAGCCCGGCTTCCTGGTGTGCGCACACACCCGTGGGCCCCTGCGCACACCCCGCCCAGTGTGCGAGACGCATCGCGGGTGTGCGCGCACACCAGGCGGCCGGCGGCCGGGTTGTCCACAACAACCCGAGCTGTCCACAGGTGGGGTCCGAGCAGTGCCCACGGCCTGACCGCGCCGCGAGCATCCTCGGCATGAGCACAGATCCCCTCCCCACCTGCCCCGCCGACCCGACCCATCCCGTGCTGCGCCGGGATCTCCTCGCCGCGGGCTGGACCGAAGGCGAGGTGGCCGACCGCCTGCGATCGGGCACCCTGCTCCGGGTCCGACCGGGTGCGTACTGCTCCCCGGAACCGGTGGACGCCCGCGGCCGGCACCGACGCGCGGTCCTCGCCGCCCTGGCCGCGGTCGCCGACGACGCGGTGGTCTGCGACATCTCCGTCGCCGCGCTGCACGGCCTCCCGCTGTGGCGCGTCGCGCTCGACCGCGTCCACGTCAGCCGGCAGCGCCGGACCGGGGGGCGGCTCGGGCGACTGGTGGACGTCCACCCGGCCCCGTTGGAGGGCGACGAGGTGACCGAGGTCGTGGGTCAACGGGTCACGTCGGTGGCTCGGACCGTCGTCGACGTCGCCCGGAGGTTGCCCTGGGAGCAGGCCGTCGTGGTCGCCGACGGGGCGCTGCACACCGGCCGGGTCACCGTCGACGAGCTGGCCGGTGCGCTCGCGCGGGCCGCGCACCGCCGGGGTGCCCCCGCGGCTCGACGCAGCATCGCCTTCGCGGACGCGCGGAGCGAGAGCGTGGGCGAGTCCCGGAGCCGGGTCGCGGTCCACCGGGCCGGGCTGCCGGCACCCGTCCCGCAGTGGGCGGTGCGGGGCCCGGGCGGGTTCGTCGCCCGGGCGGACCTGGGTTGGCCCGAGCGCAGGACCGTCGGCGAGTTCGACGGGCGGGTGGAGCACGGCCGCCTGCTGCGCCCGGGTCAGTCCGCGGGAGACGCCGTGGTGGCGGAGAAGATCCGCGAGGACCGGCTGCGCGACGAGGACCTCCGGGTCGTCCGGTGGACCTGGGACGAGCTCGCGCACTTCGACGTGGTGGCCGCGCGGCTGCACCGGGCCTTCTCCCGGGCGTGAGCGCGCCGGGTTCCCGGGCACTGCGCACACCGGTTCTCCTCCGCGCCCACCGGACGGGGTGCGCGCGGAGGGGAACCGGTGTGCGGAGAAGGCAGCCGACGGGTCAGGCCGTCTCGGTGATCGGCCGGTCGACCCAGGACATGAGGTCGCGCAGCTTCTTCCCGGTGACCTCGACGGGGTGCTCGGCGCTGGCCTTGCGCAGCCCCTCGAGCTCGGTGTTCCCGTTCTCCACGTTGGCGACCAGGCGACGGGTGAACTCGCCGGACTGGATGTCGGTGAGCACGTCCTTCATCCGCTGCTTGGTGCCGGCGTCGATGATGCGGGGACCGGAGAGGTAGCCGCCGAACTCCGCGGTGTCGGAGACGGAGTAGTTCATCCGTGCGATGCCACCCTCGTACATGAGGTCGACGATGAGCTTGAGCTCGTGCAGCACCTCGAAGTAGGCCATCTCGGGGGCGTAGCCCGCCTCGACCATGACGTCGAAGCCGGTCTTGACGAGCTCCTCGGTGCCGCCGCAGAGCACGGCCTGCTCACCGAACAGGTCCGTCTCGGTCTCCTCCTTGAAGGTGGTGCCGATGACGCCGGCGCGGGTGCCACCGATGGCCTTGGCGTAGCTCAGCGCGAGCGCCTGGCCCCCGCCGTCGGGGTCCTGGTCCACGGCGATGAGGCAGGGCACACCCTTGCCGTCGACGAACTGCCGGCGCACCAGGTGGCCGGGGCCCTTCGGGGCGACCATGGCCACGGTGATGTCGGCGGCCGGGTTGACCAGGTCGAAGTGGATGTTGAGGCCGTGGCCGAACAGCAGCGCGTCACCCGGGGAGAGGTTCGGCTCGATCTCGTCGGTGAACAGCTTCGCCTGGGCGGTGTCCGGGGCCAGCACCATGACCACGTCGGCCCACTTCGACGCCTCGGCCGGCGTCATCACCTGCAGACCCTGCTCCTCCGCCTTCGGGCGCGAGCGCGAGCCCTCCTGCAGGCCCAGGCGCACGTCGACGCCGGAGTCGCGCAGGCTCAGCGAGTGCGCGTGGCCCTGGCTGCCGTAGCCGATCACCGCGACCTTGCGGCCCTGGATGATGCTCAGGTCGGCATCGTCGTCGTAGAAGATCTCGACACTCACGTCTGGTTGCTCCTCGTTCTCTCGGGGGACTCGGTGTTGGTTCGGGTGCGGCGCCAGCGGGTGGCGGGTGGCGGGTGCCGGGTGGCGGGTGGCGGGTGGGCAGTGCTACCGCGTGGCGGTGATGGAGCGGGAGCCGCGGCCCAGCGAGACGACGCCGGACTGGGCGATCTCGCGGATCCCGTAGGGCTCCAGCACGCGCAGCAGCGCGTCGAGCTTGGCCGGGGTGCCCGTGGCCTCGACGGTGACCGCGTCGGCGGCGACGTCGATGACGTGGGCGCGGAACAGCTCGACGGTCTCCAGCACCTGGGTGCGCACGCTCGCGTCGGCCCGGACCTTGACCAGCAGCAGCGCGCGCGCCACGGCGTGGTCGGGGTCCTGCTCGACGATCTTCAGCACGTTGACCAGCTTGTTCAGCTGCTTGGTCACCTGCTCCAGCGGGAAGTCCTCGACGGTGACGACGATGGTCATCCGCGAGACGTCGGGCACCTCGGTGGCCCCCACGGCGAGGGACGTGATGTTGAACCCGCGGCGGCTGAACAGGCTGGAGACCCGGGCGAGGACGCCGGGGGTGTCCTCGACCAGCACCGAGAGGGTGTGCGTGCTCACTGCTCCTCCTGCTGGGTGCTGGCGTCGGGCGTGGTCAGCGCGTCGGTGATCGCGACGCCCCAGTCGTCGGCCGCCTCGCCCTCGGCCGTCTCGTCACCGTCGAACAGTGGTCGGATGCCGCGGGCCGCCATGATCTCGTCGTTCCCGGTGCCGGCGGCGACCATCGGCCACACCTGGGCGTCGGCCCCGACGACGAAGTCGATCACGACGGGGCGGTCGGTGATCGCCCGGGCCGCCGCGATGACGTCGTCCACGTCCTCCTCGCGCTCGCAGCGCAGGCCCACGCAGCCCAGCGCCTCGGCGAGCAGCAGGAAGTCGGGAATCCGGCGGTGGGTCGACGTCTCGTGGGTGGAGAGGTCGGTGTTGGAGTAGCGCTCCCCGTAGAACAGGGTCTGCCACTGGCGCACCATGCCCAGGTTGCCGTTGTTGATGACGGCGACCTTGATCGGCACGCCCTCGATGGCGCAGGTGGCGAGCTCCTGGTTGGTCATCTGGAAGCAGCCGTCGCCGTCGATGGCCCACACCTCGGCCTCGGGCAGGCCCATCTTGGCGCCCATGGCGGCGGGCACGGCGTAGCCCATGGTGCCCAGCCCACCCGAGTTCAGCCAGGTGCGGGGCTTCTCGTAGGAGATGAACTGAGCCGCCCACATCTGGTGCTGGCCCACCCCGGCGCAGTAGATGGCGTCCGGGCCGGCGGCCCGCCCGATCCGCTCGATGACCAGCTCGGGGGACAGTGCACCGTCGGCGGGGCGGTCGTAGCCCAGCGGGTAGGTGCTGCGGATCCCGTCGAGCTGGTTCCACCACGCGGTGAGCTCGGGGCGAGGGTCGGTGCTGGCGCGCAGGGTCTCCACCAGCTCGCCGATCACCTCGCGGGCGTCACCGACGATGGGCACGTCCGCGATCCGGTTCTTGCCGATCTCCGCAGGATCGATGTCGGCGTGGATGACCTTGGCCCCGGGGGCGAAGGTCGCGAGCTGGCCGGTGACCCGGTCGTCGAAGCGGGCACCCAGGGTGATGAGCAGGTCGCTGCGCTGCAGGGCCGCGACGGCGGCGACGGTCCCGTGCATGCCGGGCATGCCGAGGTTCTGCGGGTGGCTGTCGGGGAACGCGCCGCGGGCCATCAGGGTGGTGACCACCGGGGCGCCGGTGAGCTCGGCCAGCTCGGCCAGCTCGGCGCAGGCGTCGGCCTTGATGACACCGCCGCCGACGTAGAGCACCGGCCGGGTGGCGGCGGAGATGAGCCGGGCCGCTTCGCGGACCTGCTTGCCGTGCGGCTTGGTGATCGGACGGTAGCCGGGCAGCCGGAGCTCGGGCGGCCAGCTGAACGTGGTCTGGGCCTGCAGGACGTCCTTGGGGATGTCGACCAGGACGGGTCCCGGGCGGCCGGTGCTCGCGATGTGGAAGGCCTCCGCGACCGCGCGGGGGATGTCGGCAGGGTCGGTGACGAGGAAGTTGTGCTTGGTGATCGGCATGGTGATGCCGGAGATGTCGGCCTCCTGGAAGGCGTCGGTGCCGATGAAGGCCGAGTTCACCTGCCCGGTGATGGCCACGATCGGCACCGAGTCCATGTGCGCGTCCGCGAGCGGGGTGACCAGGTTGGTGGCGCCCGGCCCCGAGGTGGCCATGCAGACGCCGACCTTGCCCGTGGCCTGGGCGTAGCCCGTCGCGGCGTGGCCCGCGCCCTGCTCGTGGCGGACGAGCACGTGGCGCACCCGGGTGGAGTCGAGCAGCGGGTCGTACACCGGGAGGATGCAGCCGCCCGGGATGCCGAACACGATCTCAGCACCCACCTCCTCGAGCGCACGCACGAGCGACTGCGCGCCGCTCACGCGCTCGGGGGCGGCGGCGGGGCGGCGGGAGGCGGGGGCGGCCGGGCGGGCGGCCTGGGGGCGTGCGGTCGGAGCGCTCACTGCGGGGTCCTCGTCTTGTGACCGTCGTTGGTCGGGCATCGAGCTGGGGGCATCGAGCTGGGGGCATCGGGATCCGGGCAAAAAAAGACCCCCGCCGCGGGGTGGCCGCGGAACGAGGGAGCGCGTCGGTGCTGGGGGGTGGAGTGCAGGAGGTCCTGCTCAGCGGGCGCCGCGCCGGCTGAGTACGAGGACGTGGTTGACGTGCACGCTGCGACGGTAGGCCGGTCCCGCCGAGCGCGTCAACTCTGCGGGACCGCTGTTCCATCAGGTGGGAACCGGGTCGGCGGTGGGACGATGGTCCGGTGAGCGAGCAGAGCGGTCCTCCGCCGGCGGCGACCCCGGCGGGGACGTCGGACGGCACCACCACCCGGCGCGTGGTGCTGCAGGTCCCCCGCTCGGCGCTGCTGGCCGTGGTCGTCGGCGTGGTCTGCACGGGACCGCTGGTGTTCGCCGCGGGGCTCTCCCTGCTGTGGCTGCTGCTGCTGCCGCTGCTCGCCGGGGCCTGGATGCTCCGGGTGCGGACGGTCGCCGGGGCGAACGGGTTCCTCGCGCGCAGCGCGTTCCGCACCCGGGCGGTGGCCTGGGACGACGTGGACGGGGTGCGCTTCCCGCGGGGCGCCTGGAGCTGGGGCTGGGGCCGGGCGGTCCTGCGGGACGGCCAGGAGGTGGCCCTGCCCGGGGTCGGGTTCAACGACCTGCGGTCGCTCTCCCTGGTCAGCGGCGGGCGCGTGCCCGACCCGTTCGCCCTCGCCGAGGCCGCTCGGGTCCTGGCCGAGCAGGAGCAGGAGCAGGCCCCGCCGGAGGAGGAGACCGGGCGGCAGGACGCCGAGCCCCGACCCGGGACCACGTAGCGGGCCGGGTCGGTTCCGGCGTCGGCGGGTGTCAGGCCGCGAACGGGACGGTCCCGACGAGCAGGAACCAGACCACGAGGCCGGCCGCGATCCCCACGACGGCGGACAACCAGGAGCTCGCCCGAGGACGCGACGCCCAGCCCCGGCGCCCGTCCAGGGAGTACCGACCCGGTCCGGCGAAGGCCACCGCGGCGGCGAGCACCACGAGCAGCATCTCGCGCTCCTGGCCGCCGTTGGCGACGAAGAACGCGAAACCCGGCTGGGCCAGGTCGGCGACGAACCAGACGTTGATGGTGGTGGCCAGCGCCGCCGCCGCCGCCACGGGGGTGACCAGGCCCAGGACGAGCAGCACGCCGGCCACGAGCTCGGTCAGCGACCCCACGTAGGCGAGGACGTCGGGGTAGCGGTAGCCCGAGCTCTCCAGCAGCTGCCGGTAGCCGTCGATGCCGAGGCCGTCGAACAGCCCGAAGGCCTTCTGCAGCCCGTGGCCCAGCAGGACCGCCCCCAGCCCGACCCGCAGCAGGAGCAGGCCCAGGTCGGTGGTGCCCCGCCGGAGAGGGACCACCACCTCCTCCTCCTCCTCGACCTCGCGCGGCTCGCCGAGCAGGCCGTCGACGTCGTCGCCCGTGCTCGAGCTCGCGGGCGAGATGTACCGCGGCTCGGCGTAGCCGGGCCGGGCGCGCTCGGGCGCGGTGTACGTGGGGATGTCGAGGCCGTCGTCGACCCGACCGGAGGCGGTGGCACCGCCCTCCGTGCGCATGACGGAGGTGGGCTCGTCGCCCCCGTCCTGGGCCGACATCGCACGGGTCTCGGCGGAGCTGTCATCGCTCGGGACGGCGCGGTCGTCGGCGGAGCTGCGGTCGGAGTTCTGGGTCACGGACCGAGGCTAGGGGCTGGTGGGGCCCGCACGCGGTTGCCGCGCGCACGCGCTCTCACCCCGCGCTCACCGGGGCCCCGTAGCCTCGACCCGTGCGGATCCGGGGGTCGTGGCGGTGTCTCGCGGTGACCGCCCTGGTCCCCGTGCTGGCCCTGGCGGGGTGTGCCCGGGTGGAGCAGGCCTCCACCGGCGGCTTCGTCACCAACCCGGCGCTGAGCCCCGGTCCGGAGCCGACGCCGGTCGTCCCGGACCCGTTCTCGGCCCCGTCGCCATCGGGCCCACCGACCTCCACCCCGTCGACCGGGGCCGACCCGCCGTCCGGCACGAGCCCGGCGGCGGCACCGTGCACCGATCCCGACCCGGCGGTGGTCGCGACGTGCCTGGGCACCACCGGGGGGGTCGCGGTGGCGGCGGACTCCGCCTCCGCCCTGGTCACCGAGCGGTCGACGGGTCGCCTGCTGCGGGTCCGCCCCGGCGCGGAACCGGTCGTCGTGGCCACTCTCGACGTGGACGGCCGCGGCGACGGCGGGCTGCTCGACGTGGCGTTCTCCCCCACCTACGCCGAGGACCAGCTCCTCTACCTGTACCTCAGCACCCCGACCGACAACCGGGTGGTGCGCCTGGCGGTGGGCGACTCCCCCAAGCCTGTGCTCACCGGCATCCCCCACGGGGCCGCGGGCAACGCCGGGAGCATCGCCTTCGACGCCGACGGGGACCTGCTCGTCCTCACCGGCCCGGCCGGCACCACCTCGGCGGGCCCCGCGTCGCTGGCCGGCAAGCTGCTGCGGGTCACCCGCGACGGTGCCGCGGCCGGCACCCTCCAGGGCTCCACCGTCGTCTCCACCGAGATCGGCACCCCGGGCGGGGTGTGCACCGACCCGACGACGGGCACCAGCTGGGTGACCGACCGGGCCCCGTCCAGCGACCGGCTCCGGGCGGTCACCGCCACCGGGCTCAGCCGCAACGTGTGGACCTGGCCCGACCATCCCGGGGTGGCCGGGTGCGCGGCGATCGGCGGCCGCGTCGCGGTGTCGCTGACTTCTGGGCAGGCGCTGTTCGTGCTCACCACCTCTCCCGAGCAGGTGGTGCTGACCGACCCCGAGACGCTGGCGGCGAACACCTACGGCCGCCTCGCCGGGGCTGACGTCGGCCCCGACGGGGTGGTGTGGGCCGGCACGGTGAACAAGGACACGACGGTCGCCGGGGGGACCCCCGGTGCGACCGACGACCGGGTCGTGCGGATCCAGCCCAGCGCGGGCGCCGGCGGGGCCTCCCCCGCGTGAACGACCCCGCGTGACGCTCCCTGCTCAGGCGCCGCCCGCGTACCCGTGCTGGCGCCACGCCTCGTAGGTGGCCACGGCCGCGGCGTTGGCGAGGTTCATCGAGCGACGGCCGGCCAGCATCGGGATCCGGACCACCCCGGTGACGTGCGGGTCGGCGAGCACCTCGGGAGCGGGGCCGGTCGGCTCGGGCCCGAACAGCAGCACGTCGCCGGGCGCGTAGGCCACGTCGGCGAGACCCCGGGTGCCGGCGGTGGCGAACGCCCACACCCGCTCCGGGGCGAGCGCCGACCAGGCTGCGGCGAGGTCGGTGTGCACGGTGACCGAGGCGAGGTCGTGGTAGTCCAGACCCGCCCGGCGCAGCTTGGGCTCGGACAGGTCGAACAGCGGGTCGACCAGGTGCAGCTCGCACCCCGTGCCCGCGACCAGGCGGATCACGTTGCCGGTGTTGGCGGGGATCCGGGGCTCGTGGAACAGCAGGCGGAACACGTCAGCTGCAGGCCTCGAGCACGAGCTCCTGCACGCGCGCCGCATCCGCCTGGCCCCGGGTCGCCTTCATGACCGCGCCGACGATGGCCCCGGCCGCCTTGGTCGCCCCGCCCCGGATCTTCTCCGCCACGGCGGGGTTCGCGGCCAGCGCCTCGTCGACGGCGGCCTGCAGCGCGCCGTCGTCGCTGACCACGGCCAGCCCGCGGGAGGCGACGACCCCGTCGGGCTCGCCCTCCCCGGCCAGCACCCCGTCGACCACCTGACGGGCCAGCTTGTTGTTCAGCGAACCGTCGGCGACCAGGGCGATGATCCGCGCCACCTGGACCGGAGTGATCGCCAGCTCGTCCAGCGTGACCTCCCGGGTGTTCGCCTGCTGGGTCAGGTACGCGACCCACCAGGAGCGGGCCTGCTCGGCAGGGGCACCTGCGTCGACGGTCGCCGCCACCAGGTCCAGCGCCCCGGCGTTGCGCAGGTCGCGCATCTCCTCGTCACTGACCCCCCACTCGGCCTGGATGCGGGCGCGACGGTCCCACGGCAGCTCGGGCAGGTCGCCGCGCAGCCGCTCCACCCACGCGGGCTCCGGGGCCACGGGCGCGAGGTCGGGCTCGGGAAAGTACCGGTAGTCCTCCGCGGTCTCCTTCTTCCGCCCGGCGGCGGTGGTCCGGTCGGACTCCTGGTAGTGCCGGGTCTCCTGCACCACCTCCCCGCCGGAGAGCAGGACGGCGGCCTGGCGGCGCATCTCGTGGGTGACCGCCTCGCCCACGCTGCGCAGGCTGTTCACGTTCTTCGTCTCGGTACGGGTGCCCAGCACGGGCGAACCGCTCGGGGTGAGGGAGACATTGGCGTCGCAGCGCAGCGAACCCTGGTCCATCCGCACGTCGGACACGTCCAGGGAGGCGAGCAGGTCGCGCAGCGCGGTGACGTAGGCGCGGGCCACCTCGGGCGCGCGGGCCCCGGCGCCGTGGATGGTGCGGGTGACGATCTCCACCAGCGGCACGCCGGCGCGGTTGTAGTCCAGCAGCGAGTACTCCGCGCCCTGGATCCGACCGGTGGCGCCGCCCACGTGGGTGGACTTGCCGGTGTCCTCCTCCATGTGGGCGCGCTCGATGTCCACCCGCCACGAGGTGCCGTCGTCCAGCAGCACGTCGAGGTAGCCGTCGGTGGCGATCGGCTCGTCGTACTGGCTCGTCTGGAAGTTCTTCGGCTGGTCCGGGTAGAAGTAGTTCTTCCGCGCGAAGCGGCCGTGCGGGGTGATCGAGCAGTGCAGGGCCAGGCCGATGCGGATCGCGGACTCCACGGCCGCGGCGTTCACCACCGGCAGCGCGCCGGGCAGACCGAGGCACACCGGGCACGTCTGGGTGTTGGGCTCGGCGCCGAAGGTCGTGGGGCAGCCGCAGAACATCTTCGTCGCGGTGCCCAGCTCGACGTGGACCTCCATGCCGAGCACGGGGTCGAACTGCGCCACCACGTCGTCGAAGTCGATCAGCTCGAGGGCACTCATGGGGGGCATCCTACGGCTGCCCTCGTGCGTGATTCCTGTACCCAGGAGGCGAGGTTTCGTGCACAGCCACCCGGCACGACAGCTCGGCGTCGTGGTGCGACGTGGTGGGGTGGGCCCGTGCGCGCCGACGTGCTCCGTGACCTGCCTGCGCTCCGGGGCGAGGAGGTCCGGCTGGAACCGCTGGGACCGGCCGTGCTCGAGCCGTACCTGGCGGGTCCGGACGATCCCGAGGTGACCCGGCTGGTGCTGGGCCACGCCTTCGCCGTCGGGCTGCACCGCGTCGCGCTGGAGGTGTACGCGTTCAACCCCCGGGCCCGGCGAGCGTACGAGAAGGCGGGGTTCGTCCTGGAGGGTCGCCTGCGAGAGGCACTCCGGTGGGACGAGCGCGGAACCCGGGAGGCCGAACCCCGAGCCGCCAAACCCCGAACGCGGGACCCACCCCGCGAACCCGGGGTCGCGTGCGACGATCGCGCGGAGCGACACCGTCGTCCACCAACCCGAGGAGAACCCCCGTGCGCACCTTCACCTCCCCCGCCGAGCTGCTCGCCGCCCAGGGCGAGACCCTCGGGACCAGCGACTGGTTCGAGGTCACCCAGGAGAAGGTCGACACCTTCGCCGAGGCGACCGGGGACCACCAGTGGATCCACGTGGACGTGGAGCGGGCGAAGGCGGAGAGCCCCTTCGGCGGTCCGGTCGCCCACGGCTTCCTCACCCTCTCGCTGCTGCCGATGCTCGGCTGGCAGATCTGGACGGTCGAGGGCACGAAGATGGGGGTCAACTACGGCCTGAACAAGGTCCGCTTCCCGTCCCCGGTGCCGGTGGGCTCGCAGGTGCGCTCGACCGCGGTGCTCACCGAGGTCACCGAGGTCGCCGGCGGCGGCCTGCAGCTCGTGGTCTCCTCCACCATCGAGGTCCAGGGCGGCTCCAAGCCCGCGTGCGTCGCCGAGATGGTGTCGCGGCTGTACTTCTGAGCGGTCCTCACCCGACGTGGCCCCCGTCTCCGGCCGCGGCTAGGTTCACGGGTGCGCATGTGGCACGCGCCACGTCCGCCCGCGAGGTCGTCGACCCGCGGCCACGCCGGTGAAGGGAACTTCGTGAAGACCAAGGGCGCAATCCTGTGGGGCACCAACCAGCCGTGGTCGGTGGAGGAGATCGAGGTCGGCGACCCCCGGGCCGGCGAGGTCATGGTCCAGCTCGCCGCGTCGGGGCTGTGCCACTCCGACGAGCACCTCGTCACCGGCGGCACGCCGATCGAGATGCCCGTGCTGGGCGGTCACGAGGGCTCCGGCACCGTCATCAAGGTCGGCCCCGGTGTCGTCGGGCTGAAGGAGGGCGACCACGTCGTCACCGCGTTCATCCCGGCCTGCGGCCAGTGCCCCCCGTGCTCCTCCGGGCACCAGAACCTGTGCGACCTGGGCGCGGCGCTGCTCGGCGGCAAGGCCATCTCCGACGGCACCAACCGCGTCACCGCCCAGGGCAAGGGCGTGCAGACCATGTGCCTGCTGGGCACGTTCTCCCCGTACATCACGGTCCACCAGGCGTCCGTGGTGAAGATCGAGCCGGACATCCCGCTGGAGATCGCGGCGCTGGTCGGCTGCGGCGTCACCACCGGCTGGGGCTCGGCCACCAAGGTCGCCGACGTCCGCCCGGGCGAGGACGTCGTGATCATGGGCGCCGGCGGCGTCGGGATGAACGCGGTCCAGGGTGCAGCGGCGGCGGGCGCCAAGCGCGTCATCGTCATCGACCCGGTCGCCTTCAAGCGCGAGACCGCCAAGGGCTTCGGCGCCACGCACACCTTCGAGGACGCCGAGCAGGCCCTGGCCGGGGTCAACGAGCTCACCTGGGGCCGCATGGCCCAGAAGGTCATCATCACCGTCGGCGACATCCAGGGCGAGAACGTCCAGGAGGCGCTGAGCCTCACCGCCAAGGGTGGGCGCACCGTCGTCACCGGCATGGGCCAGGCCGCCAACAGCGACGTGAAGCTCAGCCTGTTCGAGCTCACGCTGCTGCAGAAGGACCTGCAGGGCGCGATCTTCGGCGGCATGAACCCGCGCAAGGACATCCCCGAGCTGCTCGGGCTCTACCAGGCCGGCCAGCTCAAGCTCGACGGCCTGGTGACCAAGGAGTACAAGCTCGAGGACATCAACGACGGCTACCAGGACATGCGCGACGGCAAGAACGTCCGCGGGATGGTCGTCTACTCCGACGCCGACCGCTGAGGACCGGCTGAGGGGCGGGGGCAGGTCGCGGCGGCGACCCACCCCCGCCCGCTAGGTTCGCCTCCATGAGCAGCGTGGTCGAACGGCTCCTCGGTGTCGCACCGCTGTACGTGTACCTCGTCGTGGGGATCCTCGTGTTCCTCGAGGACGCGGTGTTCGTGGGCTTCGTGCTCCCGGCGGAGATCGCCGTGGTGGTGGGCGGGGTGTCGGCCAGCCAGGGCCGGACCGACGTCGTGATCCTCTGCGTCGTCGTCGTGGTGGCCGCGATCGTCGGCGACAGCGTGGGGTACGAGGTGGGCAAGAAGCTCGGGCCACGACTGCTGCGGCTGAAGATCCTCGCCTCCCGGCTCGATCAGCTGGACCGGGCGCGCGGGTTCCTGGCCCGCCGCGGCGGGTCCGCGGTGTTCCTCGGCCGGTTCACCGCCTTCTTCCGGGCCGTGATGCCCGCGCTCGCCGGGATCGCCGAGATGCCCTACCGGCGCTTCCTGCCGTGGAACGCGGTCGGTGGGATCATCTGGGGGGTGGCGTTCACCCTGCTGGGGTACTTCGCCGGCAACAGCTACCAGGCGGTGGCGTCGAAGGTCGGCACCGGCGTGGCGGTGGTGCTCGCCACGATCGTGGTCGTCGCGCTCGTGGTGTGGCAGGTGCGGAAGCACCGAGCGGAGCGAGCCTGAGCCGAGAGCGGTCCGCGCCTGATCAGCTGACGGCGACCAGGGCACGGGCCACGCCATCGAGATCAGCGTCGTCGGTGTCGAGGTGGGGCGCGACCCGCAGCACGGTGCGGGTCGCCTCGAGCGGGGCGCGCCCCGGTGCAGCCAGGGTCACCAGCACCCGGTGCTCGACCAGCAGCCGCTCGCGGGCCCGCTCCACCCCCGCGTCCGACCACCCCGGCGGCGGGGCCAGGGTGGTGGTGGCCGACGGCTCGCCGTGCGGCTCGACCACGCGCCAGCCGGCCACCCCGTCGAGGGTGCCGCGGGCGCGCGCGCCGATGTCGGCGAGGGCCTCGTGCACCCGGGACGGCACGAGCGCGAGGTGCTCGGCGACGGCGACCCCGAGGCCGATCCGCCCGGCGACGAACGCCTCCGACGACTCCAGCGCCGCCGCGTCCAGCCCCAGCGACGGGGCCACGGCGAGCACGCCCACCCCCCGGGGGCCGGCGAGCCACTTGCGGCTGGTCGCGTAGACCGCGTCGGCGCCGGTGTCGGTGCCCACGTGGCCCAGTGCCTGGGCGGCGTCCACCACCACGGGCACGCCCGCCGCGCGGCAGAGCGCGAGCGCCTGCGCCACCGGTTGCACCACCCCTCGGTGCGAGCCGAGCTGGCACAGGTGCACGAGGGCGGGCGGACCGGCGGCCAGGGCCCGCTCGAGCGCCGCGAGGTCGAGGTGACCCACGGCGTCGGTCACGGCCAGCGGCCGCACGGCCAGCTCGTGGGCGGCGAGCGCCGCGAGGTTGGGTCCGTACTCCCCCGGCGTGACCCACACCGCTGCTCCGACCGGCAGGCGCAGGGCGCGCAGCAGCACCGCGAAGGCCACCGTGGCGCTCTCCACGAAGGCGACGTCCTCGGGGGCCCGTCCCAGCAGCTGGGCGAGCCCGGCCCGCGCGGCGGCGATCGACGGCTCGGCCGCGGACGCCGCCACGTAGGCCCCGGTGACGGCCTCGCGACGCAGGTGCGCCGCCACCGCGTCGAGGACGGCCGTCGACGAGCGTCCCGCCGCGGCGGAGTCCAGGTGCAGCAGCTCCGGTGCCGGGCGGGCGGTGCGCCAGTCGTGCGCGAGGGTCACGGCGTCACCCGAAGAAGGAGACGACCTCGGCCAGCCGGCCCGGCGTCACCGTCTTGAGGCGCTTGGTCGCGTCGGCCAGCGGCATGAGCTCGATGTCGGTGCCGCGCAGCGCCACCATCTGACCCAGCTTGCCCTCGTGCGCGGCGATGGTCGCGTGCAGGCCGAACCGGGTGGCGAGCACCCGGTCGAAAGCCGTCGGGGTACCACCACGCTGCACGTGTCCGAGCACCGTGGTGCGGACCTCCTTGCCCAGGCGACGCTCGATCTCCTCGCCCAGCTGCTGGGCCACCCCGGTGAAGCGACGGTGGCCGAACTCGTCGATGCCGCCCTGGCGGAACTCCATCGAGCCGGGCCGCGGCGTGGCCCCCTCGGCGACGACTGCGATGAAGTGCTGGTCGCCGCGGTCGAAGCGGGCCGAGACCAGGTTGCAGACCTCGTCGACGTCGAAGGGTTCCTCCGGCACCAGGGTGAGGTGCGCCCCCGAGGCGAGGCCCGCGTGCAGGGCGATCCAGCCGGCGTGGCGACCCATCACCTCGCACAGCAGCACCCGCTGGTGGCTCTCCGCGGTGGTGTGCAGGCGGTCGATGGCGTCGGTGGCGATGGAGACGGCGGTGTCGAAGCCGAAGGTGAGGTCGGTGCCGTCGATGTCGTTGTCGATGGTCTTCGGGACCCCGACGACGGGCACCCCGTTGTCGGCCAGCCAGCTCGCCGCGGTCAGCGTGCCCTCCCCGCCGATGGGGATGAGGACGTCGACGCCGCGGTCGGCCAGGGTCTCGCGCACGACGTCGATGCCGTCGCGGAAGATCTCGGGGTTCACCCGGGCCGAGCCGAGGATGGTGCCACCACGGGTGAGGATCCCGTCGGCCTTGGTGACGTCGAGCTCCATGGCCCGGTTCTCCAGCAGCCCGCGCCAGCCGTCGCGGAAGCCGACGACGGTGGAGCCGAACAGGTTGTCCGAGCTGCGCACGACGGAGCGGATGACCGCGTTGAGCCCGGGGCAGTCGCCGCCGCCGGTGAGCACCCCGATGCGCACTACAGCTCCGGCCCGGCGGGAAGGGCACCACGGGCGGCTTCGTAGGCCGCCCCCACCCGGTACAGCCGCTCGTCGGCCAGCGCGGGCGCCATCAGCTGCAGGCCCACCGGCATCCCGTCGTCGGCGGACAGCCCGGACGGCACGCTCATGCCGCAGCCCCCGTCCAGGTTGGTGGGGATGGTGCAGAGGTCCTGCAGGTACATGCTCAACGGGTCGGCCGTCTTCTCCCCCAGCCCCCACGCGGTGCCCGGGGTGGTCGAGGAGACCAGCACGTCGGCGCGTTCGTAGGCGGCGGCGAAGTCCTGACGGATCAGCGTGCGCACCTTCTGGGCCTGGCCGTAGAACGCGTCGTAGTAGCCGGCCGAGAGGGCGTACGTGCCGATCATGATGCGGCGCTTGACCTCCGCACCGAACCCGGCGTCGCGGGAGGCGGCCATGACGTCCTCGGCGCTGCGCGTGCCGTCGTCGCCGACGCGGACGCCGTACCGCATGGCGTCGAAGCGGGCGAGGTTGGAGCTGACCTCGCTCGGCATGATCAGGTAATAGGCCGCGATGGCGTGGTGGAAGCTCGGGCAGCTCACCGGCACCACCTCGGCGCCGAGGGCCTCCAGCTGGGCCACCGCCGCCTCGAAGGACGCCTTCACCCCGGGCGCGTACGCGGTGCCCTCGTGCTCGAGCAGCTCGGTGACCACGCCGACCCGGACGCCGCGCAGGTCGCCACCGGCTCCCTCCCGAGCCGCGGCCACGACGGGCCGTACGGGGGCATCGACGGAGGTGGAGTCGCGCGGGTCGTGTCCGCCCATCACCTCGTGCAGCAGCGCCGCGTCGAGCACCGTGCGGGCGGCGGGGCCGGGCTGGTCGAGCGAGGACGCCATGGCCACGAGGCCGTAGCGCGAGACGGTGCCGTAGGTGGGGCGCACCCCGACCGTGCCGGTGAACGCCGCGGGCTGGCGGATAGAGCCGCCGGTGTCGGTGCCCACGGCGAGCGGGGCCTCGAAGGCGGCCAGCGCCGCCGCGGAACCGCCGCCGGAGCCGCCCGGGACCTTGGTGGTGTCGCGCGGGTTGCGGGTGGGGCCGTAGGCGGAGCTCTCGGTGGAGCCGCCCATCGCGAACTCGTCCATGTTGGTCTTGCCCAGCAGCGGGATCCCCGCCGCCCGCAGCCGGCTGGTCACCGTGGCGTCGTAGGGCGGGACCCAGCCCGCGAGCATCCGCGAGGCGCACGTCGTCGGCATGTCGGTGGTGGTGAAGTTGTCCTTCAGCGCCAGCGGCACCCCGGCCAGCGCCGAGGCCGGCGGGCCGCCGGCGGCCAGCGCGGTGTCGACCGCGCGGGCGGCGCCGAGGGCCGACTCGGGGTCGACATGCAGGAACGCGTGGACCGCGCCGTCCGTGGCGTCGATGCGGTCGAGGAAGGCCTGCGTCACCTCGACGGAGGACACCGTGCGCGCGTGCACCAGCCCGGCGAGCTCGGCGGCGCTGGCGCGGGTGAGGTCGGTGGCGCTCACTGCTCGTCGCCCAGGATCTGCGGGACGCGGAAGCGGCCGTCCTGCGCCGCGGGGGCGCCGGCGAGGGCCTGCTCCTGGGTCAGCCCGGGGACGACGACGTCCGGGCGGGTCACGTTGGTGAGGTCGGCGGCGTGGCTGGTGGGGACCACGTCGTCGGTCGCCACGGAGGACACGGTCGCGACGTGGCTGAGGATCGCCTCGAGCTGCGCGGGCAGCTGCTCCAGCTCGTCGTCGGTGACCGCGAGACGGGCGAGCCGCGCGAGGTGGACGACCTCGTCGCGGGTGATGGCAGGCACAGGTGTCTCCGGAGGAATCGAGTGCGGTGGGCTGGACCGAGCCTAGTGCGCCCCCGACGGGCGGCCCGCGCGCCCGCCGGGGGCCGCCCCACGTGTGGATCAGGTGACGTCTGCGTGACGGGTGCTCACCCTGAGCAGCGACGAGCCCGGCGGGTGCGAGGATCGGACCATGTCGTTCCTGCTGCGCGTGCGCGTGCCCGACCGGCCCGGCAGCCTGGGGGCGCTCGCGACGGCGCTCGGCTCGGTCGGGGCGGACATCCTCAGCGTGGACGTGGTGGAGCGCAAGGACGGGACGGCCGTGGACGACCTGGTCGTCGACCTCCCCCGCCGGGCGCTGCCCGACGCCCTCATCACCGCGGCCGAGGGGCTGGAGGGGGTGCGGGTGGACTCGGTGCGGCCGTACACCGGGGTGCTCGACACCCATCGCGAGCTCGAGCTCATCGACCACGTGGCCGCGACCATCGGCGACCGGTTGCAGGCCCTCGTCGACGGGATCCCGAGGGTGCTGAGGGTCGGCTGGGCGACGGTGATCCACGGCGCGCCCGACGGGACCTACCGGGTGGTGGGCAGCCCCGCCGCCCCGGAGACCCGCGCCCCTGACGTGCCCTGGTTGCCCCTGCTCGCGCCGACCGCCCTGGACGGGGCCGCGGAGTGGGTGCCCGCCTCGTGGCGCGAGCGCGACACCACCCTGGCCGCGGCCCCGCTCGGTGGCGGGCAGCAGGTCCTCATGATCGGGCGGCCCGGGGGGCCGGAGTTCCGCCCGTCGGAGGTGGCCCGGCTCGGGCACATGGCGGGCATCGTCGCCACCGTCCTGCGCTGAGGCCGCCCGCCCCTCGACCCCCCCCCCCGCCCGTCAGCCCGGTGCGCCCACCGGGCGAGCATGACCTGCAGCACGAGTCCGGGGGCCGGCTCCCAGTCGCGCTCGGGGACGCGGACAAACCCCTCGCGCAGGTAGATCCGCCGGGCGGCGACCATGCGCCCCTGGGTGCTGATCACCACCGCTGCGCAGCCCCGCTCCCGGGCCAGCGCGAGCGCGGCGGCGACCAGGGCGGCGCCCGCGCCCCGTCCGCGGGCGGCCGGGTCCACCCCGAGCATCCGGAGCTCGAGCTCGCCGGCCCGCGACACCTCCGCCATGGTCGTGCCGTGCTCGGCAGCGGTCACCGAGCCCAGGACCACTCCGTCCTCCACCGCCACCAGCACCTGCGCACGCTGCGCACGGCCGGCCGCATCGAGCAGCCGGCCGCGGTAGTCGTCCTCGGGCGTGAGGTGGCCGTCGGCCTCGTAGGCAGCCAGCGTCAGCTCCCCCACCCGCACCAGCTCCGCGGGCCGCGCGGGTCGGACCTCGATCACGCGCCGACCCCGTCCGGCACCGTCTCGTCCGGCACCGTCTCGTCCGGCACCGTCTCGTCCGGAGCCGGGGGCTCCTGCGCGACCGCGCGGGCGGCGTCCGGGCCCTGTTCCAGCAGCACGGTGAACCCGGCCGCGTCGAGCACGGGCAGCCCCAGCGCGAGAGCCTTCTCGTACTTGGTGCCCGGAGCATCACCGACGACGACGAACGCCGTCTTCTTCGACACCGACCCCGCGGCCTTGCCCCCCCGCTCCAGGATCGCCTCCTTGGCCTCGTCCCGGCTCAGGGTGCTCAGCGATCCGGTGACCACCACCGACAGCCCCTCCAGGAACCGTGGGACGGAGGCGTCGCGCTCGTCGACCATCCGCACCCCGGCGGCGCGCCAGCGCGCGACCACCTCGCGGTGCCAGTCGACGCTGAACCACTCGGTGACGGCCGCCGCGATCGTCGGACCGACCCCGTCGACCGCGGCCAGGTCCACCTCGTCGGCGTGCTCGATCAGCGCCATGTCGGCGAACTCGGTGGCCAGGGCCCGGGCCGCGGTCGGTCCGACGTGGCGGATGCTCAGGCCCACCAGCACCCGCCACAGGGGCCGGTCCTTGGCGGAGTCGAGGTGGCCGAGGAGCTTGGCGCCGTTGGCCGAGAGGTTCCCGGCCTTGGTGCGGAACAGCTCGGTGGCGAGCAGGTCGTCGCGGGTCAGCGCGAAGACGTCGCCCTCGTCGACGACCACCCCGGCCCGCAGCAGCGCGACCGCAGCCTCGTAGCCCAGTCCCTCGATGTCGAAGGCACCCCTCCCCGCGACGTGGAACACCCGCTCGCGCAGCTGCGCGGGGCAGGAACGGGCGTTGGGGCAGCGCAGGTCGGCGTCACCCTCCTTCGCCGGGGCCAGCGTGGTCCCGCACTCCGGGCACGCGGTCGGCATGACGAACGCCCGCTCGGTCCCGTCCCGGGCGTCGACGACGGGGCCGAGCACCTCGGGGATGACGTCGCCCGCCTTGCGGATGGTCACCGTGTCACCGATGAGCACGCCCTTGCGCACCACCTCCTGCGCGTTGTGCAGGGTGGCGAGGCTGACGGTGGAACCCGCGACGAGCACCGGTTCCATGAACGCGAACGGGGTGACCCGCCCGGTGCGGCCCACGTTGACGCGGATGTCGCGGAGCTTCGTGGTCGCCTCCTCCGGTGGGTACTTGAACGCGATGGCCCAGCGCGGGGCCCGGGAGGTGGAGCCCAGGCGACGCTGCAGCGCCACCTCGTCGACCTTGACGACGAGGCCGTCCATCTCGTGGGTCGGGTCGTGGCGGTGCGCCCCCCAGTACGCGACCCGCTCCAGCACCGCCTCGATGCCCCGCACCCGCTCGGTGTGCGGGCTCACCGGCAGCCCCCAGGCCGCGAGCGCCGCGTAGGCCTGTGACTGCTCCCGCGGCTCGAAGCCCACCCGGCGGCCCAGGCCGTGGCAGATCATCCCGAGCCGGCGTCGGGCCGTCACCGCGGGGTTCTTCTGCCGCAGCGAGCCCGCGGCGGAGTTGCGGGGGTTCGCGAACGGGGCCTTGCCCTCCGCGACGAGGGAGGCGTTGAGGGCCTCGAAGTCGGTGAGGCGGAAGAACACCTCGCCGCGGACCTCGAGCAGCTCGGGGACCGGGTGCTCCTCGGTGCCGGTGAGGGTGTCGGGGATGTCGTCGATGGTGCGGGCGTTCAGCGTCACGTCCTCCCCGACCCGCCCGTCCCCTCGGGTGGCGCCCCGGACGAGCCGACCCTGCTCGTAGACCAGGTTCAGCGCCACCCCGTCGATCTTCAGCTCGCACAGGTACTCGACGTCGTGACCGACCTCGGCGACCACCCGCCCGGCCCAGGCCCGCATCTCGTCGTCGTCGAAGGCGTTGTCGAGGCTCAGCATCCGCTCCAGGTGCGCGGCCTCGGCGAACCCGGTCTCGAAGCCCCCGCCGACCAGCTGGGTGGGCGAGTCCGGGGTGCGCAGCTCCGGGTGCGCCGTCTCCAGCGCCTCGAGGCTCCGCAGCAGCACGTCGAACTCGCCGTCACTGATGGTGGGGGCGTCGCGCACGTAGTAGCGGAACTGGTGGCCGCGGACCTCCTCGGCCAGCTGGGCCCACTCCGACCGCAGGTCCGGGGTGCTCGTCTCGCTCACGGGCAGAGGCTATCCAGCGGCACCGACATCCCGCCGCCTGTCGACCAGGTCGCGGCCGATCAGCACGAGCGCCACCGCGCCCGTCCACGTCCACCAGGTCGCGCCGTCGTCGAGCACCTGTGCAACCACGACGAAGCCCAGCAGCGACAGGGCGCCGAGGCGGACGAACCACGTCAGGCGGGCGCCGCGGCGGATGGACTCGTCCGTCTGCGCGGCCACGACCCACGCGTACGTCTCCGGGGTGCCGAGCTCCTGCGCCGGGTGCGTCGCCCCCGAGGCGACGACGTGCCCACGGGCGTCGGTGACCCCGCTGCGGACGGTGCGCGACGACAGGTGGTGCCGCCCCCGCAGCAGGCCGGCCAACCGGGCGAACCACGTCGCGGCGTCGGCCTCACCCGGCGCCGGGTCGACTCGGCGGTCGGACAGCCGTGCCCCCCGCCACAGCGACCCGGCGGCGATGACGGTCAGCACGAGGGTCGGCGCCTGCCCCCGCACCCGGTCGTGGCCCGGCAGCGACACCGACGCCGCCACGGCACCGAACAGCGCCACGGCACCGGGGCGCCGGCGGCCACCGCCACGCGCAGCCGTCCGCCCCGCCACCACCGGTGCACCGCCAGCGCGAGCGCCGTCCCGAGCACGAGGACGGCCACGGTGCCGAGCCCGTTCGGGGTCAGCGGCACGGTCCACCCCGAGCCGGCCAGGAGGATCGGCGTGGCCACCAGGCCGGTGACGCCGACCACGAGGAGGACCCCGGTGACCACGTCGGTCCACGACTCCCGGTCCCCTGCGTCGTGCCGGCCACCGAGAACCCCTGCCGCCAGCTGGCGTGCGTGCTGCTCCGGGGTGCCGAACAGCTCCTCCGCCGAGGACCCGCTGTCGACGACGGCGGCCCGCGCGACCTGGAGGTGGTGTTCCACCTCGGAGACCGGAACGCCGTGTCGCGCCGCGTCGTGCCTGGGCCCGCGCAGCGCGGCCAGCCGCCGTCGTCCGTCCTCGGTCGGCGAGAACACCGTGCGTCCCGGTCCGGCGATCCCTTCCCGCCAGGTGGAGGTCACGGCGCCTCGCCCTCGGCGAGCCCGGCCAGCGCGCACAGGGGGAGGGCGCCGCACATCCACTCGGTCTCCACTCGATCAGGATCCGTCCGCTGATCGTCAACCCGACTACTCGATTGTCGATGAGTCCAGCCGGTTACCAGCCCACCGGGGGGTCGACGAACGCCCGGCCGAGCTCGGTCACCAGGCCCAGCGCCCGCTGCGCCCACGCCGGGGTGGCGCCGGCCAGGCCGCAGCGCGGGGTGGCGAGCACCTGGCGTGCGAGCACGTCGCGGCCGAAGCCGAGCCGGTCGACCAGGCGCAACGCCGGCGCCGCCAGCGCGTCCAGGGTGACCGGCTGCTCGGGGTCCGTGGCGGGCACCAGCCCCAGGCCCAGGAGGGCACCGGCCTGCAGCAGCTCCCCCACCCCGTCGAGGTCGGCCTGGCGCAGCAGCGACGCGTCCACCAGCACGCCGGCCGCGCCCGCCGCCACCAGCAGCTCCAGGGGCGCACCGGGTGCGCAGCAGTGCACGAGGGTGCGCCCCGGTGCGGCCGCGAGCACGGTGCGCAGGCCCGCCTGGACCTCCGGGCCGCCCACCGCGCGGATCGTCTCCAGCCCGGAGGCGGTGGGCAGCGAGCCCGCGAGGACCCCGGGCAAGCCGGGCTCGTCGAGCTGGACGACGACCGGCGCCCCGGTGCGGCGCGACACCTCGGCGGCGTGCCCGGCGAGGCCCTCGGCGAGCGAGGCGGTGACCTCGGCGACCGCACCGTGGTCGGTGAGCAGCCGGTGCCCGGTGCGCAGCTCCACAGCGGCGCACAGCGTCCACGGCCCGGCCACCTGGATCTTCACCGCGGCGGGCGTCACCCCGGAGGACTCGACGGCCTGCTCGAGGGCGTCGAGGTCGTGGCGCAGCAGGTCCCGGGCCCGGCGGTGCTCCCGCCCGGGCGCGGCCGCGACGCGGTAGCCCGTCGGGACCACCTCGACGGCGAGGTCCACCAGCAGGGCGGCGGTGCGGCCGATGGTGTCGGCGCCGACCCCGCGGCCGGGCAGCTCGACCAGGTGGGGCAGCACCCCGAGCTCGCCCAGCACCACCCGCGCCGCCTCGAAGGGATCGTCACCGGGCCAAGAGCCGATGCCGGTCGCCGCGCCGAGGGGCAGGTCGCGGCGCAGGTCGGACGTCGGGTCGGCGGGACTGGGCACGACCTGAGTGTCTACCCCACCGGCGGCCACCCCTGGGCACGCGGGCCGCGAAGGTGCAGTGTGGGCCCCGCGGCGCCCCGCCGTCCCGGCACCGCCGCCGGGACGCAGCCGCCTGAGCTCTGGAGGACCCTTGATCATCGTCATCGCCGAGGCCCACGCCACCACCGAGGCCGCCGACGAGCTGGCCGACCTGCTGGCGCGCACCGCGACCGCGTCCCGCGGCGACGCCGGGTGCATCGACTACCGCTTCACCCGCGACACCGAGGACCCGACGGCCTTCTACTCGATCGAGCGGTGGGAGTCCAAGGCCGACCTGGACGGCCACATGGGCCAGCCGCACACCCAGGAGCTGCTCGGTGCTCTCGAGGGGAAGGTGACCGGCGCCCCGACGATCACCGTGCACGAGGTCAGCGCGAGCAACCCCTACAGCTGATCACCGGACCCGGCGGGGGTCGGTGGCCCGGGCCGCAGTGATCCGGGCCGCGATCCGGGCCGCGGTGATGCGGGCGCTGCCCACCACCACGTCCCCCGCCGGGTCGGGGGTGTAGAACACCGCGGCCTGTCCCGGAGCCACCCCCCGCAACGGCTCCCCCAGCTCCACCCGCTGCCCGTCGGCCGCCACCCAAGCCGGGGCCAGCCCACCGTGCGCCCGCACCTGGACGACGCACTCCAGGTCAGCGGTCGGCGCCGTTCCGCTCGTCCACACCACCGAGGCCGTGTCGAGCTCGTCGACGTCGAGGTCCGCGGCGCTGCCGACGGTGACCGTGGCCGTGCTGGCGTCGATGCCGGTCACGTACCGCGGGCTGTCACCGGCGCCCGGAGCACCGCCCAGGCCGAGGCCCCTGCGCTGGCCGACGGTGAAGCCGTGCACCCCGTCGTGGCGGCCGAGCTCCGCCCCGGTGGTGGCGTCGACGAGCGCTCCGGGGCGCACCCCGATCCGGGCCCCCAGGAACGCGCGCGTGTCGCCGGAGGGGATGAAGCAGATGTCGTGGCTGTCGGGCTTGGCGGCCACCGCCAGCCCCCGCTGCGCGGCCTCGGTGCGCACCTGCTCCTTGGGGGTGTCGCCGATCGGGAACAGCGCTCGGGCCAGCTGCGCGGCCGTCAGCACCCCGAGCACGTACGACTGGTCCTTGCCCGCGTCGACGGCCCGGCGCAGCACCCCGTCGTGCAGGCGCGCGTAGTGCCCGGTGGCCACGGCGTCGAAGCCCAGCGCCACCGCCTTGTCGGCCAGCGCGGCGAACTTCACCTGCTCGTTGCAGCGCAGGCACGGGTTGGGGGTCTCCCCGCGGGCGTAGGCGTCCACGAAGTCGTCGATCACGTCCGCACGGAAGCGGGCCGCGAAGTCCCACGTGTAGCACGGGATGCCGAGCACGTCGGCGACCCGTCGGGCGTCACCGGCGTCCTCCTTGGTGCAGCAGCCGCGGCTGCCGGTGCGCAGGGTCCCCGGGGCCTCGCTCAACGCCAGGTGGACCCCGACGACGTCGTGCCCGGCCTCGACGACCCGGGCCGCGGCCACGGCCGAGTCGACCCCGCCGCTCATGGCGACCAGCACCCGCACGGCTCAGGCCCTCGTGGTGGTGCCGGCGGCCCGGGCCCGCGCGACCACCGCCGGCAGCACTTCCAGCAGCGCGTCGACGTCGGCGGTGGTGGAGGTGTGGCCCAGGGAGAAGCGCAGCGAGCCCCGGGCGCTCGGCTCGTCGGCACCCATCGCCAGCAGGACGTGGCTGGCCTGGGCCACGCCGGCCGTGCAGGCCGACCCGGTGGAGCACTCCACCCCGCGGGCGTCGAGCAGCATGAGCAGGGAGTCCCCCTCGCAGCCGGGGAAGCTCACGTGGGCGAGCCCGGGCAGGCGTCCGGCCGGGTCGGGGTCGCCGTTGAGCCGGGCGTCGGGCACCGCCTCCAGCACCCCGGCGACGAGGTGGGACCGCAGCGCGGCGAGCCGGGTCGCCCGGTCGGGCCGGGTGTCCACGGCCGTGCGGACCGCCAGTGCGAAGCCGGTCAGCGACGCGGCGTCCGGGGTGCCCGAGCGCAGGTCCCGCTCGTGCCCGCCGCCGTGGCTCAGCGGGACGCACCCCACGCTGCGCCCGATGAGCAGGGCTCCCGCGCCGAGCGGACCACCCAGCTTGTGTCCGGTGAGGGTGAGCGCGTCGACGCCGCTGACCGCGAAGTCCACCGGCACCTGCCCCACCGCCTGCACCGCGTCGGTGTGCAGCGGCACGCCGTGGGCGTGCGCGAGGGCCGCCAGCTCGGCCACCGGGTTCACCGTGCCGACCTCGTTGTTGGCCCACATGACGCTGACCAGCGCCGTCTGCGGCCCGTGGCGCTCCAGCTCGGCGGCGAGCACCTCGGGGAGCACGCGACCCTGGGCGTCGACCGCCAGCCAGGTGACCTGCGCCCCCTCGTGGTCGATCAGCCACTGGGCGGCGTCGAGCACGGCGTGGTGCTCCACCGCACCGACGAGCAGCCGGGTGCGCGCGGGGTCCTGCTGGCGGCGCGACCAGTAGATGCCCTTCACCGCGAGGTTGTCGCTCTCGGTGCCTCCGGCGGTGAACACGACCTCCGACGGGCGGGCGCCCAGCGCCCCGGCCACGGCCTCCCGGGCTTCCTCGACCCGCCGCCGGGCCGCCCGGCCGGAGGTGTGCAGGGACGCGGCGTTGCCGACGTCGCCGAGCCCCTCGGTGACCGCAGCGATCGCGGCGGGCAGCATCGGCGTCGTCGCCGCGTGGTCGAGGTACACCGACCGGGAGGGAGCAGGAGTCATGACCGTTCGAGGATAGTCGCTGCTCGACGATGGTTCCCGGGCTGGCCGCAGCTCCGCGCCGGCACCACACTCACCTCTCGTGAGATCCCTTCCCGACCGCGCCCGTGACGGCTCGTCCACCGCGGCCGAGCGCGCCGAGCGCTACCCCTGCGACGACCTGGGTGCCGGGCAGGCCCCCGAGCTCGACCAGGAGCTGTTCCGGGCCCGCACCGTGGCGGCCGACCCGGCGACGGTCTACCGCTGGCTGGGCCAGCTGCGCGTGGCGCCCTACTCCTACGACCTCGTGGACAACTTGGGCCGGCGCAGCCCCCGCACCGTCACCGACGGCCGTCCGCTCGCGGTGGGACAGCGGGCGCTGGTGCTGTTCCGCGTCGCCGCCTTCGCCACCGACGACCACCTGACCGTGCTGACCCGGGGCCGCTGGTCGATGGCCATGACCTACCGGGTGCGGGCCTGCGCCGGGGGGACCCGGCTGGTGGTGAAGGTCCGCTGCGGCTACCCGTCGACGCCGGACGGCTGGCTGGGCCGGCGCCTGCTGCCGTGGGGCGACGGGATCATGGTGCACAAGCAGCTGGCCACACTGGCGGAGCTCGCCGAGGGGCCGTGAACGCACGAACGCCCGCCCGGGTCCCGGGCGGGCGTTCGTGGTGCGGGTGCGGTCAGCCGCGGCGCTTGGCGACTTCCTCCGCCAGCTGCGGCGCCACCTTGAACAGGTCCCCGACGATGCCGTAGTCGGCGATCTCGAAGATGGGCGCCTCGTCGTCCTTGTTGACGGCGACGATCGTCTTCGAGGTCTGCATGCCGGCGCGGTGCTGGATGGCACCGGAGATGCCCAGGGCAAGGTACAGCTGCGGGGAGACGGTCTTGCCCGTCTGGCCGACCTGGAACTGGCCCGGGTAGTAGCCGGAGTCGACGGCCGCGCGGGACGCGCCCACGGCGGCCCCCAGGGAGTCGGCCACGGACTCGACCACGGAGAAGTTGTCGGCCGAGCCGACTCCGCGTCCGCCGGAGACGACGACGGTGGCCTCGGTGAGCTCAGGCCGGTCACCGCCGACGATCGGGTTGCGCGCGGTGATCCTCGTGGCCCGGGCTGCGTCCTGGGCGGGGACCTCGACGGTCTCCTGGGTGCCGGCGCCGGCCTGGGGCGCGGGCTCGACCGCACCCGGACGCAGGCTGATGACCGAGAGTGCGGTGGTGGCCTTCGCCGTCACCGTGAACGCCCCGCCGAACACCGAGTGGGTGGCGGAGCCGTCCGCGGCCAGGTCGACCACGTCGACGAGCAGGCCCGCCCCGACGCGGACGGCCAGGCGCCCGGAGATCTCCTTGCCCTCCAGGGAGGCGGCGACGAGCACCGCGGCGGGCGACGCGGAGCCGACCAGCGAGGCCAGCACGTCGACCTCCGGGGTGACCAGGAACCCGCCGACCTCGTCGGACTCGGCGACGTAGATCTTCTCCGCACCGGCGGCGGCGAGCGCCTGCGCCATGCCGGCGGCGGTGCCCGGCGCACCGACGACGACGGCGGACGGCTCCCCCAGCGTGCGGGCGGCGGTCAGCAGCTCGGACGTGACCTTCTTGAGCTCGCCCTCGGCGTGCTCGACCAGGACCAGGACCTCAGACATGATTCTCCTCTTCCTTCTCTGCTCGACAGCCGGCTCAGATGATCTTCTGCGCGACGAGGTACTGCACGATCTTGGTGCCGCCGTCGCCCTCGTCGACCGCGCGCTCGCCCGCGGTGCGCGCGGCCTTCGGCGTGGCGGCGGAGACCGTGGTCAGCGCGTTGGCCAGGCCGACCTCGCCGGCGTCGATCCCGGCGTCGGCCAGGCTCAGCGTCTCCACGGGCTTCTTCTTGGCGGCCATGATCCCCTTGAACGAGGGGTAGCGGGGCTCGTTGATCTTCTCGCTGACGCTGACCACCACGGGCAGGGTGGCCTCGAGGGTGGTGCTGCCGTCCTCGGTCTCGCGGTCGGCGGTGACGGTCGTGCCCTCGACGGTCAGCGAGCGGACCTGGGTGATCTGCGGCATCCCGAGGACCTCGGCCAGCATGGCCGGGATGGCTCCGGTGCGACCGTCGGTCGCCTCGTTGCCGGCAATGACGAGATCGACCTCGCCGAGGGTGCCGATGACCTTGGCCAGGGCGCGGGTGGTCTGCACCGCGCAGGAGCCGGCCAGGCCGTCGTCCTGCAGGTGCACGGCCTTGTCGGCACCCATGCTGAGGGCCTTGCGGATGGCCTCGGTGGCCCGCTCGGGACCCATGGTCACCAGGGTGACGGTGCCCTCGCCGGCCTCCTTGATCTGCAGGGCCTCCTCGACGGCGCGCTCATTGATCTCGTCGAGCACGGCATCGGCCGCGCCGCGGTCGAGGGTGAAGTCGGACTCCGAGAGCGTCCGCTCGGACCAGGTGTCAGGCACCTGCTTGATCAGAACGACGATGTTCATGTCTCTCCTCAGGTGGACGTGCCGTGGGCGTGCACTCGCTGGGGACAGCGTCCCAGGTCGCGGCGTTCTCCGCTGCTGCCCCCAGGTTACCGATCGGTAACACGCGCGCAAGGGTCCGCGCGGCGATCCACGCCACACCGGACCGGCGCCGGACGGCGTCCGGCGGGGCGATGGCCGCGGTCGTAGCGTCGCCACGGTGCCCGATCCGCTGCTCGTCACCCTCGCGCTCGACCCCGGGTCCACCGCGCGGCTCGACGAGCTGCGGCGACAGCACTTCCCGGCCGGGCGCACCGCCGTCGGTGCGCACGTGATGCTCTTCCACGCCCTGCCCGACACGACCGCCGTCGCCCGCGACGCGGCCGACGTCGCGCGGGCCACCGACGCCTTCGACGTGGCCCTCACCCGGCTGCGGTCGCTCGGCCGCGGGGTGGCCCTGGACCTCGCCGCACCGCAGCTGCTGGCGGTGCACACCGAGCTGTCCCGCCGCTGGGCCGCCGACCTCACCCGGCAGGACCGGCAGCGCTACTGCCCGCACGTGACGGTGCAGAACAAGGTCACCGCGGCCGTGGCGAGGCAGACGCTCGACCGGCTGCAGACCTCGTTCGCGCCGTGGACGGCCCGGGCGGTCGGGCTGCAGGTGTGGGTGTACCGGGGTGGCCCGTGGGAGGCCCGGGCCCGGGTGCCGTTCGCCTGAGGGTCCTTCTCGGGCGTGCCGGACCCACTACCGTGCGGCGGATGACCGAGGACGTCCTGCCGATCACCGGCGAGCGCACCGTCCCCGACGTCACCGCCGAGAACTACTGGTTCCGCCGGCACGAGGTGGTCTACGAGCTGCTCGCCCCATGCTGCGCCGGCGGCACCGTCCTGGAGGCGGGCTGCGGCGAGGGCTACGGCGCGGACCTGCTCTCCCGCACCGCGTCCCGCGTGCTCGCACTGGACTACGACGCCCACACCGCAGCGCACGCGCACCGCCGCTACCCGGCGCTCGGCCTGGTCCGCGCCAACCTCGCGCACCTGCCGCTGCCGACGGCGTCGGTCGACGTCGTGGTGAACCTGCAGGTGATCGAGCACCTGTGGAACCAGCCGGAGTTCCTCGCCGAGTGCCACCGCGTGCTCGTCCCCGGCGGGACGCTGCTGCTCTCGACGCCGAACCGGATCACCTTCTCCCCCGGCCGCGACACGCCGCTGAACCCCTTCCACACCCGCGAGCTCTCCGGCTCCGAGCTCGGCGGCCTGCTCACCGACGCCGGCTTCGACGCCACCGTCGCCGGGCTGCACCACGGGCCGCGGCTGCGCGCGCTGGAGGCCGCCCACGGCGGGTCGATCGTGGACGCGCAGCTCGGCGGGGAGCCGTGGAGCCACGCGCTGCACGCCGACGTCGCCGCCGTCACGACGGCCGACTTCGTGCTCACCGAAGCGGACGTCGACGCGAGCCTGGACCTGGTGGCCGTGGCGGTCGCCACGGGAGCCTCGGCGGGCCGGGCGTCGTGAGCGAACCCGTCGGCACGTTCTGCCTGGTGCTGCACAGCCACCTCCCGTGGCTGGCGCACCACGGGCGCTGGCCCGTCGGCGAGGAGTGGCTGTACCAGGCGTGGGCGCACTCCTACCTGCCGGTCGCGCAGGTGCTGCGCCGCCTGGCCGCGGAGGGTCGGACCGACCTGCTCACCCTCGGCGTCACCCCCGTGCTCGCCGCCCAGCTCGACGACCCGCACACCCTGCGCGGGATGCACGACTGGCTGGGCGACTGGCAGCTGCGCGCCGCCCAGGCGGGTCCTGCCCTGGGCGCCCACGAGCACCGGGCGGCCGCGGCGGCGCTGGCGGACTTCGCGCGGAGCTGGCGCCACGGCGGCTCCCCGGTGCTGCGCGAGCTGTCGGGCTCCGGGGCCGTCGAGCTGCTCGGCGGGCCGTTGGCGCACCCGTTCGCGCCCCTGCTCGACCCGCGGTTGCGGGCGTTCTCCCTGGAGCAGGGCCTCGCCGACGCCCACACCCGCTGGGGCACCCGGCCGCAGGGGATCTGGGCCCCGGAGTGCGCCTACGCCCCCGGGATGGAGCGCGGCTACGCCGCGGCCGGGGTGGCCCGGTTCCTGGTCGACGGACCGGCCCTGCACGGCGACACCGCGGCCGCGCACCCCGTCGGTGCCAGCGACGTCCTCTGCTTCGGCCGCGACCTCGACGTCAGCTACCGGGTGTGGTCGCCGAGGGCCGGGTACCCCGGGTCGCCGGAGTACCGCGACTTCCACACCCACGACCACGCCACCGGCCTGAAGCCGTCCCGGGTGACCGGCAGGCGCGTCGCACCGCAGGACAAGGCGCCCTACGACCCGGCGCTCGCCGCCGCGGCCGTGGCCCGGGACGCCGCCGACTTCGTGGCCGTGGTCCGTGCCCGCCTGCAGGACCTCGCCGCGCGGGACGGACGGCCCGGGATGGTGGTGGCCGCCTACGACACCGAGCTGTTCGGGCACTGGTGGCACGAGGGGCCGGCGTGGCTGGAGGCCGTGCTCCGCGCGCTGCCCGAGGCCGGGGTGCGGGTCAGCACCCTGCGGGGCGCGGTCGAGGCCGGGCACGTGGGTGCCCCCGTCGAGCTCGGCGAGTCCTCCTGGGGGTCGGGCAAGGACTGGCGGGTGTGGGCCGGGGACCAGGTCGCCGACCTCGTCGACCTCGACGACGAGGTGGTGCGGGTCGCGCTGGACGCCGTCGACCGGCTCGTGAAGTCCGCCGGCCGCAACCCGGTGGCTGACCAGCTGCTGCGGGAGGCGCTGCTCGCCGTGGCCAGCGACTGGGCCTTCATGGTCACCAAGGACTCCGCGGCCGGCTACGCCCGCACCCGGGCGCAGACCCACGCCCACGCCGTGTTCGAGATCGCCCACGCGGCTGCGACGGGCGGCCCCGCGGCCGAGCTGGCCGCCCGGTGGCGGCGTGCCGACGGGGTGTTCCCGGCGCTGGACGCCCGCCTGCTGTGAGGGTCCTGCTCGTCTCCTGGGAGCACCCGCCCGTCGTCGTCGGGGGGTTGGGGCGGCACGTGCACGCCCTCGGGGCGCACCTGGCCGCGGCCGGGCACGACGTGGTGGTGCTGTGCCGCCGGCCGACGGGCACCGACGCCTCCACCCACCCCACCACCGACGAGGACGTCGACGGGGTCCGCGTGGTCGCGGTGGCCGAGGACCCCCTGCACCTGGTGTTCGGCGAGGACCTGGTGGCCTGGACCCTAGCCGTGGGGCACGCGATGCTCCGCGCCGGGCTCGGGCTGGGCTGGACGCCGGACGTGGTGCACGCGCACGACTGGCTCGTCGCACACCCCGCCGTCGCCCTGGCCCAGCACCACGACGTGCCGCTGGTCGTCACCGTGCACGCCACCGAGGCCGGCCGGCACTCCGGCTGGCTCTCCGCCCCGCTGCAGCGCCACGTGCACTCCGTCGAGTGGTGGCTCGTGCACGACGCCGACGCCATCATCACGTGCTCGCGCGCGATGGCCGACGAGGCCGTGCAGCTCTACTCCCCGACCGTCCCGATCACGTTGCTGCCCAACGGTCTCGACGGCAGGATCCCGGTGCGACCGCGCGCGCCCGAGTCCGGCCGGGTGCTGTTCCTGGGCCGCCTGGAGCACGAGAAGGGGGTGCAGGACCTGCTGGCCGCCCTGCCCCGCATCCGCGCGGCGCACCCCGGGTCCCGGCTCGTGGTGGCGGGCGGGGGGACCCAGACCGCCTGGCTGCACCAGCGCGCCCGGGCGCACCGGGTGGCCCGCGCGGTCACCTGGGCCGGACCCCTGGAGCCCGAGCAGATCGCCGACGAGCTGGCCCGGGCGGCCGTCGTCGTCGTGCCCAGCCGCTACGAGCCGTTCGGGATCGTGGCCCTGGAGGCCGCCGCGGCCCGGGCGCCGGTGGTCGCGTCACGCTCCGGGGGCCTCGCGGAGGTCGTCGTCCACGGTGCCGACGGGCTCGGGTTCGCCGTCGGTGACGTGGCCGGGCTGGCCGCCGCGGTGCTTGCCGTGCTCGCGGACCCCGCCGCCGCCCACACCCGCGCCGAGCACGCGCACGCCCGGCTCGCCGCGGAGTTCACCTGGGCGCGGATCGCCGCCGACACCGCCACCCTCTACGCCGCGACCACGCGCCGGGTCCGGGTGCCCCTGGCCCGCCCCGTCGTCGCGGAGCGGGCGCTGCCCGACCGCTGATCAGCGGGTGGGGCCACGCGCCTTCTTGCGCTCGATGTCGCGCAGCGCGGCCTCCCGCGCCTCGCGGGCCGCCACCCCCGCCTCCCAGTCGTCGTGGCGGTTGCGGACCACCCGGGCGGGGGCGCCCACGGCGACGGAGCCGTCCGGCACGTCACCCCGGACGACGGCGTGCGCCCCGAGCACGCAGCCCCGCCCGACCCGGCTGCCCCGGAGCACGGTCACCTTGGTCGCGATCCAGCAGTCCGGGCCGATCCGCACCGGGCTCTTCACGATCCCCTGGTCCTTGATGGGCACGCCCACGTCGTCGTAGCGGTGGTCGAAGTCGGTGATGTACACCCAGTCCGCGATCAGCGTGGAGGCGCCGATCTCGACGTCGAGGTAGGCGTTGACGACGTTGTCCTTGCCCAGGACCACCTTGTCGCCGATGCGCAGCGAGCCCTCGTGGCAGCGGATGGCGTTGCCGTCACCGAGGTGCACCCAGCGCCCGATCTCCATCCGGGCCAGCCCCGGGGTGGCGTGCAGCTCCACCCGGCGCCCCAGGAACACCATGCCGCGCAGCACCACGTGCGGGTTCGCGGCCCGGAAGCGCAGCAGCCGCCAGTAGCGGACCAGGTACCAGGGGGTCCACGCCCGGTTTCGGCGGATCCAGCGCAGCGAGGCGAGGGTGAGGAACCGGGCCTGCTCCGGATCACGCCGGGCGGCGCGTCCGCTCCGCAACCGTGTCCGCAACGGCGAGGCCCACATGCTCGTCATGGCGGGCACGGTACCGGCGCTCACGCACGGGACCCGTGGGCGGTGCAGACGAACGCCTTCGGGGTGTCCCCGATGCGGGTGAGCACGACCGTCAGTGCCCGGGAACCCCGCAGCCGCAACCGCTTCCGCAGGACAGCGGGGTCCACCTCGACCGCCCGCACGAGGATCTCGACGCTGCCCGCGTCGTGCTGCACCAGCGCCGTCCGCAGCGCCTTCTCGGTGAACCGGCCGTGGCTCAGCACCCGGAACGCGCGGACACCGGGCGGGGCCGTGTCCCCGGTGAGGTGCGCGGTGCGGGGGTCGAGCTGGCCGAGCCCGTGGCGCGCGGCCCAGTGCCGCACGAGACCGGCCCGCACCACGGCCCCGTCGGGGTCCACGATCCACTCCCCCGCCTCCCGGACCTGCGCGTCGTCGGGGTCGGCGTCGGTCACCTCGTAACCCGGACCCGAGGACGAGAGCACGCTGGCCCGACGACGGACGGCCCCGCTGAGCCCGGTCGACCACAGCACGGCCTCGCGCACCCCGCCGTCCAACGACACGACCTCCACCTCACCGTCCCAGGACGCCGCGTCCAGGCCGGGTGCGCACTTCACCACCACGTCCCGCCCGGCGTGGGCGGCGAGCAGGTCGGGCAGCGGCGGCTCCAGGGCGGCCGGGTCGTGGGTGCGGCGACCGTCGCGCCGGCGCCCCGGGTCGGCCAGCACCACCGCGTCACGGCTCACCGGGACGAGGGCGTCGGCCCGGACCAGGGGCACCCCGGGAGCGTTCGCCGCAGCGCAGGCCAGCCGGGCGGCGTCGAGGTCGGAGCCCAGCACCCGGCACACCGGGGCGAGCGCCACCAGCTCGGTGCCGACGGAGCACGTCACGTCGTGCACGGTCCGCCCGGCGAGCCGTGCCGACCGGTGCTGGGCCACCCGGCTCGCCGTGGCCTGCTGCAGCGCCTGCGTCCCCAGCAGCCACGACGACGGGTCGTCGAGCTTGCCCAGGGCCGCCCGCCTGGCCAGCGCGACGTCCAGCGCGGCGGCCCCGTGCTCGCCCAGCGTCCGCGCCGCGGCCACGTCGGCGACCCGGGTCGCCACCGTCAGGGGCCGGGACTCGAGCTGGGCCAGCACCCGGGTGCCGGCCTCGGTGCGCAGGAACGCCACGTCGGCGGTCCCGGGCTCGAAGCTCACAGCACGTCGGCGGCGGGCTGCTTCACCCCGGTGATCATGACGTTGTAGAAGAACCGGCGTGGCACCACCTTCGAGAGGAGGGCCTCGTCGATGCGGCTGAGTGCCCGCCACCCGCCGAAGGCGAAGCGCGCCCAGCCCCAGCCCAGCTTGTCGCTGGGCACGGCGGCCTCGAAGGTGCGCACGGGCCAGCCCAGGAACGCCGCGGCCAGCTCCTCGGTGGCGGCGTGCACGTCGATGGCCCCGGCCGCCAGCGCGGTGCGCTCCAGGTCGGCCGGGTCGAAGGTGTGCAGGTCGACGACGGCCTCGAGCGCAGCCGCCCGGGACGAGGAGTCGAGCTCGGCCTGCGGACGCCGCCACGACGCGAGCGCGGGCAGCTTCGTGATCCGGGTGGTGGCCTCCCAGGTGGCCCGGCCGAGCAACCGTGCGTAGCGGTCACCGATGGTGCTGGGCTCGCCGGCGAAGACGAAGCGCCCGCCCGGGCGCAGCACCCGCAGCACCTCGCGCAGGGTCTGCTCCACGTCGGGGATGTGGTGCAGCACCGCGTGCCCCACCACGAGGTCGAAGGTGTCGTCGTCGTAGGGGATGGTCTCGGCGTCGGCGACCCGGCCGTCGACGTCCAGACCCAGGTCCGCCGCGTTGCGCAGCGCCACCTCGACCATGCCGGGTGAGAGGTCGGTGACGGAGCCGGAGGTCGCCACCCCGGTGAGCATGAGGTTCAGCAGGAAGAACCCGGTGCCGCTGCCCAGCTCGAGTGCGCGTCCGTACGGCACCTGCGACTCGACCCCGACGACGGCGTCGAAGCGGCCGCGAGCGTAGGTGTTGCACCGCTCGTCGTAGCTGATCGACCACTTCTCGTCGTAGGTCCCGGCCTCCCAGTCGTGGTAGAGCACCTGGGCGAGGTGGTTGTCCGAGTAGGCAGCCTGAACCTGCTCCGCGGTCGCGTTCGGGTTGGGGGCCGGGTCGGTCGCGGTCATGCGCGCCACCTTATTCGAGCCCCGGCCGCCGCTACCGCCCCGTGAACTCCGCCTTGCCCGGCCCGTTGGCGACGAAGGACGCCATGCCGATCGTCTGGTCCTCGGTGGCGAACAGGGCCGCGAACAGGTGGCTCTCCAGCTTGAGCCCGGTGGCCAGGTCGGTGTCGAGGCCACCGTCGATGGCCGCCTTGGCCGCCCCCAGTGCCAGCGCCGCGCCCGCGCTGAACTGCCCGGCCCAGCGCTTCGCCGCCGCGTACACGTCGTCCGGGGCGACGACCTCGTCGACCATCCCCATGGCCAGTGCCTCGTCCGCACCCACGAACCGGCCGGTGAAGATCACGTCCTTGGCCCGGCTCGGCCCGATCAGCCGCGACAGGCGCTGCGTCCCACCGGCACCCGGGATGATGCCCAGCAGCACCTCGGGCTGGCCCACCTTCGCGTTGTCCCCGGCGATGCGCCGGTCGCAGCACAGCGCGAGCTCCATGCCGCCACCGAGGGCGTAGCCGGTGATCGCGGCGACGGTCGGCTTCGGGATCGCGGCGACCGCGGCGAAGCACTGCTGCAGGGTCACCGCCGCAGTGGTCATGTCCTGGTAGGTCCGCTGGGCCATCTCCTTGATGTCCGCACCGGCGGCGAACACCTTCTCCCCACCGAACACGATCACCGCGCGGACGTCGGCCCGGGTGCTCGCCTCCAGCGCCGCGTCCCGGATCTCCAGCTGCAGCTGCGCGTTCAGCGCGTTCATCGGCGGGCGGGCCAGGCGGATGGTGCCGATGCCATCGGCCACCTCGAGCGTCACGAATTCAGCCATGGGGCAGACGCTACCGCGGGGACGAGACGCAACCGTGACGGCCCCGACGCCGGGTCGAGTCCGGCGCCGCCCACCATCGGGAGGTGCGACGGAGACGGCTGGCGGCGGTACTGCTGGTGCTGGCACCCGGGCTGACGGGCTGCTCATCCCTGGTCACGGCCGCGATCGGGATCGGGATCGACGACGCCGGAGAGCTGGTGGCGGCGGTCCACGTCTGCGGCGGCAACCTGGACGACGGGATGACCAGCGCCGTCCTCGTGACCGACGACGACCGCTCGTCGACGATCGGTTCCTGGATCCGCGAGAGCCCGCTGGTGCTGACGGAGCGGTGGACGCTGGGCGCACCGTCCGGCAGCTGGCACCCGACCGGTCCGGACGTGGACGCGCTCGACCCCGGGGTGAGGTACGCGATCAGCGCGTTCGGTGCCGACGAAGCGACGAGCACCGGGTTCCTCAGCTCCAGCCCAGCGGACCTCGACGGTCTCCAGCCCGGCCAGGTGCTCGTCGCGCGGTACCCGGACGACCCAGCGCTCCCCGTCACGCTGGTACCGATCCCGTTCGTGGGCATGCACCTGGAGCCGTGCTGAGCCTCCTCAGACGCGGCGGTGCGCGAAGTACCGCTCGTCCACCCGGTTCAGCGTGATCGGCGTGGCGAACGTCTCGCTCAGCGCCTCGGCGGTGAGCACGTCCTCGAGCAGGCCCTGGGTCACCGCCGCACCGTCGCGCAGCAGCAGCACGTGGGTGTAGCCGGGCGGGATCTCCTCGACGTGGTGGGTGACGAGCACGCTGGCCGGCGCGTCGGCGTCCCAGGCGAGCAGCGAGAGCCGCTCGACGAGGTCCTCCCGGCCGCCCAGGTCGAGCCCGGCCGCGGGCTCGTCGAGCAGCAGCAGCTCGGGGTCGGTCATGAGCGCCCGCGCGATGAGCACCCGCTTGCGCTCCCCCTCGCTCAGCGTCCCGAAGGTGCGCGCCGCCAGGTGTCCGACGCCGAGCGAGCCCAGCATCTCGTCGGCCCGGGCGGTGTCCACCTCGTCGTAGTCCTCGCGCCACCGGCCGAGCACCGCGTACCCGGCGGAGACGACGAGGTCGCGAACCACCTCGTTGCCGGGCACCCGGTGCCCGAGCGCGGAGGACGACGTCCCGATGCGGGGACGCAGCTCGAAGACGTCGGTGCGGCCGAGCCGCTCCCCCAGCAGGTGCACGGTGCCGGCGCTCGGGTGCAGCTCGGCCGCGGCGACCTGGAGCATGGTCGACTTGCCGGCCCCGTTGGGCCCGAGCACGACCCAGCGCTCGTCGAGCTCCACGCGCCAGTCCAGCGGACCGAGCAGCGTGGTGCTGCCGCGGCGCACGCTGACACCGGCGAAGTCCACCAACAGGTCGTCCTCGGGGGCGGTCACGGGGACCATCCTCGCGCACTGCCGCGGTCGGGCCCAGGCAGGATGCCCCCGTGTCCCGATCCCACCCGTTCCCCCTCGGCGCCCACCCACGCACCGACGGCACCCGGTTCGCCGTCGAGTGCCCCGGAGCGGAACGGGTGCAGCTGTGCCTGGTCGACGACGGGAAGATCGAGCGCAGGGTGGAGCTGGAGCGCACGCAGGGGGTGTGGCACGGCGTCGTCGACGGGGTGGGCCCGGACCAGCACTACGGCTACCGGGTGCACGGCCCCGCGCACGACCCCGCCAAGCTGCTGCTGGACCCGGCGGCGCGGCGCATCTCCGGCGTCCTGGGCGACGCGGAGGTGCTGGCGACGACCGGCGCGGACACCCTGGGGCACGTCCCCGTGTCGGTGGTCACCGCCCCGCCCCGACCCCCCGCCCCCGCCCCCGCGCCCGACCCCGTCGACGCGGTGGTCTACGAGGTGCACGTCGGCGCCGCCACCGCCACCCACCCCGCCGTGCCACCGGAGCTGCGGGGCACCTACCTGGGCCTGGCGCACCCGGTCGTCGTCGCGCACCTGGTGGCGCTGGGCGTGACCGTGGTCGAGCTGCTGCCCGTGCAGGCATTCCTCGACGAGCCCGGGCTCCGGGCGCGGGGCATGCGCAACCACTGGGGCTACGCGCCGGCCGCCTTCTCCGCCCCGCACCCCGGCTACGCGAGCCGCCCCGGCGCCGAGCAGGAGGAGGTGCAGACCCTCGTCGACGCCCTGCACGCTGCGGGCATCGCCGTGTGGGTCGACGTGGTCTACAACCACACCTGCGAGGGCGGGCCGGACGGTCCGGTGATCGGCTTCCGGGGCTACGGCGGCTACTACCTGCCCGACGGCCACGACCTCACCGGCTGCGGCAACACCCTCGACGCGGGCTCGCCGCTGGTGGTGCGGATGGTGCTGGACTCGTTGCGGCACTGGGCCTCGATGGGGGTCGACGGCTTCCGCTTCGACCTCGCGAGCGTGCTCGGCCGGCCCCGGGGTGGCGCCTTCGACCCCGCGGCGGGCCTGCTCACCGCGATCACCACCGACCCGGTGCTGGCCCGGTGCACCCTGGTGGCCGAGCCCTGGGACGCCACCGGTGACGGGTACCAGGTGGGGGCCTTCGGTCCGCAGTGGACGGAGTGGAACGACTACTTCCGCGACACCGTGCGCGACTTCTGGCGCGGGGCGGCCGGCCGCAGCGCGCTGGCCGTGCGCCTGGCCGGCTCGCAGGACGTGGTCGGCGCCCGCTCCCCCACCTCGAGCCTCAACTTCGTGACCGCGCACGACGGGTTCACCGTCCGTGACCTGGTCTCCTACTCCCGCAAGCACAACGACGCCAACGGCGAGCAGGGCCGCGACGGCACCGACGGCAACCGCTCGGTGAACCACGGGGTGGAGGGCGCCACCGACGACCCGGCCGTGCTCGCCGCCCGGGCCCAGCACGTGCGCTCGCTGCTGGGCACGCTGCTGCTCGCCGCCGGCACCCCGATGCTGCTGGCCGGGGACGAGCTCGGCCACACCCAGGGCGGCAACAACAACGCCTACTGCGGGTCCGCGGACGACCCGACCGCGTGGGCCCTGGACTGGGCCGGTGCCGACCCGGACCTCACCGCCTTCGTGGGCCGGGTGCTCGCGCTGCGCCGGGCCGGGGCGTCGCTACGTCGCGACACGTTCTACGACCCGGCGGAGCTCTCGTGGTCGGGTGCGGACGGCGCCGTGCTCGCCGAGCACGGCTGGCGCGACGACGACGACCGGGTGCTGCAGGCGTGGGTGCCCGGCACCGGGGTCCTGCTCGTGGTCAACGGTGGCCCCACGACGGACGTCGTCCTCGCGGGGTGCGGCGTGCTGCAGTTGGTGCTGGACGGCGCGCGCCCCACCGGTGAGCCCACCGGGCACGAACGCCACCGGGCCGGGGACGCCGTCACCGTGACCGGTGGGTCGCTGAGTCTCTGGCGTGCCGCCTGAACCCTGGCCGCCCGCGGAGCTCGCCCACCCGGGCGACTGTAGACGAAACCTCGCCTCCTGGGTCGAGTTGTCACGCACGAGCTACGCAGTGGCGACCAGGCCCAGCTCGGCGGCGCCGGCGAGGAGCTCGTGGTGGGGCAGGACGCGGACGGTGTAGCCGGCGGCGCCGGAGTGGGGCAGCGCGGTGCGCACCTCGAACACCGGTGCACCCTCGTGCTCACCGACGTGGGCCATGGGCACGGTCTGCACGTCGAACAGCTCGTCGTCGGCGTCGACCTTGCCGAGCACGGCCTGCACGGCCACCTCGTCCACGTCCAGCCCGCCCAGTGCCACGTCCGCGCGCAGGGTGAGCTCCGCCCCGATCTCCGGGGTGTCGGGCACGCCCGAGGCGTCCACCCGCAGCACGGCGACCTCCGGCCACGCGGCGTGCACCTTGGTGCGGTAGGCCGCGAGCTCGGCGGCGCGGCCGTCCTGGGCGATCCGGACCGCGGCGGCCCCGGCCGGGCGGTAGTGGTCGAGCACGTAGTCACCGACCATGCGGCTCGCGAGCACCTTGGGCCCGAGCGTGGTCAGCGTGTGGCGCACCATCTCCATCCACCGCTGCGGCACCCCGCCGGCGTCGCGGTCGTAGAAGCGCGGGAGCACGGAGCCCTCCAGCAGCTCGTACAGCGCGGTCGCCTCGAGGTCGTCACGGCGCTCGTCGTCGGTGACGCCGTCCGCGGTGGGGATGGCCCAGCCGTTCTCGCCGTCGAACATCTCGTCCCACCAGCCGTCGCGGATGGAGAGGTTGAGCCCGCCGTTCAGCGCACTCTTCATGCCCGAGGTGCCGCAGGCCTCCAGCGGGCGCAGCGGGTTGTTCAGCCACACGTCGCAGCCCCAGTACAGGTACCGGGCCATCGACATGTCGTAGTCGGGCAGGAACGTGATGCGGTGGCGGACGTCCGCAGCGTCGGCGAAGCGGACGACCTGCTGGATCAGCGCCTTCCCGCCGTCGTCAGCAGGGTGGCTCTTGCCCGCGACGACCAGCTGTACCGGGCGCTCGGGATCGGTGAGCATGGCGCGCAGCCGCTCCGGGTCGCGCAGCATGAGGGTGAGCCGCTTGTAGGTGGGCACACGACGCGCGAAGCCCACGGTGAGCACGTCCGGGTCGAACACCCCGGCGGTCCAGCCCAGCTCGGCCTCGGTGGCACCCCGCTCGACCCAGGACGCGCGGACGCGGCGGCGGACCTCGGTGACGAGCTGGCCGCGCAGCCGCGTGCGCAGCGCCCACAGCTCCTCGGTGGGGACGTGCTCCAGGGCCGCCCACGCCCCGGCCTCGTCCGGCCGGGTCTGCGGCACGGTGCGCCGGGCCAGCGCCGCCCACTCCTTCGAGGCCCAGGTGGGGGCGTGCACCCCGTTGGTGACCGAGCTGATCGGCACCTCGGTGGTGTCGAAGCCGCGCCACAGGGAGGCGAACATGCCGCGGCTGACCTCGCCGTGCAGCTGCGAGACACCGTTCGCGCGCTGGGCCAGCCGCAGCCCCATGTGGGCCATGTTGAACATGTGCGGGTCGGCCTCGGCGCCCAGCGCGAGCACCTTCTCCAGCTCGACGCCGGGCAGCAGCGCCGACTCCCCCACCCCGCCGAAGTACCGACGCACCAGCTCCACCGGGAAGCGGTCGATGCCGGCCGGCACCGGGGTGTGGGTGGTGAACACGGTGCCGGCGCGCACGGTGGTCAGTGCGGTCTCGTGGTCCAGGCCGGCCCCCAGCAGCTCGCGGATGCGTTCCAGCCCGAGATAGCCCGCGTGGCCCTCGTTGGTGTGGAAGACGGTGGGCTGGGCGTGCCCGGTGACCTCGCAGTAGGCGCGCACGGCCCGTACACCACCGACCCCGGCGAGGATCTCCTGCTTGATCCGGTGGTCCTGGTCGCCGCCGTACAGCCGGTCGGTCACCCCGCGCAGCTCGTCGTCGTTCTCGCCGATGTCAGAGTCCAGCAGCAGCAGCGGCACCCGTCCGACCTGCGCGATCCACACCCGGGCGGCGAGCTCGCGGTCACCGGGCATGGCCACCGAGACCACCACCGGGGCACCGTCGGCGTCGGCGAGCAGGGTCAGCGGCAGCCCCTGGGGATCCAGGCTCGGGTAGTGCTCGCGCTGCCAGCCGTCCGCGGACAGCGACTGCCGGAAGTAGCCGGAGCGGTACAGCAGGCCCACCGCGACCAGGGGCACGCCCAGGTCGGAGGCGGCCTTGAGGTGGTCGCCGGCGAGCACGCCGAGACCACCGGAGTAGTTCGGCAGCACCTCGGTGACACCGAACTCCATGGAGAAGTAGCCGATCGCGGGGGGCAGCCCCGAGTCCGCCGCCTCCTGCTCGGCGTACCAGCGGGTGCCGTCGAGGTAGGCCTGCAGGTCGGCGGCCAGCGCATCCAGGCGGGCGGTGAACTCGTCGTCGGCGGCGAGGGCGTCCAGGCGCTCGGGCGGCACGTCGCCGAGCAGGCGCACCGGGTCGTGCCGCAGCAGCTCCCAGCGCTCGGGGTCCACCTCGGCGAACAGCTCCTGGGTGGCGGGGTGCCAGCTCCAGCGCAGGTTCATCGAGAGGGTGCCGAGCGCGGCGAGGCGCTCCGGGAGGTGGGCGCGGACGGTGACGCGTCGCAGGGCTCGCATGAGGGAGCACAGTACCGATCCAGAGACCGGTCAAGGGCGTCACCCGCCCACCCGGGGCTCATTCGCCTTGCGGGCGTGACTGGGGAAGGGTGGTCGTGTGCACGGAGTCGTCGGCCCCGCCGCGGATCCGCACGCACGCCGCAGGCCCGCCCGAGGAGTGCGCGGGCCACGACGAGAGTGGTGGCAGTGACCGGACGGCTCGGTATCGACGACGTGGTTCCCCTGGTGTCCTGCGGGCAGTTCCCCGCCAAGGCCGTGGTGGGCGAGGTGGTCCCCGTCGCCGCCACCGTCTGGCGCGAGGGTCACGACGCGGTGGCCGCCACCGTGGTCTGGCGCGGCCCGGGCGAGCGCACCGGCGCGCTGCAGGTGCCGATGACCCCGGGCGAGGAGCCCGACCGCTTCCACGCCCTCGTCACCCCCGACTCCCCCGGGCTGTGGACCTTCCGGGTGGACGCCTGGAGCGACCCGGTGGCCACCTGGCGCCACGCCGTCGAGGTCAAGGGCGAGGCCGGGCAGAGCGCGGCGGAGATGGCCAACGACCTGGAGACCGGGGCGCTGCTGCTCGAGCGCGCGGCCAAGGTCGTGGCCAAGGAGGGTCGCGAGCGGGTGCTCGCCGCCGTCAAAGCCCTGCGCGGGCCGGGCACGGTTGCCGAGCGGGTGGGCCCCGCACTGTCCGACGAGGTCACCGAGCTGCTGCGCCGCCGCCCGGTGCGCGACCTGCTCACCCGGGGGCGACCGCACCAGGTCCTCGTCGACCGTCCGCGCGCCCAGTTCGGCTCCTGGTACGAGCTGTTCCCCCGCTCGACGGGCGGCTGGGACGCCGACGGCAACCCCGTGCACGGCACCTTCACCACCGCCCTGGACGCGCTGCCCCGGGTGGCCGAGATGGGCTTCGACGTGGTGTACCTGCCGCCGATCCACCCCATCGGCGAGGTGAACCGCAAGGGCCGCAACAACACCCTGGACCCGGGCCCGGACGACGTGGGCTCGCCGTGGGCGATCGGCAGCGCCGAGGGCGGGCACGACGCCGTGCACCCGCAGCTGGGCACGATCGACGACTTCGACGCCTTCGTGGCTGCGACCGCCGCCCTGGGCATGGAGGTGGCGCTGGACTTCGCGCTGCAGGCGGCCCCGGACCACCCGTGGGCGGCGGCCCACCCGGAGTGGTTCACGGTGCTGCCCGACGGCACCATCGCGTACGCGGAGAACCCGCCCAAGAAGTACCAGGACATCTACCCGATCAACTTCGACCGTGACCGCCAGGGCATCTACGCCGAGTCGCTGCGCCTGGTCCGGTTCTGGGTCTCCCACGGCGTGAAGATCTTCCGGGTCGACAACCCGCACACCAAGCCGACGGACTTCTGGGAGTGGCTCATCGCCGAGGTCAAGGCGACCGACCCGGACGTGCTGTTCCTGGCCGAGGCGTTCACCCGACCGGCCCGGCTGTACGGCCTGGCCCGGGCCGGCTTCACCCAGGGCTACAGCTACTTCACCTGGCGCACCGCCAAGTGGGAGCTGACCCAGTTCGGCGAGCAGCTGGTGGCCCACGCCGACGAGGCCCGCTCCAACCTGTTCGTCAACACCCCCGACATCCTGCACGCGAGCCTGCAGGAGGGCGGGCCGGGCATGTTCGCCATCCGGGCCGCACTGGCGGCGACGCTCGCCCCCACGTGGGGCGTGTACTCCGGCTTCGAGCTGTTCGAGGGCACCGCGGTGCGCCCGGGCAGCGAGGAGTACCTGAACACCGAGAAGTTCCAGCTCCGTCCGCGCGACTACGCCGGCGCCGTGGAGCGCGGGGAGTCCCTGGAGCCGTACCTGCGCCGCCTCAACGAGATCCGACGTGCCCACCCCGCGCTGCAGCAGCAGCGCACGCTGCGCTTCCACCACGTCGACAACGACGCGCTCATCGCCTACTCCAAGGTCGACCCGGCCACCGGGGACGCGGTGCTCGTGGTGGTGAACCTGAACCCGTTCGCCGCCGAGGAGGGCGTGCTGCACCTCGACCTGCCTGCGCTGGGGCGGCAGTGGCACGAGCGGTTCTGGGTCCGCGACGAGGTGACCGCCGCCAGCTACGAGTGGGGCGAGCGCAACTTCGTCCGGCTCGAGCCGTGGGACGGCGTCGCGCACGTGATGGCCCTGCCCGCGCTCGACCCCGAGGCTCGCACCCGCGTCAGCCACCGTCCCTGACCGTTCCCGCACGCACCCCCCGCACCCACCCGCAAGGAAAGGCCTTCGTGACCGACTCCCCGCTCCCCGCCCCCGACTCCGGCTCCGGAGCCGTCGCCGAGGCCGAGCACACCGCCGACGGCATGCTCGTCGAGCCCGACGCCGCGGACTTCACCCACGCCCGCTCCATGCGCGTCCAGGACGACTGGTTCAAGCGCGCGGTGTTCTACGAGGTGCTGGTGCGCGCCTTCAACGACTCCTCCCACGACGGCACCGGCGACCTGCGCGGGCTCGCCGACAAGCTGGACTACCTGTCGTGGCTCGGCGTGGACTGCCTGTGGCTCCCCCCGTTCTACGACTCCCCGCTGCGCGACGGCGGCTACGACATCCGCGACTTCCGCACCGTGCTGCCGGAGTTCGGGACGGTCGAGGACTTCGTGCACGTGCTCGACCAGGCGCACCGGCGCGGGCTGCGGGTCATCACCGACCTGGTCATGAACCACACCTCCGACACCCACCAGTGGTTCCAGGAGTCGCGCAACGACCCCGACGGCCCCTACGGCGACTACTACATGTGGGCCGACACCGACGAGGGCTACCCCGACGCCCGGATCATCTTCGTGGACACCGAGAACTCGAACTGGACGTGGGACCCCGTCCGCAAGCAGTACTACTTCCACCGCTTCTTCTCCCACCAGCCAGACCTGAACTACGACTGCATGGCCGTGCAGGACGCGATGATCGACGTGCTGCGCTTCTGGCTGGACCTGGGCATCGACGGCTTCCGGCTCGACGCGGTGCCGTACCTGTTCGCCCGCGAGGGGACCAACTGCGAGAACCTGCCCGAGACGCACCAGTTCCTGAAGAAGTGCCGCGCCGTCATCGACGCCGAGTACACCGACCGCGTGCTGCTGGCCGAGGCCAACCAGTGGCCCGCCGACGTCGTCGACTACTTCGGCGACCCCGACACCGGCGACGAGTGCCACATGGCGTTCCACTTCCCGCTCATGCCGCGCATCTTCATGGCCGTGCGCCGCCAGAGCCGCTTCCCCATCTCGGAGATCCTGGCCCAGACCCCCGCGATCCCCTCGGGGGCCCAGTGGGGCATCTTCCTGCGCAACCACGACGAGCTGACCCTGGAGATGGTCACCGACGAGGAGCGCGACTACATGTACTCCGAGTACGCCAAGGACCCGCGGATGAAGGCCAACATCGGCATCCGCCGCCGCCTCGCGCCGCTGCTGGAGAACGACCGCAACCAGCTCGAGCTGTTCACGGCGATGCTGCTCAGCCTGCCCGGCTCGCCCGTCCTGTACTACGGCGACGAGATCGGCATGGGCGACAACATCTGGCTGGGTGACCGCGACGCGGTGCGCACCCCGATGCAGTGGACGCCGGACCGCAACGCCGGCTTCTCCCGGGCCGACCCGGCGCGCATGTACCTGCCGGTGATCATGGATCCGACCTACGGCTACCAGTCGGTGAACGTGGAGCAGCAGTCCGGCTCCACCAACACCCTGCTGCACTGGACGCGGCGCATGATCGAGGTCCGCAAGCAGCACCCCGCCTTCGGCCTGGGCAGCTTCACCGAGCTGGGCAGCGCGAACCCCAGCGTGCTGAGCTACCTGCGGGAGCTCGCGCCCTCGACGGAGACCCGATCGGTCAGCGACGTCATCCTCTGCGTCAACAACCTCTCCCGCTTCCCGCAGGCGGTGCAGCTGGACCTGTCGATGTTCGCCGGACGCATCCCCGTCGAGCTCACCGGCTCGGTGCCCTTCCCCCAGATCAGGTCCGAGGAGTACATGGTGACGCTGCCCGGCCACGGCTTCTTCTGGTTCGCCCTGCAGCCCGACCCGGACGGTCCCGACCGCGAGTCGGGACCGTCGGAGTCGCGCGACGCCGCCCGCTCGGCGGCCGAGGGGGAGGGCCTGTGAGCCCGGCCGGAACAGGTCCTGACCTGGCCGCGACGCTGGCGCAGTGGCTGCCCGCGCAGCGCTGGTTCGGCCACAAGGGCACCGCGGTCACCGGGGTGGAGGTGCTCTCCACCACCCTGCTGGCCGACGACACCACCGACGGCGGCCCCCGCACCGAGCACCTGCTGGTGCGCGTGGACCTCGCCGACGGCGGCGCGCCCCGCTACCAGCTGGTGCTCGGCACCCGGGACGAGCTGCCCGCCGAGCTCGAAGCCTGGACGCTCCCGGTGACCGGCGGTCGGGTGCCCTACGACGGTCTCCGCGACCCCGCCTGCATCCGGGTGCTGGCTGACGCGCTGGCCGCCGGCCGACGGGTGGGAACGCTCACCTTCGCGACCGAGGACGACGTGCACCTCGAGACCGGCATGAGCGGCCGCGTGCTCGGGGCCGAGCAGTCCAACACGTCGGTGGTCCTCGGTGAGGAGCTGCTGCTCAAGGTGTTCCGACAGGTCGCCCCCGGGGTGAACCCGGACCTGGAGCTGCACCGGGCGCTGCGCGACGCGGGCGCGGTCTCCATCGCCCCGGTGCGGGCGTGGCTCGACGGCGAGCTCGACGGCGAGCCGACCACGCTGGCCATGGCGCAGGACTTCGCGGCCAACTCCGCCGACGGCTGGCGGATGGCGCTCTCGAGCGTGCGGGACCTGCTCAGCGAGGCCGACCTGCACGCCGAGGAGGTCGGGACCGACTTCGCCGGCGAGGCGGAGCGGCTGGGTCGCTCGGTCGCCGAGGTGCACGCCGCGCTGGCGCAGGCCCTCGGCTCCGGCCCGCGGTCCGAGGGGGCCGGCCCGGTCCCGGCGATGCTCGAGCGCCTGGACGAGGCCGTGCGCGTGGTCCCCGCGCTCGCCGAGGTCCAGGACGCGGCCCGCGCGCTGCTCGAGGCGGCGGCCGGGCTCACCGCGGCCGCGCCGGTGCAGCGGGTGCACGGCGACCTGCACCTGGGACAGGTGCTGCGCACCCCGCAGGGCTGGCTGCTGATCGACTTCGAGGGCGAGCCGGCCAAGACCCTGGCGCAGCGCCGCGAGCCCGACAGCGTGCTGCGCGACGTCGCCGGGATGCTGCGCTCGTTCGACTACGCGGCGCACGCCCAGCTGCACGAGGGGTCCGTCGAGCCCGAAGCCACCCACCGGCAGCGGGAGTTCCGGGCCCGGGAGTGGGGAGCCCGCAACGCGGGGGCCTTCTGCGACGGGTACGCCACCACCGCCGGGCACGACCCCCGCGAGCAGCGCGCCCTGCTCGCGGCCTACGAGCTGGACAAGGCGCTGTACGAGGCGGTCTACGAGGCCCGCAACCGCCCGGGCTGGCTGGACATCCCGCTCGCGGCGGTCCGCCGCCTGTGCGGTGCCCCCAGCGCTTCCCGCCACCACCCCTCCCTGCCGGACGACCTGGAAGAGGACGACGCATGAGCACCGACCCGAGCGCGACCGGTCGACCGAGCCCGAGCCCCCGTTCGGGCGCCACCCCCGCCGCGAGCACCCCGGTCCCGGACGACCGCCCCGCGGCCGCCCGGCCCCCGGGCCCGTCGGACGCCACCGCCGCGCCGCCCGAGCCCAACCCCACTCCCGCTCCGGCGCAGGACGAGCTCGGGCACCTGCTCGCGGGCACCCACCACGACCCGCACTCCGTCCTGGGTGCGCACCCCCTCGGCGGCGGCACCGCCATCCGGGCCCTGCGCCCGGACGCGGAGAAGGTCGTCGCGGTCATCGGTGACCTCACCCACGAGCTGCACCACGTCGACGGCGGGCTGTTCGCCGTGTGGGTGCCCATCGCGGACCTGGTCGACTACCGACTGGCCGTGACCTACGGCGGCGAGACGCACACCCTCGCCGACGGCTACCGCTTCCTGCCCACCCTGGGCGAGGTCGACCGGCACCTCGTCGCCGAGGGCCGCCACGAGCGCCTGTGGGACGTCATGGGTGCGCACGTGCGCAGCTACGACACCCCCGACGGCACCGTGGACGGCGTCTCCTTCGCGGTGTGGGCGCCCAACGCCCGCGGCATCAGCGTGCTGGGCGACTTCGACGGCTGGTCCGGCCGGGCCACCCCCATGCGCTCGCTCGGCTCCACCGGCGTGTGGGAGGTGTTCGTCCCCGGTCTCGGCGCGGGCACCCGCTACAAGTTCCGGGTCCACGGGGCGGACGGCTCGGTCGTCGAGAAGGCCGACCCGATGGCCTTCGGCACCGAGGTCCCGCCCGCGACGGCGTCCGTCGTCGTGGACAGCTCCTACGCGTGGGCCGACGACGAGTGGATGACCCGTCGTGCCACCGGCGTCCCGCACGCGGAGGCGATGAGCGCCTACGAGGTGCACCTGGGGTCCTGGCGGCCCGGTCTGGGCTACGTGGAGCTCGCCGAGGCGCTCGTCGAGCACGTGCGGGCGCTGGGCTTCACCCACGTGGAGCTGCTGCCCGTCGCCGAGCACCCCTTCGGCGGCTCCTGGGGCTACCAGGTCACCTCGTACTACGCGCCGACCTCGCGCTTCGGCACCCCCGACGAGCTGCGCCACCTCATCGACACCCTGCACGCCGCGGGTATCGGGGTGCTGGTGGACTGGGTGCCCGCGCACTTCCCCAAGGACGCCTGGGCCCTGGCCCGCTTCGACGGCACCCCGCTGTACGAGCACGCCGACCCGCGCCGCGGCGAGCAGAAGGACTGGGGCACGCTCATCTTCGACTTCGGTCGCAGCGAGGTCCGCAACTTCCTCGTCGCGAACGCGCTCTACTGGCTCGAGGAGTACCACGTCGACGGCCTCCGGGTCGACGCCGTCGCCTCCATGCTCTACCTCGACTACTCCCGCGAGGCGGGCGAGTGGGAGCCGAACATCCACGGCGGGCGCGAGAACCTCGAGGCCGTGGCGTTCCTGCAGGAGATGAACGCGACCGTCTACAAGCAGCACCCCGGTGTGGTGACGATCGCCGAGGAGTCCACCTCCTGGCCCGGCGTCACCCGGCCCACCCACCTGGGCGGGCTCGGCTTCGGGATGAAGTGGAACATGGGCTGGATGCACGACACGCTCGACTACGTCGGGCGCGACCCGGTGCACCGCAGCTACCACCACCACGGTGTCACCTTCTCGCTGGTCTACGCCTGGAGCGAGAGCTTCGTGCTGCCGATCAGCCACGACGAGGTCGTGCACGGCAAGGGCTCGCTGTGGGAGCGGATGCCCGGTGACGCCTGGAACAAGGCGGCCGGCCTGCGCGGGATGCTCGGCTACATGTGGGCCCACCCGGGCAAGCAGCTGCTGTTCATGGGCCAGGAGTTCGGCCAGCCCACCGAGTGGTCCGAGGAGCTGGGCCTGGACTGGAGCCTGCTCGAGGACCCCGAGGCCGGTGCGCTGCACCGCGGGATCGCCCAGGCCGTGGGTGACCTCAACGGGGTCTACCGGGCGCAGCCCGCGCTGTGGAGCCAGGACACCTCGCCCGAGGGCTTCTCCTGGATCGACGCCAACGACGCGGCGAACAACGTCCTGAGCTTCCTGCGCCACGGCGCCGACGGCTCGGTGCTGGCCTGCGTCACCAACTTCTCCGGCCAACCGCACGAGGGCTACCGCCTCGGCCTGCCCGCCGCGGGGACCTGGCGGGAGGTGCTGAACACCGACTCGGAGGCCTACGGCGGCTCCGGGGTGGGCAACCTCGGCTCGGTCGAGGCGCTCGATCGCAGCTGGCACGGGCGCCCGGCGTCGGCCGACATCCGGGTGCCTCCGCTCGCGACGGTCTGGTTCGTCCTCGACCGGCCCTGACCCCCGGCCCGTCCTCGCCAGCACGGGAGTGCTGGCGAGGATCCGGGGTCCCAGGGTGCCAACACCCCCGTGCCGGTGGGGTCGGGGCGGTCAGTACAGCGCGGACGCGAGCTGGCGCCGGGCCGCGACCACCGCGGGGTCGGCGGGCTCGAACAGCTCGAACAGGCTCAGCAGCCGGGCCCGGGCGGCGTCGCGCCCCGCACCCGGACCGGCGCGGCGCACCGTGGCCACGAGCCGGGCGAACGCGGCCTCCACCGCCTGGGTGGCCAGCTCGGCGTCGGCTGCGGAGAGCTGGGCCTCCACGTCGTCGGGTGCGGCGTCGGCGGTCGCCACCGCGTCGGCGGGCACCGTCTCGACGCGCTGGATGAAGCGCACCTGGGCCAGCGCGGCCTGCGCGTCGAGGTTGCCCGGCTCGCTGTTGAGCACGAGCTCGTAGGCCGCGACGGCCCCGTCGTAGTCCCCGGCGTCGACCGCCTGCTCGGCGGCGGCGAAGCGGGGGTCCACCGGCAGCGGCTCGGGCTCCGGGCGGTCCCCGGCGAGCGCCTTCGTCCCGGGCAGCTGCTCGGCCAGCGCCGTGATGAGCGAGTCGACCCAGGCCCGCACCTGCTCCGGGGGCTGCTCGCCGGAGAACGCCTGGACGGGCTGGCCCACCGCGACCGCGACGGTGGTGGGCAGCGACTGCACCCCGAACAGCTCGGCGATGCGGGGCTGCGTGTCCACCTCGACCCGGGCGAGGACCCAGGCGCCGTTGTCGCCGGCGGCCAGGGCCTCCAGCGTCGCCGACATGTCGGTGCTGACCGGGCTGCGCGAGGACCACAGGTCCACGACCACCAGGATCTGCATCGAGCGCTCCACGACCTCGGCCTGGAACGTCTCCTCCGTCACCTCCACGACGTGGGTCGAGGACGGGCGCGGGGGTTCCGCCGCCGCACCGGCGGGGGCCGTGGCCCGGGCCTTCAGGGCGGAGAGGTCGACGGCACCGGACATGGCGGCGGCCATCGCGGGAGGGGGGGCGGAGGGACGTCGAGCAGGTCTCGTCACGGCATGATCCTGGCACGGGACGGCGGTCCGTCCACCGCGGCACCGGCCCGGCTCCTACCCTTGCGCCCGTGATCCCGCGCCCGAACCCGACCGACGCCCTCCTCAGCCGCCGCCGGCTCCTGCTCGGGGCCGGGGCGGCTGCCCTGCTGGCCGGGTGCACCAGCACCACGAGCAGCAGCGCCACCACCCCGACCACCAGCGCCCCCGGCCCGTCCGCGACCACCACCCCGGCGCCCGCCACCACGAGCGCGGCGCCGACGACCACGGTCGCCCCCACCCGGGCCGACGCCGCCACGGTCCTCGCCCGCTCCCACGTGCCGATCCTCTGCTACCACCAGATCCGGGACCGGACCGGTGACGACTCGGCCAGCGCCCGCGCCTACATCATCCCGCCCGCCACCTTCACCGCACAGCTGGACACGCTGCGCGACAACGGCTTCACCACCGTCACGCCCGACCAGCTGATGGCGAACCTCAGCTTCGGCACCGCCCTGCCGGCCAAGCCGGTCATGCTCACCTACGACGACAGCGACCTCGACGGGTTCACCGTGGGCGCACCCGCCATGGCCGAGCGCGGCTTCACCGGGACGTACTTCGCCATGACCGTGGTGCTCGGCAAGAAGCACTACATGAGCTCCGACCAGCTCCGCCAGCTCGAGGCCGCGGGCAACACGGTCGGCGCGCACACCTGGGACCACCACCGCGTCGACCGGTACGCGGGCGACGACTGGCGCGTCCAGCTCGACGAGCCGGGCGCGGAGCTCGCCGAGGTCCTCGGCCACCCGGTGTCGTACTTCGCCTACCCCTACGGTGCGTGGAACCCCGTCGCGCTGCCCCACGTCCTCGAGGCGGGCTACACCGCCGCGTTCCAGCTCGACGGGAAGCCGCTGGACCCCGAGCACCCCGAGCTGACCGTCCAGCGGGCGATCGCCAACCCGAGCTGGTCGAGCGAGGACCTGCTCACGGCGGTGACCACCGCCTTCTGAGCCCACCGCCTTCCGGGCCCACCGCCTCAGCCGTCGCGCAGGTGCTCCTCGACCCGCTCGACCTTGGCGGCGAGCTGACCGGTGTACCCGGGCCGGATGTCGGCCTTCAGCACCAGCGACGTGCGCGGCGAGGCCTCGGCGACGACCGCGACGGCGCGCTTGACCACGTCCATCACCTCGTCCCACTCCCCCTCGATCGAGGTGAACATGGAGCTGGTCTCGTGCGGCAGGCCGGAGGCCCGCACGACCCGGACGGCGGCGGCGACGGCCTCGCTCACGCTCCCGGAGTCATCGGAGCCGGACGGGGCCACGCTGAAGGCGACGATCATCCCCCCAGCCTGCCACCACAGCCTGCCACCACGAGCTCAGGTGCGGGAGAGCTCGCCCAGGCGTCCGGTGCGCACGGCCCACCGCTCGAACACGATCGACCCGAACGGCGGGATGCTCGCCACCAGCGCCCACGCCGTGGTGCGCGCGTCCCACCGCAGCGGCCGCACGGCGAGCAGGGCGACCACCACGTAGAGCACGAAGAAGCCACCGTGGATCGGCCCCACCACGGGGACGCCGCCCTCGTTCGCGGTGCCGACCACCCACTTGAGGAACATGGCGACCAGCAGCGCCGCCCAGCTCAGGGCCTCGATGACGGCCGCCAGCCGGAAGCGGGTCGCGGGGGTGCTGAGGTCGAGCAGGGACGTCGACGCGGGGGTGCTCACCCCACCAGTGTGCCCACCGCGACCGGCTCCGTCGCCCGTGCGGGGTGTCGTCCTCGTCACCGCTCGAGCGCGGCCACCAGCGCGTCGGCGGCGGCGAACGGGTCGAGGGTGCCCTCGGCGACCCGGACGGCCAGCTCGGGCAGCGCGGCGTGCCCGGTGAGCCCCCCCATCCGCGACCGCAGCGACGCCACGGCGATGGCCTCCACCTCGGCCCGGGCCCGGGCGGTGCGCCGCCGGGTCAGCGCACCGTCGGTCTCCAGCCAGGCCCGGTGCCCGGCCACCGCGGCGACGAGGTCGTCGATGCCCTCCGCCGCCGAGGCCACCGTCCGCACCACCGGGCGGCGCCAGGTGGACCCCACCCCACCAGCACCACCGTCCAGGGAGATCAGGTGCCGGAGCTCGCGGACGGTGGTGTCGGCGCCGTCGCGGTCGGCCTTGTTCACCACGAACACGTCCGCGATCTCCAGGATCCCCGCCTTCGCGGCCTGGATGCCGTCGCCCATCCCCGGTGCGAGCAGCACCACGGTGGTGTCGGCGAGGGAGACCACGTCGATCTCGGACTGGCCCACCCCCACCGTCTCCACCAGCACCACGTCGAAGCCCGCGGCGTCGAGCACCCGCAGGGCCTGCGGCGTCGCCGAGCTCAGCCCACCCAGGTGGCCCCGGGTGGCCATGGAGCGGATGAACACGCCGCCGTCGGTGCCGTGGTCGTTCATCCGCACCCGGTCGCCGAGCAGCGCACCTCCGGAGAACGGCGAGGAGGGGTCGACCGCGAGCACCCCCACCCGGCGCCCGGCCGCGCGGTGCACCCGCACGAGCGCCGACGTGGTCATGGACTTGCCCACCCCCGGAGGTCCGGTCAGCCCGACGACCTGGGCGCGGCCGGTGTGCGGGGCCAGGGCGGCCGCGACCTCCCGGAGCCGGGGGCTGGCGTCCTCGACCAGGGAGATCAGCTGGGCGACCGCCCGGGCCTGACCGTCGCGGGCCCGGGCAACGAGGTCGGCGACGTCCATCGCGCGGGCCGGGACCGGTCTCAGGCCGACGCGGGCACGCGCAGGATCAGCGCGTCGCCCTGGCCGCCACCGCCGCACAGTGCCGCCGCCCCGATCCCGCCGCCGCGGCGACCGAGCTCCAGGGCGAGGTGCAGGGTGATGCGCGCGCCGGACATGCCGATCGGGTGGCCGACGGCGATGGCCCCGCCGTTCACGTTGAGCTTCTCCTCGTCGAGCCCGAGCTGGCGGGCGGAGACGATGCCGACGGCGGCGAACGCCTCGTTGATCTCGACCAGGTCGAGGTCGGCGGGGGTGATGCCCTCCTTCTCGCACGCCTTGGCAATGGCGCGGGCGGGCTGCTCCTGCAGCGAGGAGTCGGGGCCGGCGACCACCGCGTGCGCCCCGATCTCGGCGATCCAGGACAGTCCCAGCTCCTCGGCCTTCACCCGGCTCATCACGACCACGGCGCACGCCCCGTCGGAGATGGGGCTGGCGGTGCCGGCGGTGATGGTGCCGTCGGGCCGGAAGGCGGGACGCAGCGCGCCGAGGCCCTCGACGGTGGTGTCGGCCCGGATGCCCTCGTCGGCCTTGAACTCCACCGGGTCACCCTTGCGCTGCGGGATGGAGACGGCGACGACCTCGTCGTCGAACAGTCCGTCCTTCCACGCCCGGGCGGCGCGGGCGTGGCTGCGGGCCCCGAAGGCGTCCTGCTCCTCGCGGCTGAGACCGTCGCCGTCGTTGCGCTCGTCGGTCATCCGGCCCATGGCCTGGTCGGTGAAGGCGTCCCACAGCCCGTCGTCGGCCATGTGGTCGCCCAGGGTCGCATCGCCGTACTTGGTGCCCTCGCGGCTGCCCTTGAGCAGGTGGGGCGCCTGGGTCATCGACTCCATGCCCCCGGCGACGACGACGTCGAACTCGCCGGCCCGGATCATCTGGTCGGCCATGGCGATGGCGTCGATCCCCGAGAGGCAGACCTTGTTGATGTTCAGCGCGGGCACGGTCATCGGGATCCCGGCCGCGGCGGCGGCCTGGCGGGCCGGCACCTGCCCCGCCCCGGCGGTGAGCACCTGGCCCATGATCACGTACTCGACCTGCTCGGGGGCGACCCCGGCCTTCTCCAGCGCACCGCGGATGGCGACCGCCCCCAGGTCGGCACCCGAGAAGCCCTTCAGCGAGCCGAGCAGCTTGCCCATCGGGGTGCGCGCACCTCCGATGATGACCGAACCGGTGGGGGTGGAGCCGGCGGATCCGGACACGAGAGCCTCCTGCGACGTTGCGGGTGTGCCGAGCTGGTGCGTGACCGGGGGGACGTTACCTGCGGGTACCCTCGGACGGCGGGCCGCTAGCGTGACCCGCATGACCGAGCCCACCCCCAGCCCCGTCGGATCCAGCCCGCTGGCCGCGATCGCCCCGCTGGTCACCGCGATCGACCACGTCGGCGTGGCGGTGCCCGACCTCGACGCGGCCGTCGCCTGGTACGCCGACGTGCTCGGCCTCCAGGTCACCCACCGCGAGACCAACACCGAGCAGGGAGTCGAGGAAGCGATGATCGGGGTCGGCGACGCCCCGGGCGGCGCGCAGGTGCAGCTCCTGGCACCGCTCTCGGCGTCCTCGACAATCGCGAAGTTCCTCGACCGCAGCGGCCCGGGGCTGCAGCAGCTCGCCTACCGGGTCACCGACGTCGAGGCCGTCAGCGCGACCCTGCGCGAGCGGGGGGTGCGGCTGCTCTACGACGCACCCCGGCGCGGCACGGCCGGCTCCCGGGTCAACTTCGTCCACCCGAAGGACGCCGGTGGCGTGCTCGTCGAGCTGGTCGAGCCGGCGGCCACGGCTGACCACTGAGGTCGGTCCGGACGGGTGACACGGGCCACTCCCGCGCCGTCGGGGAGGCTACCGGTGGGTAACCTCTGCCCACCCCGAACCCGCAGCGTCGCGGGAGCGCCCCGGCGCGGGGTTGACACCACACCAACGGAGGTGCCCGTCGTGCAGCAGATCCTCGAGGCGATCCAGGCCGACCAGCTCGACACCATCGGCGAGATCCCGCTCCCGACGACCTACCGGGCGGTGACCGTCCACGCCGACGAGGTGGACATGTTCGCCGGCCGCGAGACCCGCGACAAGGACCCCCGGGAGTCCCTGCACGTGGAGGACGTCCCCGTGCCCGAGCTCGGGCCGGGCGAGGCGATCGTGGCGGTGATGGCGAGCTCCATCAACTACAACACGGTGTGGACCTCGATCTTCGAGCCCGTCTCCACGTTCAGCTTCCTCTCCCGCTACGGCAAGCTCAACGACCTCACCAAGCGCCACGACCTGCCCTACCACGTGGTGGGCTCCGACCTCGCCGGCGTCGTGCTGCGCACCGGCTCGGGCGTGAGCCGCTGGAAGGCCGGCGACGAGGTCGTCGCGCACTGCCTGTCGGTGGAGCTGGAGAGCCCGGACGGCCACAACGACACGATGCTCGACGACCAGCAGCGGATCTGGGGCTTCGAGACCAACTTCGGCGGCCTGGCCCACCTGGCCCTGGTGAAGTCCAACCAGCTCATGCCCAAGCCCGACCACCTCACCTGGGAGGAGGCCGCCGCCCCGGGGCTGGTGAACTCCACCGCCTACCGCCAGCTGGTGAGCAAGAACGGCGCGGCGATGAAGCAGGGCGACGTCGTCCTCATCTGGGGCGCCTCGGGTGGCCTCGGCTCGTACGCCACCCAGATGGCCCTGGGCGGCGGGGCCATCCCCGTCTGCGTGGTCTCCAGCCCCGAGAAGGCGGAGGTCTGCCGGCGGATGGGCGCCGAGCTGATCATCGACCGCACCGCCGAGGGCTACCGCTTCTGGTCCGACGAGCACACCCAGGACCCCACGGAGTGGCAGCGCCTCGGCAAGAAGATCCGCGAGCTCACCGGGGGGGAGGACCCGGACATCGTCTTCGAGCACCCGGGGCGGGAGACGTTCGGGGCCAGCGTCTACGTGGCCCGCAAGGGCGGCATCATCGCGACCTGCGCGTCGACGTCGGGCTACATGCACTCCTACGACAACCGCTACCTGTGGATGAACCTCAAGCGCATCGTCAGCTCGCACTTCGCGAACTACCGGGAGTCCTTCGAGGCCAACCGGCTCATCGACAAGGGCCTGGTGCACCCCACGCTGAGCCGGGTCTACCCGATGGACGAGGTGGGCCAGGCGGCCTACGACGTCCACCGCAACTTGCACCAGGGCAAGGTCGGCGTGCTCTGCCTGGCCCCGCAGGAGGGTCTGGGGGTGCGCAACCCCGCCAAGCGCGCACGGTACCTGGAGCAGATCAACCGCTTCCGGGGCGTGTGAGCCGGCCGTCGCGGCCGGTGGTCACGGGGCCACCCGAGCCGGCCGCGACGGTACGTTGACTCCCATGTCCGACGCCGACTTCGTCCCGATGAGCGCCCCGTTCGCCATGGTGCGCAAGGGCTACGACCCCGCTCAGGTCGAGGAGCACCTCGGCCGGGTCGACGCCGAGCTGCGGATCACCGCAGCCGACCGGGACGCTGCCGCCTCGCAGTCGGCCGACCTCGCCAGCCAGCTCGACGCCGCCCGCGCCGAGATCGAGGCGCTGCACGCCAACGTCGCGCGCATCTCCGCCGGTCCCAGCGACACCGAGGGCCTCAGCGACCGGATGCAGCGGATGATGCGGCTGGCCCAGGACGAGGCCTCCGAGATCCGCGCGCGGGCCGAGGCCGACGCGGCGGAGGTCCGCTCGGTCGCCGAGCAGGAGATGGCCGTGGCCCGCACGGAGGTCGCCAGCGCACGGGCCGCGCTCGCCCAGCACACCACCGAGGCACGGGCCGAGGCGGAGTTGCGCCGCACCGAGATGGAGGCCGAGCACGCTGCCACCATGGACCGGGCCAGCCGGCTGGCCCAGGAGATGACCGACACCGCGGCGGCGGACCGGGACCGGCTCGACGCGGAGTCGACGCGGCAGCGGGCCGCGGTCGAGGAGGACTTCGAGCTCGCGATGAACGCCCGACGCTCCGAGGCCCTGCAGGCGCTGCAGCAGGGCGAGACCACCAGCAAGGCCGAGGCCGAGCGCCGGGTCCGCGACGCGACCACCGAGGCCCAGCGGCGCCTGCAGCGCGCGACGCAGCAGTCCGAGCAGAAGTTCGCCGAGGCCGAGGCCCGGGTTCGCGAGCTGAGCGCGCTGCGCGGGCGCGTCGGCGACCAGCTGGCGTCGGTGCGGGCGCTGCTGGACACCGTCCCCGCGACGCTGGCGGCCGACCCGGAGGAGGCGCCGACCCCGCTGCCCACCCCGGCGGAGACCGACCCCACCGGCGCGGAGGTCACGACCAGCGACGCGTGAGCCCCCGACGGCCGCGGCCGGCCCAGCAGCCCGTGTGCCAGTGTCGTCGCTCGTCGACGCCGCCGAGCTCGTCGCTCGGCCACGCCAGCACGTGGGGCGTGCCGATCGCGACGACCTGGTCGCAACCGGGGCAGCGGTAGGTCTTCACCGCGCGGGCGGACGGCACCGACCGGACGTGCCAGTCCTCGCCGTCCGGTCCCGCCTCGACGCGCTCACCGGCCCCGCCGAGCAGCGGCGGCGGAGCGGGGCGGGCACGTCCCGGTCGAGCGCGGTCCGGGCGGCGGCGAGGCACCCCCGCAGGGTACGGGCGCCCCTTCAGCACCCGCGGGCCACCGGCTCACGTGTAGTCGCGGAACCCCTTGCCCGTCTTGCGTCCGAGGCGTCCGGCGGTGACCAGGTGCTCCAGCAGCGGCGCGGGGGCGAACCCGGCCTCGCGGAACTCCAGGTAGAGCGTCCGCTGGATGGCCAGCGAGACGTCCAGGCCCACCACGTCCAGCAGCTGGAACGGACCCATCGGCATGCCGCAGCCGACCTTCATGGCGGTGTCGATGTCGTCGGCGGTCGCGTAGTGCGCCTCGAGCATGGTCACGGCGTCGTTGAGGTAGGGGAACAGCAGCGCGTTGACGATGAAGCCCGCGCGGTCGGCGCAGGTGACACCGACCTTGCCGAGGTCGTGGCACAGCTGCTGGGCGGTGGCGAGCACGTCGGGCTCGGTGGCGATGGTGTGGACCACCTCCACGAGCTTCATCACCGGAGCCGGGTTGAAGAAGTGCAGCCCCACGACGTCACCGGGGCGCGAGGTGGCGGCGGCGCACTCCACCACGGGCAGCGAGGAGGTGGTGGTGGCCAGGATGGCGCCGGGCTTGCAGACCTCGTCGAGGGTGGCGAACGTCGATCGCTTCACCTCGAGGTCCTCCGCGACGGCCTCGACCACGAGGTCCACGTCGCCGAAGTCCTCCAGCGACGTGGTCGTCGACACCCGGGCCAGGGCGGCGTCGCGGTCGGCCTGCTCGAGCTTGCCCTTGTTGACGGCCTTGTCCAGCGACCGGGTCACCGCGGTGAGCGCCGCGTCGGTGCGGGCGGTGGAGCGGCCGCGGACGAGCACGTCGTACCCGGCCCTGGCGAAGACCTCGACGATCCCGGTGGCCATCGTGCCCGTGCCGACCACGCCGACCCGGGAGACGGTCCGCAGGTCGACACCCACGGGCACCCCGGAGGCCGGGGTGAGCGCGTCCTCCACGACCTCCTGCGAGTCGGGCGCCGCGTAGGTGTAGAAGCCGCGGCCGCTCTTGCGGCCCCGGAGCCCGGCCGTGATCATCTGCTTCAGCAGCGGCGCCGGTGCGTGCAGCCGGTTGCGCGACTGGTGGTACATCGTGTCGAGGATCTCGTAGGCGGTGTCGAGACCGATGAGGTCCATCAGCGCCAGCGGGCCCATGGGGTAGCCGCAGCCGAACTTCATGCCGGCGTCGAGGTCCTCCCGGCTGGCGTAGCTCGCCTCGAGCATCCGCACGGCGTGGTTGAGGTAGCCGAACAGCAGGGCGTTGGCGATGAAGCCGGCGCGGTCCCCGATCACCACGGGCGACTTGCCCAGGCGCTCCGCGAGGGCGGTGACGTCGCTGACCACGTCGGGCTCGGTGACGACGGTGCGGATGACCTCGACGAGCTTCATGACCGGGGCGGGGTTGAAGAAGTGCACCCCGATGACACGGCCGGGGCTCTTGGTCTGGACGCTGAGCTCGGTGACCGAGAGCGAGGACGTGTTGGAGGCCAGCACCACGTCGGGGCGGCAGATCTCGTCGAGGCGGCGGAGCACGCCGGCCTTGAGGTCGAGCCGCTCGGGGACCGCCTCGACGACGAGGTCGACGTCGGCGAGGTCGGTCAGGTCGGTGGTCACCGTGACCCGGCCGAGCAGCTCCTGCTGCGCCGCGAGCTCCAGCTTGCCGCGCTGCACCGCCCGGCCGGTGGAGTGCTCGAGGTGGCCGCGGCCGCGCTGGGCCGCATCGTCGGAGGTCTCCACCGCGATCACGTCGAAGCCGTTGCGGGCGAACACCTCCGCGATACCTGCCCCCATCGTGCCCAGACCGACCACACCGATCGTCGAGAACTCGCGCGCCACCAGCAGACTCCCACTTCGTCGAGGGGCCGCGCCAGGATGTCCGGCACGGGTCCCCGCGATGCTGCCACAGCCGCGCGCAGACCTCAGCGCCCGCGCAGCACCTTCAGCACCCCGACGAGCAGGCCGGCGACCCGCGGCGACCGGTCGAAGCTCATGAGCTTCACCGGCAGGGCGAAGCGCTGCTCCACCACGGCGTGGGTGCGGGTGAACTCCCGGAGCCCGTCGGCCCCGTGGATGCGGCCGAAGCCCGAGTCGCCCACCCCGCCGAACGGCAGCTCGGCCACGGCGGTGAAGGAGATGACGCTGTTCACCGCGACCATCCCCACCCGCAGGCGCTCCGCGATCTCCGCGCCGCGGGCCTTCGCGAACACCGAGGCGCCGAGGCCGTACCGGCCGGCGTTGGCGCGCTCGACCGCCTCGTCGACGTCGGCCACGCGGTTGACCACGAGCACCGGGCCGAACGTCTCCTCGGTGACCGCGGCGCAGTCCTCCGGGACCCCCAGCAGCACCACCGGGTCCACGTAGGGCGCCCGCACCGACTCCCGGCCCCCGACGACGGCGGTGGCGCCGGCGGCCAGGGCCGAATCCAGGTGCCCGCGGACCACGTCGACCTGGTCGGCCATCGTCATCGGGCCGTAGTCGTCGTCGTCGGTGGCGCCCGGGGTCAGCGCGCGGGCCCGCGCGCTCACGAGCTCGACGAACCGGTCGTGCACGGCGTCGACCACGTACACCCGCTCCATGCCGATGCAGGTCTGGCCGCTGTTGGACATCCCGCCCCACACCGCCGCGTCGGCCGCGGCGTCGAGATCGGCGTCGGCGTCCACGATCATCGCGTCTTTGCCGCCGCACTCGAGCACCACGGGGGTGAGGGTGTCGGCGCACGCGGCCATGACCTTCTTGGCCGTCGTGGTCGAGCCGGTGAACGCGACCTTGTCCACGCCGGCCGTGCACAGCGCGGCGCCGGTGGCCCCGTGGCCGGTGACCAGCTGCAGCACGTCGACCGGAGCCAGCGGGGCGAGGGAGTCCACGAGCCAGCGCCCGACGCCGGGGGTGAGCTCGCTGGGCTTGAACACCACGGTGTTGCCGGCGGCGAGGGCGTAGACAATCGAGCCCATGGGGGTGAAGGCCGGGTAGTTCCAGGGCCCGATGACCCCGACGACGCCGAAGGGCTTGTGCTCCACGCTGGCCCGCTGGTTGGCCATCATCAGCCCGGGCGAGACCGAGTGCCGTCGCAGCACGCGCTCGGCGTTGCGGGCGGCCCACTGGACGTGGTCGATGACGAGGCTGACCTCCAGGCGCGCGTCGTCCAGCGGCTTGCCGGTCTCGCGGGACACCACCCGGGCGAGCTCGTCGGCCCCCCGGGCCAGCGCGGCGCGCCAGGCCAGCAGCACGGCTCGGCGCTCGGCGTGGGGCAGTGCGCCCCAGACCTGCGCCGCGACCCGGGCCGCGGCCACCACGGCGGCGACCTCCTCGGCGGCGTGGACGGGGTAGGTGGCGATCACCGCACCGTTGCGCGGGTCCAGGGAGTCGAGCTGCTCGCGGGCCTGCGTGGTCACCGGTGCGGTCTGGGTCATGGTTCCTCCTCGAGCGACGACGGATGTCACAGCACAGCACCCGGACCGACCCCGGGCACACCGAGGTGCGGGGGCGGGGGCGGGGTCAGAACAGGCGCATCTCCGTGCTGGCGGTCCCCCGCAGACCCTCGTAGTCCACCGTGACGCAGCGGATGCCCCGGTCCACCGCGAGCGTCCGGGCCTGCGGCTTGATCTGCTGCGCGGCGAACACGCCGGAGACCGGGGCGAGCAGCGGGTCGCGGTTGAGCAGCTCGAGGTACCGGGTGAGCTGCTCGACCCCGTCGATGTCACCCCGCCGCTTCACCTCCACGGCCACGGTGCCCCCCTGGGGGTCGCGCAGCAGGAGGTCCACCGGCCCGATGGCCGTCGGGTACTCCCGCCGCACGAGGGTCAGCCCGGCACCGAGGGTCTGCACGTGCTCGGCGAGCAGCGCCTGCAGGTGCGCCTCCACCCCGTCCTTCACCAACCCGGGATCCGTCCCGAGCGTGTGCGCGGTGTCGGAGAGGACCTCGTCGACGGAGATGACCAGCTGTTCGCCCGCCTTGTTGGTCACCGTCCAGGTGGGCCCGTCGACCTCGGTCCAGCAGGGCGGGCTCATCCACATGAGGGGCTTGTAGGCCCGGTCGTCGGCGTGGATGCTCACCGACCCGTCCGCCTTCACCAGCAGCAGCCTGCGCGCGAGCGGCAGGTGCGCGGTGAGGCGCCCGACGTAGTCGACCTGGCACTCCGCGATGACGAGACGCACGGGCGACACAGTAGGGCAGGCTCGGCGGCATGAAGACCCTGGACAGTCGGCTGGTGTACCGCAACGCGTGGATGGAGGTGCGCGAGGACGCGATCCGGCGGCCGGACGGCTCCGAGGGCATCTACGGGGTGGTGGACCGTCCCACCTACGCCCTGGTGATCGCCCTGGACGACCACGACCGCCTGCACCTCGTGGAGCAGCTGCGCTACCCGCTGGGAATGCGGCGCTGGGAGCTGCCCCAGGGCACCGCCCCGGACCGCGCGGACGTGGCGCCGGCCGAGCTCGCCCAGCGCGAGCTGCGCGAGGAGACCGGCCTGTCGGCCAGCACGTGGCTCGAGCTGGGCACCCTCGACGCGGCCCCCGGGATGACCAGCCAGCGCGGCCGCGTGTACCTCGCCACCGGGGTGACGCAGGGCGAACCGGAGCGCGAGCTGGAGGAGCAGGACATGATCTCGCGCTGGTGGACGCGCACCGAGATCGACCAGGCCCTGCGCGACGGGACCATCACCGACGCCCAGACCATCGCGGCGCTGGGCCTACTGGCCCTGCACGAGGTGGGTCGACTCGGGGCCCGCGGATGACCGTGCTCGCCCCCGGGTTGGTCGTTGGTTCGCAAACGCAGAAAGGCCCCGAACCCACCAAGGTGGGTTCGGGGCCTTCCCGGACATTAAATTTCGGCGGTGACCTACTCTCCCACACCCTGGCGGGTGCAGTACCATCGGCGCTGGAGGGCTTAGCTTCCGGGTTCGGAATGGGACCGGGCGTTTCCCCTCCGCTATGACCACCGAAAAACGGTGAAACAGTGCCCACACCACACCCAGTCACACCACGAGGGTGCACCGGGAGGCGGTGGGGTGCGTTGTCTCAGATACCGCACAGTGGACGCGTGACAATCTTCTTACCTGTTGTGGGTAAGTCCTCGGCCTATTAGTACCAGTCACCTGCACACCTTGCGGTGCTTCCAGTTCTGGC
>JBBSUN010000009.1:0-95668 GCA_038234335.1 Mycobacteriales bacterium
CCGGTGAGGAGCTCGTGCAGCAGCACCCCGGCGGAGTACACGTCGCTGCGGGTGTCGGCGCTGCCGGTGGTGACCTGCTCGGGGGAGAGGTAGGCGACGGTGCCGAGGATGACGTTGCTGGACGTCGCGCCGGTGGTCGCGACGGCGCGCACGAGCCCGAAGTCGGCCACCTTGATGGTGCCGTCGTCGCTGACGAGCACGTTCTCCGGCTTGACGTCGCGGTGCACCAGCCCGGCCCGGTGCGCGGTGGAGAGCGCGGCGAGCACCGGCTCGAGCACCGACAGCGCCACCTCGACGGGCATGGCGCCGCGCTCGCGGAGCAGGGCGCGCAGGGTGCCACCCTCGACGAGCTCCATGACGAGGAACGCGTGCCCGCCGTCGAAGCCCTGGTCGTAGACCTCGACCAGCCCGGCGTGCCGCAGCCGGGACACCGCGCGCGCCTCCAGGCTGAAGCGGTGCACGAACTCGGGGTCCCGGGCGTGCTGCGGGTCCATGACCTTGATCGCGACGGGCCGGTCGAGGCGGGTGTCGGAGCCGCGGTAGACCGTGGACATGCCGCCGCGGGCGATCCGCTGCTCCACGCGGTAGCGCCCCTCGAGGAGCTCGCCGCACAGGTCTCCGCTGCCGCTCACCCCCACCACCCTCGCGCTCGTCCTGCTCCGGCCCTCCAGGTTACCGAGGTGCCCGGCGTCGGGGGGTGTCACGCGCCGGTCAGCGGTGGTCGACCCAGCTGACGAGCCTCGCTACCGTGGAGGCATGAGTGCCATCCCCTACCTCGACGACATCCTCGCCCCCGACGTCGAGGTCATCACGATCAAGGAGGCGGCGGGCCGCCTGCGCGTGCCGCTGACCCGGTTCGAGCAGATGATCCGCGACCGCGAGGTCATCGCGTTCAAGCGGGACCGGGTCCCGGTGGTGCCCACGGTGTTCCTGGAGGAGGAGGGCCGCATCCTCAAGGGCCTGCCCGCGACGATCAACCTGCTCCGCGACGGCGGCTACAGCGAGGCCGAGATCGTCCGGTGGCTGTTCGCCGTAGACGAGTCGCTGCCCGGGCGGCCCATCGAGGCGCTGCGCGACAACCGGGGCAAGGAGATCACCCGGCGCGCGCAGGCCATGGCCATCTAGCGGCGGAGCACCCGGGCGGTGACCGCGCGCCCGAGCAGGGGGGCGGCCACCGCCACCCGCCGTCGCCGCCCCACCACGACCCGGCGGGAGAGCACCGCGAACCCGGCGTCCTCGATCTCGCCGAGGATGTCGCCGTAGAGGGTGAAGGCGGCGCGGACGCACGGCCTGCTGGCCGGTTCGAGCATCGCGATCCCCGGCTCGGCGGCCCGGTAGATCGCCCGGTTCCGGGCGACCAGGTGGGCCAGCGCCGCCCGGACGTGGCGGTCCGTCCCGCCGTGCGTGCGCGCGTGCTCCAGGCGCTCCCGGTCGACGCCGAACGCGGCCAGCTCGTCGGCGGGCAGGTAGACCCGTCCACGGTCGAGGTCCTCGCCCACGTCGCGCAGGAAGTTGGTCAGCTGGAAGGCGATCCCGAGCTCGGCGGCGCGCGGCGCCGCCTCCTCGCGGGGCACGACGGTGCCCAGCACCGGGACCACCTGCAGGCCGATGACCGCCGCCGAGCCGTGGACGTACTCCATGAGGTGCGCCCAGCTTGCGTAGCTCGTCGTCTCCGTGTCCGAGCCCACCGCGTCGCGGCGCATGGCCGCCAGGAAGTCCCAGAACAGCTCCGGTTCCAGCCGGTGGCGGGTGATGGTGTCGACTAGGGCGACGAGCACCGGCTCGTGCACCGGCGCACCGGCCAGGCCCGCACGCAGCTCGGACTCCAGCGTGTCGAGCTCGGCGCCGCGGACCGACCACGGTCGGGTGTCGGTGAGGTCGTCGACGATCTCGTCGGCCCACCGCGCGAAGCCGTAGAGGGCGTGGATCGCCGGTCGGCGGGCGGCGGGCAGCAGCCGGGTGGCGAGGAAGTAGGTCTTGCCGTGCTCGGCGTTGAGCTCCCGCGCCCGGGCGTAGGCCGCCCGCACCCGGGGATCGACGATCCCGGCCGCGTCCAGCTCGCTCACGACGCCGCCACCTGCCCGCGCGGGGCCCACCGGTGCCCGACCAGCGCGGCGACGACCAGCAGGGCCAGCGACCACCAGACGTAGCTGTTGCCGACCACCTTCTGCCACACCGCCCAGGTCACCTCGATGCCGCTGGTGTTGTCGTTGGGCAGGCGCCACTGCGGCGCGAGCGCGAACACCACCGCTCCCACGCCGAGCAGCACGGCGGCGGCCCTCGACCGGACCGTGAGCACCGCCCAGCCCAGCGCCAGCAGCGCGGGCACCGACCACACCCAGTGGTGCGACCAGGAGATGGGGGAGACGAGCAGCCCGACGAGGGAGTTCAGGGCCAGGACCAGCACCGGCAGGGCCGCGGTGTGGGCCCGGTGCATGGCCACCAGCCCGACGCCGAGCACGAGCAGCGACGCCGCCAGCCACAGGACGGTGGCGGTGGTGCCGGTGATCCCGAACCGGGCGATGACGCCGGTGAGGTTCTGGTTCGAGGTGTAGGTGAAGGCACCGATGCGGTTGGTCTCGCGGATGGAGCGCAACCAGTACTGCACCGAGTCCCCGGGCGCGAGGGCGAACCCGAGCGCGGTGACCAGCACCCCGCTGACCGCGGCGGTCGCGGCGGCCCGGTAGTCGCGGCGAACCAGAAAGTAGAGGACGAAGACCGCCGGGGTCAGCTTCACCGCAGCCACGAGCCCGACCAGCGCGCCCCGCGGCCACGGGGTGCGCGGGAGCAGGCAGTCGGCGACGACGAGGGCCATCAGCACCACGTTGACCTGGCCGTAGCCCATGGTGGCGCGCACCGGCTCCAGGCGTGCCGTGGCGGCGAACCCGGCGGCGAGCAGCCACCACCAGGCGGTGCTGCCGGCGGCCACACCGGTCCGGGCCAGCAGCACCACGAGCACCCCGATGACGAGGGCGAGGGTGAGCACCGCCCACACCGCGTTGGCGGCGCTCAGCGGCAGCCACGCAAGCGGGCTGAGCAGCACCGCCGAGATGGGCGGGTAGGTGAAGGCGAGCGGGTTGCCGATCTGGGTGGGGAAGGGCTGGTCGTACAGCGAGACGCCGTCCAGCCACGCCCGGCCGCCGGCCCGGTAGACCTCCAGGTCGATGCGGTAGACGGTGGGGTGGAACAGGTAGGACACCGCCACCCCGAGCGCGCCCAGCCCGGCCAGCACGCGGAACCAGGTCAGCTCCGAGACGCCGACGAGCGTGGCGGCCGCCCGGTCGCGGACACCCGTCGACGGTGCGGTGAGGTCGCTGCTCATGCCGGGATGCTGTCGCGGCGGATCGCGCGGGGGGTGCGCAGCCGCAAGGGGTCGATCCGCTGCAGCGACACCGCGACGAGCACCGCGGCCGCGGTCGCCGCCACCAGGTCGAAGGGGCTGTACAGCCCCATGTTGCCGGGGGGTCGGAAGATGAGCAGCAGCCAGGTGGACGCCCCGGCGAGCACGCCGACCGCACGCGGGCTCCACCGCAGCGGGGCCAGGAAGGCCAGCGGCCACGAGTAGTACCAGGGCAGGGCCGCGGGGGAGAGGACGACGACGGCGACCAGGGCGACGGCCAGGCCGCGGACGGCGTCGGCCGGGGTCCGGCGGGAGCGCCACCACACCAGCACCAGCACGACCAGGAGCACGCCGGCGAACCCGACCCGCAGCACCGGCAGCAGCCGGTCGCTGCCCACCCCGGTCAGCCACCCGGTGCTGAACCCGAGCACCTGGGCGACGGCCGTGGGCACGGACAGCCAGTTGACGATCTTGCTCGACCCGGACAGCGCACCGAGCCACCCCAGGCCCACCCCGGCGAGCGCGGTCGCGGCCCCGAACACGACGACGAACACCGCGACCCCCGCGGCGGTGGCGCGCGCCAGCAGGGCGAGCGGCGGCGGCTCCGCCCGCCCGGCCTCCCGGCTGCGCGCCCGCAGGTGGGACACCCAGATCCACACCACGAACGGCAGCGCGAGCCCCGCCGAGGCCTTGACGCCCACCGCCAGCGCGACCAGGGCGATCCCGGGCACGTGCCGACCCTCGAGCGCCAGTGCCACCCCGGCCGCCATCAGCCCGACCATGAGCATCTCGTTGTGCACGCCGCCGACCAGGTGCACCAGGACCAGCGGGTTCAGCGCGCCGAGCCACAGGGCGACCGCACCCGAGGTGCCGAGCCGACGGGCGAGCCGGGGCAGCGCCCACACGAGCAGGGCCAGGCCCGGCAGCATGGCGATCCGCATGACCCAGGTCCCCCACACCACGTGGTCGCCGGTGACGCGGGTGACCCCGTCGGCGAGGAGCAGGAACACCGGCCCGTAGGGCGCGGGGGTGGTCGTCCACAGGGTGCTGACGTCGGCCAGCAGCGGGTTGGGGTTCACCGCGGGCCCGACCGCGTACGGGTCGAAGCCGTCGCGCAGCAGCGCCCCCTGCGCGAGGTAGGAGTAGACGTCGCGGGAGTAGATCGGGGAGGCCAGCAGCAGCGGCACCACCCAGGCCGCCACCGTCGCGCCCACCCCGCGGGCGCTGACGTGCCCGCCCAGGGCCAGTCGACCGAGGCGCACCCAGGCCAGCAGCACCACGGCGACGCCCGCGTAGATCACAATCATGGAGAGCTGCTGACCGTGGCCGTAGCGCATCCAGGACAGGTGCCACGCCTGCAGCACGGGGTCGTCGATCCGCAGCGAGCCGGCGCCGGGGGAGGCGAGCGCGACGAGCAGCATCCCCAGCACGCCCAGCAGCAGCGGCCTCCCGGCCGGTCCGCGCAGCAGCGACGCGGCGCGCCCCGGGGCGGGCGCCGCGCCGCGGGTCTGCGCGGGGGTGCGGGCGGTCGTGGACATCACCGACCATCCTGCCTCACCGCGACGCCCCGGCCCGGGTCGGCGCGACCGTCGTCACCGACTCGTGAGGTGGCTCAGCCCGTGATCCGCTGCGCGGCTCAGCCCGTGATCCGCTGCGCGGCTCAGCCCGTGATCCGCTGCGCGGCCAGGCGCCCGGAGATGAGGACGGTGGGCACGCCCACCCCCGGGGTGGTGCCGCTTCCCGCCAGCACCACGTTGCCCACCCCGGGCACGAGGTTGCCGCGCCGGAAGGGTCCGGTCTGGGTGAGGGTGTGGGCGGCGGAGAACGGGGTGCCCGCCGCCATGCCCTGCGCGGCCCAGCCGGACGGGGTCACCACGTCGAGGCCGCGGAAGCTCTCGGCGATGCCGGTCCAGCCGCGCGACTCCATGACCCCCAGCACCTCCTCGACGTAGGCCGGGCCGATCCGCTCCCAGTCCAGCGGTGCCGACTCCAGGTTGGGGCACGGCGCCAGCACGTAGCAGAGCTCCTGGCCCTCCGGGGCGAGCGACGGGTCGGTGTGGGTGGGGCGGGTGACCAGCAGCGACGGGTCGCTCATGAGGCGTCCCCGGCCCGGGCGCCCGCCGGCGACGATCTCGTCGAAGGTGGTGTCCCACGCGGCGCCGAAGTCGATCGTGTGGTGGGCCGGCTCGGGCCAGGCCTGCGCCACCGCGGTGGGTACCGAGCCGTGCGCGACGACGCAGGACGGGGCCCAGCGGGTCCCGATCCGCCGACGGTGGGGACGACCGAGGACGGCGTCGGCCAGGGGGAGGTCGGCGGTGAGGACGACCGCGTCGCAGGCGATGCGCTCGCCGTCGACGGTGTGCACCGCGGCCGCGCGCCCGTTGGGCCCGCTGTGGTCGAGGCGGCTGACCTCGACGCCCAGGCGCAGCTCCGCGCCGGCCCCGGTGGCCGCCGCGGCCATGGCCCGGGCGACGGCGTGCATGCCGCCCTGGGGGAAGAAGACCCCCGCGACGGTGTCCATGTAGGGGATCACGCCGTAGGCGCCGAGCGCGCTCGAGGGCGACACCCCGGCGTACAGGGCCTGGAAGGAGAACAGCCGCTGGGCACGCTCGTCGGGCAGCAGGCTCGCGACCTTCGGGCCGAGGCGACCCAGACCGCCGAGGCGGACCAGGCGGGCCACGTCGGACCGAGCCTCGCGGGTGCGCAGCAGGTCCAGCGGCGAGTCGAAGCTCGAGCCGATGAAGCGACCCATCTCGACGTCGAACAGGTCCGTCATCCACTGCCGCAGCTCGCGGTACCCGGACGCGGTGGCGGCGTCGGTCTTCTCCCGCAGCTCGGTCTCCATCGCGTCGGCGTCGGTGTGCACGTCGAGGTGGCTGCCGTCGGCGAAGCGCGCCCGGTACGCGGGGTGCAGCTGGTGCAGGGTGACGTGCTCGGCCAGCGACGTGCCCACCGCGCCCAGCGCCTCGTCGAACAGCTCCGGCATGGTCAGCACGGTGGGTCCGGTGTCGACCGCGAAGCCATCGGTCAGCATCCGGCCCATCCGGCCACCGACCTCGTCGCCGCGGTCCAGGATGGTGACGCGCCGACCGGCGCCGAGCAGGTGCAGGGCCGCGGCCAGGCCGGAGAGCCCGGCCCCCACCACGACGACGTGGTCGGTGCGACCCCCGATGCTGCGGCTCATGACGTCCTCGCCGTCGCGGCGTCGGCCAGCGCCCGCAGCGCGGTCACCGCGGCCGGGGCCAGCGGGGCACCGTCCAGCGCGGCCAGTCCCGATCGGGTCAGCTCGGTGATGCGTCGCTCCACCGCGTCCACCGCACCCAGCCGGACCAGGTGTCCGCGCAGCTCGTCGACCTCGGTGCGGGTGTGGGTGCGACCCAGCCCGGAGCGCAGCGTCTCGGCGGCCGCCGGGTCCTTCTCGTCCGCGGCCTCCAGCGCCAGCGCCACCAGCAGGGTGCGCTTGCCCTCACGGAGGTCGTCCCCGGCCGGCTTGCCCGTCACCGACGGGTCGCCGAACACCCCGAGCAGGTCGTCGCGCAGCTGGAAGGCGACGCCGACGTCGGCGCCGAAGCGGCGGTAAGCGGCCTCGACGGCAGCCCGGTCGAGCCCGTCGGCGTCGTCCCCCGCGCCCCCGGCCGGCCCCGCTCCGTCGGCCAGCGCCGCCCCCAGGAGCAGCGGGTGCTCGACGGTGTAGGCGGCGGTCTTGAACCGGGCCGTGCGCAGTGCCGCCTCCGGGCTCTCGTCGCCGCGGTGCTCGGTGATCACGTCCAGCAGCTGACCGCCCAGCAGCTCGGTGCGCATCTGCTCCCACACGGCGGCGCCCCGCACGGCGGCGCCGGCGTCCAGCCCCGCGGCGCGGAACAGGTCGTCGGCCCAGGCCAGGGCGAGGTCGCCCAGCAGGACCGCCGAGGCCTGGCCGTAGCGCTCAGGGTCGCCCTGCCAGCCCAGCTCGCGGTGCCGGGCGGCGAACACGCGGTGGATGGTGGGATGGCCCCGTCGGGTGTCCGAGGCGTCCATCAGGTCGTCGTGGACCAGCGCGCACGCCTGGATGAGCTCGAGCGCGGTGCACGCGCGGAGCACGGCCTCCGAGCGCGGGTCGGTCGGGTCGCCCCCGGCGCCGCGCCAGCCCCACCACGCGAAGGTCGGGCGCAGGCGCTTGCCGCCGCGGAGGGCGAACGCCTCGAGCTCGGCCACCGCCTCGCTGAACTCCGGGCCCACCCGCGACAGGTCGGGCCGTCGGGTGTCGAAGACCCGGGTCAGCTCGGCGTCCACGGCCGCCGGGATGCGGGAGTCGATCAGCGCAGCGTCGATCACGATCCCCACCGTAGGGCCCGCCCGCCGCCCCCGCCCGGCGCCCCCGCCCGGCAGCGGGCCGGTGCGGGTACCCCCGGTTACAGTCTTGCGGTGACTGTTCCCGCCCCGGAGGCCCCCGCACGACGCTCGGTGGTGGAGCGGATGGCCGCCGGCGGCACCCGGTTCTCGGTCGAGTTCTCCCCGCCCCGGGACGCGGCGGGGGAGGCCCAGCTCTGGCGCACCGTCCGCGAGCTGGAGCGCCTGGACCCGGCGTTCGTCTCCATGACCTACGGCGCGGGCGGCTCGACGCGGGACCGCACGGCGCGGATCACCGGCCGGCTGGCGCGGGAGACGACGCTGCTGCCCGTGGCTCACCTCACTGCGGTGAACCACTCCCTGGACGATCTGCGCACCGTGGTCGGTGCCTACGCCGACGCCGGGATCCAGAACGTGCTCGCGCTGCGGGGTGATCCGCCCGGCGACCCGCTGGGGACGTGGGAGCGCCACCCCCACGGGTTGCAGCACGCCGCGGAACTCGTCGAGCTGCTGCGCGAGCTGGGCGACTTCACCGTGGGCGTCGCCGCCTTTCCGGAGGGTCACCACCGCTCGCCCGACCTCCACTCCGACGCCGCGCACTTCGTGGCCAAGCTGCGGGCCGGTGCCGAGTACTCGATCACCCAGATGTTCTTCCGCGCCGAGGACTACCTGCGCCTGCGCGACCGGGTCGTGGCCCTGGACCCCGAGCAGGGGGCCAAGCCGATCGTGCCCGGGATCATGCCGGTGACCTCGCTGCGATCGGTGCACCGCATGGCCGAGCTCTCGGGGCAGCAGGTGCCCCCGGAGGTGGTGGCCCGGCTGCGGGCCGCGGCCGGCGACGGGCCGGAGGAGGACAAGGTCGCTTTGCGCGAGGAGGGCGTGGCCGTGGCCGTCGAGCTCTCCCAGCGGCTCATCGAGGAGGGCGTGGACTGCCTGCACTACTACACGCTGAACTTCGCCCGGGCCACGCGCGAGGTCCTCGCCGGGCTGGGCCTGGTCGGGGCCTCGGTCTGAGCGGCCCCGGTGTGGACGGCCCCGGTGTGGACGGCAGAGGCATGAGCGGCGAACCCGACCTCGGCTGGTCGGGGGCGCACCACGGGATCGACCCGTCCGGGGTGCTGCTGCTGCGGCCCTGGCTGCTCGGGGTGCGGGCCCTGGCCCGCCCCCTGGTGGCGCTGCGGGTGGCGCCGGACGCGGTGACCCTCGCCGGAGGTCTCGTCGCGGTCGCGGTGCCGGTGCTCGCCCGCCGGGCCCCCGCCGCGGCCGTGCTGTGCGTGGTGGCCTCCGGGGTCCTGGACGCCCTCGACGGCGAGGTGGCGCGGGCGTCGGGGCGGGTCTCGGCCCACGGGCGCGCTCTCGACTCGGCCGTGGACCGCGTCTCGGAGGCCTGCGGGTGGGTGGCGCTGGCCCGGGTGGGCGTCCCGGTCCCGGCGGCGGTGCTGCTGGGGGTGGTCTCCACGGGCATGGAGCGGGCGCGGGCGCGGCGCGGGCACCACGGGCGGCTCACGGTGTGGGAGCGGCCCACCCGCACGGTGCTCGTGGTCGCCGGCCTGGCCGCGGCCGGCGAGGCGCCGCTGCTGCGGGTCCGGGCGGTCCCGCCGGCGGCCGCCCCCCGGATGACGGCGGCGATCGGGGTGCTGCTGGCCCTCGTCGGTGCCACCCAGCTCGCCCGGGGGTTCCGCGCAGAGGCGCTCAGGCCAGGCGGCGACCCTTCCAGCTGAGCGTGCCCCGACGGTGCCCCCGGGCCGAGTCGGCGACCAGCGCGAGCAGGGCGAGCACCGAGACGGGGTGGGCCAGCGCGTCGGGCCAGGCCGGGGTGCGGGCGACCCGTGCGGCCACCACCCGGGACGCGACCCCGCCGAGCAGCCCGAGCGCACCCCAGGCGCGGGTGCGGCCCCGCCCCAGCACGGCGGCCGCGGGGGGCAGCACGTACACCACCGCCAGCCCGGCCAGGACGGCGACGGTGGCCGCGGGGGAGCCGAGCGCGGTCCACAGGGACTTGCCGTACCCCGCCCGCAGCTCGGTGGCCCCGGTGTACATCCGGCAGCGGGCCAGGCCCGAGCCGTCCGCGACCGCGGTGCGGTGCCCCGCGCGGCGCAGCACCCGGGCCAGCGCCACGTCCTCCACCACCTCGTGGGCCACCAGGCGGTGTCCGCCGATCCCGGCGTGAGCGGCGGCGTCGAGCACCAGCAGCTGCCCGTTGGCCGCCGCCAGGGACGGCCGGGTGGAGCGCTGCGCCCAGGCCAGCGGCAGGGTGTCCAGCCAGGTCCACTGCTGCAGCGGCTGCACCAGGCGCTCGACGACGCCCACCGCCAGCTGCGTGGGCCAGGGGCTGAGCAGGGCGAGGCCGTGGGTGCGCAGCAGGTGCACCGAGGCCGCGACCGCGTGCGGCTCCAGGCGCACGTCGGCGTCCACCAGCACCAGGACGGCGGCACCGCGGGCGGCCGCGATCCGGGTGAGCTCCTGCACGGCCGCCGGTTTGCCCAGCCACCCCGGCGGGGGCGGCGGTGCGCGGTGCAGGTGCACCCGGGGATCACCCCCGGCCGCGGTGCGGGCCACGTCGGTGGTGCCGTCGGTGGAGCCGTCGTCGACGACGTGCACCTCCAGCCCGGGCACGCCGCGCTGGGCCCGCAGGTCGGCGACGAGGTCCCCCACGTGGGCGGCCTCGTCGCGAGCGGGGACGCCGACGACGACGCGCTCGGGGCACGGTGGCGGGTCCGCGACCGGGCGCAGCAGCAGCGCGGCGTTCACCGCGGTCTGCGCGGCCAGGGCCACCGCGGTCGCCGCACCCGCCCTGACCAGCCGGCCGCCCGCCGTCCTCAGCGGGCCACGCGCCCCGGCCGGGGGGAGCGGTCCCGGGAGAGCAGCGCGAGCAGCACCACCACGACGACCACGAGCAGCGTCACCCCGCCGAGCAGCAGCGTCCAGTCGGTGAAGCTGCGCCGGCTCGGGTCGGCGTAGCTCGCGGTGGCCTGCAGCAGGTTGCCCCGCTCCAGCGACAGGTTCGCGTCGCCCCCGGTGGTGGACCAGGTGACCGTGTTGTCGGCCTGCTGCGAGCCGTTGGTGGTGTTCACCCGCACCGGGAAGGCCACGCTGACGCTGATCTCGGCCCCGCTGCCGGCAGGCACGCCGGTGAGGTCCACGTTGCCGTCCAGGCTGACGATGTCGCCGGAGCGGCGCAGGCCCAACGAGTACGTGCCCGCACCCTCGGAGGTGAGGCTCGTGGTCAGGGTCTGCAGCTGCGCGAAGCTGAGCTCGGTGAACGACACCTGGCTGCCCGTGTACTCGCCCTCCTGGTACGGGTCGACCGTGACGGCGGAGCCCAGGGCCGCGGGCACGGTGACCGTCGGCGCGGTGCCGCCCTGGGGCGCGGCGAGCACCAGCAGGCCGGAGACCTGGTCGTCGGAGGAGACCCCCATGGTCAGCTGGGCCCGGACGCAGCCGGTCAGGGCGGGAACCACCAGCAGCAGGACCGCGAGCAGCCGCACGAGGCGGTGTCGGGTCCGGGACGGGGCGCGCGTCGACCGGGTCGGCGGGCTCAGGAGCTCGGGCACCGGACCATCGTGCCAGCCGGGACCCCCCGCGCGAGGCAGGCGAGCAGCGGCACGCCCAGCACGGCGGTGCCGAGGAGCCCGTAGACCCCGGAGACGGGCAGGCCCAGGAACGCGACGTGGGCCAGTGCCGAGCCCAGCCACGTCCACGTGAACAGCGCCAGCGGCAGCGTGTCGCCGCCGGTGGGACCACCCGGTTCCGGGAGCAGGCCCAGCAGGGCGCTCATGACCAGCGCGACGCCCAGCCAGCCCAGGTAGTTGGTCCAGGGGACCTCCGGCACGCCCGGCAGCCCCACCCCCTGCTGCTGCCAGGTCCACAGCCCGTCGGCCACCATCTGCGGATCGAGGGTGAGGTCCCACGCAGCCAGGCCCACCGCGGCGAGCAGCCAGCGGCGCACCTTGCGGGAGCCCGCGACGCGCCCCGCCGCGCACCACGCCGGGTAGGCCCCGGCGGTCCAGGCGAGCCCGATGACCAGCGGCACCCCGGCCACGCTCGGCCCGAGCCGGTCCTGGGCGTAGGCGTACTCACCGAAGGGGAACCCGGTGGCCGTGCCCAGCAGCTCGACCGCCACCCCGCCACCGGTGGTGATGAGCAGCATCGCCAGCGTCCACGCCCCACCCCGGCGTGCGGTGGCGTGCAGCAGGGCGGCCGTCGCCGAGGTGAGCACCACGCCGACGGTGAGCGAGTCCCGGACCTGGCCGTCGGCCAGCGGGTAGGCGATCTGGGCGAGCACGGAGACCACGGCGACGACGACCGCGGCCCGGACGATCCTCACGCCGACCGCCGGCCCACCCGTCGGCCCACCGCCCCGGCCGCCCGGCGCAGCACGCCGCCCCGGGCGTCGGCCAGCGCGAGCCCGGCGGCGGTGCGGCCGCTGGAGCCGTTCACCCCGCCGCCGGGGTGCGTCGAGGCTCCCGCCAGGTACAGCCCGTCCGCCCCCGGCACCCGGTGCCCGGACAGCGCCGGGACGGGCCGGAAGAACATCTGCGACTCCAGCGACATCTCCACGTGCATCACGTTGCCGCCGCGCAGGCCGAGCTCGCGCTCGATGTCGGTGGGCGTCTGCACGTGGCGGTCCAGGACGGTGTCGGCGAAGCCCGGGGCGAGGGCCTCGAGCTGGGCGACGATGCGGTCGGCCTCGGCGTCACCGACGGTGTCCCAGCTGCGGCCGTCGCGGAGGGTGTACGGGTGCCACTGCGCCCACAGGCTGAGCTGCTGCTCACCGGCCGGGACGGAGCCCGGGTCCAGCGAGCTCAGGCTCATCGCGAGCACCACCGGCTCCGGCGGCAGGTCGCCGGCCAGTGCGGCCCCGTGGGCGGCGTGCAGCTGACGACGGTCGTGCACCAGCAGCTGCAGGGCGTGCTCGACCGGGACGCCGTCGGGGGCGCTGGGGTAGCGGGGCAGCCCCGAGGTGGCCAGGCGGACGACCATCCCGATGCCCGGGCCCACGCGCACCCGCGTGCGCCACTGCGACAGCGGGGCCGGGTCGTGACCACCCGCGGCCAGCAGGTCCAGCGTCTCCAGCACGTGGCAGCCCGCGACGACCGTCCGCGCCCGCAGCTCGGTGCCCGCGGCGGTGCGCACCCGCCACACCCCGTCCGCGCGCCGCAGCGACACCACGGCGTCGCCGGCGAGGACCCGGCCGCCGTCGTGCTCCAACCGCGAGACCAGCGCCCGGCTGAGCGCGCCGCTGCCGCCGATGGCCCGCCCGGGCGGAGTGGTGTGCATGGCGGCGGCGAAGCCGACCATCGGGGCGGTGCCGGTGGCCGAGGTGGGCGGGCCCGACTGCGCGCCGAACCACGCGAGGGCGGCGCGCAGGCGCTCGTCGTCGAAGTGCTCCTCGAGCAGGGCGTCACCGGAGGTGAGGAACTCCCGCGACAGCGCGGCCGGGTCGCCCCCGGTGTCCAGGCCCCAGAACGCCCGGGCGAGGCGCCCGGCCGTCGGCGGCGACGCGAAGCTGGCCAGGACGCGGTCCGAGCGGGGCCCCCAGACGCCGACGAAGGCGCGGTAGGCGTCGGCCTCCCGGGCCCCGCAGGCGTCCTCGATCGAGGCGCACGTCGCGTCGAGGTCGTGGTGCAGCACGATGCCCGGGGCGTCGGAGCCGGGCGGGGCGGGCGCGAAGCCCCACGGGTCGCAGTCGGCGTAGGTCAGCCCGTGCCGGTCGAGCTCCAGCTCCTCCACGATGCCCGTGCGCCGGATCATGAGGTGCGCCGAGGAGCCCCGGTCGACCTGGTGGCCGGGGAAGCGCTCGACGGTGGACACGGCCCCGCCGAGCACGGTGTCGCGCTCGCAGACGGTGACCCCCCAGCCCTCCCGGGCCAGGTAGCAGGCGGCGACGAGGGCGTTGTGCCCCGACCCGACGACGACGACGTCGTGGATCTCCGAGCTCCCGGTCGTCCCTGCCGGTGTCCCGGTCTGCACAGCCACGCGGGCGACGCTAGCGGTGCGGTCCGGACCCGGCTCGGTGGCCGGGGTCCTCCCGGTCCCCGGGCGGGTCGACGGACGGATCGAGGGGCGGGTGGTCGAGAGGCAGGAGGTCGAGAGGCAGTGCCCGGTGCAGCACCGCGAACGGCCGGGGATCGCCGGTGAAGCGGAACTCCCGCAGCAGGTCGACGAAGCCCTCCCGCCGGTACAGCCGCCAGGCGCGGTTGTCCCCGTCGGCGACCTCGGGGGTGGAGAGCAGGACGCGGGACTCGGGTCGGCCCGTGAGCAGCGCGCGCAGCAGCCGCCGGCCCGTCCCGTGGCCCTGGGCGAGGGGGTCGACGTGCAGCTCGGTCAGCTCGAAGGCGTCCTCCAGCACGGGTGTCACGTCACCGGGACCCCGTCCCTGGCGCTCCAGGCCGGTGCGCACCTCCTCCGCCCACCACTGGCCGCGGTCGCTGCGGTAGCCGTAGGCGATGCCCACCAGGGCGCCGTCGGGGCCGTCCAGCGCGGCCACCGCGCGCCAGCCCGGGCGACGGACGTGCTCGGCCCACATGCCGGCGCGGTGCGCCTCGGTGCCGGACGGGTAGGCCATGGCCCGCACGTAGACCGACAGCGCCTCGCTCATCCTGGAGCGCCAGGCCGGGGCGGGGAGGTGGACGACCAGCGGGGGCACCCGGTCATCTCACCACCTCCGCCGGCGGGCTTGACCCGGCGGTGCCCCGGGCCGATACTCGAACACGTGTTCGACAACGACGTGGTGCCTCGCACCCCGCTTCCCGCCCGCCCGCTTCCCGCCCGCCCGGTCGCGGCAAGCGTGGAGCTGCTCCACCAGGCCGCGGACGGTGTCCGCGGCGCGGGTCGCGAGCACGCGGCACCCCGCCGGCTCGCGCTGGCCCACCTCGCCGCCCTGCGGGGAGCGGCCGCGGTGCTGGCGGCGCGAGCCCGGCCCGGTTCGGGCGGCGGTCCGCGGGACGCCTGGGCCCTGCTGGGCTCGGTGGCCCCGGAGCTGGGGGAGTGGGCCCGCTTCTTCGCGGGGTGGTCGCCCGGCCGGGGCGCGTCCCGGCCGGTCTCGGCCCGCGACGCCGACGACATGGTGCGCCAGGTCGAGCAGTTCCTGATCCTGGCGGAGGTCGCGGTGCGTGGTGCGGGCCCCCGGTCGCGGCCGGGGACGGACCCCGGGCAGCGGTCGGTCGGGGGGCGGAGCGGGGCCCCGCTCGGGGGTGCGCCGGGTGGCTAGGGTGGGGGCGTGATCCCGAACCCCGCCGACGTGCGCGGCACCGGCGCGGGCAGCGCGGTGGTGCGGGCGGAGGTGCACCGCCTCGTCGCCTCGACCCTGGAGCGCGAGGGGCGCTGCCGCGTGCTGGACGTGGGCGGCGGCTCGGGCGTGTGGGCGGTGCCGCTGGCCGCGGCCGGGGCCCAGGTCACGGTGGTCGACGCCAGCCCCGACGCGCTCGCCTCGCTGGCGCGGCGGGCCCGGGAGGCCGGGGTCTCCGACCGGGTCTCCGGCACCCAGGGCGACGCCGACCAGCTCGGCGACGTGGTCAGCGACACCTGCGCCGACGTGGTCCTCGCCCACGGTGTGCTCGAGGTGGTCGAGGACGTGCCGCGCACCCTCGGTGCCCTGGTCTCGACCCTGACCGAGCACGGCGTGCTCTCCGTGGTCGTCGCGGGCCGGGCCGCCGCCGTGCTGCACCGTGCCCTCGCCGGCCGCCTCGTCGACGCCCGGCAGGTGCTCACCGACCCCGACGGGCGGGTGGGCGCCGCCGACCCGCTGCTGCGCCGCTTCGACGTGGCCGGGCTCGAGGGCGCCCTGGTGCGCGCCGGGCTGCAGGTCGAGCTCGTCCAGGGCGACGCGGTGGTCGCCGACCTCGTGCCGTCGGCGCTGCTGGAGGCTGCCCCCGGCTCGAGCGCGGCGCTGGCCGAGCTCGAGCGGCTCGCCTCGGCCACCTCGCCGCTGCGGGAGCTGGCGGCCCGGCTGCACGCCGTGGCCCGGGTGACCCCCAGCACGGCGCGGAGCCGACGCTGCTGAGCGCGCCCGGCCGGCAGGGGGTGGACGGTGGGGCGCAGCGGTGAGCTCGCGGACGCCGGACGGGCGGCCCGGGCGGTCCAGGGCGGTGCCGGTGGACCGGACGACACGGGCTGCACGGTGCTCCACGCCGACATGGACGCCTTCTACGCGGCCGTCGAGGTGCGGGAGGCGCCGCACCTGGCGGGACGCCCCGTCGTCGTGGCGGGTGCCGGGGGCCGCGGGGTGGTCCTCTCGGCCACCTACGAGGCCCGCCGGTTCGGGATCCGCTCGGCGATGCCCGGGGCGCGCGCGCGGCGGCTGTGCCCCCAGGCGGTCTTCGTCCCACCGCACTTCCCGCTGTACACCGCCGCCTCGCGCACCGTCATGGAGATCTTCCGGACCGTGACGCCGCTGGTCGAGCCGCTCAGCCTGGACGAGGCGTTCCTCGACGTCTCCGGCGCACTGCGTCGGTTGCGGACGACCCCGGCCGCGATCGCCGAGGACGTCCGCGCCCGGGTGCTCGCCGCGGAGGGCATCACCTGCTCGGTCGGCGTGGCCCGGACCAAGTCCATGGCCAAGATCGCCTCCGGGATGGCCAAGCCCGACGGAGTCATGGTGGTGCCGCTGGCCACCGAGCTCGCGGTGCTGCACGCCCTGCCCGTCTCCGCGCTGTGGGGGGTGGGGGCCCGGACGCACGAGCAGCTGCTCAACCGGGGCGTCCGCACCGTGGGCGACCTGGCGGGGACGGACCCCGCCGTGCTGCAGGGCTGGGTGGGCAGCGCGTCGGGGGTACACCTGCACGCGCTCGCCCACGGTCGCGACGACCGGGCCGTGGTCCCCGGCTCGGGCGAGAAGTCGGTGGGCGCGGAGGAGACGTTCGCGACCGACGTGCACGACGCGGCCGTCCTGCACCGCGAGCTGCTGCGGCTGTCCGAGCGCACCACCGCCGCGCTGCGGCGCAAGGAGCTGCGAGCTCGGACGGTGGCGGTGAAGGTCCGCTGGGCCGACTTCGCGACGATCAGCCGCTCGCGGACCCTGGAGGTGCCCACCGACGTGGCCCAGGAGGTGTACGCCTGCGCGCGCGGCCTGCTCGACGCCCTGCGCCCCTTCCCGCAGGCGGTCCGGCTGGTCGGGGTGCGGGCCGAGCAGCTCGTCCCCGCCGCGGCGGTGGTGGAGCAGCTCACGCTGGGCGCGCCCGAGCACGGCTGGCGCGACGCCGAGCGCGCCGCCGACGCGCTCCGGACCCGGTTCGGCGCGGCCGCGGTCCGCCCGGCGGTGCTCCTGGACGGTGGCGACCGGGCCGCCGACGGGCGCCGTGAGCACGACCGGGACGTCACCGGGGTCCCCCGCGGACGGCCCGGACGGTCCGGCGCGCGCCCCGGTGACTCCGCCGACGGAGCCCTGCCCCGAGATGATCACGTACCCGCCGTCACCGAGTCGGGGTCGTGAGTGGTACGACCGCGGAAGTGCTCGTACGATGGCGAGCAGATGGCGGGACGACCCGCCACCACCGCCCCGGCGACGGGGCGGCCGTTGCACCACCGCGTGTCTGGGGAGGATTGACGTGCCACTCTCCGAGCACGAGCAGCGCTTGCTCGACCAGATCGAGAGCGCGCTCTACGCCGAGGATCCGAAGTTCGCGTCGAACGTGCGTGGCGCGCGCGCGCGCACCGCCCCCCGGCGTCGTCGGCTCCAGGCGATCTTCCTGTTCGTCCTGGGCCTGGCGATCCTCGTCGGCGGGGTCGCGCTGCTGAGCGCGACCATCGCCGTGGTGGCGGTCAGCGTCGTCGGGTTCATCATGATGTTCGTCGCAGCGGTCGTGCTCGTCACCGGCCGCGGCTCTGCCGTGCAGCCCGCCGGTGGCGGTGGCGCGAGCCGCCCGGCACCCAAGCCCCCCAGCGGGTTCTCCTCCCGCATGGAGGAGCGCTTCAAGCGTCGCTTCGACCAGCAGTAGCGCCCCTCCTCTCGCACGCCAGGAGCCGGTCCACCGTCACGGCGGACCGGCTCCTGGCGTCGGTGGGGCCGTGCGCAGCGGGTCCCGTCCGGTGGATCAGTCCGGCGTGGTGCTGCTGGCCCCGACCGAACCCCGCAGCGACGCCGGCAGCCAGCGTCCGCGCACCCCCACCGGGGCCGCCACCGCGACGCCGGAGCGCACCAGCGCCAGGGCCGCGGCGGGCGTGTGCCGGGTGCGGAGCGTCGTCCCCCCCGCCGAGTACCAGTCCTGCTCGACCGCGTCCACCAGCTCGCGCAGGGCCCCGGAGGTCTCCTCGTCGAGGCCGAGCTCGGCCACGGCGCGCTCCGCGGTGCTCCGCGGGGTCTCGCTCCGGGCCAGCGCGACCCCGTGGTCGCCCAGCGTGTCGAGCACCTCGTCCCACCGCCGTCCCGGGTCGGCGTCGGCCAGTCGGGCGCGCCGACGGGCCAGCCGGAGGGCCCGCGGACCGACCAGCAGGACGGCCAGCACCACGAGCACCGCCAGCGGCACGAGCACCCGGGTGGGGGTGAGCAGCGGTACCTCCGTCGCGGTCGGGTCCGCGGGTGACCCGTCGGCCTGCTGTCCGGGCGCCACGGCGTCGGCACCGGCGGAGGGGGCCGGCGCCGCGCTCGGGGTCGGGGCGGCGGAGGAGGTCGGGGCTGCGGCCTGCCCGGCGTCGGCCTGCGCCTGCGTGACGTAGTCGGGCACGACGCCACGACCGTCGGTCAGGGGGGTGGGGTCGAACTGCACCCAGCCGACGCCGCTGAAGTAGACCTCCACCCAGGCGTGGGCGTCGTCGGTGGTGATCTGCCGCTCGGTCGCGTCACCGGTCCCGGCGGTGAAGCCCACGGCCACCCGGGTGGGGATGCCCTGGGTGCGCAGCATGGCGGCCATCGCCGAGGCGAACTGCTCGCAGAACCCGCGGCGGCCGTTGGTGAGGAAGTCGACGAGGGCGTCGCTGCCGGAGCCCGCCGCCGTGCTCAGGTCGTAGGTGAAGCCGTTGGCGGGGTCACGGAAGTACGTGGTCAGCAGCACGGCGGCGTCGAGGGGGTTGCTGCCGGCGGGGACGAGGTCGGCGGTGATCCGGGCCACCCGGGGGTCGATGCCCCCGGTGGCGTAGAAGCGGGCGTCGGGGGCGTCCGCGGCGCCCTCGCCCGGCGTGCCGGTCGCCCGCAGCGACGCGGCGTCCGCCTCCGGGACCACGGCCTGCACGGAGTAGGCGGGCAGCGGCTGGGCGGCGTCGGTGAACAGGGTGCTCAGCGAGCGGTCGTAGCGGTAGCCCGAGAGCGCGCCCTGCTGCCCCCGGACCTCGACCGGCGTGCCCGGGCTGGGCAGCCACCGGTCGGTGTAGCGCTGCGGGGTGACCAGCACCTGCACCGGCGTCCCGGAGGTACCACCGTCGTCCAGGGCACCGTCGGCGGACTGGTCCGCGGTCACCTGGCCCAGCACCCAGCCCTGGTTGGGCACGTAGGTGTCCAGCGCCAGGGACCGCAGGTAGGTGGGGGCGTCGAGTCCGCGGACGGTGAACAACCGTGCGGTCTGCGGCTGGTCGAGCTGACCCTGCAGCTGGGTGAACGGGTTCAGCCCCACCCCGCCACCGCTGCCGGAGCTCGCCAGCCGACCCTCGGTGCCGACGCCGGTCACCGCGCTGCCGCCGAGCAGCCCGACGACCAGCGCGACGACGAGCACCCCGAGCAGCGCCGGGGAGCGCAGCCCGGCGCTCCCGGCGGCAGGACCGGCCCGCGGGGTGCGCTGCGGGCCGTCCGCGACCAGCAGGAGGACCAGGGCGAGCGCACCGAGCACGAACGACCACCAGGGCAGCGACTCGTCCAGCAGCGACGCGGGCACGGCCACCACCGCGAGGAGCACGAGCCCGGCGGTGGCCGGCGCCTGCAGCCCCGCGACGAGCCCGTCGACGACCGCGGCGGCGGCCCCGACGAGCAGCACGACCAGGGCCGTGAGCTCCGGGCTGACCGTCACCGGCACGGCCTCGTCCCGGATCTGGCTGCCCGCGCCCTCGAGCAGGCCACGCACCTGCTCGAGCGCCGCCGGACCGGGCAGGACGCCGAGCACGCCCGCGCTGGTGAACAGCAGGGTCACCACGCAGGCCACCCCGGCCAGCTGCAGGAGCACCACGAGCGCGAGCGGGACCTGCAGCGAGCGGAGCACCACGCCGAGCAGGGCCACCACGACGACCACCACGACGACCGGCGGCACCCAGGAGAGGTCGACGAACAGCGGCTGCAGCGCCGCGACCCCGAGCAGCAGCGCGCCGGCCCCGGAGGCGGACGCGCCGGTCCGGGCCGGTGAGGTGCCCTCCGTCCAGGCGGTCACCTGCCCACCCCCGTCAGCGGCGCGCGGTCGCTCGCCCCGGTGGACCCCGTGCACAACCGGCGCCAGAGCTCCGGCAGCGGCACGTCGCCCGCGGCGGGCACCACCAGCCACCCGGCGGCGCGCAGCCGGGCCACCCCGGGGGAGTCCCCGCCGAGGACGGTCACCCGGCCCGGGCCGCCGGCGGCCGACGCGGCCACGAGCTGCTCGGCGCCGGCGAGGTCGAGCGAGCCCAGCACGGCGACGAGCTCGTCGGAGCCGGTGACCTCGCCGGCCCCGGCCAGGGAGGCCCCGGCGACGGTCCCGAGCAGGGCCAGCTGGTCCAGCGCGGGGCCGCCGCCGCCCAGGTCGAACCCGTCGGAGGTGACGAGGCGGACGCTGCGCCCCTCCCGGCCCAGGTGGGCCGCGGCACTCGCGGCGAGGGAGATCGCCCGCTCCAGCGTCGACCGGGCCCCGACGCCGTGGTGCGCGGCCGCCCGCACGTCCAGCAGGACCACGGTCCCGGTGCGCCGGGTCTGCTCCTGCGGGCGCACCATGAGCTCGTCGCGGCGAGCGGTGGAGCGCCAGTGCACCGAGCGCAGGTCGTCGCCGGTGCGGTACGGCCGGACGAGGGAGTCCTGCAGGTCGTGCGGCGCGCCGCCCCCCACGGCGGGGGCGCCCCCGGTCTCGGCGGAGTCGAGGAGCGCACCCGGCAGGCCGTGCAGCGCCACCAGTGCCGGGCGCACCAGCACCTCGGTCAGCCCGGGCAGCTCCCGCCGCACCTCGACGAGCCCGAGCGGGTCGGCCAGCCGCACCTGCACGGGGCCGAGCACGTGCCGGCCGCGCAGCGTCGGGGCGAGCGGGTACCGGACGGCGGCCGCGGTGCCGCGCGGGAGGGCACCCACGGCGTAGCGGGGCTCCTCGCCGAGCACCTCGGGGACCCCGTCGGTCATGAGCAGACCGGTGACCGGCAGGCGCGAGCCCGCGGTCAGCGTGAGCACCACCGTCGCCCCGGCGCCGGCGGTGATCGCGGCGGGGGAGACCGAGCGCTGCGCGCCCAGCTCCAGCCGGGCCAGGGTCAGCAGCAGCGCGCTCAGCACCGGCAGCGCCACGAGCAGCAGGCCGACGCGCAGCAGGTCGCGCTCGTCGAGCACGACCGCGCAGACCCCGGCGGCGACCCCCGCGGCGACCAGCGACCGTCCGCGCGTGGTCAGGCCCCGCAGCGGGCTGCGGCGGGGGGGTCGGGCGTCGGACACGTCAGCCGCGTCCGTGCCGGGTCGGGCCGCCGCCGTTGCTGCCACCGCTCCCGCCGCGGGGCACGGGCATGCCGTGCAGGGCCTCCTCGACCACGTCGGCCGCGGTCCGCCGGGCGGCCCGGGCCTCGCCGGTGAGGACGAGGCGGTGGGCGAGGACCGAGCCGGCCACCGCCTGCACGTCGTCGGGCAGCAGGTACCCGCGCCCGGCCATGACCGCTCGCGCCCGCGCGGTCCGCAGCAGGTGCAGGGTGGCCCGGGGGCTGCCGCCGAGCCGGACCAGCGGGGTGCTGCGGGTGGCACGCACGAGGCCGACGACGTACGCGCGCAGCTCGGGGGCCACGTGCACCGCGGCGGCCCCGTCGATCATGGCCCGCACGTCGGCGGCGTGGCACTGCGCGTCGAGGCGGTCCAGGGGGTCGGTGCGGGAGCGGTCGTCCAGCATCGCGATCTCCGCGTCGGCGGCGGGGTAGCCCAGCGAGATGCGGGAGGTGAACCGGTCCCGCTGCGCCTCGGGCAGCGGGTAGGTGCCCTCCATCTCGACCGGGTTCTGCGTCGCGAGCACCATGAAGGGCTCGGCGAGGGGGTAGGTGGTGCCGTCCACGGTGACCTGGTGCTCCTCCATGCACTCCAGCAGCGCGGACTGCGTCTTGGGCGAGGCGCGGTTGATCTCGTCGGCCACCACCATGTTCGCGAAGACCGGTCCGGGTCGGAAGTCGAACTCGCTGGTGCGACGGTCGTAGACGGTGACCCCGGTGACGTCGCTGGGCAGCAGGTCGGGGGTGAACTGGACCCGGGAGACGGAGCAGTCGATGCTCCGTGCGAGCGCCTTGGCCAGCACCGTCTTGCCCACGCCCGGCACGTCCTCCACCAGCAGGTGGCCGCCGGAGAGGAGCGTGGCGACGGCGGTGCGGACCACGTCGGACTTCCCGCGCACCACGCTGTCGACCGCGGCGACCACCCGCTCGGCGACGGCGGCGACACGGTCGGGACCCCACGGCCGACCGGCACCGTCCGGGCCGTCGTCGGTGCTCCCGCTCGCGGTGCTCGTCCAGCCGGGGGCTGCGGGCTCGCTCGTGCGGGGAGTGGTCACAACGCCTCCGACGTCAGGGGTGGACGGTGCGCCCGCCACGTGTCCTGGTCGAGTGTGCCAAACCGTTGTCCCGGTGCAGGCCGACTGCGCCGACGGGCCCGGGGCGGGTGCGCGCGCACCCGGACCCCGTCCGCCTGCCCGACCTCAGATCCCCACCGGCCCCCACCGCAGCCCCCGGCCGGCCGGTGGGACCGTGTCGTCGCCGGCCTCCGGGGCTCGTGGGCCACACCAGGCTGCGCGCCGCGCCGGGGCGGGCACGGGACCGGGGGAGCGCACCCCACTCCGCCCCACTGTGCGGTGACCTGCGACGACACGTCACGACACCCGATCGGGGCACGTCTGTCGTGGTTGGCGGTGGGGGGAAGTGGGGTACGGTCCCTGCCATCGACCCGACGGAGGTCGGGACACCGCGGGACGGAGGTGACGAGACGTGACCAGAGGCTTCTCGGGCACCTACACGCCGCGCCTGGACGACAAGTTCCGGTTGACGCTGCCCGCGAAGTTCCGGGCGCAGTTCGCCGGTGAGATCGTCGTCTCCAAGGGCAACGAGCACTGTCTGGAGCTGCTCACGCAGGACGTCTACGAGGAGCGGGCGAAGCGCTGGGAGGAGCTCGGCCGCACCAGCGTCTCGGGCCGCAACTTCTCGCGCTGGTTCTCGGCGGGGTGCGACGAGCAGGAGCCCGACAGCCAGGGCCGGATCACCCTCAACGCCGACCACCGGGCCTGGGCCTCGCTGACCAAGAGCTGCACGGTCATCGGTCGGTTCAGCACCGTCGAGATCTGGGACACCGCGTCCTGGGAGGCGCTGCTCGCCGCCACCGCCGACGACTACGCCACCGCCGTCGAGCCCGGGACGCCCACCTGAGCACCGGGCCGGTGCTCCGCGGCCTCCGCCCGAGCGGCGCCCTGACGCTCTTCCCCAGCGCCAGGTCGACCGCACTCGGGCGGGGACCACGAAGCACCGGTCACCCGAACCGCCGTACCGAGCACCGACACACCGAGCACCGACACACCGAGCAGCACCGCACCGCCAGCCGAGGAAGGGGCCCCCGCGTGTCCGCACCCGACCCGGGTCACACCCACACCCCGGTGATGCTGCGCCGCGTCGCCGAGCTGCTGGCGCCCGCGCTGGCCGCCGAGGGCGCCGTGCTGGTGGACGCCACCCTCGGTCTCGGCGGACACGCGGAGCACCTGCTCACCGCCCACCCGGGCCTGCACCTGGTGGGCCTGGACCGCGACCCGCACGCGCTGGAGCTCGCGGCGGCCCGTCTCGTCGCGTTCGCCGACCGGACCACCTTCGTGCACACCGTCTACGACGGCATCGCCGACGCCCTCACCCACGCCGGCCTGGGCGGGTCCGACGACGGGACGGGCCCGGTGGCGGGGGTGCTGATGGACCTCGGCGTCTCGTCGATGCAGCTCGACGCGACCGACCGCGGCTTCGCCTACGCCCACGACGCCCCGCTGGACATGCGGATGGACCCGGGTCTGGAGCTGACCGCCGCGGAGGTGCTCAACACCTACGGCCACGGCGAGCTCGCCCGGGTGCTCAGCACCTACGGCGAGGAGCGCTTCGCCGGTCGCATCGCCTCCGAGGTCCTCCGGCGCCGGGCGGTGGAGCCGTTCACCACCAGCGCGCGCCTCGTCGAGGTGCTCTACGCAGCCATCCCCGCCGCGACCCGCCGCACCGGGGGGCACCCCGCCAAGCGCACCTTCCAGGCGCTGCGGATCGAGGTCAACGGCGAGCTCGACTCGCTCCGGGCCGCGGTGCCCGCGGCCTGCGACGCGCTCGCCCTCGGTGGACGCCTGGTGGTCATGAGCTACCAGTCCCTGGAGGACAAGGTGGTCAAGGCCGAGCTGGCCCCGCGGACCCGCTCCACGACGCCGGAGGGGCTGCCCGTCGAGCTGCCCGGCCACGAGCCGGAGCTGCGCGCGCTGACCCGGGGCGCGGAGCGCGCCACCGCGGCCGAGGTCGAGGACAACCCTCGCGCCGCCCCCGTCCGGCTGCGCGCCGTCGAGCGCGCCCGCCCGTCCACCACCCGCCCGTCCACCACCCGCCCCCAGAACGCGAGGAGGTCCGCGTGACCACCCCCACCCGCTCGGCCCCGCCGACCCGCACGGCTCCCCGCCGGGGCCGCCCCGCGCGCCGTGGGCCCGGCCGCGCCGGTGCCTCCGGGCGCGCTCCCTCCGCCCGTCGCAGCACCCCGACCGCCGACGCCCCGGCGGTGACGCCGTCCAGGGTCCCCACCCGGCGCACCGCCCGCGCGTCGACCACCGGCTCGCAGCGTGCCTACTCCCGCCGCCAGGACCGCACCACCCGCTGGCACCCCCGCGTGCCCGCGGAGGCCGCGAGCGTCGCCCGCGTGCCGTTCGTCGCCCTCGTCATCCTGCTGCTCGCGGGGGGCCTCGTCGGCACGCTGTGGCTCTCGACGAGCTCGGCGCAGGCGTCCTACGAGATCGGTGCCGCCCAGGACCGCAACCAGCAGCTGGGCGACCAGGCCCAGGGGCTGCGCCGCGATGTCGCCACCCGGGGCTCGTCCTCGGCACTCGCCGCGGCGGCGGCCGCGCTCGGCATGGTCCCGGCGGGCGACGTGGCCCACCTGGTCGTCGCCGAGGACGGCACCGTCACCCTCGTCGGCACCCCGACCCCTGCCGCCGTCCCCGTCCCCGCCGCCGCCGACGCCGCCGCCCCCGCCGCCGCCCCTGTGCCCAGCCCGGCCCCCGCCACACCCGCCGCCCCCGCCGTCCCCGCCACACCCGCCGCGACCCCGGCCGCCCCCGCCGCGACCCCGGCCGCACCGGGTGCCCCCGTCGGGATCCAGCCCGGGGCCGACCCCGCCGCGAACGCCGGAGGAGCCTGATGCGCACCGCCCCCACCCCGCGCTCCCGTCGCGGACGCACCCAGCGGCACCCGTCGGTCCGGGTCGGCAGCGACGCCCGCCGCCACCGCGTGGGCCGCGCCGTCATCCTCTGCGCGCTGGCCGTGGCCGCGCTCCAGCTGGTCCGCGTGCAGGGCCTCGACGCCGCCGCGCTCGCAGCCGGTGCGGACGCCCAGCGGACGTCGAAGACGGTGCTGCCCGCCACCCGGGGCGCGATCACCGACCGGGACGGCACCCTCCTGGCGTTCACCATGGAGGCCAAGCAGCTGACGTTCCAGCCCGTGGTGGTGCGCGCGAGCCTGGACGAGGCGCACGCGAAGGACCCCTCGGCCCCGACGTCGGCGGAGCGCATCCAGCTCATCGCCGAGAAGATCAGCTCCCTGCTGCCCGGGACGGACCGCGCGGACCTGGTCGCCGCGATGAGCAGCTCCAGCAGCTTCGTGTACCTGGCCAAGAAGGTGGACCCGGCCATCGCGACGCAGATCACCACCGCGCTCCCCGAGGTCGGAGCCGAGCGCCAGGCCATCCGCGAGTACCCGGGTGGCGACCTGGCCGCCAACGTCGTCGGCTCGGTGGGCGGTGACGGTGCTGGCCTCGTGGGCCTGGAGGCCGCGATGGACGCCCAGCTCGCCGGGACCGACGGCAGCCGCGTCGTGGAGCGCGGCGAGGACGGCACCGTCATCCCCGGCAGCGAGCGCGACGTGACCCCCGCCGTCAACGGCACCTCCGTGCAGCTGACGCTCGACGCCGATGCCCAGTGGTTCGTCCAGCAGGCGGCGCAGCAGGCCAAGGACGTCTCCGGCGCCCAGCACGTCTCCGTCGTCGTGCAGGACGTGAAGACCGGGCAGGTCGTCGCGATGGCCAACGACGGCACGTTCGACCCCAACACGCAGCTGGCCACCGCGAGCGCCAACGCCCTGGGCAACCCGTCGGTGTCCACGCCGTTCGAGCCCGGGTCCGTCAACAAGATCGTGGCCGCCTCCGCGGCGGTCGAGATGGGCCTCACGACCCCCGACGAGGTGCTGCAGGTGCCCGGCAGCATCGAGATGGGCGGGGTCCGGGTCAAGGACGCCTGGCCCCACGAGACGCTGCCGCTGACCACCACCGGCGTGTTCGGCAAGTCCTCCAACGTCGGCACCCTCGAGCTCGCCCAGCGCGTCGGTCCGGACGCCTACGCGGCGATGCTCGCGAAGTTCGGTCTCGGCGAGCGGACCGACGTCGGCATGCCCGGGGAGAGCGCAGGCCTGGTCCCCGCCCAGTCCCAGTGGTCGGGCTCGACGTTCGCCAACCTCCCCATCGGGCAGGGCCTGTCGATGACGCTGCTGCAGATGACCGGGATGTACCAGGCGATCGCCAACGACGGGGTCCGCATCCCGCCGCGGATCGTCGCCTCGACCACCGCTGCCGACGGCACGGCCACCACCACGACCCCGCCGGCCGGGGTGCGGGTGGTCAGCGCGCAGACCGCGACGACGGTGCGCGACATGTTCCGGGCCGTGGTCCAGGACGACAAGGGCACCCAGCGCGGCACCGGTGTCGCGGCGGCGATCGCCGGCTACCAGGTCTCCGGCAAGACCGGCACCGCCCAGCAGGTCGACCCTGCGTGCGGCTGCTACTCCGACTCGTCCTACAACATCACCTTCGCGGGGATGGCCCCGGCCGACGACCCCCGCTTCGTGGTCGGCATCATGATGGACAACCCGGCGCGCAGCGCCGACGGCAGCGGGGGCCGCTCGGCCGCACCGCTGTTCCACTCCATCGGGTCGTGGCTGCTGCGGCACGACGACGTCCCGGTGTCGGCGACCCCCACCCCGAAGCTCACCCTCGTCGCCGGGTGAGCGACACCCGGCTGCACCCCACCGAGCTCCCGGCCAGGGCTCGCTCTCGCGGACCGCGGCGGGAGCGAGTCCGACCCGAGACCCGGCGCCGGTAGCCTCGCTGCCCGTGCCCACCGACCCCCGCCCGAGCCGAGCGACAGCTGGAGGACCCCGCGCATGACCCCGGACCCGTCCTCCACCGCTCCCCGGCCCACCCGGGTCACCCCGGTCTCGCTGGGCGACCTCGCGGCGCTGGACGCACGGCTCGTGCTCGCCGGCGCCGACGCCGGCGTGCTCGTCACCGGGGCCACCCTGCGCGGCCAGGACACCCGCCCCGGTGACCTGTTCGCCGCCCTGCCCGGCCGCCGCACCCACGGGGCCGCGCACGCCGCCGCCGCCGTCGCCGCCGGCGCGGTCGCCGTCCTGACCGACCCCGAGGGCGCCGAGACCGCCGCCGAGTGCGGGGCACCGCTGCTGGTGCACCCCGACCCGCGCGCCGTGCTCGGGGTGCTCGCCGCGGAGATCCACGGCCGACCCTCGGACCACCTGCGGGTCGTGGGCATCACCGGCACCGCCGGCAAGACGACGACGGCCTACCTCGTCGAGGCGGGTCTGCGTCGCTCCGGGCGCACCACCGGGCTGCTGGGCACCGTGGAGACCCGCGTCGACGGGACCGCCCTGCCCAGCGCGTTCACCACCCCCGAGGCCCCCGACCTGCAGGCGCTGCTCGCGGTGATGGTCGAGCGGGGTGTGACCGACGTGGTCATGGAGGTCTCCAGCCACGCGCTGGCCCTGGGCCGGGTGGTGGGCACCCGCTTCGCCGTGGGCGCGTTCACCAACCTCTCCCACGAGCACCTCGACTTCCACCCCGACATGGACGACTACTTCCGCGCCAAGGCCCTCCTGTTCGACCCCGCCTCCCCGGTCGCCGCCACCACCGCGGTGGTCTGCTCCGACGGCGAGTGGGGGGCACGGATGGCGGCGGTGGCCGGCGACGGCGTCGTCACCACCAGCGGCGGCGCGGGTCCCGCGGACTGGACCGCGACGGGTGCGGGGCAGCGCGTGCAGGTGGTCGGGCCGGCCGGCACCACCGAGCTGGCCCTGCGCCTGCCGGGGGCGTTCAACGTGACCAACGCCGTCCTGGCGCTCGCCGTGCTGCAGGCCGTCGGGGTGGACCTGGACACGACCTCGGCCGCGCTCGGCGAGGTGGACGTCCCCGGTCGCATGGAGCGCGTCGACCGGGGCGGTGCGTTCACCGCCGTCGTCGACTACGCCCACAAGCCGGCCGCGCTGAGCGCCGTGATCGAGGCGCTCCGGGCCGGGCTGCCCGCCGGGTCCGCCGGTCGGCTGGCCGTCGTCGTCGGCGCCGGCGGGGACCGGGACACCGCGAAGCGTCCGCTGATGGGCGAGGTGGCCGCGCGGGGGGCCGACCTGCTCGTGGTCACCGACGACAACCCCCGCAGCGAGGACCCGGCCGGCATCCGCGCGGAGGTCCTCGCCGGGGCTCGCGCGGTGCCCGACGCGGCCCGCGCGGAGATCCGCGAGGAGGGCGACCGGGCGGCGGCGATCGGGGCCGCGGTGGCCTGGGCCCGGCCCGGTGACGTGGTGCTGGTGGCCGGCAAGGGCCACGAGACCGGCCAGGAGGTCCTCGGCGTGAAGCACCCCTTCGACGACCGGTCCACGCTGGCCGAGGCGCTGGAGGCGCTCGCGCCCGCCCACGAGCAGCAGGAGGTCGCCCCGTGATCGCGATGACGCTGGAGCAGGTGGCCGCGGTTGTCGGCGGCACCCTGCACGACTGCCCCGACCCCCGGGCCCGGGTGACCGGGACCGTCGAGTTCGACAGCCGCGCCGTCGGTGCGGGCGGGCTGTTCGTGGCCCTGCCCGGCGAGCGGGTCGACGGGCACACCCACGCCGCCGCCGCGGTCGCCGCCGGGGCGGTGGCGGTCCTCGCCGCCCGTCCCGTCGGGGTGCCGGCCGTCGTCGTCGACCCCACCGGGGCGCACGGCAGCCGGGCCAGCGTCCTGACCGCCGACACCGACGGCTCGGGAGCCGCGGTGCTCGCCGCGCTGGCCGCCCTGGCCCGGGCCAGCGTGGACGGGCTGACCGAGCACGGCGACCTCGTCGTCGTGGGGGTCACCGGCTCCTCGGGCAAGACCTCGACCAAGGACCTGCTCGCCGCGGTGCTCGCCCCCCTCGGTCCGCTCGTCGCCCCACCCGGCTCGTTCAACAACGAGCTCGGCCACCCGTGGACGGTGCTGCGTGCCGACGCCGGGACCCGGAACCTGATCCTGGAGCTCTCCGCCCGCGGGGAGGGCCACGTGGGCGCCCTGTGCCGGATCGCCCCGCCCCGGATCGGGGTGGTGCTGAACGTGGGTACCGCCCACCTCGGGGAGTTCGGCTCCCGCGAGGCGATCGCCCGCGCCAAGGGTGAGCTCGTCGAGGCGCTGCCGTCGGCGGCCGACGGCGGGGTGGCCGTGCTCAACGCGGACGACCCGCTGGTTGCCGCCATGGCCTCGCGCACCACTGCCCGGGTCGTGCGGGTCGGCACCTCCTCGAGCGCCGACGTGCGGGCCGTGGACGTCACCCTCGACGACACCGCCCGCGCGCGCTTCCGCATGGTCACCCCGGCCGGGGAGGTCGAGGTGGCCCTGGCCGTGCACGGCGAGCACCAGGTCGGCAACGCCCTCGCCGCCGCCGCGGTCGCCCTGGAGCGGGGCGCCACGCCCGACCAGGTCGCGCAGGCACTGGGCGCTGCCGGTCCCGTGTCGGCCCGCCGGATGGACGTGCGGACGCGCGCCGACGGCGTCACCGTCATCAACGACGCCTACAACGCCAACCCCGACTCGGTCCGCGCCGCGCTGAAGGCCCTGGTGTCGATGAGCCGGGGCGGGGGCCGGGACGCCCCGCGCCGCCGCAGCTGGGCCGTGGTGGGGGAGATGGGCGAGCTGGGACCGGACGCCGTGCGCGAGCACGACGCGATCGGCCGCTTCGTGGTCCGCCTCGACGTCAGCCGGCTCGTCGTCGTCGGCGCGCTCGGCACCCCGACGGAGGCGATCCACCGCGGGGCGTACATGGAGGGTTCGTGGGGCGAGGAGACCGTGCTGGTGCCGGACGTCGACGCCGCGCTGGCGCTGCTGCGCGAGCAGGTCGAGCCCGGTGACGTGGTCCTGGTGAAGGCGTCGCGCTCGGTCGGGCTGTGGCGCGTGGCCGACGGGCTGCTCGCGGGGTCCGGACAGGGGCCGGGGGTCCCTCGGTGAGACTCATCCTGTTCGCCTCCGGCCTCGGGCTGGTCGTGTCCATCCTCCTCACCCCGTTCCTCATCTCCGTGTTCTCCCGGCAGGGCTTCGGCCAGGAGATCCGCCAGGAGGGCCCGGCCAGCCACCAGGCCAAGCGCGGCACCCCCACCATGGGTGGCGTCGCGATCGTCGTCGCGCTCTGGGTCGGCTACCTCGGCGCGCACGTCCTCGGCATCCCGCTCGGCGCCGACGGCCCGTCGGCCTCGGCGCTGCTGGTCCTCGGCCTCACCACCGTGCTGGCGGGGGTCGGCTTCCTCGACGACTACATCAAGCTCCGCAAGCAGCGGAACCTGGGCCTGAACAAGACGTCCAAGCTCGTGGGTCAGCTCGTGGCCGCCGTGGTCTTCGCCGTGCTGGCCCTGCAGTTCCGCGACGCCGACGGGCTCACCCCGGCCACCGTCCAGCTGTCGTTCGTCCGCGACGTGGCCACCATCTCCTTCGGCGGCATCGGCTTCATCGTCTTCTGCTACCTGCTTGTCAGCGCGTGGTCCAACGCGGTGAACCTCACCGACGGCCTCGACGGTCTCGCCGCGGGCTCGATGGCCATGGTCCTGGCCAGCTACGTCCTGGTCAGCTTCTGGCAGTACCGCAACGACTGCACCGCCGACGCGGCCGCCGGGTGCTACGCCGTGCGTGACCCGCTCGACCTGGCCGTGCTCGCCGCCACCGGGGTGGGCGGCTGCATCGGCTTCCTGTGGTGGAACGCCGCTCCGGCGAAGATCTTCATGGGTGACACCGGCTCGCTGGCGCTGGGCGGCATGATCGCCGGGCTGAGCATGGTCACCCGCACCGAGCTGCTGCTGATCGTGCTCGGCGCCCTGTTCGTGATGGAGGCCGTCTCCGTGGTGGTGCAGGTCCTGGTGTTCCGCACCAGCCGCCGCCGGGTGTTCCGGATGGCACCGTTCCACCACCACTTCGAGCTCTCCGGGTGGGCGGAGACCACCGTCATCATCCGGTTCTGGCTGCTCGCCGCCATCTCCTGCGCGCTGGGCATCGCGGTGTTCTACAGCGAGTGGCTCAGCGCGGTCGGGGCCTGAGCCGTGCCCGTCTCCCAGGTCGAGCAGCTCGCCGGTGCGCGCGTCCTGGTCGCCGGCGCCCGGGTCACCGGCACCGCCGTGGTCCGCGCCCTGCACCGTCTCGGCGCGGTGTGCACCGTGACCGACGCGAACCCCGCGATGCTCGCCGAGGTGGAGGCGCTGGGCGCCGCCACGGCGCTGGACCTGCACCGGCCGCCGGCCGGTACCGAGCTGGTGGTCACGGTGCCCGGGTTCCGACCCGACGCGCCGCTGCTGCTCGCCTGCGCGGCGGCCGGGATCCCGGTGTGGGGCGACGTGGAGCTGGCGTGGCGCTGCGACGTCGCCGAGGTCTTCGGGCCCCGCCGCCGCTGGCTCGCCGTGACCGGGACCAACGGCAAGACGACGACGACGACGATGCTGGCGCAGGTGCTCGTCGCCGACGGCCGGTCCGCGGTGGCGTGCGGCAACATCGGGCTCACCGTGCTCGACGCGCTCACCGACCCGGCCGCGTTCACCGACCTCGCCGTGGAGCTGTCCTCGTTCCAGCTGCACTGGGCGCCGTCGGTGCGCCCCGACGCCGGCGCGGTGCTCAACGTCGCGCAGGACCACCTGGACTGGCACGGCGGCCTCGCCGCCTACGCCGCCGCCAAGGCGCGGGTGCTCACCGGCGGCGTCGCCGTGGTGGGCCGCGACGACGCGGGTGCCGCGGCGCTCCCCGTCACCGCGGCTCGCGCGACGGGCTTCCGCCTGGGCGAGCCCGGTGCCGACGAGGTCGGCTGGCGCGACGGTCTGCTGGTGGACCGGGCCTTCAGCGGGGGTGGGAACGACGCCTCGGGTGACGGCACCGTGCTCGCCGCGCTCGCGGACGTGCAGCCCGGCGGTGCCGCGAACCTGCTCGACGCCGCGGCCGCGGCCGCCCTGGCCCGGGCCGCCGGGGTCGGCCCCAGTGCGGTCGCGGCGGGGCTGCGCGCGCACGCCCCCGGCGCGCACCGCAGCGCCGTGGTCCGCACCGACGACGGGATCACCTGGGTGGACGACTCCAAGGCGACCAACCCGCACGCCGCGCAGGTCTCCGTCCTCTCGCACGCCCGGGTCGTCTGGATCGCCGGCGGGCTGCTGAAGGGCGCCGACGTCGACGACCTGGTTGCCGCCGTCTCCTCCCGGCTGGCCGCCGTCGTGCTGCTCGGGCACGACAGGGTGGCGCTCGTCGCCGCCCTCGCGCGACACGCGCCGGAGGTCCCCGTCGTCGAGGTGTCCGCGGGAGACCATCACGCCGTGACCGTCGCCCCGAGCCCCGCCCCGCCCACCAAGGGCGACGCTGCACGACCTGCCGCGGGCGACGCGGTCATGGCCGCCGCCGTCGCTGCCGCCGCTGCCCTGGCTCGGCCCGGCGACACCGTGCTGCTGGCCCCCGCGGCCGCCTCGATGGACCAGTTCACCGACTACGCGCACCGCGGCCGGTCGTTCGCGGCCGCCGTCACCGCCCGGACCCCCGCGTGAGCGCCCCCACCACGGCGGGGCAGCGTGCCCGCAGCTGGCTGGGCGGCTGGCTGGAGCGGCCCCTGACGTCGCTCCACCTCGTGCTCGGGGTGTTCGCCCTGCTCACGGGGCTGGGGCTGGTCATGGTGCTCTCCGCCTCCAGTGTCGCCGCCGCCGCTGCGGGCTCCCCGTTCAGCCTGTTCCGCAAGCAGCTCGTGTTCGTGCTCCTGGGTGCGGTGCTGTTCTACGTCGCTCTCCGGGTCCCCGTGCGGGTGGTGCGCCGGCTCGCGGTTCCCGTCGTCGTGATCGCCGTGCTGGCCCTGGTGGCGGTCCTGGTGCCGGGCGTCGGCAAGGACATCAACGGGACCCGGGGCTGGTTCCAGCTCGGACCGATCTCGTTCCAGCCCGCGGAGGCCGCCAAGCTCGCCGTGCTGGTGTGGGGCGCGTCGGTCCTCGCCACCCGGCGCACGCACCTCACGCCGGTGCGCCAGCTGCTGGTCCCGCTGCTCCCGGTGGCCGCGGTGGTCGGCTTCCTCATCCTCCTGCAGCCCGACCTCGGCTCCACCGTGACCCTGGCCATCATCGTCGGGGCCCTGCTGTGGTTCGGCGGCCTCGGGCTGCGCTGGTTCGCCGGCCTGGCCGTGGTCAGCGTCGTCGGGGCCGTCGTGTTCGGGCTCACCGTCGGACCCCGCAGCGCCCGCATCGAGTCCTGGCTGCACCCCGAGGCCAACCTCGCCAGCGCCGGCTACCAGGCCCTGCAGTCGCGCTACTCGCTGGCCGACGGCGGGCTGTTCGGGGTGGGGCTCGGGCAGAGCCGGGCCAAGTGGGACTACCTGCCCAACGCCCACAACGACTTCATCTTCGCGATCATCGGTGAGGAGCTCGGCTTCATCGGGGCGGTGTCCGTGCTCGTCCTGTTCGGCGTCCTCACGTGGACGGGGCTGCGGATCTCGATGCGCTCGGCCGACCCGTTCCTGGCCCTGCTCTCCGCGACGACGACGGTGTGGCTCGTCGGCCAGGCGTTCCTCAACGTCGGCTACGTCACCGGGCTGCTCCCGGTCACCGGGCTGCAGCTGCCCATGATCTCCTCCGGCGGCACCTCGACCACCCTGACCATGTTCATGTTCGGCCTGCTCGCCAGCGCGGCCCGGCACGAGCCCGCGGCGGTGGCCGCGCTGCGCTCCGGGGACGACGGGCGCCTGTCCCGCGTGCTGCGCCTGCCGCCGCCGGAGCCCTCCGCCCCGCGCCGCCCGGCCCGCCGCGCGCCCGTCGACGTCCAGGGGGTGCCCGCGCAGCGCCGGGCCGCCCCGGCCCGGCCGGCGCCGGTGAGCCGCACCCGACCCGCGCCCTCCCGCGCGAGCGCCCCCCGCAGCGGCAGCACGTCCCGCAGCGGCAGCACGTCCCGCAGCGGCAGCACGTCCCGCACTCCCCGCCGTGCGCCCGCCACCCGTCCGGCCGCGAACCCGCGCGGGGACCGACGGTGACCGGGACGCGGGACCGACCAGCCTCCCGCCCGGTGTCGGTGGTCCTCGCCGGGGGAGGCACCGCCGGCCACGTCGAGCCCGCGATGGCCGTGGCCGACGCCCTCGTCCGGTCCCGGCCCGACGTGCGGATCACCGCGCTGGGCACCGAGCGCGGCCTCGAGACCACGCTGGTGCCCGAGCGCGGCTACGCGCTGTCGCTCATCCCCCCCGTGCCGCTGCCGCGCCGACCCACCGTCGACCTGCTGCGGCTGCCGAACCGGGTGCGGGCGTCGGTGGCGCGCACCCGCGACGTGCTCGACACGGTGTCCGCGGACGTCGTGGTCGGCTTCGGCGGGTACGTCGCCCTGCCCGCCTACCTCGCCGCCCGCCGCGCCAGGGTGCCCGTCGTGGTGCACGAGGCGAACGCCCGCGCCGGCCTGGCCAACAAGGTCGGGGCCCGTGGGGCCGCCCGGGTGCTCGCCGCCGTGGACTGCTCCGGGCTGTCCGGTGCCGAGACGGTGGGCATGCCCGTGCGCGGGGCCATCGCCACGCTGGACCGCGCCGCGCTGCGGGCCGGTGCCCGCGAGCAGCTGGGGCTCGACCCGGAGGCCCCGGTGCTGCTCGTGTTCGGCGGCTCCCAGGGCGCCCGGAGCCTGAACGAGGCCGCCGTCGCGGCGGCCGTCGGGCTGGGCGCGGCCGGGGTGGGCGTGCTGCACGCCCACGGGCGCGGGAACGCGGTCGCGGTGGTCGCCGCCCCCGGTGCGCCCGCCTACGTGGCGGTGCCGTACCTCTCGAGGATGGACCTCGCCTACGCCGCGGCCGACCTGGTCGTGTGCCGCTCGGGGGCGATGACCGTGGCCGAGGTGTCCGCGGTCGGGCTGCCCGCGATCTACGTGCCGCTGCCGCACGGCAACGGAGAGCAGGCGCTCAACGCGCGTCCGCTGGTCGCCGCCGGGGGCGGCGTGCTGGTGCCCGACGCCGAGCTCACCGGCGACCGGTTGCTGGCCGAGGTGCTGCCGCTGCTCACCGACCCCGCGCGCCGGGCCGCGATGGGGGCGGCTGCCGCCGGGGCCGGGCACCGTGACGCCGCCGACCTCATCGCGGCCCTCGTCCTCGAGGTCGCCACCGGGGTCCGCTCGTGAGCGGACTTCCCCCGGAGCTGGAGCGGGTGCACATGGTGGGGATCGGGGGCGCCGGGATGAGCGGCATCGCCCGGATCCTGCTGGCCCGCGGTGGGCAGGTCTCCGGCTCCGACGCGAAGGCATCCCGGGGCACGATCGCGCTCACGGCGCGGGGTGCGCAGGTGCAGCTGGGGCACGCACCCGGCGCGCTGGACCTGCTGCCCGGGGGACCGACCACCGTGGTCACCACGGTCAGCGCCATCCCCGACACCAACCCCGAGCTCGTCGAGGCCCGTCGGCGCGGGATCCCCGTGACCACCCGGCCCGTCGTGCTGGCCACCCTCATGCAGGGCACCCGCAGCGTGCTCGTCGCGGGTACCCACGGCAAGACCTCCACCACCTCGATGCTCGTCGTCGCGCTGCAGCGGGCGGGGGAGGACCCGTCGTTCGCGATCGGCGGCGAGCTCAACGAGTCGGGTGCCAACGCCCACCACGGCACCACCGGGGTGTTCGTGGCCGAGGCCGACGAGAGCGACGGCTCGCTGCTGCGCTACACCCCCGACGTCGTCGTGGTCACCAACGTCGACGCCGACCACCTCGACCACTTCGGCACCGTCGAGGCCTACGCGGCCGTGTTCGAGGCGTTCGTCGCGCTCATCACGCCCGGCGGCGTGCTCGTGGCGTGCGCCGACGACCCCGGCTCGGCGGCGCTCGCCGACCGCGCGGAGGCCGCCGGCACCCGGGTGCTGCGCTACGGGCGGGCCGAGGGTGCCGACGCACGCCTGCTGGGCTGGAGCGGCGTCGACGGCGGGGGGCTCAGCGAGGTGCTGCTGGCCGGCGAGACCCGGCCCCGGACGCTGCGGACCGCGGTGCCCGGTGAGCACATGGCCCTGAACGCGCTCGGCGCGCTGCTGGCCGCCGAGCAGACCGGCCCGGACCCGGACGGGGGCGAGCGCCGCGAGCGGCTGCTGGACGGGCTCAGCCACTTCGGCGGGGTGCACCGGCGCTTCCAGCTGACCGGCCGCGCGGGCGGGGTTCGGGTATACGACGACTACGCCCACCACCCGACGGAGGTGCGGGCCAACCTGCGCGCGGCGCGGGGGCTCGCGGGCTCCGGACGCGTGGTCGTGGTGTTCCAGCCGCACCTCTACTCGCGCACCCGCATGTTCGCCGCCGAGTTCGGCGCCGCCCTCGCGCTGGCCGACGTGGCCGTGGTGCTCGACGTGTACGCCGCGCGGGAGGCGCCGGAGCCCGGGGTGTCCGGGGCGATGGTGGCCGCGTCGGTGCGGGAGGCCGCGGCCCGCAGCGGGGCCACGACCGACGTGCACCACCAGCCGTCCCTGTTCGACGCCCCCGCCCAGGTCGCCGCCCTGGCCCGCCCCGACGACCTGGTCATCACCATGGGTGCCGGCGACGTGACGATGCTCGGCCCGGAGATCCTCGCCGCGCTCGCCGCGCGGGCGGGGGAGCCCGCCCCGTGAGCAGCCGCCCCGGCACCCGGTCCGGTGCCCGCCCCGCCGTCCGCCGCCCGCGCACCGGGCGCCCGGTGCGCGACGCACCGGCGGGCAGCCCGCCGACGGGTCCGCCCCGGGCCGCGCGCCCGGACCGGCGCGCCCCCCGACCCCCGCGCCGGGTCCTGGGCGTGCGGCGACGGACGGCGCTCGCCGTGGGGCTCGCGCTGGCGCTGGGCCTGGTCGCGACGGCCTGGTTCAGCCCGTTGCTGGTGGTGCGCGAGGTGACGGTGCGCGGCACCACCGTGGTCGCTCCGGAGCAGGTCGTCGCCGCGCTCGACGTGCCGCTCGGCACCCGGCTGCTGCCGCTGGACACCGGGGCGGCGCAGCAGCGGGTCGCCGACGCCCTGCCGCGGCTGGACACGGTCACGGTCTCCCGCTCGCTGCCCTCGGGGTTGACGGTGACGGTGACCGAGCGCACCGCGGCGGCCTGGATCCAGGTCGGCGACGAGCAGCACCTGGTCGACTCCGCGGGGGTGGACTTCGCGACCGAGGCCCCGGCACCCGGGCTGGTCCAGCTCGCCGGCGTCGACGACCCGTCCACCGACGCCGCCCGGGCTGCCCTCCAGGTGCTCGGCGAGCTGCCCGACGGGCTGCGCACCCAGGTGTCCGCGGTCTCGGCCGACACCCCCGACGCCGTCACCCTGCAGCTCTCCGGCGACCGGAGCGTGCTCTGGGGCGGCACGACGGACGCCGCCCGCAAGGCGGTGGTCCTGACGGCCCTGCTCAGCCAGCCGGCGGCGAGCTACGACGTCTCCAGCCCCGACCTGCCGACGACGTCCTGAGGGCGTGCCGAGGCCGTACCGTGGTCGAGCGCACCGGTCGCCCCGGCGCGCCTGCTGGCGCGGGCGCGGTGGCGTGCCTACCGTCTGCGCAGACACCAGGTTGACATAACCATAAGCCTGTGGTTGAGGTTCACGGTTTGCCCTCGACCCGCCTGCACGAGCCACCCGCCCGCACAGACAACCCCAGTGAGGTTCCCACCATGACGCCCCCGCACAACTACCTGGCCGTCATCAAGGTCGTCGGAATCGGCGGTGGCGGCGTCAACGCGGTGAACCGCATGATCGAGGTCGGCCTCAAGGGCGTCGAGTTCATCGCCATCAACACCGACGCACAGGCGCTGCTCATGAGCGACGCCGACGTGAAGCTGGACATCGGTCGCGAGCTGACCCGGGGCCTCGGCGCCGGGGCCGACCCGGAGGTCGGCCGCCGCGCCGCCGAGGACCACAAGGACGAGATCGAAGAAGTCATCAAGGGCGCCGACATGGTCTTCGTGACCGCCGGCGAGGGTGGCGGCACCGGCACCGGTGGCGCCCCGGTGGTCGCCAGCATCGCCCGCAAGCTGGGCGCGCTGACCATCGGCGTGGTCACCCGCCCGTTCTCCTTCGAGGGCAAGCGGCGCGGGGGCCAGGCCGAGGAAGGCATCGGCTCGCTGCGCGAGTCCTGCGACACCCTCATCGTCATCCCCAACGACCGGCTGCTGAAGATGGCCGAGCCCGGCCAGAGCCTCATGGACGCGTTCAAGTCCGCCGACGAGGTGCTGCACAACGGCGTCTCCGGGATCACCACGCTCATCACCACGCCGGGCCTGATCAACGTCGACTTCGCGGACGTCAAGAGCATCATGTCCGGTGCGGGCAGCGCCCTCATGGGCATCGGCTCGGCCCGCGGCGACGGCCGCGCCCTCAAGGCCGCCGAGATGGCCATCAACTCGCCGCTGCTCGAGGCGAGCATGGACGGCGCCCGCGGGGTGCTGCTCTCCATCGCCGGCGGCTCCGACCTGGGCCTGTTCGAGATCAACGAGGCCGCCTCGCTGGTGCAGGAGTCCGCCCACCCCGAGAGCAACATCATCTTCGGCACGGTCATCGACGACTCCCTCGGCGACGAGGTGCGGGTCACCGTCATCGCCGCCGGGTTCGACACCGAGGGGCTGCCGCGCAAGAACCTCGACCCCACGATGGGCCAGGGCAAGACGCTGGCGTCCTCGGGCCAGGGTGGCCAGGTCGGCTCCTCGCAGGGCCTGCCGCCGACCCGGGCGTCTGCCTTCGAGGCGCCCCCGAGCCAGCAGCCCGGCGCGGTCGGCTCCACCGGCCAGGGCTCGGTCGAGCACGGCCCCGGCGGCCTCCCGCCGCGCGGCGGCTCGCGCCCGTCGGTCTTCGGCAGCGGACGCACCGTCCCGGTCGAGGACGACGGGGACGACGAGGTCGACGTCCCGCCCTTCATGCGCAGGTGAGCGGGCCCCGCTTCCGGGTGCGTCGGGTCGTCACCACGCGGGCCGGGGGATCGTCGGCGGAGCCCTACGAGAGCTTCAACCTCGCCGACCACGTCGGCGACGACCCGGCGGCGGTGGCCGCGAACCGGGAGCGGCTCGGGCGCGAGCTCGGGCTCGAGCACCGGCTGGTGTGGATGGAGCAGGTGCACAGCCGCACCGTGGCCACGGTCTCCGACGACCCCGTGGTGCCGACCGGTCCGGTGGAGGTGACCGACGGCCTGGTCACGGCCACGCCGGGCCTGGGCCTGGTGGTGCTGGCCGCGGACTGCGTGCCCGTGCTGCTCGGTGACGAGCGCACCGGGGTGGTCGCGGCGGTGCACGCCGGGCGGGTGGGCACCCGGCTCGGGATCGTCCCCGCCGCCGTGGCGGCGGTGGTCGCCGCCGGGGCCCGCGTCGAGGACGTGGAGGTGCTGCTCGGGCCCGCGATCTGCGGGCGCTGCTACGAGGTGCCCGCCGCGATGCAGGCCGACGTCGAGGCGCACGCTCCCGGCAGCGCCAGCCGCACCCGCTCCCGCAGCCCGGGCCTGGACATCCGCGCCGGCCTGCGGGGCCAGCTCGCCGCGGTGGGGGTCACCCGGGTCGCGCAGGACCCGCGCTGCACCCTGGAGAGCCGGGAGCTGTTCAGCCACCGCCGGGGCGCGCCCACCGGGCGCCTGGCCGGCGTGGTCTGGTCCGAGCCGCGGTGAGCCCGCGCGCCGAGGAGGTCGCGGCGGCCCTGGACCGGGTGCAGGAGCGGATCGCGGCGGCGTGCGCGGCGGCCGGGCGCGACCGCTCGGAGGTCCGGCTGCTCGCCGTGACCAAGACGTTCCCCGCGACGGACGCCGCGGTCCTGCTCGACCTCGGGTGCGTCGACCTGGGGGAGGCTCGCGAGCAGGAGGCGAGCGCCAAGGTGGCGGAGGTGGCGCAGCTGCGCCCCGACGCCCGTCCCCGCTGGACGGTGCTCGGTCGGCTGCAGCGCAACAAGGCGCGCGCCGTCGCCCGGTGGGCCACCCAGGTGCAGTCGGTGGACAGCCCCCGCCTGCTGGACGCCCTCGACCGGGCGGCGGGCAGCGCCCTCGCCGAGGGGGAGCGCGACACCCCGCTCGAGGTGCTGCTGCAGGTCAGCCTGGACGGCGACCCCGAGCGCGGCGGTGTGTCCGTCGACGACCTGGACGCGCTGGCCGAGCGGGCCGCCGCGGCGGAGCACCTGCACCTGCGGGGGCTCATGGCGGTGGCTCCGCGCGAGACCGAGCCCGACGCGGCGTTCGCGGTCCTGGCCTCCCTCGCCGACCGCGTGCGGGCCGCGCACCCCGGCGCCGTCGAGCTCTCCGCGGGCATGTCCGGCGACCTCGAGGCCGGCGTGCGACGGGGTTCGACGTGCGTGCGTGTCGGAACCGCGCTGCTCGGTTCCCGGCCGCTAGCGTCTCGGTGACCGAGAAGCACCCGGGCGACCTGCCCACCAGCACCAGCCGTGAGGAAGGTCGTGCAATGAGCTCGCTGCACAAGATGAAGCTCTGGTTCGGCATGGTCGATCCGGACGAGTACGACGAGTACGCGCCGGAGTACAACCGCGAGCACGCCCTGCGCGTCGACGACGCCGGGTACGAGGTCGCCGACAAGGAGCGGGCGCAGGAGCACGGACCGCGCTCGGGCTCGACCCGTGAGCCGGCCCTGGCGGGGCACGGCGCCGCCCCGGCGGACGGCTCGGCCCGGCTGGAGCCGCTGCGCCCCCAGGGCCGTCGACCCTCCGGCGGCGGGGTCCGCGGCGCGCTGGCGCTCGAGGACGCCGAGCCGGTGCGCCGCAGCGCCGGGGCGGCCAACCCCTTCGCCGGGGACGGACGCCACCCGCTGGCGACCATCACCACGCTGCACCCGCGGACGTACAACGAGGCGCGCACCATCGGTGAGCGCTTCCGCGAGGGCAACCCGGTCATCATGAACCTGACCGAGATGAGCGACTCCGACGCCAAGCGCCTGGTGGACTTCGCCGCCGGGCTCGCGTTCGCGATGCGCGGGGCCATCGACAAGGTGACCAACAAGGTATTCCTGCTCTCGCCGTCCGACGTCGACGTCTCCGCCGAGGACCGTCGTCGGCTGGCCGAGACGGGCTTCTTCCACTCCACGTGAGCTCCCGGTCCCGGCGAGCGAGGCGGATACAGTGGCGAGCGTGACCGTCGTGTGGAACTCCGCCTACCTGCTGCTCTTCGCGTTCTGGGTCGTGCTGCTGGCGCGCATCGTCGCCGAGACGGTCCGCTCGTTCGCCCGGGAGTGGGCGCCCAGCGGTGCTGTCGCGGTCGGTCTCGAGGTCGTCTTCACCGTGACCGACCCGCCCGTGAAGGGGCTGCGACGCGTCGTTCCGAGCGTTCCGCTGGGCGGTGCCAGGCTCGACGTGTCGATTATGGTTCTCCTGCTCGTGGTGTACATACTGATGGCCGTCGTGCAGACCGTGGGAACTCCGTGAGCGGTGCCCTCGGGGCCCCTCCTGCACGCGTTCGGTCCGCTCCTGCCCGTGACCTGGTTCCCGCTGTGGACCCGAAGAGGATTGCTTGAGGTGATCGTCCGATGCGACTGACCCCGGCCGACGTGCACAACGTCGCGTTCAGCAAGCCCCCCATCGGCAAGCGGGGCTACAACGAGGACGAGGTCGACGCGTTCCTGGACCTGGTGGAGGCCGAGCTGGCCCGCCTGGTGGAGGAGAACAACGACGTCCGCCAGCGCGTGCAGGAGCTCGACGACCAGCTCGCCTCCTCCCAGAACGGTGGTGGGGCGCCGCACGACGACGCCCAGACCGCTTACGTCCCGATCGCGCCGCAGCGCGAGGCCGAGCAGGCCCCCGGGTCCAGCCCGGAGGTCGCGCCCGCAACCGAGCCCGCACCCGCCGCCGCGGCGGCCCCGGAGCCGACTCCGGCCGCGCGTCCGGACCACAACGTGCAGGCAGCCAAGGTGCTGGCGCTGGCCCAGGAGATGGCCGACCGCCTCACCGGCGAGGCCCGCGAGGAGTCCGCGAAGCTCTCCGGGGACGCCAAGACCTCCTCCGAAGCGATGGTCGCTGACGCCACCGCCAAGTCGGAGAAGATGCTCGGCGACGCGACGGCCAAGTCCGACCAGCTCACCGCCGACGCCCGCAAGAAGGCCGACGCCGCCCTCGTCGACGCCCGCAGCCGCGCGGAGACGCTGCAGCGCCAGGCCAAGGAGAAGGCCGACGCGCTGACCGCCGACGCCGAGCGCAAGCACACCGAGCTCGAGAAGAAGATCGACGAGCTGCGGACCTTCGAGCGCGAGTACCGCACGCGGCTGAAGACGTACCTGGAGTCGCAGCTGCAGGAGCTCGGCCAGCGTGGCTCCGCCGCGCCGACCGACGCCACCCGCGGGAAGGCTCCGACCTCCGGTGTGCTCGGCGCGAGCTCCGCCTCGCGCACCGGCCAGAACAACTGACCCCGGACACCCGTCGTGCTGCTGTACGCGCTCGGCGCGGTGGTCGTCGGGTTCGCCTTCCTCATCGTCTCGCTGGTCACCCAGGACGCGACGTGGGCGTGGGCCTGCCTGGTGGCGTGCGCCGTGGGTGCGGTGCTCGTCGCCGCCGACGTCCTGCGGCAGCGTCGTGGCGGCAGGGCCCCGTCGGCGGGCGGTGAGCCCACCGACGTCACCGTCGAGGCACCAGAGGTCGCGTCCGACGTGGGCTCCGGGCCCGTCGTGGCCGCGCTCGTGCCCCTCTCGGGATCCGACACGACCAGCCCGTCCGGGACCAGCACAGCCGGGTCGGTCGCGCCGTCGCCACGGACGACCGGCCCGGCCTCGGTGGACGCGCTGGTCGGGGCCCAGCCGGTGCCGCAGGGTCCCGACGGGTCGACGCCCGAGCCGGACGCCCTCGTCGCGGCCACGACCCCGGAGGCCCCGCGGGTCTCCGAGCCCGACGAGGAGGACCCCGACGCCGCCGACGCCCTCGCGGTCGCCACGCTGGAGCGCGAGGTCCTCGTGGTCGACGAGCACCCACGCTTCCACGTCGTCGGCTGCACCTGGCTCACGGAGCGGACCGCCCTGGGCCTGCCCGCCCGCGAGGCCGTGCAGCTCGGGTTCAGCCCCTGTGGCTGGTGCACCCCCTCGCGCACCCTCGCCGCCGCCGCACGCACGGACCGCTAGGCTCGTCCCGCACGCAGGCGTCGATCCGGTCATCACCGGGGAGCCTCCGGAAGAACAGGGTCCGCCGCCCGCACGGGGCTGATCCCCAGTAGAGCCGGACGGGTGGCCCGTCACAGCCGCAGCACAGAGTGGTCCCGGAGCACGTCGTCCGGGGCAAGCGGGGTGGTACCGCGGAGCAGGCGCGAGCGGCGCCCGCCTCGTCCCCGTGCCGCGCACACCCGGCAGGAGACCACCGTGAGCAGCACCGAGACCACCCCCGAGAGCACCCCCGCCCCGCGCTACCCGCGCGTCGACCACACCGACGGTGCCGGTGGCACCCCGTCGTTCCCCGCGCTGGAGCGGGCCGTGCTCGCGCACTGGGAGTCCGACGACACGTTCCGGGCCAGCGTCGAGCGGCGGGCCGGGGCGCCGGAGTACGTCTTCTACGACGGACCGCCGTTCGCCAACGGCCTGCCCCACTACGGGCACCTGCTCACCGGCTACGTCAAGGACGTCGTCCCCCGGTTCCGCACCATGACCGGGTCGAAGGTGGAGCGCCGCTTCGGCTGGGACTGCCACGGCCTGCCCGCCGAGGTGGAGGCGGAGAAGCAGCTCGGCATCAAGCACAAGCACGAGATCGAGGAGATGGGGGTCGCGGAGTTCAACGCGGCGTGCCGGTCCTCGGTGCTGCGCTACACCGACGAGTGGCGCACCTACGTCACCCGCCAGGCCCGCTGGGTCGACTTCGACCACGACTACAAGACCCTGGACACCGACTACATGGAGTCGGTCATGTGGGCGTTCAAGACCCTGTGGGACAAGGGCCTGGTCTACGAGGGCTTCCGGGTGCTGCCCTACTGCTGGCAGGACGAGACGCCGCTGAGCAACCACGAGACGCGGATGGACGACACCTACCGCTCCCGGCAGGACCCGGCCGTCACCGTGTCCATGCCGCTGGTCGCACCGGGCTCCCCGCTCGACGGCGCGCAGGCGCTGATCTGGACGACCACCCCGTGGACCCTGCCGTCCAACCTGGCCATGGCCGTGCACCCCGGCATCGACTACGTGCAGGTCAAGGTGGGCGAGGACCGCTTCGTCCTGGCCGACGCGCGGCTGGGCCACTACGCCCGCGAGCTCGGTGCCGACCCGGAGGTCCTCAGCCACCACCCGGGCACCGAGCTGCTCGGCCTCGCCTACACCCCGCCGTACGACTTCTTCGCCGGCGCCGAGAACGCCCACGTCATCCTGGCGGCGGACTACGTCACCACCACCGACGGCACCGGGATCGTGCACATCGCCCCCGCCTTCGGCGAGGAGGACAAGCTCGTCACCGACGCCGCGGGCATCGTCCCCGTGGTGCCCGTGGACGCGGGCGGCCGCTTCACCGCCGAGGTCCCGCCCTACGCGGGCATGCAGGTCTTCGAGGCCAACCCCGTCATCATCGGTGACCTCAAGGACGCCGGCCGGCTGCTCCGTCGGGAGACCTACGACCACCCGTACCCGCACTGCTGGCGGTGCGGGAACCCGCTCATCTACAAGGCGGTGAGCAGCTGGTTCGTCGCCGTCACCCAGATCCGTGACCGCATGGTCGAGCTCAACCAGGACATCACCTGGGTGCCCGAGCACGTCAAGGACGGCCAGTTCGGGAAGTGGCTCGAAGGGGCCCGGGACTGGTCCATCAGCCGGAACCGCTTCTGGGGCAGCCCCATCCCGGTGTGGATCTCCGACGACCCGGCCCACCCCCGGGTGGACGTCTACGGCTCCCTCGACGAGCTAGAGCGCGACTTCGGCGTGCGCCCGGCCGACCTGCACCGCCCGTTCGTCGACGAGCTCACCCGTCCCAACCCCGACGACCCGACGGGTGCGGCCACCATGCGCCGGGTGCCGGAGGTCCTGGACTGCTGGTTCGAGTCCGGCTCCATGCCCTACGCCCAGGTGCACTACCCGTTCGAGAACCGGGAGTGGTTCGAGAGCCACTACCCGGGGGACTTCATCGTCGAGTACAACGGCCAGACCCGGGGCTGGTTCTACACGCTGCACGTCCTGGCCACCGCGCTGTTCGACCGACCGTCGTTCCGCACCGTGCTCGCCCACGGCATCGTCCTGGGCGACGACGGCACGAAGATGAGCAAGTCGCGTCGCAACTACCCCGACGTGAACGAGGTGTTCGACCGCGACGGCTCCGACGCCATGCGCTGGTTCCTCATGTCGTCGCCGGTGCTGCGCGGGGGCAACCTGGTGGTCACCGAGCAGGGCATCCGCGAGGGGGTGCGGCAGGCGCTGCTGCCGATCTGGAACGCGTGGAGCTTCCTGCAGCTCTACGCGGACGGGGTCGGCACCACCCGGTGCTCGTCCGGGCACGTGCTGGACCGCTACGTGCTGGCCAAGCTGGCCGCCTGCCGCGACACGGTCACCGCCGCGCTGGAGACCAACGACCTGGCCGGTGCCTGCGACGAGGTGCGCAGCTTCGCCGATGCCCTGACCAACTGGTACGTCCGCCGCTCCCGCACCCGCTTCTGGGCCGGCGACCGCGACGCGGTGGACACCCTGCACACCGCGCTGGAGGTGCTGTGCCGGATCGCCGCGCCGCTGCTGCCGCTCACCACCGAGGTGGTGTGGCGGGGCCTGACCGGCGAGCGCTCGGTGCACCTCACCGACTGGCCCGCCGCCACCGAGCTGCCCGCCGACCCCGAGCTGGTCGCCGCCATGGACGAGGTGCGCCGGGTCTGCTCGACGGTGCTGGGGCTGCGCAAGGCCCGCGGGCTGCGGGTCCGCCTGCCGCTCGCGTCGGTCACCGTGGCCGCGGCGGACGCCGAGCGGCTGCGCCCGTTCGTGCGGCTGATCGCCGAGGAGGTCAACGTCAAGGACGTGCACCTCAGCACCGACGTCGACACCCACGGGCGCTTCGAGCTCGCGGTGAACGCGCGGGTGCTCGGACCGCGGCTGGGCGGGGGCGTGCAGGCGGTCATCAGGGCGGTGAAGGCGGGGGAGTGGTCGGCCGGCGAGGACGGCACCGTGGTCGCGGCGGGGGAGACCCTCACCAAGGGTGAGTTCACGCAACGCCTGGTCGCGGTGGAGCCGGAGTCGACGGCCGCGCTGCCCGGGGGTGAGGGCCTCGTGGTGCTGGACCTGGAGCTCACCGAGGCGCTGGAGTCCGAGGGCTGGGCCCGGGACCGGGTGCGTGAGCTGCAGGAGACCCGGCGGTCGATGGACCTCCCGGTCAGCCGACGGATCGCGTTGACCCTGGCGGTCCCGGTGGAACGCCGCCCGTGGGCGCAGCGGCACCAGAACCTCATCGCGAGTGAGGTTTTGGCTACGCAGGTGGAGCTGGTGGACACGTTGAGCGACGAGACGGGGGCGGTTGCGGTCGAGCTCGGCGACGGGGTGCGCGCCGCGCTCGTCGTCGTCTGAGGGCGCGGGGCGGTCGTCGCGTCCGCCCCGCGCCCGGGTCTGGGATCGCGATCGCTGGCCGGTCGAGAAGGATCTTCGCAGGTCAGCCCGGGTCGCCCCATTCCATGATCACCCGTTGTTGCGAATCAAAAGCGTTTAGAGCAGTTATTGGTGTGAACTTTACATGACGGGTTTCGTGTCGTAGGTTCGGGCGGCTTCCTCAGGAAAATCTCAGGGAAGTTCGGGAACCACAGCCGCCGGTGCACCCGCACCGTGGGTCGTCCTCCTCGCACGCGAGGGAACGGAAAGGCACACCAGGATGTCGTCAAGCAAGCGCGTCACCCGGAGCAGGAGCAGGAAGGCGACCGCACTCGTCGCCTCCGGCACCACGCTCCTGGCCGTGGCCGTCGTGGGCTTCGCCCCCGGCACCGCCGGAGCCTCCAGCCACCGCGAGGCGCCGCTCATCGTGGGTGACCCGCTGGCCGACAACACCGACACGTACGCGTTCGTCTCCCCGGACGACCCGAACAGCGTCACCCTGATCGCCAACTGGATCCCGTTCGAGGAGCCCAACGGCGGCCCGAACTTCTACCCGTGGGGCACCGGCGACCAGGGCTACACCTACGACATCAAGATCGACAGCAACGGTGACGGCACCCCGAACCTCGTCTACCGGTGGACCTTCTCCACCCAGGACACCCGCGGCAACGATACGTTCCTCTACGCCAACGGCCCGGTCACCTCGCTCGACGACAAGAACCTGCTGTTCCGCCAGACCTACGACATCGACGTCAGCGTCGACGGTGGCACCACCTTCCCCAACAAGATCATCGACAACGCGAATGTGGCGCCGTCCAACGTCGGCCCGGCCTCCATGCCGAACTACAACGCCGACCTCTTCAACGCGGCGATCACACCCGTCACCACCGACCAGGGCGAGGGCAAGTCCTACGCCGGCCAGGCTGACGACCCGTTCTTCCTCGACCTGCGCGTGTTCGACCTGCTCTACGGCGGCAACCTCTCCGAGGTCGGCCAGGACAGCCTGCGCGGTTACAACGTGAACACCGTGTCGCTGCAGCTGCCCAAGGATGCGCTCGCGCTGAACAACAAGTCCGCCGACAACCCGGTCATCGGCGTCTGGTCCACCACCAACCGCCAGTCGGTCAACCTCGCCGACGGCACCGTCGCCGGCGCCCCGGTGCAGGTCTCCCGCCTCGGCCAGCCCCTGGTCAACGAGGTCGTGGTGCCCGCAGGCCTCAAGGACGCGTTCAACTCCATCTCCCCGGACCAGGATGCCGCCGCCGCCGGCGGCGCCGTGGTCCAGCGGGTCATCAAGCCCGAGGTCCCCGCGCTCGTGGAAGGGATCTACAAGATTCCTGCTCCCGTCGGCGACCCGGGTGCGGGCCAGACCACCAACCGCACCGACATCGCGGAGATCTTCCTGACCGGTGTCACCACGAAGCTCGACGGCAAGGGCTTCTACGGGACCACCCTGGGTGCGGGCAGCGACAAGGCGCCCATCGGAGCCGACCTGAACTCGCAGCTGCTGAACGCCGAGAGCAACGACCCGGCGGCCTTCCAGCCCTCGGAGATGCTGCGGCTGAACATGTCCATCAACGAGCCCACCCCGCTCGACCCCGCCGCGGACATGAACAGCCGTCTCGGCGTGGCCGGCAACGACCTGCAGGGCTTCCCCAACGGTCGCCGCCTCACCGACGACGTCGTCGACATCGAGCTCGCCGCCCTGGGTGGCGCGTTCCTCGGTGCTGACCAGAACCAGCAGGCGACCGCGCTTGCCGCCGCCGGCTTCGACAACGTCGACACCAACATCACCAAGGCGGCGACGGTCGACGAGGACGGCAAGCAGGTCGTCGACGAGAAGGGCGATGTCGTCCTCGTGTCGACGAACAGCGACGCTGGTACCACGAACGGTGACAGTGGGAACGGATTCCTCGCTGCATTCCCGTACATCGCCCCGCCGAACCACGAAGGCGTGAACACGGCGTCCGGAACCTCGGTCGCCGGCCCGGTCACGACCGAGACCGTCACGGTCACCGCCGCCCCGACCGCCGCACCGACCGCCGCCCCCACCGCCAGCAACGGCGGCGGCGCCAACAACGGCGGCGGCGTCAACAACGGCGGCGGCGGCGCGGCGACCACCGCCAACAACGGTGGCGGGATCGTCACCCCCGTCGGTGGCGTCGACACCGGCGCCGGCGGCAACCCGGGTGGCTCGGCCGCCCTGCCGCTGGTGAGCGGGGCCCTGGCCCTGCTGCTCCTGGGTGCTGGTGGCGCGACCCTCTACAAGGGCCGTCGTCGCACCGAGGACGACGAGGACACCTCCGCGGAGTGATGCTCACGTAGTCTCGGCGGTGGGGTGTGACGAATCACGTCGCACCCCGCCGTCGTGCGTGCGGCCCCCAAGATCCACCGCTCGGTGACCGTTCTGCCCCGATCTCCGTCGCGGCCCCCGCCGCACGACGAAGGAGCTCCCACCTCGTGTCCGACCAGATGCCCTTCCCCGGCGGCTTCGACCCCCAGCAGTCCGGGACGGACCCGCAGGGCGAGCCGAGCCACCGCAGGCGCAACCTGGCCCGGGGCGCCGCCGCGCTCGCCGTGGTCGCCGCGCTGGGGGGTGCCTTCCTCGTCGGCCACGCCAGCGGCTCCGACGCCCCCGCCACCGCGGAGGCCGTCACCACCTCGGCCGCCCCGCTCCAGACCCAGCCGACGCTGGCCGTGAAGACCGTGGCCCCGTCACCGCCGGTGAAGATCGAGATCCCCAGCATCGGCGTCAGCGACGACTTCGTCGACCTGCACCTGAACCCGGACGGCACCCTCGAGGTGCCCACCGACTACCAGCAGGTCGGCTGGTACGCCGACGGCGCGGTCCCCGGCGACACCAACAAGCCGCCGACGATCATCGCCGGCCACGTCGATTCCTACCAGGGACCGGCGGTGTTCTTCGACCTCGACAAGGTGAAGATCGGCGACCAGGTCCGCGTCACCCAGCAGGACGGCACCATCGCCGTCTACGACGTGTACGCCGCCTCGCAGTACCCGAAGACGGAGTTCCCGGCCTCGGAGGTCTACAAGACCCGTTCGGCGTCAGAGCTCGTGCTCATCACCTGCACGGGGGCGTTCGACCGGACAGCCCGCTCCTACGACGACAACCTCGTCCTCTCCGCCCGCCTCGTCCCGGAGCTCAGCGGAACCGCGGGCTGAGAAGGTGAGCACCTCGACCGGGACCCGTCGCCGCCGGGTGGTGGGCGTGGCCGCCGTCGCAGTCGGTGCGGTGCTCGCGGTCGTCGCCGGGCTCGCCGTCGTCGGGGGCAGCACGGAACCCACGGCCGCGGCCGTCTCGACCACCGCCTCGGCCGGGACCCCCGCCGACGCGCTGAGCCGGAGCATCGCCACCGCCCAGGCGGCGCTGCAGCGCAAGCCCGACGACGCCGTCGCCTGGGCCACGCTGGGCGCGGAGTACGTGGAGCAGGCGCGCATCACCGCCGACCCCTCGTACTACCCCAAGTCGCAGGAGGCGCTGGAGCGGTCGTTGTCGATCACGCCCGACGGCAACGACCGCGCGCTCACCGGGCAGGGGGCGCTGGCCAACGCGCGCCACGAGTTCTCCGCCGCCGCCGACCACGCCCGCGCCGCGCTGGCCGTGAACGCCTACTCCGCCACCGCCCACGGGGTGCTGGCCGACGCGCTCACCCAGCTCGGCGACTACGACGGCGCCACCGCGGCCGTGCAGCAGATGCTCGACCTCAAGCCCGGGGTCGCGTCGTTCACCCGCGCCTCCTACGACCTGGAGCTGCACGGGAACACCGGCGCGGCACGGAAGGTGCTGCAGCAGGCGCTCGCCGCCGCGACCGACCCTCGTGACGAGGCGTACTGCCGCACCTACCTCGGGGAGCTCGACTTCAGCACCGGCGACCTCGACGGCGCCGAGCGCGAGTACGAGGCCGGGTTGGCCCTCACCCCGGACGAGCCCGGGCTGCTGCTGGGGCGCGCGCGGGTGCAGGCGGCCCGCGGCGACACCGAGGCCGCGGTCGCCGGGTACCAGCACGTGGTGGACCTGCGGCCCCTGCCCGGCACCCTGGTCGAGTACGGCCAGCTGCTGGAGTCGCTGGGTCGCGACGAGGCGGCGGCGGTGCAGTACTCGTTGTTCGACGCCTCCGCCCAGCTGTTCGCGGCCAACGGCGTGCAGGACTCGCTCACCGGGGCCCTGCTCGCGGCCGACGACGGCGACGGTGCGTCCGCCGTCCCGCAGGCGGTGGCCGAGCACACCACCCGGCAGAACATCGACTCCGCGGACGCGCTGGGGTGGGCGCTGCACGCCGCCGGTCGGGACGCCGAGGCCTTGGCCTACGCACAGGAGGCGACCCGGTTGGGCACCCGAAATGCCTCGTTCCTCTACCACCGCGGGATCATCGAGGCCGCGACCGGCGCCACCGCCACCGCCCGGGCCACCCTCACCGAGGCCCTCGACACGAACCCCCACTTCTCCCCGCTGTCGGTGCCGCGACTGCGGTCGACCCTGGCCGAGCTCGGCGGGCCCACGTGAGCGTGCCCCGGCGGCTGCTCGCGACGGCGCTCGTCGTGCTGGTCGGCCTCGGCTCCCTGCTGCTCGGCGGGGTGCCGGCCCAGGCGCACCCGCTGGGCAACTTCACCGTGAACCACTACGACGGGCTGACCCTGCACCCGGACCGCATCGACGTCACCGCGGTGCTCGACCGGGCCGAGCTGCCGACGGCCGCGGAGAAGCCGAGCGTCGACACTGACGGCGACGGCACCATGTCGGCACCCGAGCTGGCCGCGTTCGCCGTGGTGCAGTGCCCGGAGATCGCGGGGTCGATCCAGGCGTCGGTGACCCCCGAGGGCGGCGACGCCCGCGAGCTCACCGTCACGACCACCTCGAGCGGGGCCGTCACGGTGCCGGGCTCGGCCAACCTGCCCACGCTGCGGGTCACCTGCGGCTTCACCGCGGCCGCCGACCTCGCCGTGCCCGCCACCCTGACCTACGCGAACGGCTTCCAGGTCGACCGGGTGGGCTGGAAGGAGATCACGGTCGCCGGGGACGGGGTGCGCACGATCAGCTCGCCCGTCCCGGCCACCTCCACCAGCGACGAGCTGCGCGCCTACCCGGGGGACGTGCTGGCCTCCCCGCTGGCGGTCGAGTCGGTCACCGTCCAGACCGCCCCCGGGACGGGGAGCACCTTCGGCGCCTTCGCCACCCAGGGCGGTGCCGGCGACCCGTTCACCCGGTTCGTGGCCCGCGCCGACCGCTCGCTGGAAGGCCTGGTCGGGGGCCGGCTGACCCTGCTGGTGGGCCTGCTCGCCGTCGGGCTCTCGGTGCTGCTCGGCGCGGGCCACGCCCTGCTCCCGGGCCACGGCAAGACGGTGATGGCGGCCTACCTCGCCGGGACGCGGGGCTCCCGGCGCGACGCGCTCACCGTGGGGGCGACGGTCACCCTGACCCACACCCTGGGTGTGCTGCTCATCGGGACGCTCATCACCGTCGGCGCCCAGTTCGCGGGGGAGCAGCTGCTGCGCTGGCTCGGCGTCATCAGCGGCCTGCTCGTCGCCGCCATCGGGCTCGGTCTGCTGGTCACCGCGGTGCGGGCCCGCCGCAGCCGGGCCCGGGCGGTCCGCGCCGAGCTGGCCCTGGTCGGGGTCGGCGGCGCAGTTGCGGCCGCGACCACCCCGGCGGCGGCCGCGACCACCCCGTCCGCCGGCCACGGCCACGGCCACGGCCACGGGCACGGCCACGGCCACGGGCACGACGGCGCCGGGTACTCCCGTGGCGGCCTGATCGGGATGGGGATCGCCGGCGGGCTGGTGCCCAGCCCGTCGGCCACCGTGGTCCTGCTCGCGGCCATCAACTTCAGCCACACCGCGTTCGGCATCGGGCTCGTGCTCGCCTACGGCCTCGGGATGGCGGCCACGCTCACCGCGATCGGGCTGCTGCTCGTCCGGGTCCGCCACCGCCTGGACCACGCCGGCGACACGCGCGTCGGGGCGTTCCTCGCCCGGCGCACCGGCGCGCTGAGCGCCGTCCTGCCCCTGGTGACCGCCTCGCTCGTGCTCGTGGTGGGTCTGTTCCTCGCCGGGCGTGGCATCCTCACCCAGTACTGACCTCCGGAGGTTCCGTGTCCCGCCCCACCCGCCGCCGCACCGCGGTGCTGTCCGTCGCGCTGCTCGCGGTCGCCTCTTGCGGTGCGGACGAGCCGGTGCGCTTCCAGGCCGACGGGGCCGTCCAGCTCGAGTGCATGCAGCACCAGAGCGACCCCCCGGGTCCGGACTACACCGACCCCGAGCGGGCCGACCTCGGTCGCAACCTCACCGTGTTCAAGTACTACAGCCTCAACGGCGCCACGGGCTACTGCGACGGGTCGGGACCCCGCGACGCCGACCGGGCGTGGGCCGAGTTCGTGGCCGCCCAGACCGGGACCGACCGGACCGTGAGCGCCATCCTCGGCTGAGCGGTCCCACCCCTAGGATCGGTGGACGAGGACCGTGGTGGCGCCGCGGCCGCACACAGAGGAGCAGCGGTGACGGAAGCAGCACCCGGCCCGGTCCTGGTGATCGGCACCGGGGACACCAAGGGCACCGAGCTGCGCTACGTGCGCGACCGGGTCGCCGCGGCCGGGGCGCCCGTCGTGCTCGTCGACGTGGGCACCACCACGCGGGCCGGGGTCGGCGACGTCAGCCCGGAGCAGGTCGCCGAGCACCACCCCGACGGGGCGGGCGCGGTCTTCGGCACCGACCGGGGCGAGTCGGTGGAGGCGATGGCCCTCGCGCTGGAGCAGTACCTGCTCGGTCGGGTCGACGAGATCGGCGCGGTGCTGGGCATCGGTGGCTCCGGCGGCACCGCGCTCATCACCCGGGCCATGCGCGCCCTGCCCGTCGGTCTGCCCAAGATCATGGTCTCGACGGTGGCCAGCGGCGACGTGGCGTCCTACGTGGGTCCTGCCGACATCGCGATGCTGTACTCGGTCGCCGACGTCGCCGGGCTCAACCGCATCACCCGGACCGTGCTGGCCAACGCCGCCCACGCGGCCGCGGGCACGGTGCTCACGACCGCGCCACCCGTCTCCGACGACCGTCCGGCGGTGGGCATCTCGATGTTCGGCGTGACCACGCCCGCCGCCACCCGGGTCGCCGAGCTGCTCGGTGCCGACCGCGAGCCGCTGGTCTTCCACGCCACCGGCACCGGGGGCCGCTCGATGGAGAAGCTCGCCGCCTCGGGCATGCTCGAGGGGCTCGTGGACCTGACCACCACCGAGGTCGCCGACCTGCTCGTCGGCGGGGTGTTCAGCGCGGGGGAGTCCCGGCTGGACGTGCTCGCCGAGCGGTCCCTGCCGTGGGTGGGCTCGGTGGGCGCGGTCGACATGGTGAACTTCGGGGCCCGGGCGTCGGTGCCGGAGGCGTTCGCCGACCGGCTGTTCCACGTGCACAACGCCAACGTCACGCTCATGCGCACCACCCCGGCGGAGAACACCCGCATCGGGACGTGGATCGCCACCAAGCTCAACGCCGCGGCCGGTCCCGTCCGGCTGCTCGTGCCCGACGGCGGCGTCTCGATGCTGGACGCCCCCGGCCAGCCGTTCCACGACCCGGCCGCGACCGCCGCGCTGGTCGACGCGCTGGAGGCGACCTTCGTGACCACCGAGGACCACCGTCTCTCCCGCGTGTCCCACCACGTCAACGACCCGGAGTTCGCGGACGCCCTGGTGTCCGCCTACCGCGAGATCACCGGAGCACGCTCGTGAGCCGCCGACCCCGCTTCACCCGCGCCGAGCTGCTCGAGCGGCTGCGCGCCAAGGTCGCGGCGCGGGTGCCCATCATCGGGGGCGGTGCGGGCACCGGGATCTCGGCCAAGTGGGAGGAGGCCGGTGGTATCGACCTCATCGTCGTCTACAACTCGGGCCGGTACCGCATGGCCGGGCACGGCTCGCTGGCCGGGATGCTGGCCTACGGCAACGCCAACGACGTGGTCGTCGAGATGGCCGACGAGATCCTCGCGGTGGTCGAGCACACCCCGGTGCTGGCCGGGGTCAACGGCACCGACCCGTTCCTCGACACCGACCGCTTCCTCGCCCGGCTGCGCGACCTCGGCTTCGCCGGGATCCAGAACTTCCCCACCGTCGGGCTGATCGACGGGACGTTCCGGGCCAACCTGGAGGAGACGGGGATGGGCTACGCCGAGGAGGTCGACGTGATCGCCGCCGCGCACGAGGCCGACATGCTCACCACCCCGTACGTGTTCTCCGCCGCAGACGCCGTCGCCATGACCGAGGCGGGGGCCGACGTCGTGGTGTGCCACCTGGGCCTCACCACCGGCGGCTCGATCGGCGCGGGCACCGCGCGCACCCTGGCGAGCTGCGTGTCCGAGGTCGACGAGTGGGTGGCGGCGGCGCGCGCGGTCCGTCCCGACGTCATCGCCCTCGTCCACGGCGGTCCGGTGTCCGCACCCGACGACGCCCGGTACGTGCTCCGGGAGTGCGCCGCCCTCGACGGCTTCTACGGCGCCTCGTCGATGGAGCGCCTCCCCGTCGAGCAGGCGCTGCGGGCCCGGACCGAGGAGTTCACCGCGATCACCTTCGCGGACGGCCCCACCGGGACCACCGGGACCACCGGGACCACCGGGACCACCGAGAACCAGGAGCAGCCGTGAACGGATCCTTCGTCACCCAGGACGCGATCGACCGCGACCACCCGGAGTGGGGCGAGCTGGGCTGGGTCGTCACCCCGCGCACCGCACCCGGTGCGCCGCTGACCGTGCTCGACGTCACCATCGAGGTGGGGCAGGGCCACGACTTCCACCGGCACCCGGGGCAGGACGAGGTGATCACCGTGCTCTCCGGCGAGGTCGAGCAGTGGGTCGAGGCCGAGCGCCGGGTGCTGCGGCCCGGAGAGGCGGTGCACGTGCCGGCCGGGGTGGTGCACGCCTCCTTCGTCGCCGCGGACGCGGCCGGTCCCGCCCACCTGCACGTCGTGCTGACCCCCGGCGTGGGCGAGTCCGGCTACGAGGCCGTCGACGTCGCCGGCGAGGAACCCTGGTCGACCCTGCGCTGACCCACCGACGTGCCCCGCCGGGGAGACTGGTCGGTGACGGTCGGTCAGCAGTGAGGGGCTCAGGTGCAGCTGGAGCTGGTGCTGGGGGCGGGGGCGCTCGTCCTGGTCCTCGGCGTGCTCGGGGCCCGCGCATCGGTCTCCCTGGGGCTGCCGGCGCTGCTGCTGTTCCTCGGCATCGGGCTGGTCATCGGGGAGGCGGGCCTGGGCCTGCGCTTCTCCGACACCGAGCTGACCGAGCAGCTGGGCCTCGCGGCGCTGGTGCTCATCCTCACCGAGGGCGGGCTGACCACCCGGTGGTCGACGGTCCGGCCCTCGCTCACCCTCGGGGTGCTGCTGTCCACGGTCAGCGTGGTGGTGAGCATCGGTGTCCTGGGCACCGTCGTGCACCTGCTGCTGGGCCTGGAGTGGCGCACCGCCCTGCTGTGGGGGGCGGTGCTCTCCTCCACCGACGCCGCGGCCGTGTTCAGCGTGCTGCGGGGGCTCTCGGTGCGGCGCCGGCTCGTCGGGGCCCTCGAGCTGGAGTCGGGCTTCAACGACGCCCCGGTGGTGCTCGCCGTCGTCGTGCTCGCCGGCTCGGGCCCCATCCCCTGGTACACCCCCGCGCTGGTGGTCTACGAGCTGGTCGGCGGGATCGCGGTGGGGGCGGCGCTGGGGATCGGCGGGGCGTGGGTGCTGCGGCGCATCGCGCTGCCCGCGACGGGGCTGTACCCGCTGGCCGCCGTCGCGGTGTGCGTGCTCAGCTACTCCGGCGGGCAGCTGCTGCACGCCAGCGGCCTGCTCGCCACGTACCTGTGCGCGCTGGTGCTCGGCAACTCCGACCTGCCGCACCGCAGCGACACCCTCTCCTTCGCCGAGGGCACCGGCTGGCTCGCCCAGATCGGGCTGTTCGTGCTGCTCGGGCTGTACGCGTCGCCGTCCCGCCTGCTCGACGCCGTCCCCGAGGCGCTGGCCGTCGGCGGGGTGCTGCTGCTGCTCGCCCGGCCCCTCTCCGTCCTCGCCGCGGCCCTGCCGCTGCGGGTGCCCTGGCGGGAGCAGGCGTTCCTGTCGCTGTCGGGGCTGCGCGGGGCGGTGCCCATCGTGCTCGCCACCATCCCGCTCACCCAGGGGGTGGCCGGGGCCGAGCGCCTGCTCGACGTCGTCTTCGTGCTCGTGGTGGTGCTCACCGCCGTGCAGGGGGCGAGCCTGCCCCTGGCCGCCCGGGCCCTGCGGGTCACCGTGACCGAGGTGGAGGAGCTGGAGGTCGACGCGGCCCCGCTGGACGCCCTGCACGCCGACCTGCTGCAGGTCCACGTGCCCGCCGGGTCGCGGCTGCACGGGGTCTACCTCGCCGAGCTGCGGCTGCCCGAGGGGGCCACGGTCAGCCTGGTGGTCCGGGACGGGGCCGGGTTCACCCCGTCGCTGGAGACCCGGCTGCGCCGCGGCGACCAGATCCTCGTCGTCACCACCCGGGGCACCCGCGCCCGCACCGAGGAGCGCATCCGCGCCGTCGACGCGGGGGGTCGCCTGGCCCGGTGGCGGGGTGTCACCGGACAGCCGTGAGCGCAGCACGGCTCGGGCCGCGGCCGCGGTGGGAGATGATGGAGGCGTGAGCACCGAGCCGGAGATCCCCGAGACGGACGCCGCCGACGCTCCGTCACCCCCCGAGGCTCCCTCGGGACCCCGTCGGATCGGGCTGCTGGTCGCGGTCGCGGTGCTGGGGCTGGCGCTGGACCTCGGCACCAAGGTGGCGGTGGTGGCGAACCTGGTCCCGGGCGACCCGGTGGACGTGTCCGGCGGGTTCCTCCAGCTGCGGCTGCTGCGCAACCCCGGCGCCGCGTTCAGCCTCGCCACCGGCATGACCTGGCTGCTGTCGGTGGTCGCCCTCGGCGTGGTCGTGGTCATCGCGCGGATGGCGCGCCGGCTGCGCTCGGCCGGTTGGGCGGTGGGCCTGGGCCTCGTGCTCGCGGGCGCGCTGGGCAACCTCGTCGACCGCGTCTTCCGGGCCCCCGGCGTCCTCCAGGGCCACGTGGTGGACTTCCTCGCCCTCGTCCACGACGGGCGCAGCGTGTGGCCGGTGTTCAACGTGGCCGACTCCTGCATCGTCACCGGCGGCGTCGTGCTCGTGCTGCTCGCCCTCACCGGCCGCGAGCCCGACGGCCGACGCGCCGAGAAGAAGAAGGTTCGCTCCCGTGGCTGACACCCGTTCCATGCCCGTGCCCGACGGCCTCGACGGGCTGCGGGTCGACGCGGGCCTCGCCCGTCTGCTCGGCCTGTCCCGCACCGCCACCGCCGCCCTGGCCGCGAGCGGTGACGTCACCGTGGACGGGCTCGCCGTCGGGAAGTCCGACCGGCTGCCCGCCGGCGCCTGGCTGCAGGTGACGCTGCCCGAGCCCGAGCGCGCACCGGTGGCCCTCGACACCGAGCCCGTCGACGGGATGCGCATCCTGCACGCCGACGACGACGTCATCGTGGTGGACAAGCCCGTGGGTGTCGCCGCGCACCCCAGCCCGGGCTGGACGGGGCCGACCGTCGTCGGGGGCCTGGCCGCCGCCGGGTTCCACGTCGCCACCTCGGGCTCGCCCGAGCGCCAGGGCATCGTCCACCGCCTCGACGTCGGCACGTCCGGGGTCATGGTCGTGGCCGCCGGGGAGCACGCCTACACGGTGCTGAAGCGCGCGTTCAAGGAGCGCACGGTGACCAAGATCTACCACGCCGTGGTGCAGGGGCACCCCGATCCCTCCAGCGGCACCATCGACGCCCCCATCGGTCGCCACCCGCGCCACGACTGGCGCTTCGCGGTGCTGGCCGACGGCAAGCCCAGCGTCACCCACTACGACACCATCGAGGCCTTCCCCGCCGCGAGCCTGCTCGACGTGCACCTGGAGACCGGACGCACCCACCAGATCCGGGTGCACTTCTCGGCGCTGCGCCACCCGTGCGTCGGGGACACCGCCTACGGGGCCGACCCCACGCTCTCGGCGCGCCTGGGCCTGACCCGGCAGTGGCTGCACGCCCGGACCCTGGGCTTCGCCCACCCCGGCGACGGCTCCGCGGTCAGCTTCACCAGCGACTACCCCGACGACCTGTCCCGCGCTCTCGACGTCCTGCGCCCCGTGTAGGGGGCGCGCGGCATGCGGACGTCGTCGGTCTGGGGGCTGAGCGCGGGCGTCGTGGTCGTCGCCGCGCTCGCGCTGGGGACCACCGCGCCGACCGACCCGCTCCCGGCCGCCGGTGCGTCGCTCGGTCCGGCCCCGGGCGGCCCGGTCGCGCCCTACGTGGCGGCCTCGACCGCCGAGCTCGACCGCGCCGGCGGGTCGTCGCCGCGCTGGGCCCTGCTCGCCCCGACCGCCGAGCTCACCGCGCCCGAGGCGGCCGCGCTCGCCGCGGGCACCCGCACCTCCCGGGTCCTGCTGCGGGTGCCGGTGACCGCGGTGCAGACCCCGCTGCTGAGCGCGGAGGTGGCCGACCAGTCCGGCACCGCGGCGCTGGCCGCCGAGCTGGCTGACCGGCAGCGCCGGGCCGGCGCCACCCTGGCCGCGTCGGGCGGCGGGAGCGACCGGGGTTCGCGGGTCGACGCGTTGGCGTCGGCGCGCCTGCGCGACGGGTGCACGTGCATCGTCGGTCTGCTCCTGCGGGGCACCCCCGACGAGCTGCGGGCGGTGGCGGCGCGGCAGGGGGTGCGCGCGGTGCAGGTGGCCCCGGAGGGCACCGGCTACGGCCAGCTCGCGGTCAGCCCCCTGCTGCCCGAGCAGGTCGGGACGGTGAGACCGGGCCGCGACGACGGTGCGGTGCCCGCGGGCTGACCGGCCGGATCAGAGCCGCCACTCCAGGGCCGGCGCGCCGGGTGCGGCCCGCCAGCGCAGCCCGGTGATGGACGCGTCCGCGCCCAGCTCGAACACGGTGTGCCCGCCGACGGTCTCGCCGGGGGAGACGCCCCCGCGGTAGGGCCGCCGCGAGGTCAGGGTGGCGGGGGAGCGTCCCACCTCGGTGCCGTCGCCCAGGACCAGGGCGAGCCCGGCGTCGGGTGCGCTCGGGTAGCCGGCTGCCCCGGCCGTCACCTCGGTGTGCACCACGCAGGCGCGGCTGCCGGCGACCAGGGTGTGGCCGGCTGCGGCGAACAGTGCGTCGGCGGTGTCCACCACCTCCACCGGCTCCACCCACACGGGCTCGCCGCGCGGACCGGCCGCGCCGAGCCGGTCGCCGAGGACGGCGTGGGGCAGGGCCCACGGGGTGGTGGGCGGGGTCGCCGGTCGTGAGGTCGGCGTCGACCGGACCCAGGCGTCGGAGGCCGGCGGGCCCCAGCCCACGGGCGCCCAGCCGGGTGCGGACGCGCGTGCCGGGGCCTGGCGGCCCAGCCACGCCTGCAGGGCCGGGACGTCGGCCTCCACCCCGACCACGAGGCGCATCCCGGCGGCCCCCAGGCGCACCAGCCGCTCCGCGGCCTCGGCCGGGTCGAGACCGGCGCGGGCGGACACGTCGACGAGGCTGCCGCGGCCCACCTGGGCCAGCGCCGCGACGAGGCGCAGGTCCGCGGGATCGGGGGTGGTCACGCTGCGACGGTACGCCCGCCGCGGCGGCGGGAGCGCGTCCCGCTGTCGGTGCACGGGCCTAGAGTGAGGCCCCTGCGCCGGGGTTCCCGAGCCCGGCAGGAAGAGGTTCGCGTGGCTGGCTCGTTCGTGCACCTGCACACCCACACCGAGTACTCGATGCTCGACGGGGCGGCCAAGATCGGCCCCCTGTTCGCCGAGGCGAAGCGGCTCGGGATGCCGGCGGTGGGCATGACCGACCACGGCAACATGTACGGGGCCAGCGAGTTCTACCGCGAGGCCGTCGGGGCGGGTCTCACGCCCGTCATCGGCATCGAGGCCTACGTGGCGCCGGAGTCGCGGCTGAGCACCAAGCGGGTCCAGTGGGGCGACGCGGGCCAGCGCTCCGACGACGTCTCCGGCTCGGGCGCCTACACCCACATGACGCTGCTGGCCGAGAACGCCACCGGTCTGCGCAACCTGTTCGCCCTGTCCAGCCGGGCCTCGCTGGAGGGCCAGCTGGGCAAGTGGCCGCGGATGGACGCCGAGATCCTCTCCGAGCACGCCGCGGGCATCATCGCCACCACGGGCTGCCCGTCGGGCGAGGTGCAGACCCGCCTGCGGCTGGGCCAGCACCGCGAGGCGCTGGAGGCGGCCGCGCGCTGGCAGGAGATCTTCGGCGAGGAGAACTACTTCCTGGAGCTCATGGACCACGGGCTCTCCATCGAGACCCGGGTGCGCGAGGGCCTGCTGGAGATCGGCACCACCCTCGGCATCCCGGCCCTGGCCACCAACGACTGCCACTACGTCACCAAGGACGCCGCCAAGAACCACGAGGCGCTGCTCTGCATCCAGACGGGCAAGACGCTCTCGGACCCGACGCGCTTCCGGTTCGACGGCGACGGCTACTACCTGAAGTCCGCCGAGGAGATGCGCGCGCTGTTCGCCGACGTCCCCGGGGCCTGCGACAACACCCTGGCCATCGCCGAGCGCATCCAGCCCTACGACGAGGTGTGGTCCAAGCGCGACCGGATGCCGGTCTTCCCGGTGCCCGCCGGGAAGACCCAGGACGAGTTCCTCCGCGACGAGGTCCTCGCCGGGCTCGGGCGCCGCTTCCCCGACGGCGTGCCCCCGGAGTACCCGCCACGGGCGGAGTTCGAGCTGGGGGTCATCCGGGACAAGGGCTTCCCCGCCTACTTCCTCATCGTGGCCGACCTCATCAACCACGCCCGCGAGGTCGGCATCCGCGTCGGGCCGGGCCGAGGCTCGGCGGCGGGCTCGCTGGTCGCCTACGCCCTCTCCATCACCAACATCGACCCGATCCCGCACGGGCTGCTGTTCGAGCGGTTCCTCAACCCGGAGCGCCCGTCGGACCCCGACATCGACATCGACTTCGACGACCGCCGCCGCGGCGAGATGGTCCGCTACGCCACCGAGCGCTGGGGCGTGGACAAGGTCGCCCAGGTCATCACCTTCGGCACCATCAAGACCAAGGCCGCGATCAAGGACTCGGCCCGGGTCACCTTCGGCCAGCCCGGCTTCTCCATGGCCGACCGCATCACCAAGGCGCTGCCGCCCCCGGTGATGGCCAAGGACATCTCCCTGGCCGGGATCACCGACCCCTCCCACGAGCGGTACAAGGAGGCCTCGGAGGTCCGCACGCTGATCCAGAACGACCCGGACGTCTCCACCATCTACGACACCGCGCGCGGCCTGGAGGGCCTGATCCGCAACGCGGGCGTGCACGCCTGTGCGGTGATCATGTCCTCGGAGCCGCTGATGAGCGCGGTGCCGATGTGGAAGCGCCCCCAGGACGGCGCCCTCATCACCGGCTGGGCCTACCCCGACTGCGAGTCCATCGGGCTGCTCAAGATGGACTTCCTGGGCCTGCGCAACCTCACCGTCATCGGCGACGCGATCGACAACATCCGCACCAACCGCGGGGTCGAGCTCGACCTGGACACGCTGCCGCTGGAGGACGAGGCCACCTACGAGCTGCTCGGGCGCGGCGACACCCTGGGGGTGTTCCAGCTCGACGGCGGGCCCATGCGGGACCTGCTGCGCCGCATGCAGCCCACCGGCTTCCACGACATCGTCGCCGTGCTGGCGCTGTACCGGCCGGGGCCGATGGGCATGAACGCCCACAACGACTACGCCGACCGCAAGAACGGCCGCCAGCCCATCCGGCCGATCCACCCCGAGCTGGAGGAGCCGCTGCGGGAGGTCCTCGCCGAGACCTACGGGCTGATCGTGTACCAGGAGCAGATCATGCGCATCGCGCAGGTCGTCGCCGGCTACTCGATGGGTCGGGCCGACGTGCTGCGCAAGGCGATGGGCAAGAAGAAGCTCGAGGTCCTGGAGCAGGAGTACGACGGCTTCCGGGCGGGCATGGCCGAGAACGGCTTCTCCGCGGCGGCGACCAAGGCGCTGTGGGAGACCATCCTCCCGTTCGCCGGCTACGCGTTCAACAAGTCCCACGCCGCGGGCTACGGGCTGGTCAGCTTCTGGACGGCCTACCTCAAGGCCAACTACCCGGCCGAGTACATGGCCGGGCTGCTCACCTCCACCGGCGACGACAAGGACAAGTCGGCCGTGTACCTGGCCGACTGCCGGCGCCTGGGCATCACCGTGCTGCCGCCGGACGTGAACACCTCCGAGCTGAACTTCGTCTCCGTCGGGGAGGACATCCGCTTCGGCCTCGGCGGGGTCCGCAACGTCGGTACCGGGGTCATCACCTCCATCACCTCCGCGCGCGCCGAGAAGGGTGCCTACGCCGACTTCTCGGACTACCTGGCCAAGGTCGACACCGCGGGGTGCGGCAAGAAGGTCGTCGAGTCGCTCATCAAGGCGGGCGCCTTCGACTCCCTCGGCCACCCGCGAAAAGGCCTGCTGCTCGTGCACTCCGACGCCATCGACGCGGTGATGAGCACGAAGAAGGCGGAGGCGGTCGGCCAGTTCGACCTCTTCGGCTCCGACGGTGCCGACGAGGCCATCTCCAAGGTGTTCGACGTCGCCGTGCCCGACGCGGAGTGGGACACCAAGCACCGGCTCGCGCTCGAGCGGGAGATGCTGGGGCTCTACGTCTCCGGGCACCCGCTGAACGGGGTGGAGCACGTGCTGGCCGCGCAGTCGGACTCGTCCATCGCGGCCGTGCTGGAGGGGATCGCCGACGGCACGGCCAAGGACGGGGCGCAGGTCACCCTCGGCGGGATCCTCTCGGGGGTGAACCGGCGGGTGAACAAGAACGGCGAGCCGTGGGCCTCGGCCCAGCTGGAGGACCTCGTCGGCGGGATCGAGGTGCTGTTCTTCCCGAAGAGCTACTCGGTGCTGGGCATGGACGTCGCCGAGGACGCCATCGTCCTGGTGAAGGGCCGGGTGGCCGTCCGCGACGACCGGGTCTCGATCATCGCCAACGACCTCGCCGTGCCCGACCTCTCGGCGATCGGGGTGGACAAGCCGCTGCAGCTGAGCCTGCCCAGCCGCAAGTGCACCGCGCTCACCGTGTCGTCGCTGAAGAAGGTCCTCGCCAGCCACCCGGGGACCTCCGACGTGCACCTGACCCTGGTCAGCGAGCGTTCCGAGCCGCTGGTGCTGCGCCTGGACGACGCCCTCCGGGTCACCCCGACCTCGGCGCTGATGGGCGACCTCAAGGCGCTGCTCGGGCCCCACTGCCTCATCTAGTCCGGGTGCTCCGACCGCGGGGTTGTGATCGGGGTCACGGTGGGGGATGGTGTGCCGGTTCGGTCGCCACCCCCCTGAGGAGACGAGTCCAGCAGTGCGCACGAGAGCCCGTTCCACCGCCGTCAGCACCACCGCCCTCCTGGCGGCCACCGTCCTCGCCCTGGGGCTCGCTCCCGGCACCGCCGCCGCGACCGGGCGCGGGGGCGGTGAGCGGCTCGTCTCCGCCTTCCCCAGCAACGCCCTGACCGTGGCCGACCGGGCCCAGAAGACGGGTCTGCGGGTCAACCTGCCGCTGCCGGACTGCACGGTGCAGGTGACCGAGTGCAACAGCGTGGCGCTGCTGAACCAGCTCGACGGGTTCGACCTCGACCCGCGGATCGCCCTCACCTTCGACCGCGCGGTGAGCCCGTCGGCGGCCGTCGCCGGGGTGCGGATCACGCAGCAGGGGGGCCGGTTCAGCACCGGCCTGGACCGGGTCGTCTACGACGCCGCCACCAACACCGTGTACGCGCACCCGGTGGACCAGCTCGCCCCCGGCACCACCTACCGGATCAGCTTCCCGGCGCCCCGGGCCGACCGGGGCGGCCCGCGCACCGAGTTCACGACGCTCTCGGCCACCGACGGCCTCACCGACATGATCACCCAGCTCGACGACGGCTCCGCCTACCGGGCCGCCCACATCGGGATCCGCGAGCGCGGCCTGCAGGTCGACGCGACGTTCCCCGCCGCCGGCACCACGCTGGCCTACACCGCCGACCTGGGCAGCTCGCTGCGCACCAGCCCGGTGCCGAACGTCTCCTCCGCCGTGGCCGGCACCTACGTCTTCGGCTCCTACCTCGCGCCGTCCTGGCTGAGCGCCGAGGGTGACATCCCGCAGACCCCCACCCGTGACGGTGGCCCCCGGGTCACCGGGAAGACCCGGGTCCCGTTCGTGGCGATCATCCCGGCCGGGCCCACCCCGCGCAGGGGCTGGCCGGTGGCCGTGTTCGGCCACGGGTTCACCCGCTCCGACGCGGACCTGTTCCTCGCCGCCCCGCAGAACTCCTCCCGCGGGATCGCCACCCTGGCCACCGACGTCGTCGGCCACGGCTACGGCGCCCGCAGCACCTGGGAGGTCACCCGGGCCGGGAAGACCACCACGGTCCCCGCGCACGCCCGCGGGATCGACCGCGACGGCAACGGCACCATCGACTCCACCGAGGGCGTGGGCACCAAGGTCCAGCCGGACCCGCTGGCCCAGGTCAACAGCCGTGACGGGCTGCGCCAGACCGTGGCCGACGACGCGACCCTGTTCCGCTCGCTGTCCGAGAGCGCCGGGCTGCCGCTGAACCCCCGGAAGCCGGTCTACTACGGGCAGAGCTTCGGTGGCATCTACGGCACCATGCTCGCGGGCGTGGACCGCTCGGTCGCCGCCTTCGGGCTGAACGTGCCCGGTGGGCCCATCACCGAGATCGCCCGTCTCTCGCCGGCCTTCCGGCCGCTGACCACCCAGGCGCTCGCCCTCGCCGTCCCCAGCCTGCTCAACGGCGGCAACGCCGGGTTCACCGAGTCGATGCCGCTGGCCGGGCAGCCCCCGGTGACCGACCCGGCTCCGGGTGCGCTGGCCATCCAGCGCTTCCTCGCTGAGGGCACCTGGATCAACCGCTCCGGCAGCCCGGAGACCTTCGCCCCGCTCGCGCCGCACAACCGGACGCTCATCCAGTCCGCGTTCGGCGACATGACCGTGCCCAACCCGACGGCCGGGACCCTGGTCCGCGCCGGAGGCCTGCAGGACCGGACGACGCTGTACCGCAACGACAAGACGGTCAACGCCGGCACGAACCCGCACGGCTTCCTGCTCGACCCGTCCTTCGTCCCCGGGAACGCGCTCGGACAGACCCAGATGGCCACGTTCCTGGCCAGCCGGGGCCGGACCGTCATCGACCCCGACGGGGCCGGCGACGTGTTCGAGGTGCCCATCGCGGACCCGAACGTGTTGCGGTCGCTGAACTTCGGCGGCGCCCCGGCGGTGCCGCGGACCTGATCAGCCGAGCACCGGGCGCCCGAGGACCACGAACGACTCGGCGGGCACGGTGGTGCTGCTCGGACCCACCTGGGGCTCGCCCCAGGCCAGCAGCACCTCCCCGGTGACCGGCACGGTCACCGGGGAGCCCGAGAGGTTGGCGACCACGGCGAGGCCGCCCCGCTGGAGGTGGATCCAGCGGGCGGCCTCGTCGACGGTGACGGCGTACCCGCCCGGTTCCCCGCGCAGCCAGGGATCGGTCAGCTCGGGGTGGTGCCGGCGCAGGGCCAGCAGGTCGCGGTACACGCCCAGCACCGCGGCGTGGTCGCCGGTGTCCTTCTCCGCCCAGTCCAGCTTGCTGCGGGCGAAGGTCTCGGGGTCCTGGGGGTCGGGCAACTCGTCGGCGTCCCAGCCGTGCTCGGCGAACTCGGCCTTGCGGCCCTCCGCCGTGGCCCGGCCCAGCTCGGGCTCGGGGTGGGAGGTGAAAAACTGGAACGGCGTCGAGGCGCCCCACTCCTCACCCATGAAGATCATCGGCGTGAACGGGGTGGTGAGCACGAGAGCGGCCTGCACGGCCTGCAGCCCGGGGGAGAGGTAGCTCGACGGCCGGTCGCCGACCGCCCGGTTGCCGACCTGGTCGTGGTCGCAGCTGTAGACGAGGAAGCTCGAGCCCGGGGTGGTCAGCGTGTCCACCGGGCGACCGTGCACGCGCTCGCGGAAGCTCGACCAGGTGCCGGCGTGGAAGAAGGCGCGGCGCAGCGTGGTCGCGAGGGTCTCCATCGAGCCGAAGTCGGCGTAGTAGCCCTGCCGTTCCCCGGTCACCGCGGTGTGGATGGCGTGGTGCAGGTCGTCGCACCACTGGGCGGTGAGCCCGTAGCCGCCGGCGGCACGCGGGGTGACCAGCCTCGGGTCGTTGAGGTCGGACTCGGCGATGAGCGAGAGCGGTCGGCCGACGTGCGCGGACAGGCTCTCCGTCCGGACGGCGAGCTCCTCAAGAAGGTGCGTGGCGGTCTCGTCGACCAGGGCGTGCACCGCGTCCAGGCGCAGCCCGTCGACGTGGAACTCGCGCATCCAGCGCAGCGCGCTCTCCAGGACGTACGCCCGGACCTCGCCCGAGCGGGGCCCGGAGAGGTTGATGCTGCGGCCCCAGGTGTTGCCCCCGGCCGCGGACAGGTAGGGCCCGTACTGCTCCAGGTAGTTCCCCGACGGGCCGAGGTGGTTGTGCACCACGTCCAGCAGCACGCCCAAGCCCTTGCCGTGGGCGGCGTCGACGAAGCGCTGCAGCGCGTCCGGCCCGCCGTAGGTCTCCTGGACGGTGTACCAGAGCACGCCGTCGTAGCCCCAGTTGTGGGTCCCGTTGAACCCGTTGACCGGCATCAGCTCGACCAGGTCCACCCCGAGATCGACGAGGTGGTCCAGCCGCGCGATCGCGGAGTCCAGGGTGCCGTCGGGGGTGAAGGTGCCCACGTGCAGCTCGTAGACGCTGGAGCCGGCGAGCGGCCGCCCGGTCCACGACTGGTCGGTCCACAGCGCCTCGTCGAGGGCGTGCACGGCGGAGAGTGAGTGCACGCCGTCGGGCTGGCGGGGGCTGCGCGGGTCCGGGACCGGGTCGTCGGAGTCCCCGAGGAGGAAGCCGTAGCGGCTGCCGCGGCCCGCCGAGCCGACGTCGGCGTGCCACCACCCGTCCGGGGTGGAGGTCATCGGGTGCACGGTCCCGTCGACGGTGACGCGGACGGTGGACGGGGTGGGCGCCCAGACGGCGAAGTGGTGGCTCACGGGTGCTGTCCTCCGGTGGTGGTGACGAGCAGCGCGACGGGCAGGGCGGCGAACAGGTCGGCGAGCTCGACCTCCCCGGTGTGCACGGTGCCGGTGAGCCGGTCGGTCCAGGTGCCTGCGGGCAGCGGCACGGTGGTGCCCGCCCAGCCGCCCAGGGTGACCGAGAGCCGGGTGGCCAGGGCGATGACCTGCTCGCCGGTGCCGTCGCCCCGGGCGAAGCCGACGAGGTGGTGGGCCTGCGGGCCCTCGGCGACCACCGGGGTGTAGGTGCCGCCGGCGAAGGTCTGCGGCTGCTCCCGCCGCAGGGTCAGCGCCTGGTGCACCGTCCACAGCTTCGCCGCACCGGTCGCGTCCACGGCGGGGGCGCCGGTGAGGCTCGCGAGCAGCTCGGCCCGGTGTGCGTGGTCCACCTCGCGACGGTTGTCGGGGTCGACGAGCGAGTCCTCCCACAGCTCGGTGCCCTGGTACACATCGGGCACCCCCGGCCCGAGCAGGTGCAGCAGCTTCTGGCCCAGCGAGTTCGACCAGCCCGCGCCGGCGAGCCTCCCGACGAGCTGGTCCATCCCGGCCGCGACCGGCCCGTCCAGGACGGTGTCGAGCCAGGTGTGCAGCTCGGTCTCCCACGCCTCGTCGACGGCGTTCCACTCCGTGCGGGTACCCGCCTCCCGGGTGGCCTTCTCCGCGTAGGCGTGGATGCGCTCCCGCAGGTCGGGCACGTCCGCCGCGGTGCGACCGTCTCCGGGCCACACCCCGAACAGGGTCTGCCACAGCAACGAGCCCATGGCGCCGTCGGGGGAGGGTGCGAGCTCCTCGAACGCGGCGACGGACTCCGTCCACAGCCCTGGGACCTCCGAGAGCACGTGGATCCGGGCGCGGACGTCCTCGCCCCGCTTCGTGTCGTGGGTGCTCAGCGTGGTCATGGCGGCGGGCCAGAAGCGGGCTCGCTCGGCTGCGGAGAGGTGCATCTCGGCGGGGCTGACCCCGAAGCGGCCGGGGTCACCGCCCACCTCCTGCAGGCTGGTCAGCCGGGTGGTCCGGTAGAACAGGCAGTCCTCGACGCCCTTGGCGGTGACGGCGCCGCACACCTGCTGGAAGCGCGTGGCCGCCTCGCCGCGCTCGGTGAGCGCGAGCGCCACCCGGTCCAGCGCGCCGGCCAGCCCGGGGTGGGCGGCCGCGACCTGCGCCAGCACGCCCGGCAGCAGGCCGGCCAGCGACGGGTAGTCGGAGCGGTAGACGGGCACGGCCGCGACCAGCTCGACGACGGCGTCGACCAGCTCGTCGTGGGGCACCCCGCCGGCACCGACACCGTCCTCGACCGCCCGCACGCAGCGGGTGAGCTCGGGCAGCAGACCTCCCCGGGCCACCCCGCGCTTGAGCTCGTGCTCCTGGGCGGCCAGGTCCGCGGCGTCCCCGGGGCTGCCGGTGCGCTCGGTGGAGAGCTGGCTCAGGGCCGCCTCTCCGGCCGGGTCGACGAAGACCCCGCCGATCTCGCGCAGCGCGTCGTAGCCCGTGGTGCCGTCGACGGGCAGGTCGCGGTCCAGCGCCTCGTCGGTGCCGAGGATCTTCTCGACCACGAGCCAGCGGTCGGGGCCGATCACGTCGCGCAGGCGGGCGAGGTAGCCGGCGGGGTCGGCGAGGCCGTCGGGGTGGTCGACACGGATACCGTCGACGAGGTCCTCGGTGGCCCAGCGGGCGATCTCGACGTGGCTGGCGTCGAAGACGGCGGGGTCCTCCTGGCGCAGCGCGGCGAGGGTGTTGACGTGGAAGAAGCGCCGGTAGCCGACGAGCCCGCTCTGCCACGGCACCAGCCGGTAGGCCTGCCGGTCGTGCACCTCCTGCGCGGTGCCGCCCTCGGTGCCCGGTGCCACCGGGTACCGGTGGTCGTAGAAGTGCAGCTCCGGCCCGGTCTCGCCGGCCACCACCGTCAGCGCGTCGACGTCCTCCGCCGAGCCGAGCACGGGCAGCGCGATCCGGCCGTCGCAGCCGTTGTCGGAGCTCCAGTCGACGTCGAAGAACTCCGCCAGCGGGGAGTCCCGTCCCTGCCGCAGCACGTCCCACCACCAGGCGTTCTCCGCCGGGGTCTCCACCCCCGTGTGGTTGGGGACGATGTCGACGACCAGACCCATCCCGCGCTCCTTCAGCGCCGCGACGAGCACCTCCAGGGCCTCCGGCCCGCCGATCGCGGTGGAGACCTGCGTCGGGTCGACGACGTCGTAGCCGTGCTGGGAGCCGGTGCCGGCGGCCAGGATCGGGGAGGCGTAGAGGTGGCTGACCCCGAGCCGGTCCAGGTGCGCGACGAGCTCGGTGGCCTCGCGCAGCGTCAGCGTGGGCCCCTCGCCATCACCGTTGCGGGGTCCGTGCAGCTGCAGCCGGTAGGTGCTCAGCACCGGGATCATCGGGGTTCCTCTCGGGAGTGCGTGCGCAGCAGGGGAACCCACCGGGCGGGGTGGGTGGGCCCGCCCTCGGCGGTGGGGACCACCTCGGTGACGTGGGTGAGGGTCGTCCCGCGCGCGGGCCGACCGGGCGCCCGACGGCGGGCCCACGCTCGTCGGACGTCGGCGTCCACTGTAGTGGCGGGGTGGGGAGACGGGCCGATCCTGCGTCGTCCCGCGCCCGCTGGGACGATCGGCCGGTGCCCGCCCTGACCGTCGCCAGCTGGAACATCCAGAGCGGTCGCGGTGGTGACCTCGCCGCCTCGGCAACCGCCCTCGACGCCGACGTGCTCGGCGTGCAGGAGGTGGACCACGAGCAGCCCCGCAGCGACCGCGTCGACCAGACCGCGGTGCTCGCCGCGGCCACCGGGGCGGTGTTCTCCCGCTTCGCCCCGACGGTCTCGGGCACCCCGGGGGCGCGCTGGACCGCCGTGCGCGAAGGGGCTGGCGGCCCGCGGTTCGGGGTCGCCCTGGTGAGCCGGCTGCCGGTCCTCGGCTCGCGGACCCTGGTGCTGCGCGGCTCCCCGGTGCCCGGCGTGGTCGCCGTGCCCGGGATGGGTGTGCCGGTGCCGCTGCGCGACGAGCCGCGGGTGGTGCTGGCCGCGGACGTGCAGGTGGGGGAGGAGGTGCTCACCGTCGCGACCACGCACCTCTCCTTCGTGCCCGGGTGGAACGCGTGGCAGCTGCGCCGGGCCCTGGCGTGGCTGGCCGGCGGCGAGCACCCCGTGCTGCTGCTGGGCGACCTAAACCTGCCCGGCCCCGCGGTCGACCTGCTGGCCCGGGGCTGGCGACGGCTCTCCGACGGCCCCACCTACCCCGCGCACGACCCGAAGGTGGCCCTGGACCACGCGCTGACCCGGGGTCGGGAGCTCAGCGCCAGCCAGCGGCGCGTGCAGGTCGAGGTGGGCGACCACCGGCCCGTCGTGCTGGACCTCGAGCTCCCCGCGCCGGGCTGAGCGGCCGGGACGCCGGCACCGGCGGCGCGCCGAGGATGCTGGGTCCCCGTGAGCAACGACCTGACCCTGCACCTCGGCCACGACGAGCTCGTCGTCCGCCGCCGCTACGAGACCCTGAGCATCCTCAACGACGTGCTCGTCGCCGTCTGGTTCATCGCCGGCAGCATCCTGTTCTTCCACGAGTCGACCACCGTCCTCGGCACCTGGCTGTTCCTCGCCGGCAGCGTGGAGCTGCTGGTCCGCCCGTTGATCCGGCTGGCCCGCAACCTGCACGTGCAGCGCCTGAGCGGCGATGCACCGGGGCGCACGGCGGACTTCTGACGTCGGCGGGGGCCCCGGTCCGGTCGGTGCTTCCCTGCGTGAGATCACGTGTCGTGGAGATTGATCGGGAGTAGTATCGAACAGGTGAGCGAGATGAGTGACGACGACGGTCTGGCGACGTTGGTCGCGGCCGGGCGCGCCGAGTCCGCTGCCACCACGCGCTCGGCATCCACGCCGAGCTGGCCCGGCACCGTCAGGGCCGGGAGCTGGTGGCGGTGGGCGCACCGGCCCCACCGGGGGACGATCTGCCGCCGTTCTGAGGCAGACTGCCGGGGGCCGTCCGAGCCCCGCTCCGAACACCCCGAGGAGATCTGCCTTGACCGTCACGCAGCCCGCGCCCACCCCGCACGCCGAGATCCTGGACGTCGCGCGCGAGCAGGTCCTCCAGCGGGGGGAGCCGCTGACGCAGGGGCAGGTGCTGGCCGTGCTGCAGCTTCCCGACGACGCCCTCGACGCGCTGCTGGCGCTGGCCCACGACGTGCGGATGCGCTGGTGCGGTCCCGAGGTGGAGGTCGAGGGGATCATCAGCCTCAAGACCGGCGGCTGCCCCGAGGACTGCCACTTCTGCTCGCAGTCCGGCCTGTTCACCTCCCCGGTCCGCGCGGCCTGGCTGGACGTGCCGAGCCTGGTCGAGGCGGCCAAGCAGACCGCGAAGTCCGGCGCCACCGAGTTCTGCATCGTCGCCGCGGTGCGCGGTCCGGACGCACGGCTCATGGCGCAGGTCGCCGCGGGCATCGAGGCCATCCGCAACGAGGTCGACATCAACATCGCGTGCTCGCTGGGCATGCTCACCCAGGAGCAGGTCGACCAGCTCGCCGCCATGGGGGTGCACCGCTACAACCACAACCTGGAGACGGCGCGCAGCCACTTCCCGAACGTGGTGACCACCCACTCCTGGGAGGAGCGCTCGGAGACCCTCCGGATGGTGCGCGAGGCCGGCATGGAGGTCTGCTGCGGCGGCATCCTCGGCATGGGCGAGACCCTGGAGCAGCGCGCCGAGTTCGCCGCCGACCTCGCCGCCCTCACCCCGGACGAGGTGCCGCTGAACTTCCTCAACCCGCGCCCGGGCACCCCTTTCGGCGACCTGGAGGTGCTGCCCGCGGTGGACGCCCTGCGTGCGGTCGCCGCCTTCCGCCTCGCGCTGCCCCGCACCGTGCTGCGATTCGCCGGTGGCCGCGAGATCACCCTGGGTGACCTGGGTGCGCGGCAGGGCATCCTCGGCGGCATCAACGCCGTCATCGTCGGCAACTACCTCACCACCCTCGGCCGCCCGGCGGAGAGCGACCTCGACCTGCTCGGCGAGCTGAAGATGCCGATCAAGGCCCTCAACGACACCCTGTGACCACGGGTCTTGAGATGCAGGGGGCCGAGACGAGTTTCTGCACGGCCTGCGGGGGCACCGACGGACCCCACCCGCGGTGCGCGGCCGTGCTCGCGCTGGACCCGCCGCGCTTCTGCGCGGAGTGCGGCCGACGGATGGTGGTGCAGGTGCGCCCGGACGGCTGGTGGGCGCGCTGCTCCCGGCACGGCGTGCGTGACTCCGCCGACGTCCCCGACGGCCCGGGCGTCCCCGACGTCCCCGACATCGCCGACGGCCCGGGCGGGACGCCGCGGTGAGGGCCCGCTCCGAGGCCGGCGCCGTGGTCCGCATCGCGGTCGCGCTGCTCGTCGCCGGTGTCCTGCTGGGGCTGGGGTGGGCGCTGCTCGCTCCCGGCCTCCCGGTGCGGCTCAGCTCGGACGGCACGGTCTACCTGCTCGCTCCCGAGGCACGCTCCCGCTTCGACGCGACGGGGTTCTTCGCGGTCGGGGCGCTCGTGGTGGGGCTGGTCGCCGGGGCCGCGAGCTGGCTGTGGCGCACCTGGCGCGGACCGGTCGTGCTCGTCGGGCTGACCCTGGCCGGGGCCGCAGCCGGTGCGTTCGCGCTGGCCGTCGGCACCGTCGTCGCGTCGGCCCGCTTCCCGCTGGCGGACGCGGCCGCCGGCTCCAGCACGCAGGCCCCGCCCGAGCTGGGCAGCTGGACGCTGGGCCTGCTGGTCCCGGTCGGCGCGGTCCTCGTCTACACCCTGGCGGCAGCACTGTCCCGGTCCGACGACCCCCGCGGCACGGTCGGCGGAGCTAGTTCAGCCCCGACGGGACCAGCAGCTGCTCCAGGGGGATCGGCACCGCCCGCCAGGCCGTGATGATCGCCGTCTCGCGGGCCACCAGCCGCCGCACCATCCGCAGGCGCCGGAGGATGGAGCGCTCCTCGAGCAGCGCCTGGCTGTCCTCGAGCGTGAGCAGGCAGTCGTGGGCCAGCAGGTGGGCGAGCACGGCGGCGTCGACCTCGCGGTCGGGGGCGGCCCAGTCGTCGCGCTTCCAGGCGACCTCGCAGTAGCGGTGGTGCGCGGCGCGGGCCGCGTGCACCAGGGCGGGCGCCGTGTCGACGACGTCGTCGGCGCTCACCTCGGTGTCGGGCAGCCACTCCACGACGGCGCTCAGGTACGAGCTCGACGGGACGACGTCGAGCAGGCGGAAGCGCCGCTCCCCGCGCGTCACGATCTCGAAGCGGCCGTCGGGCATCCGTCGGGCCTCCTGCAGCCGCGCGGTGCAACCGACCTCGTGCAGGGCCGTGAGGTCACCCTCGGAGCCGTCGTGCCCCGGTCGCACGGCGACCACGCCGAAGCTCTTGCCCGGGACGGCGCCGGTGACCAGGTCGGTGGTCAGCTTCCGGTAGCGGGGTTCGAAGATGTGCAGCGGGAGCGGCACTCCCGGCAGCAGCACCATTCCCAGCGGGAAAAGTGGGATCTTCTCTTGCACGTGGCAACCGTACGTCCGTCCCGGTCCACCCGCTGGGGTCCGCGCGGTGCACCCCCGGCGCGGGCTCAGCCGGGTGGCCGCAGGGCCGCGAACGCGTCCGTGACGCGCAGCGACGAGTCGGTGAAGCGGTGCTGGGCACCCGGCCGGCCGCCGTGCGGGCCGGTCGGGGCGCGGTTCCCGGTGGCGACCAGCACTCCGCGTCGGGTCAGCACGCGCTGCAGGTTGGTGGAGTCGACGGGGTGCCCGAGCGCGGCGGAGTACACCTCCCGCAGGGTCGAGATCGTGAACTCCGGCGGCGCGAGCGCGAACCCGATGTTGGTGTAGGAGAGCTTGTGGCGCAGCCGCGCCGCCGCCCGGGACACCACCTCGGCGTGGTCGAAGGCGAGGGCCGGCAGCGTGGCGGCACCGTGCCACGCGGTGTCGGTCGGCACGTGCGGGTCGGCGTCGGCGGGGACCAGACCCACGAAGGCCGAGGCCACGACCCGACGACCGGGCACGCGACCGGGGTCGCTGAACACCGCGAGCTGCTCCAGGTGCGCGACCTCCCGCACGTCGACCTTCTCCGCGAGCTGGCGCAGCGCCGAGGTCTCCACGTCCTCCTCGGGGCCGAGCCGCCCCCCGGGCAGCGACCAGCGGCCCGCCTGCGGCTCCTGGCCACGACGCCAGAGCAGCACCTGCAGCTCCGGCGGCGCGCCCGGTGCGGGGGCCCGCACCTGCAGCACCGCTGCGAGGACCTCGTGTGCGGTGCTAGCATCATCCATAGTTTCCGATCGTAAGACGAAAACCGTTCACCACCAAGTCCGGCCCGACGACGACCCCCCAGGGGGAGGAGCACACCGTGACGAGCACCCTCACCGACACCCTGCGCCGCACCGACGCGGGCTGGACCGGGGTCGAGGCCGACGCCGCGTGGGCCACCCGCGTGCGCGAGCTGGCGCGCCGCCGCGGCGCCGTCCTGCTGGCCCACAACTACCAGCTGCCCGAGATCCAGGACGTGGCCGACCACGTCGGCGACTCCCTCGCCCTCTCGCGCATCGCGGCGTCCTCCGACGAGCAGGAGATCGTGTTCTGCGGCGTCCACTTCATGGCGGAGACGGCCAAGATCCTTGCGCCCGACAAGCGGGTCCTCATCCCCGACGAGCGCGCGGGCTGCTCCCTGGCCGACTCCATCGACGCCGACCAGCTGCGTGCGTGGAAGGCGGACAACCCGGGGGCCGTCGTGGTCAGCTACGTCAACACGACCGCGGAGGTCAAGGCGCTGACCGACGTCTGCTGCACCTCCTCCAACGCCGTCGAGGTCATCGAGTCCGTCCCCGAGGACACGCCGATCCTGTTCCTGCCCGACCAGTTCCTCGGCGCCCACGTCCAGCGGCGGACCGGTCGGACCAACATCCAGGTGTGGGCCGGGGAGTGCCACGTGCACGCCGGCATCAACGGCACCGAGCTGGCCGAGCAGGTCGCGGCCCACCCCGGCGCGGAGCTGTACGTGCACCCGGAGTGCGGCTGCGCCACCTCCGCGCTGTACCTGGCCGGGGAGGGCATCGTGCCCGACGACAAGGTGAAGATCCTCTCCACCGGCGGGATGCTCACCGCCGCACGGAGGTCCACCTCGCGCGAGGTCCTGGTGGCGACCGAGATCGGGATGCTCCACCAGCTGCGCAAGGCCGCCCCGGAGATCGACTTCCGGGCCGTGAACGCCAAGGCGTCGTGCCGCTACATGAAGATGATCACCCCGGCGGCGCTGCTGCACTGCCTGGAGACGGGCACCGACGAGGTCCACCTGGACGCCAGCGTCGTGGAGTCCGCCCGCGGCGCGGTCGAGCGGATGATCGCCATCGGCACCCCGGGGCGTGGGGAGTGACCGGCCGGTCGTGGGTCACCGGGCAGGCCGGAGGCCGGTTGCAGGTCACCGGGCAGGCCGGAGGCCGGTCGCAGGTCACCGGGCAGGCCGGAGGCCGGTCGTGGGTCGCCGGGCAGGCCGGAGGCCGGTCGTGGGAGGCGTCCGCCGACCTGGTCGTCGTGGGGAGCGGGGTGGCCGGGCTGACCGCGGCGCTCGACGCGCAGCGAGCCGGGCTGCGGGTGCTCGTGCTGAGCAAGGGCGTGGTCGCCGACTCCTCCACGGCGTGGGCGCAGGGGGGGATCGCCGTCGTCGACGACGGGGCCCGGGAGGCGGGGGACACGGTGGCCGCCCACGTGCGCGACACCCTCGCGGCCGGCGGCGGGCTGTGCGACGTCGAGGCCGTCACCTCGATCGTGACCGACGGGGACGCGGCGGTGGATCGTCTCGTGGCCCGCGGCACACGCTTGGACACCGACCCCGACGGTGGTGTCGCCCGGACCCGGGAGGGTGGGCACTCCTTCCGCCGCGTGGTGCACGCCGGCGGCGACGCCACCGGCGCGGAGGTGGAGCGGGCCCTGGTCGCCGCGGCACGCGACGGCGCGCTCGTCGTGCTCGAGCGGCACACGGCCACGGCGGTGCTCCTGGGTCCCGACGGCTCGGTGCACGGGCTGGCCGTGCTCGACGGCGACCGCCCGGGGGTGCTGCACGCGCCCGCGGTCCTGCTGGCCACCGGGGGCCTCGGGCACCTGTTCGCGGCCACCACCAACCCCGAGGTCGCCACCGGTGACGGGATCGCCCTCGCGCTGGCCGCGGGGGCGGAGGTCGCCGACCTGGAGTTCGTGCAGTTCCACCCGACCGTGCTGTTCGAGGCGGGCGGGGCGGGCCAGCGGCCGCTGGTCACCGAGGCCGTCCGCGGGGAGGGCGCGACGCTGCTCGGCCTGGACGGCGTGCCCGTCATGGCCGGCGTGCACCCCCTCGGTGACCTCGCTCCACGGGACGTGGTCGCCGCGGCGATCACCGCTCGCATGCGGACCACCGGGACCGACCACGTGCTGCTCGACGCGCGCGGGCTGGACGTGGCCGCGCGCTTCCCCACCGTGCACGCCTCGTGCGTGGCGCTGGGGATCGACCCCGACACCGAGCCCATCCCCGTCTCGCCCGCCGCGCACTACTCGTGCGGAGGGGTGGTCACCGACACCCACGGCACCACGTCCGTGCCGGGGCTGTTCGCGGCCGGCGAGGTGGCCCGGACGGGGCTGCACGGCGCCAACCGGCTCGCGTCGAACAGCCTGCTCGAGGGTCTCGTGGTCGGGGAGCGGGTGGCGGTGGCGGCGGCCACCCGGGTGCGCGAGGTCGGCGACGTGCGGGCGGAGCTGCCCGCGGCGCGGCCGGTGCGGGCGCTGGACCGCGCCCGGCTGCAGCAGCTCATGACGACCACCGCGTCCCTCGGCCGCACCGCGGCGGGGCTGGCGGCGGCCCTGGCCGAGCTGGCGGCTGCGCCGCTGGTGGTCGTCCACGACCGTCGTGCCGCGGAGGACGCCGCCCTGACCGCCGTCGGCCAGGCGCTGCTCACCGCGGCGCTCGCGCGGGAGGAGTCCCGGGGCTGCCACCTGCGCACCGACCACCCCGGGACCGCTCCCGCGGGGACCAGCACCCGGTGGGGGCTCGACGTCGGTGGCCGGGTCGTCGAGCGGGTCGGGGTGCCGGCGTGAGCGGGATCGATCGCGACGACGCCCTCCGCGTCGTCCGCACCGCACTGGCCGAGGACCTGGCCCTGGGCCCCGACGTCACCACCCTCGCGACGGTGCCGGCCAGGGCCCGCGCCACCGGGTCCGTGGTGCCGCGCCGGGCCGGGGTCCTCGCCGGGCTCGAGGTGGCCGAGCTGGTGCTGCGCGAGGTGCTCGGCGACGAGCTGGAGGTCCTCCACGTCGCGGCCGACGGCGAGCGGGCGGTCCCCGGGGAGTCGGTGCTCACCGTGCGCGGACCCACCGTCGGGCTGCTCACCGCCGAGCGCACCCTGCTGAACCTGCTCTGCCACCTCTCCGGGGTCGCCACCGCCACCGACGCGTGGGTGCAGGCCGTCGCGGGCACCTCCTGCCGCATCCGCGACACCCGCAAGACGCTGCCCGGGCTGCGCCTGCTGCAGAAGTACGCCGTCCGGGCCGGCGGCGGGGTGAACCACCGGATGGCGCTCTGCGACGCGGCGCTGGTCAAGGACAACCACGTCCTCGCCGCGGGCGGGGTGGTCCCCGCGCTGCGCGCGGTCCGCGAGCGCTACCCCGAGGTGCCCTGCGAGGTCGAGGTGGACTCGCTGGAGCAGCTCGACGAGGTCCTCGCCGAGCACGCCGAGCTGGTGCTGCTGGACAACTTCACCGTCGCCGACACCGCGGAGGCCGTGCGTCGTCGCGACGCGGTCGCCCCGAGCACGGGGCTCGAGTCCTCCGGGGGGCTGACCGTCGGCGTGGCCGCGGCCTACGCCGGCACCGGGGTCGACTTCATCGCGGTCGGGGCACTGACCCACTCCGTCACCGTGCTCGATCTGGGTCTGGACCTAGGATGAGGGATCGTCGTCAACACCCGCTGGAGGCCCTTGTGCTCGCCCGGATCGACCTGCGCGGCACCACCTCGTCCCCGGCCGAGCTGCGCTCCGTGCTGCCGCGCGGCGAGATCGACGTGGACGCCGTCCTCGAGACGGTGCGCCCCATCGTCGACGACGTCCGCACGCGGGGGGTGGCGGCGGTGCTGGAGATCGGCGAGCGCTTCGACAAGGTGCGCCCGGCCAGCGTCCGCGTCCCGGCCGACGTGCTGGCGACCGCGCTGGCGGAGCTGGACCCGGCCGTCCGGGCCGCGCTGGAGGAGTCGATCTCCCGCAGCCGGACGGTGCACGCCGACCAGCGCCGCGGCGAGACCACCACCCAGGTCGTCGACGGCGGCACGGTCACCGAGCGGTGGGTCCCGGTGGAGCGGGTGGGCCTCTACGTGCCCGGCGGCAACGCCGTGTACCCCTCCAGCGTGGTCATGAACGTGGTCCCCGCCCAGGCCGCCGAGGTGGCCTCGCTGGTGGTCTGCTCCCCGCCGCAGGCCGACCACGGCGGGTGGCCGCACCCCACGATCCTCGCCGCGTGCGCCCTGCTCGACGTCGAGGAGGTGTGGGCCGCCGGAGGGGCGCAGGGGGTCTCGCTGCTCGCGCTCGGGGGGACCGACCTCACCGGCGAGGAGCTGGTGCCCGTGGACCTCATCACCGGACCGGGCAACATCTACGTGACCGCGGCCAAGCGCATCCTGCGCGGGCTCGTCGGCATCGACTCCGAGGCCGGCCCCACCGAGATCGCAGTGCTCGCCGACGAGACCGCCGACCCGGTCCACGTGGCTGCCGACCTCGTCAGCCAGGCCGAGCACGACGTCCTCGCCGCGAGCGTCCTCGTCACCACCAGCCCTGCGCTGGCCGACGCGGTGGACGCCGCACTCGAGGGGATGGTCGCCGCGACCAAGCACACCGAGCGGATCCTCCAGGCGCTCCGCGGCCCGCAGTCCGGCACCGTGCTGGTGGACGACGTCGAGCAGGGCCTGCGCGTCGTCGACGCCTACGCCGCCGAGCACCTGGAGATCCAGACCCGGGACGCGGCCACCGTGGCCCGCCGCGTGCGCAACGCCGGGGCGATCTTCGTGGGCCCGTGGGCCCCGGTCAGCCTGGGCGACTACTGCGCCGGCTCCAACCACGTGCTGCCGACGGCCGGGTGCGCGCGCCACAGCTCCGGCCTCAGCGTGCAGACCTTCCTGCGGGGCATCCACCTGGTCGAGTACACGCAGGCCGCGCTCGCCGACGTCGCGAAGCACGTGGTGGCGCTGGCCGACGCGGAGGACCTGCCCGCGCACGGTGAGGCCGTGACCGCCCGGTTCCCCGGATGACGCTGCCGGCCAGCATCATCGGCTCCGACGTGGTCCTGGCCGACCTGCCGCTGCGACCGGAGCTGGTGGGGTCGAGCCCGTACGGCGCCCCGCAGCTGGACGTGCCGGTGCGGCTCAACACCAACGAGAACCCGCACCCCCCGACGCAGGCCCTGGTCGACGACGTGGCCGAGGCGGTGCGGGTCGCGGCCACCGAGCTGCACCGCTACCCCGACCGCGACGCCACCGCGCTGCGCACCGAGCTCGCGGCGTACCTCACCCGGCAGACCGGGGTGCTGCTCGCGCTCGAGAACGTCTGGGCCGCCAACGGTTCCAACGAGATCCTGCAGCAGCTGCTGCAGGCCTTCGGGGGTCCCGGGCGGACCGCGCTCGGCTTCGAGCCCAGCTACTCCATGCACCCGATCATCGCCGGCGGCACCCGCACCACGTGGCTGCCCAGCCCGCGGCGGGACGACTTCACCCTCGACGTGCGGGCTGCCGTCGCGGCGATCGACCAGCACCGGCCCGACGTCCTGTTCGTGACCAGCCCCAACAACCCCACCGGACAGTCGAGCAGCCTCGACGAGCTGCGCACCCTCGTCACGGCCGCGCCGGGGATCGTCGTCGTCGACGAGGCGTACGCCGAGTTCTCCGACGCACCGAGCGCGGTCGAGCTCATCGCCGAGCACCCCGCCAAGGTGGTGGTCAGCCGCACCATGAGCAAGGCGTTCGCGTTCGCCGGGGGGCGCCTGGGCTACCTGGTCGCCGCACCCGCGCTGGTCGAGGCGATGCTGCTGGTGCGCCTGCCGTACCACCTCTCGGTGCTCACCCAGGCGGCCGCGCGAGCGGCCCTGCGGCACGCGACGGAGACCCTGGGCTCGGTGGCGACCCTCGCCGCCGAGCGCGACCGGGTCTCGAGCGCCCTGGCCGAGCTCGGTTTCGCGGTGGTCCCGTCCGACGCCAACTTCATCCTGTTCGGCAGCTTCGACGACGCCCCCGCCGCCTGGGCCCGCTTCCTCGACGCCGGGGTGCTCATCCGGGACGTCGGCATCCCCGGGCACCTGCGGGTCACGATCGGGCTCGCGCACGAGAACGACGCCTTCCTGGCCGCGGCCGGCGGGATCCCGGCCGGCGGGATCCCGAATCGCGCCGTGGGAACATCACCGGCATGAGCGGACGCACAGCACGGGTCGAGCGCACCACCGGTGAGTCGAGCATCGTCGTCACCCTCGACCTCGACGGGACCGGAGTCGTCGACGTCCACACCGGGGTGCCGTTCTTCGACCACATGCTCACCGCCTTCGGGGTGCACGGCTGCTTCGACCTCACGGTGGCCGCCACCGGGGACACCCACGTCGAGGCGCACCACACCGTCGAGGACACCGCGATCGTGCTCGGTCAGGCCTTCGCGCAGGCGCTGGGGGACAAGGTCGGCATCCGCCGCTTCGGTGACGCGTGGATCCCCATGGACGAGACGCTGGCCCACGCGGCGGTCGACGTGTCCGGGCGGCCGTACTGCGTGCACACCGGGGAGCCCGAGCACATGCTCGGTGCGCTCATCGGCGGCGGTGGCGAGGCCCCGTACGCCACCGTGATCAACCGGCACGTGTTCGAGGCGCTCGCCTTCCACGCCCGCATCGCCCTGCACGTGCGGGTGATCCACGGCCGCGACCAGCACCACGTCACCGAGGCCGAGTTCAAGGCCGTGGCCCGGGCGCTGCGCGCCGCGGTCGAGCCGGACCCCCGCGTCAGCGGGGTGCCGTCGACCAAGGGGAGCCTGCAGCGGTGAACGGCAACGACGTCCTCGTCGTCAGCCTGCTCGTGCTCGCCGGGTTCTGCGCCGGCGGGGTGTGGTCGGCGAAGAGCTCCAACCTGCCCCTGGCGATCGGCGCCGGGATCGCCTGTGCGCTGGCGCTGGCCGCCGCCGTGCTGCGCCTGGTCTGAGCGGACCGCGACCGCGTGCGCAGCCGCGCGTTCCTGCTCCTGCTGGGCACCACGGTGCTCTCCTTCGGCAGCTTCACCCTGCTGCTGCCGGTGGTGCCCCTGCAGGTGAGCGCGCTGGGGGGTGGTCCGGTGGCCGCCGGGGAGGCCACCGCGGTGTTCATGGCCGCCACCGTGGCCACCCAGCTGCGCACGCCGCACCTGCTGCGCTCCCGGGGCCACCGCTGGGTGCTGGTGGCCGGGTGCGTGCTGCTGGGTGCGCCGGCCCTGCTCCTGCCGGTGGTGGGGTCGGTGGTCGGCGTGCTCGCGGTGACGGGGCTGCGGGGCTGCGGCTTCGGGCTGTTGACGGTGGCCGCGGGTGCCCTGGTGGCCGAGCTGGTCGCACCGTCCCTGCTCGGCCGGGCCTCGTCGCTGTACGGCGTGGCCGTGGGCGTACCCCAGCTGGTCACCCTGCCGGTGGGCCTCTCCGTGGTGGCGGCGCACGGCACCACCGGTGTGCTGCTGGCCGGCGGGGTGCTGGGGGTGGTGGCGGCGGCGGGCGCGGTGGCACTGCCACGGGGCCCGCTCGGGGCGCCGCCGCCGGAGACCAGCCCCGCCCGCCTGGGTGGGCGCGCGCTCGTGGTGCCGGTGTCCGCGCTGGCCGTGGCCGCGATCTCCTTCGGCGCCACCCTCACGTTCCTGCCGCTGGCCGTCCCCACCGAGCCGGGGGTCGTCGCGCTGGCGCTGACCGTGCTCACCGCGGCCATGCTCGTCGGCCGGGGGCTGGCCGGGCCGCTGGCCGACCGCGCCAGCCGGCCCGGGCGGGTCCTGCCGTCGGGGGTGCTGCTCGCGGCGGCCGGGGCGGGGGTGCTGGCGCTCGGGGTCGGGGTGGCGAGCCCGGTCCTGCTCGTCGTGGGGGCGGGGTTGTTCGGCGGAGGGTTCGGCCTGGTGCAGAACGACAGCCTCGTGCTGCTGTTCGCCCGGGCGGGCCCGGCGCGACGGGGCCCCGCCAGCGCAGCCTGGAACATCGCCTACGACGCCGGCACCGGGCTCGGCGCCGTCGTCCTCGGGGTCGTGGTGGCGGTGGCCGGATACCCGTGGGCGTTCGGGGTGACGGCCGTCGTGGTCGGCCTCGTCGGCACGGCGATGGTGGTGGGCTCCCGACGCGACCGGACCCCCGGCGACCAGGTGGTCACCGGGGGTTCGGGGAGCCCGCCGCGACGAGGTCGGACGGCGACGTAGACGGTGTTCGCCGCGCGGCCGCCCGTGAGCGGGTTCGGGAAGTCCACGACGTGGGAGTCGGCGTGGGCGAACGTCTCCTCCAGGCGGCGGACCACGTCGGGCTCCGGTGGCTCGTCGGACCACAGGGTGAACGCCCCGTCGTCGCTGAGCACGGCCGCGACGCGCCGGAACCCCGCCACGGTGTACAGGTCGCCGTGGTCCTCGCGCAGCAGCCGGTCCGGAGCGTGGTCGATGTCCAGCAGGACCACGTCGTAGGTGCGGTCGGCGCGACCGGTGCGGACGAGGTCGAAGAAGTCGTCGAGCACGAGGCGCACGCGGGGGTCGGCCGCAAGACCCCGGGTGTCGGGCAGCAGGTCGCGCTCGTGCCAGGAGATCACCGGCGGCAGAGCCTCGACGACGGTGAGCTCGGCGACCCGGTCGTCCTCGAGCGCGGCGGCCGCCGTGTACCCGAGCCCGAGCCCGCCGACGAGGACGGTCAGGGACGCGCCCGTCACGGCGGCCAGCCCGATCCGGGCCAGCTCCCGCTCGCCGGCAGTGAACTGGCTGGACATGAGGAACTCGTCGCCGAGCTTGACCTCGTGGACGTCGCGGCCGGTGACGCGGTCGAAGCGCCGGCGGAGGCTGATCGGACCCCACGGGGTCCCGCCCCAGCCGAGCTCCGTGATCCTCATCCTCCGACCGTAGCTCCGGCCCGGGTGGCCCAGCGCCTACCGGTGCTCCTCCGCCACCGGGGCATCGTCGGTGCTGGCGTCGGGACTGCCCTCGGTGGAGTCCTCGACCGGCAGCGGCCGCAGCAGGCTCAGCAGCACCGAGCCGGCCAGCACGACGATGATGACCGCGAGGCTCACCAGGGTCGGGATCTTGGGGATGTCGAGGGAGATGTTCTCGTGGCTGGCCTGCAGGATCAGCTTGACGCCGATGAAGGCGAGGATGATCGCCAGGCCCTTGCCCAGGTAGTGGAAGCGGTCGAGCAGCCCGGCGAGCAGGAAGTACAGCGCCCGCAGGCCGAGGATCGCGAAGGCGTTGGACGTGTAGACGATGAAGGTGTCCGAGCTGACCGCGAGGACGGCGGGCACGGAGTCGACCGCGAAGACCAGGTCAGCGGCCTCGATGGCCACGACGACCGCGAGCAGCGGCGTGCCGTAGCGCTTGCCGGCCTCCTTCACGAAGAAGCGGGTGCCGTGGTACTCCTCCTTCATCGGGACGACCTTGCGCATCGCCCGCAGCGCCAACGACGTCGACGGGTCGTACTCGTCGTCCTCGCCCTTCATGAGCTTGTAGGCGCTGTAGAGCAGGACCGCGGCGAACAGGAACAGCACGGGGGAGAACGTCTCGACGATCTGCACGCCCAGGGCCAGGAAGATCCCGCGGAAGATCAGCGCGCCCATGACGCCGAAGAACAGGACGCGGTGCTGGAACTCCGCCGGCACCTTGAAGTAGGCGAAGATCAGGGCGAACACGAACAGGTTGTCCACCGAGAGGCTCTTCTCGAGCAGCCACGCGGTGAAGTACTGCACGCCAGCGGAGTCGGTGCTGCCCCCCACGGGGTCGACGACGATCGCGATCAGGACGCCGAAGGCGATGGCGAGGCCGACCCAGCCCACGCTCCACCAGGCGGCCTCCCGGAACTCGATGACGTGGTCGTCGCGGTGCGCGAGCAGGTCCACCGCCAGCGCCACCACGACGATGACCACGAAGGTCACCCACAACCAGGCCGGTACGTCGAACACGGGCGATCTCCTTCGTCGAGGGGGTGGTGCGTCCCCTCAAGGATGGGAGGTCGACGGCGCCGCGTCCGGGTCGAGGGCGGGACGACGTCGACGGCTCACGTTGCCGAGGTCCGGCAAGTCAGGCGGCCGAGCACCGACAGGTCGTCGCCGAGCAGCCCGGCGAGCCCCGCCGCGGGGTGTCGGTCACACGACCGGATGCTGGCACTGCCCGCTCAGCCCGGCCACCCGGTCAGCCGAGCCCCGAGCACGGCGGCGTGCATCGCGAACCGCTGGGCCGGGTCGGTCGGGTCCGTGCCGAGCAGGGTCCGCACCCGGGCCAGCCGGTAGGTGACGGCGCGGACGGAGAGGTGCAGCCGCTCGGCGGTCGCGGTCGAGACGCCGCCGCAGGCGTAGTACGCCTCCAACGTGGCCAGCAGCTCGTCGCGGCCGCGGGCCGCGGCCAGCGGGCCCAGCGTGACCGCGACGAGGTCGTCGATCGCCTCCCGGTCGCGCAGCAGCACCTGGAACACGGCGAGGTCGGAGGCCTGCACCACGGGCTGCTCCAGGCCCAGGCGCTGGGCGAGCTCGAGGGTGCTGCGGGCCTGCTCGTGGGAGGTGCGCACCGACGCGGCGCCGGTCAGCGCGCGCCCCACCGCGGCCTGCCAGTCCCCGCCACCGACCACGCCACCGACCGCACCGCCCACCGAGGCGAGCACCTCGGTCACCCGGCGGCCGAGCAGGGCGAGGCTCTCGGCGTCCGGGGCGGCGACCACGCAGACCAGGAGCCCGCCCCGCACCGCGACCAGGGGGTAGGCGTCGCCGTGGCGGCCGCGCAGCGCCCGCTCGAGGCGTCGGGGCACCGACGTCGTCGACGGGTGGTCGAAGGTGCGCCGGTGCCGGGCCAGCAGCACCGCGTGCGGGCTGGTCAGGTCGAGGCCGAGGTCCGCGGCCCGCCCGGCGACCGCGGTGGCCTCGTCACCCCCGGCGAGCAGCGCCTCCAGGATCTCCTGACGGACCGACTCCTGCTGGCGCGCCAGGTCGTTGCGGGCCAGCTGGAAGCCCTCGGCGAGGGCGGCGACGGCGTCGTCGGCGGCCCGCAGCACGGCCAGGCCCGCGGCCCGGACCTCGGCGCCGTCCCCGGAGACCCCGGAGCCGGGAAGCCCTGCGAGCCGCTCCCACAGCCGCCAGCAGGCCGAGAGGTACAGGTCGATCACCGCGCGCAGCGCGACCCCGGCGACCGCGGCGCCGGCGCCCCGCTCGCCGCAGGCCCGCAGCTCGGCCGGGCGCAGCCGCCGACCCGAGGCCGCGGCCTCGACGACGATGGGCAGGAAGTCGCCGAGCAGCCCGGCGTCGATGCCACCCGCGTCGTCCGCCGCGCCGGCCGCCACCCCGGCCAGCAGGAGCGCGCGCCCGTCGTCGGTCACGGTCGGTCTCCTCCCGAGCCTGGCGGTGCCGGAGCCGGGCACCGCGCCCCGCCGTGCAGCATGCAGCACGCAGCGCGGACCGTGACCGCAGCTGGTCCGGATCTTTCGGCGGCGGCCCTCGGCGTCAACCCGGTGAACGGGAGACTGTGCCGTGTCGCGGGGTCCCCGGCGCCCCTGGACCGGGTAGACCCACGTGCCGCTTCCTGGAGATGCCGGCCTCATGCGCTTGGACGAGTCGTACGCCGACGTCACCGCCCTCCAGCCGGTGTCCCGGACCCAGCTGCTCCTACGACGAGCGCGCCTCGCCCGTACCGAGCTCGACCGACTCGGCCTGTGACCCGGCGCGCCAGCGGGTGACCGGTGGGGGATCGGCGACCGGGACGTGACCGCCCGCGCTCGCCGTCCCGCATGGGGGGCACCCCCTCGGAACGGCGACGGTAGCTCGACCCGGAGCCCGCCGAGCTGGCGCGACGGGTTCGGCTTGTCGGACGTCAAAGGCAGGCGGGTTCTGCGTTCTCCCGCTGCCGTTGTCGGACGCGGACCCAGGCGGCCTGACGTCAGGCCGGCAGCGGCGAAGGAGGGTGGGACGGGCGACAGGCCAATCTCGCTGTGAGATTTCACGACCACAGCAGGTCACCCCGTTCACTGGAGCCGCGAGCACGGCTACCACCGCTCACCCGATCGCCCCGCAGGTGGTGCTCACCCCGTTTCGTCGCGGACACCACGCCGACCGGCGCGCGCTGGAGGTCGCGACGAGGCCGCGGGGTTCAGCCGGTGAGCTCGGTGCGGTGGGTGGTGATGTAGTCGGCGAGGCTGGTGGGGGCGCGTCCGAGGAGCTGGGCGAGGTCGGGGGTGCTGAGGCGTCCGTTGTCGCGTCCGTGGCGGACGACGTCGACGAACTGGTGGATGAGCCCGCGGGCCTGCCAGGTGTCCATCCCGCTCAGCTTGAGCCCGAGGAACATGGCGGGGGCGGGCACGTGGACGTAGCGGACGCGCCGGCCCAGCAACTCGGTCATCAGCTCAGCGATCTGCGGGTACGAGGTGGCCGGGGTGCCGGTGAGCACGTAGGCCCTGCCGTCGGTGCTGCTGCCGCCCTGCAGGTCGGGGTCGGTCAGGACGGCGGCGGCCGCGATGGCGATGTCGGGGGTGTCGACCCAGGTGGTGGCGCCGTGTCCGCTGGTCTGGGGCAGCAGTCCGTGGCGGATCGCGCCGACCTCGGTGAGCAGGTTCTTCATGTACGCCCCGGGCTTCAGGGTCGTCCACCGCACGCCGCTGCCGCGCAGCAGCGCCTCGGCGTGGGCGTGGTCGCGGGCCCAGGGGATCGCCGAGGCGGGGTTGGCATCGAGGGTGGAGACCTTCACGACGTGGCCGATGCCGGCGGTGCGTGCAGCGTCGATGGCCGCGCGGTCACCGGCGAGCTGGTGCTCACCGGAGGGGGCGAGCAAGAACAGCTGCTCGCAGCCGACCATGGCACCGGCCAGGCTGGCGGGGTCGTCGAAGTCCCCCAGCACCCCGTCGACACCGGCCTCGGCAAAGGTGTCGAGCTGGGTCTGGCGGCGACACATGACGCGCACCGACGCCCCGCGCTCGCGCAGCTCGGCGACGAGGGCGCCGCCGATGTCACCGGTGGCGCCGGTGACGAGGATGGTGCCGGACAGGTTGGGGGATGGTGCGGTCGTCATGGGTCTCCCTGGGGTAGCAGTATTCTGCTATCAGGGTAGCGGGCAACGGAGGTGGTGCAGTGCGGCTGGAAACGGAGGATCTCGACGGGCTGGTGACGTGGACGTTGATCCGGGCGGCGCACGCGGTGGAGCGGGAGCTGACGGCGCTGTTCGCCGAGCACGGTCTGACGCCGGTGCAGTTCGGGGTGCTGGCGCACCTGGGCGCGGGTGAGACCCGGACGTCGGCGCAGCTCGCCCGGGAGGTGCTGGTGCGCCCGCAGAGCATCGCCGCGATCGTCGACGGCCTGGTCAGTCGCGAACTTGTGCGCCGAGTCGGTGAACGCAGCAAGGGGCGGGTGAACCCGATCGAGCTCACCGCCGCGGGGCAGGCCCTGCTGCTGCAGGTGTGGCCGGTCGTCAGCTCAGCGAACGCCCCGGCCGCGCTCGCACTCGACCAGCACGCCACCGACGAGCTGAACCGGGTGCTCCACGGGCTGCTGCGCCGCTCCCGAGGGAGGTAGCAGCAGCACTGGACGGGTACGTCACCTCCACGTCCTCGTGGTGATCGGTTCCCCGTGGTCGGTCGCCAAGGGATCGTTGACGGATCCCCGACCGGTACCGGGGTCCCGTGTCGCACTTCGTTGGGTCGACACGGAAGCATGGTTCTGGTGACAGATGCTGGCGTGGTGCGCGCGGCCGTGCTGGAGGACGCCTCGGCGCTGGGCGAGCTGCACGTCAGCTGTTGGCGTGAGGCCTACGCGCACGTGTTGTCCCCGGCCTTCCTCGCGGCGCTCGATGTCCATCAGCGCGGCCGACAGTGGGTTCGACGTCTGGCCAACCCATCCCTGGGGCAAGCGCTGGTCGCGGTCGTCGACGACCACGTCGTCGGTATGGCATGGACCGCACCCAGCCGTGACAATCCACCGGTCCGCGATCGGCAGCTCGTCGGTCTCTACGTGCGCGCCGCACACCACGGCACCGGTGTGGGCCACAAGACATGAACCTCCCGGCAACAAGGGCCGATGTTCGACGTATCCGTCAGACGCCCGATGCAGATGGCGGCCATCCCGCAGGGGATTCATGAGCGGGACGCCGTTGGGTGCGACGAGAAGGTGCCCATGGTCGCCCCATCTCGGTAGCACCGAGGTAGCATCTGGGTATGAAGATCAGTGTGAGCTTGCCCGACGAAGACGTGGCCGTCCTCGACAACTTTGCCCGCACCACCGGCCTGCCCTCGAGGTCGGCTGCGCTGCACCACGCCGTGGGCATGCTGCGCCTTCCCGGGCTGGAGCAGGACTACGAGGCAGCCTGGAACGAGTGGGAAGCGTCGAGCGACCACGCGGCCTGGACTGCGACCACTGCCGACGGGCTGGACGATGCTGCGCGGTGAGATCCGGCTCGTCGACCTCGACCCTGCACGCGGCAGCGAGGCGAACAAGCGGCGTCCGGCAGTGGTCGTCAGCAACGAGCACGCGAACTCCACCGCGACCCGGCTCGGCCGCGGGGTAGTGACCGTCGTCCCGGTCACGAGCAACACCGACCGGATCTTCCCGTTCCAAGCGTTGCTGCCCGCAGCAGCGACCGGGCTGCGCCAGGACTCCAAGGCTCAGGCCGAGCAGGTCCGCTCAATCGCCGTCGAGCGGGTCGGCACGGTCCTGGGGCAGGTACCTGCCGACGTCATGGCGAAGCTCGATGACGCATTGCGGCTCCACCTGCAGCTGTAGCCGTAGCTGTAGCCGCACCATCGTCCCGCGACAGGATCGCTGACCGGACGCTTACGCGCTGGCGTGGTGGTCGAGGTACTCCGTCAGGGCGATCCGCATCAGCGTGGAGTAGTCGTTCGCCCCGCCTGCCTGGATGAAGGCCAGTCCGCGCTTGTCGAGCTCCTCGGGCAGGGTCGCCTGCCGCTTGGGTGAGCGCCCAGCAGGTCGGGTGCGGCCCAACGTCTTGCGCCCGCGCATCGCAGCCTCGACCGCCTCGGGCCCGCCCAGCGCCTCCTCCAGCAGGGAACGGCCGTGCTCCGCAGCGGCCTCTCCCCGCAGCGCGGTGCTCGAGGTGGCCGGCAGGGTCATCTCGTCCTCAGCCCAGGTCGCGGCCGCATGGTCGCGCGCGGCTGTCGTCATGCTGTGGGTCTTGTTCATGATTCCTCCTTCATCCTGGCCAGGTGCTTGGTCCGTGCGGGCATGACGTGGAAGACGTGCACGCCGCGCGGTGGGGTGGCCTCGACCATGACCTCGAGCAAAGGTGCGCTCCGGTCGCGCTGGGGCCCGATGTAGAGCGTCGGGCGGATCGTCGCCGGTGGACGTGGGTCGTCGAACGACGTCTCGACGTAGATCGCGTTCACCATCGCGTGCAGCGCGTCCTCGTGGGCTACGCCGTGCTTGTCCGCTGCCGCCGACCACGTCACCCCCACGACCAATAACGTACGCCCCAATACTCACAAGGGCCAGCCGCACTCTGGCGACCGGTCGCGGCGGTCCTGTGGGGACGTGCCCCGGTCGCCGATCGGCCACCGGACATCGACCCCCGACCGGCACCGGGGTCCCATGTCGCGCTGCGCTGGGTCGACACTGAATCATCGACCTGGTGAACAGTGCTGGCGTGGTGCGTGCGGCCGTGCCCGAAGACGCCTCGGCGCTGGGCGAGCTGCACGTCAGCTGTTGGCGTGAGGCCTACGCCCACGTGTTGTCCCCGGCCTTCCTCGCCGCGCTCGACGTCCAGCAGCGCCGCCAGCAATGGGTTCGACGCCTCGCCACCCCAGGCCCGGGAGAAGTGCTCGTCGCAGTCGTCGACGAGCAGGTCGTCGGTATCTCATGGACCGCACCCAGCCGTGACGATCCACCGGTCCGCGAGCGGGAGCTCGTCGGCCTCTACGTGCGCGCCGCCCACCACGGCACCGGTGTGGGACAAACCTTGCTCGACGTCGCGCTCGACCATCAGCCGGCGTCGTTGTGGATGGCCGAGGACAACCCCCGCGCCCTGGCGTTCTACAAGCGCAACGGCTTCACCCCCGACGGCACCCACAAGATCGAACCTCTGTGGGAAGACCTCGCAGAGGTGCGGCTCGTTCGATAGTCAACGACTCCAGGCGGTCCCGCCTACCGATCGGCAATTGGGGCTGTTCCCTCTGTGTCAGCGAGGCCGATAGGCGTGCGCCCGGTGGCGGATGTCGAGCACGATGACCGTGCGCTTGTCGTCGTCGATCTCGTAGAGCACGCGCCAGTCCCTGCCCAGTCGCGCACTGTGGATTCCGATGAGCTCCTCGGTCAGCGCACTGCCAACCCGCCGGGGGTTCTCCAGCAGGGGGCCCGTGATGAATTCGATGGCGGCTGCGGCGACGTCCGTCGGGAGTCGATCTGCGAGGGCCCGGCGTGCGGGTGCAGCGGTGCCCAGCTCGTAGAGCTCGCTCACGAAGCGTTGCGGTCCCGGACCAGGGCGCGGGCGGACTCGGCTCCGTAGACCACGTCACCGGAACGAACGGACTCACGCGCCTCGGCCAACGACCGCAGCGCTTCCGGATCGGCCCTCACCTCCGCGGTCTCACGACGAGAGAGGTAGTACTCGATGGCGTGCGCCACCTCCTGCTGCACGCTGCGGTGCTCCTCGGCCGCAGCAGCGCGGAGCGCCTGGTCGACCTCAACCGGCAGCCGCAACGTCATAGCCATGATCCGATGGTATCAGTACGCACCTTATTGGTTCATGACGAACGGACGGCTGGCGACCGGTCGGAGATCCCGCTCCGGTCGACGACCGATCAGGACGTCGGTGGTTGGTTGCGGTGGGGGTCGGGGAGGGTGAGTGCGTACCGCTTGGCCAGCTCGGCCATGTCGGCGCGGTCGTCGTCGTCGGGCGGGTAGCCGAGGTGCGCTTCGATCTGGGCCTGGGGTGAGCAGCACAGCACGGGGTGGTCACCGATCGTTCCGGTGACCGGTGGGCTGTAGTGGAATCGCTTCACCCCGTCGAGCTGGATCTGGTCGCCTCCGCCGTCGGGTGTGAGCTCGACGGGGTGGAGGTCGACGGCGCGCCCGTCGGGGTGACGCAGCGCAAGGGCCGTTGGCAACCAGTCGCGTTCGACGGCGAAACCCGAGTCCTCGAGCACTCCTCGGATGGTGGCGACCGCCTCGGTGTCCACGACGAGGTCGAGGTCGTCGTGCTCGCGGGTCTGACCCCCGAGCAGTGCATCGACGCCCCACCCCCCGTCGATCCGGGCGGTGATGTCGTCCCGACGCAGGGCCGACCACATCCAGATCACCTCGGCGGCACTCATCACGGACCTCATCGTGCACCGACGGAGAGGAACCGCCCGGTCTCTCGGACAGGTCGAGGTGGAGTCCGCAACGACGCCCCGACGTCCGACTCTTGAGCGGACGGCCGGTGGTCCGGCCCGACGCTGTGGTCAGGTGGCGCGGCGGGCGGCGTGCTCGATCGTTGCCCAATGGGCCGCCCAGCTCGCCTCGTCGTGCTCAGATGGTGGTGTGGGGTCGGAGTCGAGGGCTCCGTCGAGGTGCTCACGCAGGATGTCGGCGTGACCCAGGTGCCGGTTCGTCTCGGTCACCACGTGGACCAGCACGTTGAGCAGCGTCACCTCCGGTCGGGGCCACCACGGGACGCGACCGGGTGCGTCGACCGGCAACGCGTCGATGGTGGCGTCAGCGTGTCGGCACGCACGCCGGTAGCCGTCGACGACGTCGGCCCGCGACTCCCGCTCGGTGACCCACAGGTGGTCCCGGTTGCGAAAGCCAGCATCGTCGAAGGTAGGGATGGGTTCCGGGAACGGCCGATCGAAGATCGCCCCGAAGTACCGCGCCTCCGACAACGTGACGTGCTTGACCAGGCCGAGCAGGTTGGTCCCGGTCCGGCTCAGCGGCCGACGGACGTCGTACTCGCCCAGCCCGTCGAGCTTGCCCACCACCGTCGCCCGCGCCCACCTCAGCTCCTCGTGCAGGGACCCTTTCGCGAGCTCGTCAATCACGAGGTGAGACTTGCACAGAGCGTCCGGGGCGCGGGCCCACCGCGCACAGCGATCCCGTTTCGGACCTCGACCTGGCTCCGTGGCTACGACATCGCTACCCCGCACAGCTGCAGCACGGTGTGGAGTCGGCGTTCGTGCACGGTCCGCAGCGGGGGCAGCAGCAGCGTGGTGATGCCGGCCCCCACGGCTCCACCGTCTTGTCGTGAGCGGTCCCCGACCATCAGTGCCTGCTGCGCCGTTGCCCCCAGCGCGTCGAGGGTGCGGGTGAACACCGCCGGGTCCGGCTTCTGCGCCCCCAGCTCGAAGGACAGCGTGTAGACGCTGATGTGCCGGTCGAGCTCCGCTGCCGCGAACACCGGCCGCAGGTCGACGTGGATGTCGCTGACGACCGCGACGGCCACCCCGGCGTTCTGCAGGGCGGTCAAGGTCGGGGCGACGTCGACGGCGAACGGGTTCCTCGCGACATCGGACTCCACCGCGTAGAGCGCGGTCACCAGGTCCTCGTCCAGCCCTGCCCCGGTCAGGACATCCCGGTAGGTACGGGAGTGCAGCCCGGCGTCGGAGTCGACTCCGGGACCATCGAGGGCATCGGCGAGCGGGGCGAGGACGTCGGCCAAGACCTCGGCGCCCGCGGGATCACGACCGGCCAGCAGCAGTGCGTCCTGAGCCCATCGCCGGTCGTCGAGACCGACCGCGAGGGTGCCGCGCCAGTCGAGCAGGACCGCACGAAAACCGGCTGAAGGCACGTCGCCATCATCGACCACCACGGTGACCGAAGCGGGTGGACGTCTCGATGCGACTGATCCCCGCGCCACCCAACGACGACCGCAGAACGATCGACCACCGGATGGGTCCGGCACGCGTCACCGACGCTGTCCTGAAGTCCACTGACGGTCGGCCCACTGGGCGCGCGGTGTTGCCACCGAGATCGCTGTACCCGTCGCTAGCACCAAAAACGCAACCATGGTGGGTCTGGTTGTGTTTTTGGTGTTTAAAGGTACCTTGCGTACATGAGGTCAGGTACCGCGCGGATGTTCATCGCGACCCAGGGGGAGCAGCTGCTGAGCACCGGGGAAGCCGCCACCGTCTTGGGTACCTCGCGTCAGCACGTCGTGAACCTGTGCACGAGCGGGAAACTGCCGCACTCCTGGGTAGGCAAGCACCGTCGAGTGCGCCAGGCCGACGTGAACCGGATTGCCGCTGGAAGCCACCGGACGACCAAGGACCAGTCCCGGTCGCTGGTGCTGGCCCACGCCACCGCCGGAGTGATCGTTGCCGATCCTGACCGGGCGCTGGAACTAGCGCGCACGAACATGAAGCGGATGCGGGACGGCGCCGCTCGGGGCGCTGCCCTCGTCTGGCTGGATGAGTGGTCCGGGTTGCTCGACGGTCCGCTGGTGGACCTGCTCGGCGCGCTCACCTCCACGTCGCCGCGCTCGCGGGAGCTCCGACAGAACAACCCCTTCGCAGGGCTTCTCACCGACGAGGCTCGGGCGCGTGCCCTGAGGGCAGCGACGCGATGAGACGCGACGAACTCGCTCACATCCTGCGGTCCGCAGCGAAGATCACCGACGATCCGGACATCTTGATCATTGGGTCGCAGGCAATCCTCGCCTCCTACCCCGAGCGGGACCTACCCGAGCAGGCCTGGCTCTCAATCGAGGCGGACGTGACCTTCTTCGACGACCCTGGCGAGGACAAGGCCCTCATGGTCGAGGGCGGGATCGGGGAGGGCTCCGAGTTCCACCAGAGCTTCGGCTACTACGGGCAGGGCGTCTCGATCGAGTTGGCCATCCTTCCCGATGGGTGGCGGGATCGGGTAGTAGGCTACGCCCAAAAGTCAGCCGCGCCGGCGAAGGCCCACTACCTGGATCGCCACGACCTGGTGATTTCCAAGCTCGCCGTCCGACGGGAAAAGGACTACGAGTTCTCCGGGGCGCTGATCGAGCACAGACTGGTCGACATCTCCCTGCTGCGGGCACGAGCGGAGATGCTGGCCGACGAGTACGGAATCCAACGGGCGTCAATCCTGGAGTGGCTGGACTGGGCGCAAACCCGCTTCGGAATCTCAGACGGAGAAGCTGGCTCAGTGGACTGAGTAGCCGGCGTCGGAAACCGTCGCGATTAAGATGATGCCCTGTAAGCGGAACGGGCTGTGGGGTGGGTTCGTGATAAGGGCGCCGCGGTGGCGGGGTGTCCCGCGTGGGCGTGCGGTGCGGGACACCCCGACCACCTGTGGTGTTCAGGTCGCTGCGGCGGCCGGGGCGGTGGCGCTCAGCGCACCGCTGCGTTGTCGGTCGATGGCCTGGTACACCGTGGAGCGGCCGACGCTGAACAGCTCGGCGACCTCGGTGGTGCTGTACTCGCCGCTGTCGATCAGGGAGACCAGGTGGGCTTCCTGGCGGCGGGTGAGCTTGGGTTGCTTGCCCTTGAGGTGGCCCTTGGCCTTGGCCACCTTCATGCCTTCCCGGGTGCGCAGCCGGATCAGGTCGGACTCGAACTCCGCGACCATGGCCAGCACGTTGAACAGCAGCCTGCCGATGGCGTCGTTGGGGTCGTAGACGGAGCCGCCGAGGTTCAGGCTGACCTGTCGCGTGGTGAGCTCGTCGGCGATGGCCCGGGCGTCGGGCAGAGAACGGGCCAGGCGGTCGAGCTTGGTCACCACGAGGGTGTCCCCGGCGCGGCAGGCGGCGAGCGCCTCGCGCAGGCCGGGTCGCTCTCGGTTGGTGCCGGTCAGGCCGTGGTCGACGTACACCCGGTCGGGGGTGACCCCGAGGCGGGCCAGGCCGTCGCGTTGGGCGGTGAGGTCTTGTTGATCGGTGGAGCAGCGGGCGTACCC
>JBBSUN010000010.1:0-95001 GCA_038234335.1 Mycobacteriales bacterium
CTCCGGCACCGGGGTGGGGGCGAAGGAGTCGCCGTGCACGCGCACCGCGGTGGCGTAGTCGGTCACCCCCACCGGGAGTCCGTCCACACCCCGGCCGAACGCGTCCAGGCTGAGCACCGCCACCTCGGGGGCGGCCTCCGCGGCGGCGAGCCCGTCCTCGGTGCACAGCGCGAGCGCCGCGCCGTCGACGGTGCCCACGACCTCCGCACCCGCCCACCAGGCGCCCAGCAGCACGGCCACGGTCTGCCAGTGCGCGGGCAGCAGCACCGCGACCTCGTCGCCGGGCTCCACGCCGAGCTCCTCGCGCAGCAGGTTCGCCGTCTTGGCCGCCCAGTTGGCCAGGGTGGTGCCGGAGACCTCGACCCGCTCGCCCGTCGCGTCGTCGTAGTAGGTGACCAGCGGGCGGGCGGCGTCGGTGGCGAGGATGGGGCGCAGCAGGGCGTCGGTGAGGGTGGGGGCAGCCACGGGTGGGGTCACGTCGCCAGCGTGGCAGGCAGGTCCTAGCTGACGCAGGGCGGCCCGCCGGCGGCGACGATGGGTGGACCCGCAGGTGCGGCGGCGGCCCCGGGGGCGGGCGGTGGGGCTGCCGGCGGCGGGAGGGGTGGGGAGGACCCGCCCGTGGAGCCGCCCGTGAAGTCGCTGCCCAGCACGACGCGGACGGAGCCGTCGTCGACGCCCGCGTCCCCGCGGACCGGGAGCCCGCCGAGGGCACCTGCGACGGCCGCCCCAGCAGCGTCGCCGGAGGAGGGAGCCAGCACCACCGACTCGTCCTGCGCGCTCGCGTTGTCCACCGTCCCGCCGGTGAAGCCCTGCTCGACCAGCTGCTGCGAGACCGCCGCGGCGAGCCCGCCGGTGCCACTGGCGTTGGCGACGTCGACGGTGACCGACTCGGGGGCGGCGGGCGCGGTGTCCGGGGTCGCGGCGGTGGACGGGGCGGCCAGCCCGGCGACCATGGTGCGCACCGCCGCCGCGTCGACCTCGACGATGCTCTGCCCCTCGTCGTTGCGCCCGTCCGGGTCGACGACCGGGATGGTCTCGAAGCGCACCGCGCCCCCCGCGATCCCGGCCAGCTGCTGGGCGAAGCCGAGCACGTCCCAGCCGTCGTCGAGCACCACCGACCGCGTCAGCGCGTCGCCGAGGCGACCGAGTGCGGCCGGGTCGGTCAGGGTGCCCGCCGAGAGGACCTGCTTGGCCAGGCCGGCCATGAACACCTGCTGGCGCACGATCCGGTCGAGGTCGCCGCGCGGCAGGTTCTTGCGCTGGCGCACGAAGCTGAGCGCGTCCGAGCCCGTCAGGGTCTGCACCCCGGCCTGGAAGTCCGCACCCGAGAACGGGTCCGCGGTAGGTGCGGCCAGGCACACCTGCACCCCGCCGACGGCGTCGGTCAGCAGCACGAAGCCCAGGAGCCCGATCTCGGCGTAGTGGTCGACGGTGACCCCGGTGAGGTCCTGCACCGTGCTGACGAGCGTGGCCCGGCCGGCCTCGGCGGAGCGCTGCTCGACCTCGGCGGGGGCGACCCCCTCGGCGACCAGCGTGTCGGCCGTCTCGGCCTTGGCGCTGCCGTACGCCCCGTTGATCTTGCCCGTGCCCCGTCCGGGGACGGCGACGGCGGAGTCGCGGGGGATCGAGACGGCGGTGGCCCGGGAGCCGTCGTCCGGGATGCGCACCAGGATGATCGTGTCGGTGTTGGTGGAGCCCACCGTCTCGGTGCGCAGGGTGGCCAGCTCGGCCGCGCTCAGCGCGTTGCCCTGGGCGTCCGCGCGGCTGTCGGTGCCCACCAGCAGGATGTCGGTGGCCCCGTCGTCGGAGGCCGGTCCGCCGCCCAGGGCCGCGGTGGTGGCCAGGCGCGCGGTGAGGGAGTCGGCTGCGCTCCACGCCCCGCCGGTCACCGCGAGCACCACCACCGAGGCCGCAGCCGTGACGAGCCGGCCGCGGTGCCACCGCGAGGGTGCCGGATGGGCGGATCGCGGCGCCGGGGGTCGCGTGGCGGGCTGCGCGACGAGGGCGCGGCGGTCCCGGCCGCGCAACCGACCGTCGTGGTCGACCCCCCCGGACCTGTGCTCCGTCCCGCACTGCGGCACCGTGTCCGCTCCTGTCGTGTCGTCGGCCTCGCCGTCCGCGTCGCCGCGACACCGCGGTCCGGGTGATCCGCTGCCTGCCGGGCGCCGACGGTAGCGGCGGGCTCGCACCTCATCGGGGACGCGCGCCCGGCGTGCCAGACTCCTGCCGACGAGAAGCCGACGAGAACAGGAGAACCCAGTGCGCCTGCTGGTCACCGGCGGAGCCGGATTCATCGGTGCGAACTTCGTGCACCTCACGGTGGCGGAGCACCCCGAGCACCAGGTCACGGTGCTCGACGCGATGACCTACGCGGGCAACCGCGCGAGCCTGGACCCCGTCTCCGGCTCGGTCGAGCTGGTGGAGGGTTCCATCGCGGACGCGGAGCTGGTCGACCGCCTCGTGGCCTCCCACGACGTGGTCGTGAACTTCGCCGCCGAGAGCCACAACGACAACTCGCTCTCCGATCCGGAACCGTTCCTGCAGACCAACATCGTCGGTACCTACCGGCTGCTGGAGGCGGTGCGCGCGCACGGCAGGCGGCTGCACCACGTCTCCACCGACGAGGTGTTCGGCGACCTCGAGCTCGACGACCCGAAGCGGTTCACCGAGGACACGCCGTACCGGCCGTCGAGCCCGTACTCCTCGACCAAGGCCGGCGCCGACCTGCTGGTGCGGGCCTGGGTGCGCAGCTTCGCCGTCGCAGCCACGATCTCCAACTGCAGCAACAACTACGGGCCCTACCAGCACGTCGAGAAGTTCATCCCGCGCCAGGTCACCAACATCCTCGGCGGAGTCAAGCCCAAGGTGTACGGCGCCGGGGCCAACGTGCGCGACTGGATCCACGTCGACGACCACAACCGCGCCCTGCACGCCATCCTGGAGCGCGGCCGGCTCGGGGAGACCTACCTCATCGGCGCCGACGGGGAGGCCGACAACCTCACCGTCGTCCGCACCCTGCTGCGGGTGCTCGGCAAGGCGGAGGACTGGTTCGACTTCGTCGGCGACCGCCCCGGGCACGACCTGCGCTACGCCATCGATGCCGGCAAGCTGCGCACCGAGCTGGGCTGGACCCCGGAGTACTCCGACCTCGAGGCCGGCCTGGCCGCGACCGTCGCCTGGTACCGCGACAACGAGGCGTGGTGGGCCCCGCTGAAGGAGGCCACCGAGGCGGGCTACGCGAAGCTGGGCCGTTGATGACGCCGACGCCGATGAGGCTGCTGATCCCCGGTGGCCGGGGCCAGCTCGGCACGGACCTGGCCGAGCAGGCCCGCGCCGCGGGCCACGACGCCACCGCGCCGGGCTCGGCCGAGCTCGACGTGACCGATGCTGCGGCCGTGGACGCCGCCGTTGCGGGGATGGACGTGGTCGTGAACTGCGCCGCCCACACCGCGGTCGACGCCGCCGAGGGCGAGCCCGGTGCGGCCGCCGCGATCAACGAGACCGGGGCGGCCAACCTCGCCCGGGCCTGCGCGTCGCACGGTGTCCGCCTCGTCCACGTCTCCACCGACTACGTCTTCCCCGGCGACGCCACCTCGCCCTACGAGCCGGGGGACCCCACCGGTCCGCGCTCGGTCTACGGGCGCACCAAGCTGGCCGGCGAGCAGGCCGTGCTCGCCGCGCTGCCGAGCGCCCACGTGGTGCGCACCGCCTGGGTCTACGGCCCGCACGGCGGCAACTTCGTGGCCACCATGGCCAGGCTCGAGTCCGTGAAGGACACCCTCGACGTGGTCGACGACCAGCTGGGCTCGCCCACCTTCACCGGCGACCTCGCCGCAGGGCTGCTCGAGCTGGCCGGTCGCACCGACCTGCCCGGCGGCGTCCTGCACGCCGCCGGTGCGGGGGAGACCACCTGGTGCGGCCTCGCCCGTGCCGTGTTCGCCGAGCTCGGGGCCGACCCGGAGCGCGTGCACCCGACGACGACGGACGCATTCCCCCGCCCCGCGCCACGTCCGGCGTACTCCGTGCTCAGCGGGAAAGCCTGGGCGGCAGCCGGACTCACCCCGCTGCCGGAGTGGCGGGACGCGCTGCACCGGTTCGTGGCCGGCGGCGCGCTGGGACGCTAGGGCCGCAGCCCGACGAGGTCCAGCACCGCGGCCAGCCCGTGGTCGCGGCCCGGGGGGCTGCACGGCAGCAGCAGGGTGGTGATCCCCAGGTGCACCGCCGCGCCGTCGGAGGTCGGGTTGTCCCCGACCATGAGCGCGTCCGCAGCGTCCACCCCCAGCTGCTCGAGCGCGGTGGCGAACAACCGCGGGTCGGGCTTGGACACCCCCAGCTCGTGGGACTGGACGACCACGTCCACCAGCTCGGCCAGGCCGTGCTCGGCGAGCAGGGCGGGCAGGTCGAAGCCGACGTTGCTGACCACCGCGAGCCCGATCCCGGCCGCCCGCAGCGCCCGCAGCGTGGGGGCCGTGTCCGGGTAGGGCTCCCAGGACGCGGCCGTGCAGGAGGCCTCGTACAGCGCGACGGCCTGCTCGTGCGGACAGACCTGCTCCAGCAGCTCCACGTACACCGCCCGGTGCCGGGTGGTGGTGTCGTCGCGGTGGGCGTAGTCGTCGGCGAGGTGCTCGGGGAGCGCCACGGGCTCCGGTCCGCCCGGACGCCCGGCCCGCTCCAGCGCCTCGGCGAGTGCCGGGTCGTGCGTCCCGGTCACCGCCCGCACCCACTGCGCCGCAGGGGTGGGGACCAGCAGGGTCCCGGCGAAGTCGAGCAGGACGGCGCGGGCAGTCATGGCTCGAGCCTGCCAGCCGCTACCCTCGCCCCCGTGGTCGCACCCGGAGAGCTCGCCGTGGTCACGGTGACCTTCTCCCCCGGGGACCACCTGGCCGCCTTCCTGGGCAGCCTCGCCGCGGCCACCGACCTCGCCCCGCACGTCGTCGTCGCCGACAACGGCTCCACCGACGGGACGCCCCAGGCGGCGGTGACCGGCGGCGTGGAGCTGCTCGAGATGGGCAGCAACGTCGGCTACGGCGCTGCGGTGAACCGCGCCGTCGCCGCGCTGGACCCGGCCGTGACCTGGGTGCTGGTGAGCAACCCCGACGTGGTGCTCGCCCCCGGCGCCCTCGACGAGCTGCTCGCGGTGGCCGCACGGTGGCCCCGGGCGGCCACGGTGGGTCCGCTGGTCCGCGAGCCCGACGGCGCGGTCTACCCGTCCGCGCGGGAGGTGCCCGACCTGCTCGCCGGCACCGGGCACGCCCTGCTGGGCACGGTGTGGCCGGCCAACCCGTTCAGCGCCCGGTACCGCCGCTCCGGCGACGCGCCCGTCGAGCGCACCGCCGGGTGGCTCTCCGGCTCGTGCCTGCTGGTGCGGCGCCGCGCCTTCGAGGGCGTCGGCGGGTTCGACTCCCGCTACTTCATGTACTTCGAGGACGTGGATCTCGGCGACCGGCTCGCCCGGGCCGGCTGGCTGAACGTGTACGGCCCCACCGCCGAGGTCGTGCACGCCCAGGGCCACGCGGCGAACCAGGCGGCCGCGGCCATGCGGGCCGCCCACCACGACAGCGCCTACCGGTTCACCGCGGAGCGTCACCCCGGGGTGCGGGGGCTGCCGCTGCGCCTGGGGCTGCGGGCGGGCCTGGCGCTCCGCAGCCGTCTCACGCCCCGCGCGGCACCCTGATCACCTGGGTCGAGTCCGGGTCGGCGGCGTGCGGATCGGCCGCGGTGACCACGTGGCGCGGGATCTTCACCGTCGCGCAGGAGTCGGCCGGGGACGACGCCACCTCGAGGGTGACCACCGAGGCGTCCCGACGACGGGCGGCCCGCAGGGCCTCGTCCGCGCGCCTGCGCGGGTCCGGGACGGCCGTCGTCGGCGCGACGTCGAACGGGGGCGTGCTGGCACGACGGCGCAGGTGCACCCGCCTCGCCTCCCTCGGTGGTGGGAGCCCCACAGTAGGGTTCGCCCCGGAGTGCTGGCGCACGGCGCGCCGCACCGGTGGTGGCGACCCGCGCACGGCGGTCGTCGAGCAGGGGGAGGCCGGGCGTGAACGCGAAGGATGTCGACGCAGTGATCCTGGTGGGGGGCAAGGGCACTCGGCTGCGACCCCTCACCATGTCCGCGCCCAAGCCGATGCTGCCCACCGCCGGGGTGCCGTTCCTGCACCACCTGCTCTCGCGGGTGCAGGCGGCCGGGATCACCCACGTCGTGCTGGGCACGTCGTTCAAGGCTGAGGTGTTCAGCGAGCACTTCGGCGACGGGGCCGACCTGGGGCTCGAGATCGACTACGTCACCGAGACCGAGCCGCTGGGCACCGGTGGCGGCATCCGCAACGTCGCCGACAAGCTCCGCGGCGACAACGCGCTCATCTTCAACGGTGACGTCCTCGGCGGGACCGACCTGCGCGCCGTCCTCTACACGCACATGACCACCGGGGCCGACGTCACCCTGCACCTGGTCCGGGTCGGTGACCCCCGGTCCTTCGGGTGCGTGCCCACCGACGCCGACGGCCGGGTCACCCAGTTCCTGGAGAAGACCGACGACCCGCCGACCGACCAGATCAACGCCGGCTGCTACGTCTTCCGCCGCGAGATCCTCGAGGCGATCCCCACCGGCCGTCCCGTCTCCGTGGAGCGCGAGGTGTTCCCCGCCCTGCTGCACGCGGGCAAGCGGCTGCAGGGCCACGTCGACGCCGCGTACTGGCGCGACATGGGGACCCCGGAGGACTTCGTCCGCGGCTCGGCCGACCTCGTCCGCGGCGTGGCCCCCTCCCCGGCGCTGCCCGGGCGGACCGGTGAGTCCCTCGTGCTCACCGGCGCCGAGGTCGACCCGTCGGCCCTGCTGCTCGGCGGCACCGTCGTCGGCACCGGGGCGAAGGTCGGCGCCGGGGCCCGCCTGGACGGGGCGGTCCTGTTCGACGGCGCGGTCGTCGAGGAGAACGCCGTCGTGGAGCGCTCCATCATCGGCTTCGGCGCTCGCATCGGGCGCCGGGCCCTCATCCGGGACGCCGTGATCGGTGACCGGGCGTCGGTCGGCTCGCGCTGCGAGCTGCTGCGCGGGGCCCGGGTGTGGCCCGAGGTGGTGCTGCCCGACGGCGGGGTCCGCTTCTCCACTGACGTGTAGGTGAGCGAGCTCGAGCGGACCTGGCGCGCACCGTTCGTCCTCGACGTCCCCTCGGTGCTGCGCCCGCTCTCCCGCGGCCGGGGCGACCCCACGAGCAGGATCACCGACGGCGGGTTCTGGCGGGCGTCGAACACCCCGCTCGGCCCGGTCACGCTGCGGATCGAGCCCACCGGACCGGACGTGGTGGCCACCGCCTGGGGCCCCGGGGCGGCGTGGGTCCTCGACGGGCTGCCCGCCCTGCTGGGCGCCGACGACGACCCCAGCGCGTTCACCGCCCACCACCCGCGGATCGCGGCGGCCGTGCAACGGGTGCCGCACCTGCGACTGGGCGCCTGCCGTGCGGTGTGGGACGTGCTGCTGGGGGCGGTGCTGGAGCAGAAGGTGACCGGCACCGAGGCGCGGCGCTCGTGGCGGGAGCTGGCCTGGCGCTTCGGCGACCCCGCGCCCGGTCCGGCTGAGCTGCGGCTGCCGCCGGACCCGCAGCAGCTGCTGGCGATCCCGGACTGGGAGTGGCACCGCGCGGGGGTCGACCTCAGCCGCCGCCGGGCCCTGCTCGGGGCGGCCAGCGTGGCGCCCCGGCTGGAGCGGGCCGCGGTGCTGCGGGGCGAGGAGGGCCGGGCGCTGCTGCGCAAGGTCCGCGGCATCGGGGTGTGGACGGCCGCGGAGGTGGCCCAGCGGGCCTGGGGCGACCCGGACGCGGTGAGCTTCGGTGACTTCCACGTCCCCACCGTCGTCGGCTGGGCCCTGGTGGGGCGCCCGCTCGACGACGACGGGATGGCGGAGGTGCTCGCCCCCTACGCGCCCCAGCGTCAGCGCGCCGTCCGGCTGCTCGAGGCCACCGGGGCGCCCCGGCCGCGCTTCGGACCCCGGCTCAGCCCGACCGACCACCGCCGCATCTGAGCGCACCCGGGGGCTCGTCAGCCCCGCAGCCGCGCCAGGCCCAGCGCCACGAGCTCACCGATGGTGTCGCGGGCGGCCGTGCCGGGCAGCGCGTCCACCGGCCACCACCGGAGGTCGTCGGACTCGTCGCTGCGCACGATGCGTGCCCCCGGGGCGGCGCGGAGGAGGAAGCGCACGTCGAGGTGGTGGGTGGGCACCCCGCCGGAGCAGGTGATGGGGTGGGTGTCGAGGTGCAGCACCTCGGGGTCGATCGTGAGCTCGTCCAGGCCCGACTCCTCGCGCGCCTCGCGCAGGGCCGCATCCACCAGGGTGTCGTCGGAGGGCTCGCAGTGCCCGCCCAGCTGGATCCACCGACCCACCCGCGGGTGCAGGGTGAGCAGCACGTGCGTGGCGTCGGCGTCGAGAACCAGCGCGGAGGCCGTGACGTGGCCGGGGGTGCAGGCCCGCAGGCAGGCGTCCTCCCGGGCGTCCAGGAACGCGACGACGGTGTGTCGCAGCGCGTCCTGCGACGTCGACGGCGCCACGAACGCGCCGAGCGAGCCCCGCGCGGACGCGTGCAGCGAGGAGGCGCTCACCGGAGCACCAGCGCGTCGGCGACGTCCTTCGGCCCGCGCACGTCCAGGGCGTCCACGGGGTGGCCGATCGCCACGGCGCCCAGCGGGCGCCATCCGCGCGGGAGGTCCAGCACGTCCACCACCACCTCCGGGGCGAAGATCGTCGAGCCGATCCAGCACGAGCCGAGCCCGTCGGCGGCCAGCGCTACCAGCAGCGCCTGCACCGCGGCACCGACGGCCACGGTGAACATGGTCCGCTCCGCCGCGACCCGGGCGGCGTCGGGGTAGTCGTGGGCGCCGTCGGGGGCACAGCAGGGCACCAGCAGCTCGGGTGCGGTGCGCAGCAGGTCACCGCGCGCCAGCCGGGCCTCGATGGCGGCGGGGTCCAGCCCGTCGGCGGCGAGATCGGCCCGCCAGCACTGCGCCATGCCGTCGAGCAGCCGGGCCCGCACGGCCGGGTCGCGGACCCACACGAAGCGCACGGGCGCGGTGTGGTGCGGGGCGGGCGCGGTCAGGGCGAGGCCGACGGCCCGCTCCACCGCCCCCGGGTCCACCGGCTCCGGGGTGAACGCGCGCACCGAGCGCCGCCGCAGCAGGCCCTCCCGGGCACCGCGGGCCAGCGCCTCGGCCGTCCCCAGCCAGAACAGGTCGTCCTCGCCGCCGCGCACCAGGTCCCGGGCGGTGGAGCCGTCGTCGACCGGGGCGAGCCCGCGGACCACGGCCACCGGTACCCCGCCGAGCTTGCCCTTGACGAGGTCCCCGGCGGCGGCGAGCTCGTCGGCCACGGCCACCTCGGTGACGACGAGGTCGTTGCCGTGGGCGTCGCGCCCCCCGGCGTAGCGGTGCAGCACGGCCAGGCCCGCGGACCCGATCGCGGCGTCGGTCTGCCCCACCCGCCACGCCCGGCCCATGGTGTCGGTGACCACGACGGCGACGTCCACCCCCAGCAGCTCGTGCACCCGGGCCCGCAGCGCCGCGGCGGAGGCGTCGGGATCCGCGGGCAGCAGCGCCAGCTCGCCGCGGTCCACGTTGGAGGCGTCCACCCCCGAGGCGGCCTGCACGATCCCCAGCCGGCTCTCCGTGATGAGGGTGCGGCCCCGCTGCGCGAGCACGCGCACCGACTCGGAGAGCACCAGCTCCCGGCGCAGCGCGTCCCGGGCGTCCGGGTCGGTCGGGGTCGCCACGAGCCGTCCCTCCACCTTGGACACGGCCTTGCTCGTGACCACGAGGACGTCGCCCCTGACGAGCCACGGTGCCGCCGCCACCACGGCCGCCGCGAGGTCGTCGCCGGGGCGCAGCTCGGGGATTCCCCGGACCGGGAGCAGCCGCACCTCGCCGGGGGCGGCGTGGTCCGCCACGCTCACAGCTGCAGCCCCGCCAGCTCCAGCGCGGTCCGGGCCATCGCGGCGGTCGCGTCGGGGTCGCTCATGAGCAGCGGCACCCGCGCCACCCGCACACCGGGCACGTCGGCGGTGTCGCCGGTGTGCACCATCCACGCGTCGAGCAGGCCCGTGGCCGAGCGGGCCCCGTAGTGCCGACCCACCGCCTCGGCCGTCGTGTCGACGCCGATGGTCTCCAGGCACACGTCGGCCATGCCCCGCAGCGGAGCACCGCCGACGATGGGGGAGACGCCCACGACGGGTGCGGCCGTCCGGCGCAGCGCTCCGCGGATCCCGGGCACGGCGAGCACCGCCCCGACGGAGACGACGGGGTTGGAGGGGGCCAGCAGCACTGCGTCTGCCTCCGCGATGGCCTCCAGCACCCCGGGCGCCGGAGCGGCCTTGTCCGCGCCGACCTGGACGAAGGCGTGGGTGGGCACCCGGGCGCGGTACCGCACCCACCACTCCTGGAAGTGGATGGCCCGCTCCGCGCCGGCCGTGGGGGAGCCCGGGTCGGGGTCGGTGATGCGGACGTGGGTCTCGCAGCGGTCGTCGGTGACCGGCAGCAGCCGGACCGACGGGTTCCAGCGGGTGCACAGCGCCTCGGTGACCGCCGAGAGCGGGTACCCGGCTCGCAGCATCCGGGTGCGCACCAGGTGGGTGGCGATGTCCGCATCGCCCAGGCCGAACCAGTCCGGGTCGGCGCCGTAGGCCGCGAGCGCCCCCTTCACCACCCACGTCTCGCCCGACTGCCCCCAGCCGCGCTCGACGTCGATGCCGCCGCCCAGGGTGTACATGCAGGTGTCCAGGTCCGGGCAGATCCGCAGCCCGTGCATCCACACGTCGTCGCCGACGTTCACCACCGCCGTCACCTCGTGCGGGCAGTCCGGCCGGCCCAGGCCCAGGACGGTCTCCAGGCCCTGCAGGAACCGGGCGCCGCCCACACCACCGACGAGCACCGTGATCTTCACGGTTCCCGAGCCTAGGTGCAGCCGGTCACCGCCAGAACAGGAACAGCGCGCTGCCGACGCCGGCGAGCACGGCCTCCCCGCCGAGCAGGCCGAAGATCCACCCCGCGACGTCGAACAGGACCCCGGCGGCGCGGGGTGCGGAGATGAGGACGGCGAACAGCAGGAACGGGGCGAACGGGCGGACCTGCGCGGCGAGCCGGCGCACCTCGTGCGACAGGTGCGGCTCGAGGATCCCGAACCCGTCCAGGCCGGGGACCGGGAGGATGTTCAGCACGACGGCGATGAGCTGGACGAGCGCCAGCCACGACAGCCCGGCCGCGAGCGGCAGCGGCATGGCGATCGAGGCCACCGAGACGGTCAGCACCACGCCGAGCGCCAGGTTCACCGCGGGCCCGGCCAGTGAGACCGCTGAGTCCACCCACCGCGAGCGCAGCCGCGAGTGGTCGATCCACACCGCGCCGCCGGGCAGCGGGATGCCGCCGAACGCGAGCAGGGCCAGGGGCAGCGCCAGGCTGAGCACCGGGTCGGTGTAGCGGCGCGGGTCCAGGCGCAGGTAGCCCTTGTCCCGCACCGAGGTGTCGCCCCCGCGCAGCGCGAGGACGGCGTGGCCGTACTCGTGCAGGCACAGCGAGACCGCCCAGCCGCCGAGGACCAGGAGCACGATGCCGGTCCGGGCCGCCACCACGCCGTCCCCGGCCACCCCGCCGAGCAGTGCGCCGCCGCCCCCGGTGACCAGGACGAGGCCGAGGAAGATCGGGCTCGGGGCGGAGCTGCGGTGCTGGTGGCCGAGCCGGGCGGAGGAGGTCACGCCGTCGAGTGTGCCCGCCCCGGTCCGGCGACGGGACGGATCGGGACCCCTCGTCCGGGTGGTCGGCCGGGTCCCCGGGTCGCGGCACCACGGCCGCGCGCATTCGTGTCGGTTCCGGGTTGTGTCGGTGTCTGGTGGTAAGGGTGATCACTCCCGTCGCTTGACCCGTCACCGTCCGCCCCTGTCTAATCACAGCCATGTCATTACTGCAGGGGTCCCGTCGGTCGGCCCTGCACCTCGAGAGCCCGGTCGGCTCGTCGAGGGGGTGCGTCCCGTCCGGGGCGCCCACCACCTACCTGGAGGAGGGCCACGTGTCGGAGCTGAGCACGGGACGGTCGCACCTGGCCCTCGTCGAGCCGGTGCTGGACGCCGTCGCAGCGTGGGACCTGGGCGGCGGTCTCGGGTCGGACGTCGGGGGCGATGCCCCGGAGTGGCAGGAGCGGGCCCTCTGCGCCCAGACCGACCCGGAGGCGTTCTTCCCCGAGAAGGGGGGCTCCACCCGCGAGGCCAAGCGCATCTGCACCGGCTGCGAGGTCCGCGACGAGTGCCTCGAGTACGCCCTCGCCCACGACGAGCGCTTCGGCATCTGGGGCGGGCTCTCCGAGCGGGAGCGCCGACGCCTCAAGCGCGAGACCTGGGACGCGGTCTGACCCGTTCGAGCGTTGCTGTGCGTGACCGGGTGGTGCGCACGGGCGAGGGCCCACGTCGCCGCGCCTGGGCACCGGAGGTCGTCGACGGGGGCGGTCCCGGATCCGGGTCTCGTGCGCCGACGGGGTGCGCGGGTCGTCCCGGTGGTGGCCCCGGTGCTGGACGGTCTCGCCCGGGTCCCCGAGGTGCGCGCCGGGAGGGGGCTCAGCCCGGTCGTCCGGGCCCGTCGTCGCCGGCGGCGTCGGGGTCCGGGGCGTTCCCGCCGGGCCCGCTGTCGTCCCCGCCCGTCTCGTCCCCGCCCGTCTCGCCGAGCGCCAGCCCCGAGAGGTCCGGTTCGTCAGGATCTGGCTCGTCAGGATCCGGCTCACCAGGATCGATGACCTCCGGCGCCACGCCCAGGTAGGTCGCGACCTGCTCGACCAGCACGTCGTGCAGCAGGTCCGCCAGGTCGCCGGGCTCGTCGGACCGCAGCTCCAGCGGACGCCGGAACAGCACGATCCGCGCCCGTGTCGCCATGCCCTGGCCGTCGACCCCGGCCGGGACCAGGCGGGCCAGGGCCACCGCACCGTCGGCGAGGACCTCCGGGGGGAACGTCACGGCCCCGGGGTCGCGCAGGTCTGCCGCCCGGACCGGCGGCACGTCGTCGACGGCGACGTCGAGGTTGCGCAGCCGGGCGTGCCAGCGGGCGTCGATGGGGGCCAGGGCCTTGAGGACGAGCGCGTCGAAGTGCTGGGCCCGGCTGCGCCACGCGGGCACCGTCACCGGGAGCACCGGGCCGCGGAGGCCGCGCCCGCGCCGGGCCACCGAGCGGGAGCCGCGGGGCCGGGCTGCGCCCCGTCCCTCGTCCCGACCACCGCGGGCAGGGGCGGCGGGGCGGGCGGGCACACCGGAAGCGTACGCAGGCCCGGCCTCCGTTCCCGCCGCGTGTCGCGGGGCCCCCCGTCGGCGCGGCGGCTAGGGTCGCGACCGTGACGTCACCTGTGCGGACCCGGTCGTGAGCGGCGCACGCCGCTGCTCGCGCCTGGCCTGCGCCAACCAGGCCGTCGCCACGCTGACCTACGTCTACTCCGACTCCACCGCCGTCGTCGGCCCGCTGGCGACCAGCGTGGAGCCGCACTCGTACGACCTGTGCGAGGTCCACGCGGTCCGGCTCACGGTTCCCCGCGGTTGGGAGGTCGTGCGCCACGAGGGCGGGTTCGGCCCCGCCCAGCCCGACGACGACGACCTCACGGCACTGGCCGAGGCCGTGCGCGAGGCCGGTCGGGGCGAGCGCGACCCGGGGCCGGCCCACCCCGCCGCCACCGGTCGCCGGGGGCACCTGCGGGTGCTGCCCGACCCCCGCGGCTGAGCGGGCACCTGCGCCGAACCGGCACGAGCACCGTCCCTGCCGCACTAGGCTCGCCGCCGTGAGCAGCGAGCAGCCCCCGAGCGGGACGACGTCCCCGGACCGGGCCGCCGTCGTGGCCGCCACCATCAAGGCCTACGACGTGCGCGGGCTCGTGGGCGAGCAGGTCGACGAGGCGTTCGTCCGCGACGTGGGGGCGTCCTTCGCCCGGCTGGTGCGCGCGGAGGCCGACCGGGTGGTGATCGGCCACGACATGCGCGCCTCGTCGCCGTCGCTGGCCGGTGCGTTCGCCGAGGGGGTCACCGCCCAGGGCGTCGATGTCGTCCACGTGGGCCTCGCGTCCACCGACCAGCTCTACTTCGCCTCCGGGCACCTCGACTGCCCCGGAGCCATGTTCACGGCCAGCCACAACCCGGCCACCTACAACGGCATCAAGCTGTGCCGCGCCGGTGCCAAGCCGGTGGGCCAGGACTCGGGGCTGGAGACCATCGCAGCCGAGGTCACCGACGGGGTGCCGGCCTTCGACGGCCCCGCCGGGTCCACCAGCGCCCAGGACGTGCTCACCGCGTACGCCGAGCACCTGCGCGGCCTCGTCGACTGCGCCGGGCTGCGCCCGCTCACCGTCGCGGTGGACGCGGGCAACGGGATGGGTGGCCACACCGTGCCGGAGGTCCTGGGGCCGCTGCCGATGACGGTGGTGCCGCTGTTCTTCGCCCTCGACGGGAGCTTCCCCAACCACGAGGCGAACCCGCTGGACCCGAAGAACCTCCTCGACCTGCAGGAGCTGGTGCGGGCGGCGGCGGGCACCGAGGCGCCGGTGGACATCGGCCTGGCCTTCGACGGTGACGCCGACCGCTGCTTCGTCGTCGACGAGCGGGGCGAGGCCGTGTCCCCGTCCGCGGTGACGGCCCTGGTCGCGGCCCGCGAGCTGGCCAAGCACCCCGGAGCCCGCATCATCCACAACCTCATCACCTCCCGCACCGTCCCCGAGCTGGTCGTCGAGCTGGGGGGCACGCCCGTGCGGACCCGCGTCGGGCACTCGTTCATCAAGGCCGAGATGGCCACCTCCGGGGCGGTGTTCGGCGGGGAGCACTCCGCGCACTACTACTTCGCCGACTTCTGGGGCGCGGACTCCGGGATGCTCGCCGCGCTGCACGTCCTGGCCGCGCTGGGGGAGCAGGACCGCCCGCTCTCGGAGCTGGTCGCCGGGTACTCCCGCTACGCCGCGTCCGGGGAGATCAACTCCACCGTGGCCGACGCCGCCGGACGCACCGAGGCCGTCCGCGAGGTCCTCGCCGCGCGCACCCGTTCCACCGACACCCTGGACGGGCTCACCATCTCCCTCACCGACGGGTCGTGGCTGAACCTGCGCTCCTCCAACACCGAGCCGCTGCTGCGGCTGAACGTGGAGGCTGCCGACGAGGCGGCGGTGACGGCGCTGGTCGACGAGGTGCTCGCCACCGTCCGCGCCTGAGCCCACCCCGCACCCACCCCGATCGCGAAGGAGACCCCCGTGGCCGTCGTCCTGGACCCCTGGCTCAGCGAGATCCTCGCGTGCCCCTGCGCCGAGCACGCCCCCCTGCAGGTGGGCACCCCCGCCGACGCCGAGGCCGACGCCCTGACCTGCACCAGCTGCGGGCTGAGCTTCCCCGTCGTCGACGGCATCCCGGTGCTCCTGCTCGACGAGGGCTTCCGGGTCGACCCCCCGGCCGAGCGGCCGTGAGACGCCGATGAGCCCGTCGTTGGCGGGGACCACCGGCGGGGATGCCCTCGCCGACCCCGACGGCCTGCTCGAGCGCGACCACCTCGGCCTGCTGCGGGCGGCGGCCTCGGCCGGCGCCCTGGTCCGGGCGACCGCGGCCACCGTCGAGGAGCGGGCGCTGGCCGTCCTCGCCGGCCACACCCCGCGCAGCGTCGTGCTCGCCGCCGGGCACGGACCCGCGCGGCACGCCGCGGCCCTGGTGGCCGCCGCGATGGCCGGCACCTCGACGGTCGCGGTGCTGGCCGCGCGGACCGTCCCCCGCTGGCTGGGCCCGCTCGACGTCCTCGTGGTGCTCGCCGACGACCCGGGCGAGCTGGTGCTCGCCGAGGCCGTCGCGCTCGCGGGCCGCCGGGGCACCGAGGTGGTCCTGGCCGTCCCCGACGCCGGGCCGCTGACCACCGCCGGGGGGTCGCGCGCGCTGCGCCTGCCACCGCGGGTCCCCGTCGCGGACGGGCTCGAGCTGGCCCGCCACGTCGCCGTCGCGCTGGCCGTGCTGGACACCCTCGGGGTGCGGGGCCCCGCCCGCACCGATGCACCGCTCGACCTGGCGGCCCTCGCCGACACCCTCGACGCGGAGGCCGCCCGCGACCACCCCGGCCGCGAGCTGTTCGAGAGCCCGGCCAAGACGCTGGCCGCGCGGGTCCTCGGCCGGGAGACGGTCCTGGCCGGCGCCGGACCGGTCAGCCTCGTCGTCGCCGAGCACGCCGCGTCCGCCCTGCTGCGCCACGCCGGCGTGGTGGCCGGGGCCGCCGAGCTCACCGACGTGCTCGCCGCCCCGCGCCGCCCCGCCGCACCGGGGGTGGACCCGCTGTTCCACGACCCCGAGCTCGACGGACCGGCGCCGGCCGCGGACCCCCGGGTCCTCGTGCTGGCCACCGAGCGCGAGCGCGCCCCCGCCGAGCTGCGGGGGCGGGTGCTCACCGACGCCGCGGTCCTCGTCGCGGGCGAGCCCGGTGCGGAGCACCCCGCGGCGGCGGCCGCCGGGGTCGTCGGGGAGCTGCTGGTGCTGGCCGTGCGGGCCGAAACGGCCGCGGTCTACCTGGGACTGGTCCGGTGAACGGCGGGGGGAGCGGCTCGTGCAGCTGATGAGGGGGGCCGTGCGGCCCTACGTCTGGGGTTCGCGGACCGCCATCGCCGAGCTGTGCGGGCGCCGGGCACCGACCCCGCACCCGGAGGCCGAGCTGTGGCTGGGGGCGCACCCGGCCGACCCGGCCGTGCTCGAGACCGACAGCGGGCCCCGCTCGCTGCTGGAGGTGCTCGCCGAGGCGCCGGTGGACCACCTGGGCGAGCGCGGCCGCGCCGAGTTCGGTGACCGGCTGCCGTTCCTGCTGAAGGTCCTCGCCGCCGACGAGCCGCTCTCGCTGCAGGCGCACCCCTCCGCCGCCCAGGCCCGGGAGGGCTTCGCCGAGGAGCAGCGCCGCGGGGTGCCGCTGGACTCGCCCGACCGCAGCTACCGCGACGCCAGCCACAAGCCCGAGCTGATCTGCGCGATCACCCCGTTCCACGCCCTGGCCGGGTTCCGGGCCGTGCCGCGCACCGTGGCCCTGCTCGCCGCGCTGGAGTGCGTGCCGCTGCGCCCGTACACCGCGCTGCTCGCCGGCCAGCCCGACGCGGCCGGGCTCCGTGCGCTGTTCACCACGTGGATCACCCTGCCCCGGCCGGCGCTGCGCGAGCTGCTGCCCGCGGTGCTCGACGCCTGCGTGGAGCACGTGCGCCGCCGCGGCGAGTTCCTCGAGGAGGCCCGCACCGCCCTCGAGCTGGCGGAGCGCTACCCCGGTGACTCGGGCGTGCTCGCCGCGCTGCTGCTCAACCGGATCACCCTGGAGCCGGGGGAGGCGCTGTACCTGCCCGCCGGCAACCTGCACGCCTACCTGCGGGGCGTCGGGGTGGAGATCATGGCCAACTCCGACAACGTCCTGCGCGGCGGGCTGACGCCCAAGCACGTGGACGTGCCCGAGCTGCTGCGGGTGCTCGACTTCGACGCCGGGAGCGTGCCGCTGGTCACCCCGTCCGCCGACGGTCCCGAGCGCCACTACGCGACGCCGGCGACGGAGTTCGCGCTCAGCCGGGTGGACCTCACCGTCGGCGAGGAGCGGGTCCTGGCCCACCCGGGCCCGCAGGTGCTGCTGTGCACCGGCGGTGCCGTCGACCTCACCGCCTCCGGTGCGGCCACGCCGCTGCGGGCCGGGCGGGGCAGCGCCGTGTGGGTGCCCGCGGCGGACGGTCCCGTGACGGTGGTGGCCACCGGGGAGCACGGCGCCCAGCTGTTCCGGGCCCGGGACGGTCTGACCGGCTGATCCCGTCCGTCCCGCTACGGTGACCGCGCGGCCGGGGTCACCGGTCGCACGAGGCAGCAGCGAGCAGCGGGGAGCGCACCGTGTCCGACGGCGGCAGCACGAAGGCGATCCTGGCGGCGCTCACGGCGAACGCGGGCATCGCGGTGGCCAAGTTCGTCGGCTTCGCGATCACCGGCTCGTCGTCGATGCTCGCCGAGGGCGTGCACTCGGTGGCCGACACCTCCAACCAGGGCCTGCTGCTGCTCGGCAAGAAGCGGGCCGAGCAGGCCGCCACCGCCCTGCACCCGTTCGGGTTCGGGCGCGCCCGCTACTTCTACAGCTTCGTCGTCGCGCTCGTGCTGTTCCTGCTGGGCAGCGTGTTCGCGCTCTACGAGGGCATCCACAAGGTCCGCGAGCCCGAGGAGCTGAGCTCGCCGCTGGTCGCGGTGGTGATCCTGCTCGTCGCGGTCGCGCTGGAGGGCTACAGCTTCCGCACCGCCGTGCTCGAGTCACGTCCGCTCAAGGGCGACGGCAGCTGGTGGCAGTTCATCCGCACCTCCCGCAGCCCGGAGCTGCCGGTGGTGCTGCTGGAGGACTCCGGTGCGCTCGTCGGGCTCGTGCTCGCGCTGTCCGGCGTGGGGCTCACCGTCGCCACCGGCGACCCGGTGTGGGACGGCGTGGGCACGCTCTGCATCGGCGCCCTGCTCGGCGTGATCGCCGTCGTGCTCATCGTCGAGATGCACAGCCTGCTCATCGGTGAGGGGGCGACCGCGCGCGAGGACACCGCCATCCGGGCGGCGCTCACCGGCGGCGGGGTGGACCGCGTGCTGCACCTGAAGACCCAGTACCTCGGCCCGGACGAGATGCTCGTCGCGGCCAAGATCGCCCTCGGCGCGGGCGACACCGTCGTCGAGGTCGCCCGGGCCATCGACGCCGCCGAGGCCCGGGTCCGCGAGGCCGTGCCGGCCGCCCGGGTGATCTACCTCGAGCCCGACCTCGACCGCACCCCGGCCTGACCCCTCTCGTCCGGCGTTCTGCGTGCACCACGTCGTCCAGAGCCCGAATTCTCGACGTCGTGCACGCACGACGCGGGCGTCGGGCGGGACGGGGGTGCCCGTCGGGGCGCGCGCTCCCGACGATCACCGATACCCTCCACCTGCACCGATTCGCCGAGGAGAAGGCCACACATGACTGCCGCAGCACCCGAGATGACTGTCCAGACGCTGAACGGGATCGACTTCAAGGTCGCCGACCTGGCCCTGGCCGAGTACGGCCGCAAGGAGATCCGGCTCGCCGAGCACGAGATGCCCGGCCTGATCGCCCTGCGCCGCGAGTACTCCGAGGTGCAGCCGCTCAAGGGCGCGCGCATCTCCGGCTCGCTGCACATGACCGTGCAGACCGCCGTGCTCATCGAGACCCTGGTGGACCTCGGTGCCGAGGTGCGATGGGCCTCCTGCAACATCTTCTCCACCCAGGACGAGGCGGCGGCCGCGGTCGTCGTCGGCCGGCACGGCACCCCGGAGGAGCCCAGGGGCATCCCCGTCTTCGCGTGGAAGAACGAGTCGCTGGCCGAGTACTGGTGGGCGGCCGAGCAGATGCTCACCTGGCCCGGCGAGGGTGCCAACATGATCCTCGACGACGGTGGTGACGCCACCATGCTCGTGCTGCGCGGCAAGGAGTACGAGGCCGCCGGCGTGGTCCCGCCCGACGACGAGAGCGACTCCGACGAGGTCGGCGTGTTCAAGGCGCTGCTGCGTGCGTCCCTGCAGGCCGACGGCCAGAAGTGGACGACCATCTCCGCCGCCATCCGCGGCGTCACCGAGGAGACCACCACCGGCGTGCTGCGGCTCTACCAGTTCGCCGCCGCCGGCGAGCTGCCGTTCCCCGCTATCAACGTCAACGACTCCGTCACCAAGAGCAAGTTCGACAACAAGTACGGCACCCGCCACTCGCTCATCGACGGCATCAACCGTGGCACCGACGTCCTCATCGGCGGCAAGGCGGCCCTGGTGGCCGGCTACGGCGACGTGGGCAAGGGCTGCGCGGAGGCCCTGCGCGGCCAGGGCGCCCGGGTCACCGTGACCGAGGCCGACCCGATCAACGCGCTGCAGGCGCTCATGGACGGCTTCCCGGTGCAGACCGTGGAGCAGGCCATCGGCACCAGCGACATCGTGATCACCTCCACCGGCAACAAGGACATCATCACCTTCGCCCACATGCAGCAGATGAAGCACCAGGCGATCCTCGGCAACATCGGCCACTTCGACAACGAGATCGACATGGCCGGGCTGCAGCGCAACTCCGGTGTCCGCCACGTCAACATCAAGCCGCAGGTCGACGAGTACGTCTTCCCCGACGGCCACTCGATCATCGTGCTGAGCGAGGGCCGGCTGCTGAACCTGGGCAACGCCACCGGCCACCCCAGCTTCGTCATGAGCAACAGCTTCTCCAACCAGGTCATCGCCCAGATCGAGGTCTGGACCAAGCCCGACGAGTACGACAACGAGGTGTACCGCCTGCCCAAGCACCTGGACGAGAAGGTGGCGCGCATCCACGTCGAGGCGCTCGGCGGCACCATCACCAAGCTCACCAAGGAGCAGGCGGAGTACCTCGGCGTCGACGTCGAGGGCCCGTACAAGGCGGAGCACTACCGCTACTGACCTCCCCGCCCCACCCCGTGACGAGCGGGCTCCCCGTCCGCGCGCGGCCCTTCCCGCGGACGGGGAGCCCGCTCTTCGCGAGCCAGGGGCTCTGGAAGGGTGGGGTCCGTGGGTGCACTGGTGGTCGTGGAAGGTCTGGACGGCGCGGGCAAGCAGACCCTGACCCGGGCGCTGACCGCGGCGCTCACCGCCCGCGGGGCCCGGACCACCTCGATCGCCTTCCCCCGCTACGGCACCCCCGCGGCCGACCTGGTCGCCGACGCCCTGCACGGCCGAGCCGGCGACCTGGGCGGGAGCGTGCACGGCATGGCGGCGCTGTTCGCGCTGGACCGGCTCGCCGCCGCCGCCGCCGTCCGCGCCGACCTCGCCACCCACGACGTGGTCCTCTGCGACCGCTGGACCGCCTCCAACGCGGCCTTCGGGGCCGCCCGGCTGCACCAGGACGCCGACGGCGAGCTCGTCGAGTGGGTCCGGGCGCTGGAGGTCGAACGCCTCGGCCTGCCCGTGCCCACCCTCCAGCTGCTGCTCGCGGTCCCGGTGGAGCTGGCCCGGGAGCGTGCGGCCGGGCGGGAGGCGGACGACGCCACCCGCACCCGCGACGCCTTCGAGCGCGACGGCGACCTGCAGCGGCGCACGGCCGCCGTGTACGCCGGGCTCGCCGCCGCGAGCTGGGTCAGCCCCTGGCGGGTGCTCGCGGGTGGTGACGGTGCGGGCGTCGACGCGTCCGCCCTGGCCGGAGCGCTGCTGGCTTGAGCCGTCCTGTCCGCCCGGGGTGACACGATGGGCACCATGAAGCCGAGGATCCTGGTCGTCGACGACGACGCCGCGCTCGCGGAGATGCTGACCATCGTGCTGCGCGGCGAGGGCTTCGAGGCCACCGTGGTCGGGGACGGCTCCCGGGCGCTGGCCGCCGTGCGCGAGGTCAAGCCGGACCTCATCCTGCTGGACCTCATGCTGCCGGGGATGAACGGGATCGACGTCTGCCGGGCCGTGCGCGCCGAGTCGGGGGTGCCCATCGTCATGCTCACCGCCAAGACCGACACCGTCGACGTCGTCCTGGGCCTGGAGTCCGGGGCCGACGACTACGTGATGAAGCCGTTCAAGCCCAAGGAGCTCGTGGCCCGGGTGCGGGCCCGCCTGCGGCGCACCGACGACGAGCCCGTGGAGGTGCTGGAGATCGCGGACGTGCGCATCGACGTCCCCGCCCACCAGGTGGTCCGGGGTGGCGTGCCCATCTCGCTCACTCCGCTGGAGTTCGACCTGCTGGTGGCGCTGGCCCGCAAGCCGCGCCAGGTGTTCACCCGCGAGGTGCTGCTGGAGCAGGTGTGGGGCTACCGGCACGCCGCCGACACCCGGCTGGTCAACGTCCACGTGCAGCGGCTGCGCGCCAAGATCGAGACCGACCCGGAGCACCCCGAGGTCGTGCTCACCGTCCGCGGCGTGGGGTACAAGGCCGGACCGCCGTGAGCCCGTTCCCCACCACCCGCAGCGAGCTCGGTCGCGCGCGGGCGGGGGTGCGCTGGCTCCGGCAGGCGGCGCAGGTGGCGGTGGCCGAGCTCTCCCGCCGGTGGCGCCGCTCGCTGCAGCTGCGGGTGGTCGTCTCCACCCTGGTGCTCTCCACCGTCGTCGTCGCGGTCCTCGGCCTGGTCCTGCTCAGCCAGATCACCGACCGCGTGCTGCAGGCCAAGCAGACCGCCGCCGTCGAGCAGACCGAGCGCGCCCGCTCCACCATCCAGGGGGAGCTCGCCGGGGCCGACGACAGCCTGACCCTGCTGAACCGGCTCAACCTGGCCCGGGCCGCGCTGGAGATCCCGTCGAGCACCGGGGCCGACGGGACGATCGTCGCCGCCGGCGAGTTCAACGCGGTCCTGCTGGTGCCCGGTGACGGTCCGCGAGGGGACCTCGCCAGCGGCCAGGGCCCCGACGTGCCCGACGCGCTGCGCAGCTTCGTCCAGCGCGGTCAGCTGACCTACCAGTACACGACGGTGAGCCGGCCGGGCAGCCCCGCGGTCCCCGCGCTGGTCGTCGGCACCACCGCGGCGGCCGACGTGCCCAACCTCGAGCTGTACCTGGTCTTCCCGCTCGGCTCCGAGAGCCAGACGATCGGGCTGGTCCGGGGCATCCTCGCCGTCGGCGGGGCGGTGCTGCTGCTGCTGCTGGCCGGCATCGCCGCCCTGGTCACCCGCCAGGTCGTGCTCCCGGTGCGTGTCGCCGTCGGGGTCGCCGAGCAGTTCGCCCGCGGCCAGCTCACCGAGCGGATGCCGGTACGCGGCGAGGACGACGTGGCCCGGCTCGGGCAGGCGTTCAACGACATGGCCGAGCACCTGAACTCCCAGATCACCCAGCTCGAGGAGTTCGGCGCCCTGCAGCGTCGCTTCACCTCCGACGTCAGCCACGAGCTGCGCACCCCGCTGACCACGGTGCGGATGGCCGCGGAGGTCCTGCACGACGGCAGCGCGGACATGGAACCCGCCCTGCGGCGTTCCGCCGAGCTGCTCGTCGCCGAGCTGGACCGGTTCGAGGGCCTGCTCGCCGACCTGCTGGAGATCAGCCGTCACGACGCGGGCATGGCCGAGCTCTCCACCGCCCTCGTCGACGTCGGCGCCTGCGTGCGCTCGGCGCTGGGCACGGTGCGCCACCTCGCCGAGGCGACGGGCACCGAGGTGCTCGTGGACCTGCCCGAGGAGCCCGTGCTGGCCGAGATCGACGCCCGGCGGGTGGAGCGGGTGCTGCGCAACCTGCTGGCCAACGCCCTCGACCACGCGGAGGGTGAACCCGTGCTGGTGCGGCTGCGGACCTCCGACGACGCGGTGGCGGTGCTGGTGGCCGACTCCGGCCTGGGTCTGCAGCCGGGGGAGGCCGAGCTCGTGTTCCACCGCTTCTGGCGGGCCGACCCGTCGCGGGTGCGCCGCTCCGGGGGCACCGGGCTGGGGCTGGCCATCAGCGTGGAGGACGCGCACCTGCACGGGGGCTGGCTGCAGGCGTGGGGCGAGCCGGGCCGGGGGGCGCGGTTCCGGCTGACCCTGCCGCTGCGCCGCGGTACGGAGCTGACCCACAGCCCGCTGCCGCTGACCCCCACCCGCGCCGGGGCCGGGGCCGGGGACCTGCCCGAGCGCACCGGGCTCGACCGGTCCGTCGTGGTGGTGCCCTCGTGAGGCGGCCCACCCCGGTGCGCGCGCTCACCGCGCTCGCGACCGCCCTCGCCGTCGGGCTCTCCGGGTGCGCCACCGTGCCGACGAGCTCGGCTCCGGTGGTGGTCGACAACACCGTGGGGGGCGACTCGCCGGCCAGCACGGCGGCCGCCCCCGCGCCGGACCGTGCCCCCGAGGACCTGGTGTGCGACTACGTGACCGCCTCGGCCACCCCCACCGAGCGCCACGCCGCGGCCCGGCAGTACCTCACCGAGCCGGGCTCGCAGGCCTGGGACGACTCCGCCTCGACCACCATCCTGTCCAACGTGGCCTGCATCCCCACCGGCAGCGACCCCGCCCGGCCGGGCACCACCACGATCCTGCTCCGCGGCGACTCGGTGGGGCGGCTCAGCGCGACCGGCGCCTACACCCCGGTGGCGACGACCACCCGGTACACCGCGACGCTGGACCTGCGCCAGGTCGACGGGCAGTGGCGCATCGACGGCCTGCCCGACGGGGTCGTGATGAAGTCCGAGGACTTCACGTCCGTCTACCGGCGGGTGCCGATCTACTTCCTGGACCCCACCCTCACCCAGGTGGTGCCCGACCCGCGGTGGGTGGTGAACGACGCCGCCTCGCTGGCCGGCCGGCTGGTCGACCTGCTGCTCGCCGGGCCGCGGAGCGAGCTCGCGCCGGCGGTGGTCACCGAGCTGCCCGACCGCGCGGGGCTGCGGCTCAACGTCAGCAAGGTCGCCGACGGGGAGCAGCCGGGTGCGCAGGGCCGCGGGGTGGTGGTGGACTTCGCCGACCTCAGGGGCCTGGACGTCCAGCAGCGCGCCCTGCTCGCCGCGCAGGTGGTGTGGACCCTGGACGGCGCAGGGGTCGTCGGCCCGTACTTCCTGCTCGCCGACGGCGCCCCGCTGGACGACGAGCACACCAACGGCTGGACGAGCGGCGACGTGGTCGCCACCGACCCGGCGGCCGACCCGGGGGCCTCGGTGCCCCTGCACGCGGTCCTCGGGGGTGCCCTCGTGCAGGTCGACGCCACCACCATCAGCGCGGTGCCGGGTCCGCTCGGGGCCTCCACCACGCTCACCACGGCCGCCCTCTCGCCCGACGGCAGCCGCGTCGCCGGGGTGGCCACCACCGCGACCGGGGTGCAGCTGCTCGTCGGGGCGGCGGGGCAGGGGGTGGTTCGGGCCGTCGCGGGGGAGAGCCTGACCCGGCCCACCTGGTCCCCCGACAGCCGCGCGGCGTGGGTGGTGCAGAACGGCACGACCGTGCTGCGGGTCAGCCAGGACGACCGGACCGGGGCCGTCTCCACCCAGCAGGTCGACAGCACCGCGCTCGGCGTGGGCACGGGCCCCATCACCTCGCTGCGGCTGTCCCGCGACGGGGTGCGGGCCGCGCTCGTGGTGGGCGGGGTCGTGGAGGTCTCCGTGGTCACCCGGGGTCCGGCGGGCACCCTGGCGCTCTCGGCGCCGCTGCCGATCGCCCCCACCCTGGGCACGAGCGCCCGGACGCTGGACTGGTCGGGCTCGGACTCGCTGCTGGTGGTGCCCGCCGCCCCCGACCGCACGGTGGTCTCGCTGAGCCTGGACGGCTCCGAGATGCGCCCCCTGCCCGGCAACAACCTCACCGCACCGGTCCGCGCGGTCGCCGCCTCCCCGGCCGCCCAGCTGGTGGGCGACGACCGCGGCGTCTGGCAGCTCACCTCGGGCGACCTCACCGGGCAGCGGATCTGGCGCCTGGTCGACGGTCTCGGCGGCACCCTCGGTCCGACTGCGGTGCCGGTGCTCCCCGGCTGAGCCACCGGGTTGTCCACAGGCTGCGCTCCGGGGCGACCCACCGTGCACCGCGCTGGGGCACGGTGGTGGGGTGCGGACGGTCCCGGGCTCGACCCTGCTCGACCTGGTGCTGCCCCGGGAGTGCGGCGGGTGCCGGACGCCGGGGACGGGCTGGTGCATGCGCTGCGCCGAGCGGCTCGCCGACGCGGAGCCGCGTGCGGTGCGCCCCCGGGTGGTCGTCGGGGCCCCGGCCTGGTCGGTCGGCCCCTACGGCGGACCCTGGCGCACCGGGCTGCTCGCGCTGAAGGAGCGGGGACGGCGCGACCTCGCGGACCCGCTGGGGACGGCGCTCGCCGCCGCGCTGGCGCACCTGCTCGAGTGGGGCGAGCTCGACCCGCCCGAGCAGACGCCGCTGGTGCTCGTCGTCGCCCCGAGCCGGGCCCGGGCCGCCCGCTCGCGCGGAGGTGACCCCGTGCTCGCGGTGGCGCGGGCCGCCGCCGGGGTGCTGTCGACCGCCGACGGCCCGGTCACGGTGCGTGCGCCCCTGCGGACCGCGGCGCGGGCGCGGGACTCGGTCGGGCTCGGGGCGGCCCAGCGCGAGGAGAACCTGCGCGGCCGGGTCCGGGTGCGGTCCCGGGCGCTGCCCCCGGCCGGGTCGACCGTGGTCGTGGTCGACGACGTGCTCACCACCGGGGCCACGGCTGCGGCGGCGGTGGCAGCGCTGGCGACGCACGGGGTCCGGGTGCACGGGGTGCTGGTGCTCGCCGCGGTGAGCTGAGGCGGGGCCGCCGGGACGGGTTGCCGATCCCGACAGGGTGACGTGACGTGCCCCCCTTCTCCCGCACCGTGATCGGGACTAGGTTCACGAGACCAGCTGGTTCGTCGCCCGGGAGGAGGTCCGCACGCTCCCCAGCGCCCGGCGGTCCCCCGTCCGGGCGAAGCACCCGAGACCCGGCCGACGTGCCCGCCCCGTCGGCCCGACGTGGAGGTTCCGTGAGCACGACCACCGTCACCCCGACCGAGAGCGACGTCCCCACGGGGACCGAGGCCGCCGCCCCGCAGGAGAGCTTCCTCCGCGGCCCGGAGCCCGAGCGTGCTCCGGCCGACATCGAGGTCACCGGACGCACCGTGGAGGTGCCGGAGCACTTCCGGACCCACGTCGCCGAGAAGCTCGCCCGCCTCGAGCGCTACGACCCCACCCTGCAGCGCTTCGCCGTCGAGCTGACCCACGAGCGCAACCGCCGCCAGGCGAAGAGCTGCCAGCGCGTGGAGATCACCGGTCACGGCAAGGGGCCCGTGGTGCGGGCCGAGGCCAGCGCGGACAGCTTCTACGCGGCGCTCGAGGGGGCGGTGGCCAAGCTCGAGGCCCGGCTGCGGCGCGCGTGCGACCAGCGCAAGGTCCACCACGGCCGGCACAACCCGGTCTCGGTGGCGGAGGCCAGCGCCACCTGGTCCCCGCCGGTGGCCGAGGTGGCCGAGCCGGAGCCGGAGCAGGACGCCGACGGGCCCGGCCGCGTGGTCCGGGTCAAGGAGCACCCCGCCACCCCGATGGCGGTCGACGACGCCCTCTACGAGATGGAGCTCGTGGGGCACGACTTCTTCCTGTTCCACGACGTGGAGACCGACCGTCCCAGCGTCGTCTACCGCCGTCACGCCTTCGACTACGGGGTGATCCGGCTGGCCTGAGCGGTCGGGGCGGCGGCGCGGCCGCCTCCCCGGTCCGGCCCGCGGCCTAGCATGGGGTCCGGTCACGGTTCAGGTGCGCACCTGCGGGTGCCGACACCTGCTGTGACCGGACCCTGTCGTCGTCGAGTGAGGGATGCCCCAGACGTGTTGTCGATGTCGAAGCTGCTGCGATCCGGTGAGGGCCGCGTTGTCAAGCGCCTGCGCGCCATCGCCGACCACGTGGACACCCTCGCCGAGGAGACCGAGGTGCTCAGCGACGCCGAGCTGCAGGCGAAGACCGACGAGCTCCGGGCCCGCCACGCCGAGGGCGAGGGCCTCGACGAGCTGCTGCCGGAGGCGTTCGCCGTGGCCCGCGAGGCGGCCAGCCGGGTGCTGGGGCAGAAGCCCTACCCCGTGCAGCTCATGGGTGCGGCGGCGCTGCACCTGGGCAACATCGCCGAGATGCGCACCGGTGAGGGCAAGACGCTGACCTCCGTGCTCGCGGCCTACCTCAACGCCCTCGCCGGCGACGGGGTGCACGTGGTGACCACCAACGACTACCTGGCCCGGCGCGACTCGGAGTGGATGGGCCGGGTGCACCGCTTCCTGGGCCTCGAGGTGGGCGCGATCCTCACCGGGATGACGCCGGACGAGCGCCGGGTCGCCTACGCCGCCGACATCACCTACGGCACCAACAACGAGTTCGGCTTCGACTACCTGCGCGACAACATGGCCACCTCGCGGGCCGAGCTGGTCCAGCGGGGGCACCCCTTCGCGATCGTCGACGAGGTCGACTCCATCCTCATCGACGAGGCCCGCACCCCGCTCATCATCTCGGGCCCGGCCGACGCCTCCTCCAAGTGGTACGGCGAGTTCGCCCGCCTGGCCCCGATGCTGAAGCGCGACACCCACTACGAGATCGACGAGAAGAAGCGCACCATCGGCGTGCACGAGCTGGGGGTCGAGCTGGTCGAGGACCAGCTGGGCATCGACAACCTCTACTCGGCCGCGAACTCCCCGCTGGTGAGCTACCTCAACAACGCGATCAAGGCCAAGGAGCTCTACGCCCGCGACAAGGACTACATCGTCCGCGACGGCGAGGTCAGCATCGTCGACGAGTTCACCGGTCGGGTGCTCTCGGGGCGTCGCTACAACGAGGGCATGCACCAGGCGATCGAGGCCAAGGAGCAGGTGGAGATCAAGGCCGAGAACCAGACGCTGGCCACGATCACCCTGCAGAACTACTTCCGCCTGTACGAGAAGCTCTCCGGCATGACGGGCACCGCCCAGACCGAGGCCGCCGAGCTGCACCAGATCTACGACCTCGGCGTCATCACCATCCCCACCAACCGGGAGATGGTCCGCGTCGACGCCGGCGACCTCATCTACAAGACGGAGGCGGCCAAGTTCGACGCCGTCGTCGAGGACGTGCTCGAGCGCCACGAGGCCGGCCAGCCGGTGCTCATCGGCACCACCAGCGTGGAGCGCTCGGAGTACCTGTCCAAGCAGCTCGTCGCCAAGGGCGTGCCGCACAGCGTGCTCAACGCCAAGTTCCACGAGAAGGAGGCGACGATCATCGCCCAGGCCGGGCGCACCGGTGCCGTCACCGTGGCCACCAACATGGCCGGTCGTGGCACCGACGTCGTCCTCGGCGGCAACCCCGACATCCTCACCGACCTGCAGCTGCGCGAGCGCGGCCTCGACCCCCTGGGCACCCCGGAGGAGTACGAGCGCGAGTGGGACGTCGTCCTCGCGCGGGTGAAGGCGGAGGTGAAGGCGGAGGCGGAGAAGGTGCGCGACGCGGGCGGGCTCTACGTGCTCGGCACCGAGCGGCACGACTCCCGCCGCATCGACAACCAGCTCCGCGGGCGCTCCGGACGCCAGGGCGACCCGGGCGAGTCCCGGTTCTACCTGTCGCTGGGCGACGAGCTCATGCAGCGCTTCAACGGGCCCATGATCGAGTCGATCATGACGCGGCTGAACCTGCCCGAGGACGTGCCCATCGAGGCCAAGATGGTGTCCAAGGCGATCTTGAGCGCCCAGACGCAGGTGGAGCAGCAGAACTTCGAGATCCGCAAGAACGTGCTGAAGTACGACGAGGTGATGAACCAGCAGCGCACCGTCGTCTACGACGAGCGCCGCCGGGTGCTCGGCGGCGAGGACGTGCAGGGCCAGGTCGAGCGGATGGTCACCGACGTGGTCACCGCCTACGTCGACGGGGCCACCGCCACCGGGTACGCCGAGGACTGGGACCTGGAGGTCCTCTGGACCGCGCTGAAGACCCTGTACCCCGTCGGGGTGCGCTGGCAGGACCTGGTCGGCGAGACCGAGGTGGGCGAGCAGGGCGACCTCACCCGCGACGGGCTCCGCGAGGCCGTCCTGTCCGACGTGCGCAGCGCGTACGACACCCGCGAGGCGGAGATCGACGCCATCACGGGCGAGGGCGGCATGCGCGACCTGGAGCGGCGCGTGCTGCTCAGCGTGCTCGACCGCAAGTGGCGCGAGCACCTCTACGAGATGGACTACCTCAAGGAGGGCATCGGCCTGCGCGCGATGGCGCAGCGCGACCCGCTGGTGGAGTACCAGCGCGAGGGCTTCGACATGTTCCGCGGGATGCTCGAGGGCCTCAAGGAGGAGTCGGTCGGCTTCCTGTTCAACGTGAACGTGGAGGCCGCTCCGCCGCCCGCCCCGGCCACCGGGACGTCGGCCCCCTCGGCGGCGCAGCTCGCCGCGGCGGAGCGCCAGCTGGCGGCTGCGCGCGCCGCCGGGGTGCTCCCCGGCAGCGCGGTGCCCGAGCCCGCCGCTCCGCCGGCTCCCGAGCCGGTCGGCCTGCGCAAGGCGGCGACCGTCGCGGGGCTGGACGACGACGACGACGGCCCCGAGCTCACCTTCACCGGTCCGGACGAGGCCGGCGACGCCACCGGGTTCGACGAGGAGCCCGGTGCCGACCCGGTGGCCGTCGGTGCGGGGGAGTCGCGCCGCGACCGGCGCGCCGCCTCCCGCAACCGGGACAAGGGCCCGAGGTCCAAGCGCAAGAAGTAGGGGGCCGGCCCGCCGGCCGTGCTCACAGCCGCAGCGCGGTGCCGTGCTCACAGCCGCAGCGCGGTGCAGTGCCACCCCCCGGCCCGGCGCTCCAGCCGCGCGGTCACGGCGTGGTCGCGCGGTCCGCGGCTGACCCGGGAGAACACCTCCACCACTCGCTCGTCGACGGCCTGCACGTGCACCACGTGCAGGCGGGCCGGGTGCTCGCGGCCCCGCACCCACCGCCGGGCGCGGGCCTGCACGCCCGCGACGACCAGCGGCGTCATGATCGGCAGCAGGTGGGCGGGGTTGCGGCGGCCCTCCTCCACCTCGATGGCCATGCGCAGGGCGCGAGCCGCCCCCACGTGGGCAGCCGGGTCGACGACGGGCAGCGGCCGCCGCCGGGGCACGTGGGGCACGTCGCACGGTGCGGCCGAGGCCGGGTGCAGCTCGGCGGCCCCGGGGTCCGCGACGGGTCGGGTGGGGGGCTCCAGGTTCGGGGCCCGCTGGACGAGCACCCGGGTCCGGGCGGGGGCAGCGGGCACGTCGGTGGTGCTGGGAACGGTGGTGCTGGGGACGGTGGTGCTGGGAACGGTGGTGGGGGCAGCTGCGGTCACGGGGGGCACTCCTGCACGACGGAGCCGGCACCGGGCCGGCCCACGGGTGGACGGGGTGCCCGGAGGAGAGGCCCGTCGACCCACGTGGGGAGCCGATCGGTCCGGACGCTGCTTCCGACGCGGCGCGGGCCGGCACGGTTCCCCTTCGTGGCGGCTGCCCGACCCGGTCGCCCGGACGGTGGCTCCCCGGGGCGCCGTGCCAGGATCGCAGGCATGGCCGACCGGTTGAGCGCGGTGGACGCGTCGTTGTTCCTCCTCGACGACGGCACCACCCCGCAGCACGTCGGCGGTCTCTCGATCTACGCGCGGCCCCGGTCCGGGTTCGACTACGAGGCGCTGGTGCGGCTGGTCGAGCACCGGATCTCGCTGGTGCCGCGCTACCGGCAGAAGGTCCGCGAGGTGCCTGGACACCTGGCCCGGCCGGTGTGGGTGGACGACACCGACTTCGACATCACCTACCACGTGCGCCGCTCGGCGCTGCCGAAGCCCGGGAACGACCTGCAGCTGCAGGACCTGGTGGCGCGGCTGACCTCGCGCCAGCTCGACCGCACCCGGCCGCTGTGGGAGATGTACCTGGTGGAGGGCCTGGCCAGGGGGCGCTTCGCGATCATCACCAAGACCCACCAGGCGATGGTCGACGGCGTCTCGGCGCTGGAGATCGGCCAGGTCATCCTGGACGTGAGTGCCAAGCCCCGCCGGACCCGCGAGGCGCTGTGGATGCCGCAGCCCGGGCCCGGCAGCGTCCAGCTGGTCACCGACGCGGTGCTGGAGGCCGTGCAGCGCCCGGGTGAGGCGCTCGACACGGTGCGCTGGGCGGTGCGCGACGTGACCGAGACCGTCGGCAAGGTCGGTGGGACGGTCGTGGACGCCCTCGGCGCGGTGGGCCTGGCGCTGCGCAGCGCTGCCCGCCCGGCCCCCACGAGCCCGTTGAACGTGGCCATCTCGCGGCAGCGCCGCTTCGCCGCGGCCCGGACGCGCCTCGACGACTACCGCGCGGTGCGCGACGCCCACGGGGGCACGGTGAACGACGTGGTGCTCACCGTGGTGGCGGGGGCGATGCGCGGCTGGCTGCTCTCGCGCGGCGAGTCGGTGACGGCCTCGACGACGGTGCGAGCCATGGCCCCCATGTCGGTGACCTCCGACGCCGGGACCAGCGCCGCCGTGGGATCGCCCGGGGCCCAGGTGCAGCAGTTCCTCGTCGACCTGCCCGTCGGCGAGGGAAACCCCGTGGTCCGCCTGTCCCAGGTCGCGCACGCCACCGCGGTGCACGCGGAGTCGGGCCGCTCGGTGGGGGCGGACACGCTGGCCCGCCTCACCGGGTTCGCCCCGCCCACGCTGCACGCCATGGGATCGCGGGTGGCCGGCACCCTGACCCGTCGGGCGTTCAACGTGCTCGTGACCAACGTCCCGGGCCCGCAGGTGCCGCTGTACGCGACCGGCGCGCGCATGCTGGAGATGTACCCCGTGGTGCCGCTGGCCCAGCTGCAGGCGCTCACCATCGGGCTCACCTCCTACGACGGTGGTGTGTACTTCGGGCTCAACGCCGACCGCGACGCCATGGGCGACGTGGACGTGCTGGCCGCGCTGATCGTGGAGTCGTTGGAGGAGCTGGTGGGAACGATCCCGGGGAAGGGCCGACCGTGAGGGTGTACGTGCCGGTCACCGTGGGGATGCTCGGGGCCCTGGTCGAGACCGGGGAGCTGCGGGCGCTCAGCGGGACGGCGTTCGCGCTCACCCCCGCGCTGCGGGAGTCCTACGCGAGCGGCGACGACGAGGAGCTCGCGCACGTGGCCCTGCTCGAGGCCGCCCGTGCCTCGTTGCGCCTGCTCGGCTCCGAGCTGGAGAGCGCCGGCGGGGCGGGCGCCGCGGACGTGGTGGTGCGGCGCGCGGTGCTCGCCGTGGACGTCGACGAGGTGACGCTGCGTCCGGACCTCGACGACGCCGTGGTCCGCCTCGGCCGCCCGGTGACCATGGCCGACGTCGCCTGCGCCCACGTGGACACCCCGGAGGCGCAGGAGGCGGTGCGGGCCGCGGTGGCCGCCGTCGACGCCGCCGACCTCGGTGACCACGACGCCGACTTCGTGCTCGGCGAGGTCGCCGACCACGACCTGGCCTGGTACGCCCCGCAGGAGCTGGGCTTCCTGCTCGACCTGCTCTGAGGCCCGGAGCCATCGGCGTCCCGGGTCCGACGTGGTGGACGTGGCGGTGCCCGGCCGCCGGACCCGGTGACCGACGACGGGTGGCGCAGGTCCGCCGGCGTGGCGACGACCACGTCTCGTGACGGTCTGGTGAGGTGGACACCCCGATGAGGCACGATGCGCGGGACGACCACCGGATCTCGGCAGCAGCGCACGACGGGAAGAGGACACCATGAGGATCAGCGTCATCGGGTGCGGCTACCTGGGCGCCACCCATGCGGCGGCGATGGCCGAGCTCGGTTTCGAGGTCATCGGGGTCGACGTGGACGAAGCCAAGCTCGCAGCGCTGGCCGAGGGCTCCGTGCCGTTCTACGAGCCGGGGCTGGAGCCGCTGCTGAAGACCCACGTCGAGTCGGGCCGGCTGCGGTTCACCACCTCGCTGGCCGAGGCCGGCGAGCAGGCCGACGTGCACTTCGTCTGCGTCGGCACCCCGCAGCGTCCGGGCAGTCACGCCGCCGACCTCACCTACGTCGACGCCGCCTTCGGCGGGCTCGCCCCGCACCTGCGCCCCGGCGCCGTGGTGGTGGGCAAGTCCACCGTCCCGGTGGGCACCGCGGCGCGGCTGACCGGGCTCGTCGCGGACCTGCTCGCCGACGGGGTCGCCCCCGCCGACGTGGTGCTGGCCTGGAACCCGGAGTTCCTGCGCGAGGGCAAGGCCGTCGCCGACACCTTGAGCCCCGACCGGCTCGTGTTCGGCGCGTCCGACGAGACCGTCGGGCGGGTCGAGACGGTGCTGCGCGAGGTCTACGCCACCCCCATCGCCGGCGGCAGCCCCGTCATCGTCACCGACCTGCCCACGGCCGAGCTGGTCAAGGTCAGCGCCAACGCCTTCCTGGCCACCAAGATCTCCTACATCAACGCGATCGCCGAGGTCTGCGACGCCGTGGGTGCCGACGTCTCGGTCCTGGCCGACGCGATCGGTCTCGACGCCCGCATCGGGCGTGGCTTCCTCAACGCCGGGCTCGGCTTCGGCGGCGGGTGCCTGCCCAAGGACATCCGCGCGTTCTCGGCCCGGGCGGGCGAGCTCGGCGTCTCCTCCACGGTGGCCCTGCTGCGCGAGGTCGACGAGATCAACATGCGCCAGCGCCAGCGGGTGGTGGACATGGCCACCGAGCAGATCGGGGGCTCGCTGCTCGGCCGGCGGGTCGCCGTCCTGGGGTGCGCGTTCAAGCCCGAGACCGACGACGTGCGGGACTCCCCGGCCCTGAACGTGGCCGCAGCGCTGTACCTCAAGGGCGCGCAGGTCACGGTGTACGACCCGGAGGCCGTGCCCACCGCGCGCAAGCTGTTCCCGACGCTCGCCTACGCCGGCTCCTGGGAGGACGCCGCCCGTGGGGCCGACGTGGTCCTGGTGCTCACCGAGTGGGAGGAGTTCACCACGCTGGACCCCGAGGCGGTCGGCGCGGTGGTGGGCCAGCGCAACGTGGTCGACGGGCGCAACTGCCTGGACGCGAAGGCGTGGCGGGCCGCGGGCTGGACGCTGGCGGGCATCGGCCGCCCCTGAGCGCTGCGCCCTGAACGCTGCTCCCCCGGCGCTGGCGGGCCGGTCGAGCCAGGATGGTCGGCGTGGCCCACCGCTCCCGCGCCGACCGTGCCGCTGCGGCCCCGACCGCGCACCCGCCGGACAAGACGTGCGCGGTGTGCGGTCGCACCATCAGCTGGCGGGCCAAGTGGGCGCGGGACTGGGAGCAGGTGCGCTACTGCTCCGACCGCTGCCGGCGCGAGGGCTCCGCGGGAGCGGCGCAGCGCGAGGAGCTGGTCACCGCGGTCCGGGAGCGCCTGTCCCGCTGCCCCGCCGGGGCGACGGCGTGCCCGTCGGAGGTCGCCCGGGCCGTGCACGCCGCCCGTGGAGGTGCGGACCCCGAGGGTTGGTCGGAGCTCCTGGAGCCCGTGCGGCGGGCCGCCCGGCTGCTCGTGGCGGCGGGGGAGTGCGAGATCACCCAGGGTGGGCGCGTCGTCGACCCGTCGACGGCCAAGGGGCCGATCCGGCTGCGTCCGGTCCGCTGACCGGTCGGCCGGGCCCGTTGCGCGGCCTGCGCGCCGGTGCGATGGTGGAGCCGTCCTGCGCCGTTCGGCCTGGGCGTCGATGCAGCGGAGGAGGAGCCCGACATGGGATTCGGTGACATGGTGAACAAGGCCAAGGAGATGGCCGGGCAGCACTCCGACCAGGTGGACGACGCGCTCGACAAGGGCAGCGAGTTCATCAAGGGCAAGACCCCCGACCAGCACGACGGCAAGGTCGACCAGGCCGCGGACAAGGCGCGCGACTTCCTCAACGTGGGCTCCGAGGACGACGCCGACCGCGCGGGCGACGTGACCGAGAGCTCCGCCACCGCGAACCGCGACGCCGACCCTGCGGCCGTCCCCCGGCACCCGCAGCAGCCCTGAGCCCCGCCGCAGCCGTGCGCCCTGCCGTGGCCGTGCGCCCTGCAGCAGCACCGACCTGACGGGACCCGCCCGCGGGGCGACCCCGGTCAGCCGGTCTCAGGGACGGCCGACGCCCTTGCGCCAGGCGCTGAACGACTGCACCGCCCCGTTGCCCGGGCGCACCAGCCACGGCCACGGGTGGGTCACGACCACGTCGAGGGTGTCGGCCCGGCGGCGGAACCCGGGCACCGGTGCGGCGGTCGCCGCCACCGGGCGTCCGGCGAGCACCTGGACCGGGTCACCCCGGTGGAGCTCCACCTCGCGCTCGCCCGCCAGCTCGGCCAGGGTCTCGGCGAGGAACACCAGCCGGGGCCCGGCCAGGCGCAGCCGCGCCAGCAGCGGCTCGTCGAAGACGAACACCACCGGCAGGTCCGGGTGCCCGACCAGCGCCGGGTCGTCGGTGCCGAGGGACTCCGCGGTCAGCCACACCGCCTCCGGGGTCCCCGTGCGCGCGGGCTCGTGCGGCCCGGCGGTGCGCTCCGGGTCGGGGTCCGCCGCGAGCAGCGGCTCCCGCGGCAGCCACCGCGTGTCCGCCTCGTCCGGCCACTGCTCGATGGGGCAGGCGTGCTGCAGCGCGCACCCGTCACACACGCCCGGCGCGCGCTTGCGCACCTGCCAGCGGCTGAACCCGTAGGGCTTGCCGCTGCCCACCCCGGTGGTCCACTGCCAGCCGAGCCGGTTGGCCGCGCGCGAGCCGTCGAGCAGCTGGGCGAACATCTCGTCCTCACCCGCGGCCCAGTCCCAGCCCGCGCGCACCGTCCACTGGCTGGCCAGCCACATCCGGGTCTGGTTCACCAGCCAGCCGTCCTCCTCGAGCTCGGTGAGGACGAGGTCCACGCACGCCATGTCCCGGGGCCAGGGCTCCGCCCACGGCCGGGCCGGGCCCGGCGGGTCGGCCCGCAGCGCGGTGCGGGTGCGGGTGCCCACCCGGGCGTAGAGGTGGCGGGCGTACTCCTGCCACAGCAGCTCGTCCCGGAGCTTGGTGCGGTCGGCCGAGGGGGCGTCGCCCGCGGCGTCCCAGACCCGGCGCAGCGGCAGCAGGCCGTGCCGGATGTACGGCGAGAGCCCGGTGGCGCCCCGTCGCGACACCGGCAGCACCTCGTTGCGCCGGCGCGCGTAGCCGGTGGCGTCCAGGCTGGCCAGCGCGGTGTCGGCCGCCTGCTGCCCACCGCGGAAGCGGCCCGAGGCCCGCACCCCGTCGCGGGTGAGGTCGCCCAGGTGCGTCTGCGTCCAGGCGAGCACGTCGTCGGCGTCGGGGGTGGGGAGCAGGGTCACGCGGGACACCCTGCCGCCCCGGGGTCCGCGGCGCTCGCCGGCGTCCCGCGGGGTCGAACGGCCCGGATCACGACCAGGGGTCGGTGTCCGTCAGCACCACCAGCAGCCGGCGCACCGCGGCCGCCCGACGCGCGGCGGTGCCGGTCAGGGTGTCCAGGGCGCACTCCGGGTCGGCGGGTGGGCCCAGGTGCGTGCAGCCACGCGGGCAGCGCGCCACCACGTCGGCGAGGTCGCCGAAGGCGCGCACCACGTCCTCGGCGCTGACGTGGGCGAGGCCGAAGCTGCGGATGCCGGGGGTGTCCACGACCCAGCCGCCCGCGGTGCCGTCGGCGCGGGCGGGCAGCGGCAGCGCCACCGACTGGGTCGAGGTGTGCCGCCCGCGGCCGATGCCGCTCACCACTCCGACCGCGCGGTGCGCGTCCGGGACCAGCCGGTTGACCAGGGTCGACTTGCCCACCCCGGAGTGCCCGACCATGCAGGTGGTCTGCCCCTCGAGCACGGCCCGGAGCTCGTCGAGGGGGGTGTGCTGGTGCAGGGCGACGACGGGCACGTCGAGGTCGGCGTAGTCGGCGGCCACCGGTGCGGGGTCGGCGAGGTCGGCCTTGGTCAGGCACAGCACCGGCCGCAGGCCTCCGACGAAGGCGGCCACGAGGCAGCGGTCGACCAGCCCGGTGCGCGGTGGCGGGTCGGCCAGGGCCACGACCACGAGCAGCTGGTCGGCGTTGGCCACGACCACGCGCTCGAAGGGGTCGGTGTCGTCGGCGGTGCGCCGCAGCACGGTGCGGCGATCCTGCACGGCCACGATCCGCGAGAGGGTGTCGGTGCGCCCGGAGAGGTCACCGACGAGGCTGACCCGGTCGCCCACCACCACCGGGGTGCGACCGAGCTCCCGGGCCCGCATCGCGACCACCGGGCGGTCGGGGTCGCCGTCGAGGACGCAGCCCCAGCGGCCGCGGTCCACCGCCACGACGACGGCGGTCTCCGCGTCGAGGTGCTCGGGACGGGTCTTGGTGCGCGGGCGGCTGCTGCGGCCCGGGCGGATCCGCACGTCGGACTCGTCGTACACCCGCTTGCTCACGCCAGCATCTGCGTCCACATGTCCGTGAAGCCGGGCAGCGTCTTGGCGGTCGTGCCCACGTCCTGGACCGCCACGCCCGGGACCACCAGCCCGAGCAGCGCCCCCGCGGTGGCCATCCGGTGGTCGGCGTAGGAGCGCCAGGCGCGGTCGGTGGCCCGCAGCGGTGCCGGCACGACGTGCAGGCCGTCGTCGGTCTCGGTCACCCCGCAGCCCAGCGCTCCCAGCTCGGCGGTCAGCGCAGCCAGGCGATCGGTCTCGTGCCCGCGCAGGTGCGCGACCCCCCGCAACCAGGACGGGCCGTCCGCGACCGCGCACAGCGCGGCGATGGTGGGGGTCAGCTCGCCGACGTCGTGCAGGTCGAGGTCGACCCCGCTCAGGCGGTCCGGTCCGGTCACGGTGAGCGCGCCGTCGACGAGCACCACCGTGCACCCCATCTGCTCGAGCACCCCGCGGATGGCGTCGCCGGGCTGGGTGGTGGCGCTCGGCCAGTGGGGGACGGTGACGGTGCCACCGGTGAGCGCGGCCGCGGCCAGGAACGGGGTGGCGTTGGAGAGGTCCGGCTCGACGACCCAGTCGCGCCCGGTGATCGGCCCGGGCGCGACCCGCCACACGTCGGGCTCGCTGTCGTCCACGGCCACGCCCGCCCGCCGCAGCACGGCCACCGTCATGTCCAGGTGCGGCTGCGACGGCACCGGCTTGCCGTCGTGACGGACCGTCAGCCCGGCGTCGTAGCGGGCACCGGAGAGCAGCAGCCCGGACACGAGCTGCGACGACGCCGACGCGTCCAGCACGACCTCGCCACCGGGCACCGGGCCCCGTCCGTGCACGGTCAGCGGCAGGGCGTCCCCGGTGACGGCGACGCCGAGGGCGCGCAGCGCACCCAGCACCGTGCCCAGGGGCCGGGTCCGGGCGTGCGGGTCGCCGTCCAGGCGCACGTCGCCGTCGGCGAGCGCGGCCAGCGGGGGCAGGAACCGCATGACCGTGCCGGCGAGGCCGCAGTCGACGTCGACGTCGCCGTGCAGCGGGCCGGGCACCACGCGACCGGGGGACGGGTCGACCTCGGGCAGGTCCCTGTCACCGAGGTCCCTGTCACCGAGGTCCCTGTGACCGAGGTCCCCGCCACCCAGGTCCACCGCCGCCCCGAGCGACCGGAGCGCCGCGGCCATGAGCTCGGTGTCCCGGCTGACGAGCGCGCCGCGCAGGGTGCTCGGGCCGTCGGCGAGCGCGGCCAGCACCAGGACGCGGTTGGTGATCGACTTGGAGCCCGGCACCGCCACCTCGGCGCGCACCGGTCCCGCGGCGTGCGGGGCGGGCCAGGGAGGCGGGGTGGTCACACCGACGATCATCGCCTACCCGTGCCAGCATGGGCGCATGAGCGACGCCGGGAGCCTCCTCGCGAGCACCGTCGAGCCGCAGGTGCTCGAGGTGGACACCCCGCGCGGCCCCGCCCGGGTGCACGTGCGGGGTGACCGGTCCGGGGGAGGGGCCGGGGCGACCCTGGTCCTCGGCCACGGCGCGGGGGGTGGGGTGGGCGCGCCGGACCTGCTCGTGGTGCAGGAGGTGGCCCTGGCCGCCGGGTGGCGCGTGGTGCTCGTGGAGCAGCCCTACCGGGTGGCGGGCCGCCGGGCCCCCGCCCCCGCCGCGCACCTCGACGAGGCGTGGCTGGCCGTCCTGGGCACCCTCGCCCCGGCGGGACCGCTCGTGGTCGGGGGTCGCTCGTCCGGGGCTCGGGTGGCCTGCCGCACCGCGCGGGCCTGCGGGGCCGACGCGGTGCTCTGCCTGGCCTTCCCGCTGGTGCCCCCGCGCGCGGCCCGCCCGACCAGCCGGGCACCGGAGCTCGACGGCGTGGGCGTGCCGGTCCTCGTGGTGCAGGGCGCCCGGGACCGCTTCGCACGCCCGGAGGTGGCACCGGGGCGCGAGGTCGTGGTGGTGCCGGGAGACCACAGCCTGCACATCGACACGGCGGCCGTCGCGAGCGCGGTCGCGGCCTGGCTGCCCCGGCACGGGGCCCGGGCGCTCAGCACCGGGTGATCGCGGCCGTCACCGCTCCGGTGGCCCGCACCAGCTCGGCCGGGTCCAGCTCCACCTCGAGCCCGCGCTGCCCCGCGCTGCACAGCACGCTCGGGTGCACCAGCACGCCGACGTGCACCACGGTGGGCAGCGCGCGCCGCTGCCCCAGCGGGGACACCCCGCCGAGGACGTACCCGGTGGCACGACGAGCCAGGTCCTGCGCGGCCATGGCCGCGCGCCGTCCCCCCAGCGCCGCGGCCACCGCCCGCGGGTCGACCTGGTCACCCACGGGCAGCACCGCCACCACCGGCGCGTCGTCGACCACCAGGACCAGGGTCTTCAGCACCCGCTCCGGCGCCACGTCGAGGGCGGAGCAGAGCGCGGCCACCGCCTCGTCCCCGTAGGCCGTGCTGCGCGCGTCGTGGGCGTAGGCGTGCACCCGGTGGGAGATACCGGCACGCTCCAGCGCCGTCGTCGCCCTCGTCGCCCGCCCCACGGCGTGAACCTAGCGGCCGGCGCCCGGGGAACAGCCCTGCCGGGGACGGGGTTGGAACCGGACAGACGGCGGTGCACCACGTGCACCCGTCGTGCCCACGAGAGGAGCAGCACAGCATGAGCGTGCAGTGCGAGGAGCGTCAGCGCCGCCAGGAGGCCCAGCGCCGCGGGCTTGTCCTGCGGGAGGTCCTGCCCCGGGCAGCGACGACCACCGTCCCGGTAGGGTCAGCGGGTGCTCGTGCGCTCGCCGCACCGGTGGTGGCCGCGGGCGTGCCCGGCGGAAGGAGCACGGTGGCGGTGCAAGCACCAGGTCAGGCAGGGCCCGGCGAGCGGGCAGGTTCCGGCGAGCAGGCGGTCGACGCGTCGGTGACCGGCGCGAAGGAGCAGGCCGCGCTGGACCAGGCGAACGAGACCCCCGAGCAGCGCACCGCGCGCTTCGAGCGTGACGCGATGCCGCTGCTCGACCAGCTCTACGGCGCTGCGCTGCGCATGACGCGCAACCCCGCCGACGCCGAGGACCTGGTCCAGGAGGCGTTCCTCAAGGCGTACGCCGCCTTCGGCTCGTTCACCGCGGGCACCAACCTCAAGGCGTGGATGTACCGCATCCTCACCAACACCTACATCAACGGGTACCGCAAGAAGCAGCGCCAGCCCGCGCAGTACCCCACCGAGGAGATCACCGACTGGCAGCTGGCCGATGCGGCGGAGCACACCTCCCGCGGCCTGCGCTCCGCGGAGGTGGAGGCGCTGGACGCGCTGCCCGACAGCGACATCAAGGACGCGCTGGCGGCGCTGCCCGAGGACTTCCGGATGGCCGTGTACTACGCCGACGTGGAGGGCTTCGCCTACAAGGAGATCGCCGAGATCATGGGCACGCCCATCGGCACCGTCATGTCGCGGCTGCACCGCGGGCGCAAGCAGCTGCGCGGCCTGCTGGCCGACGTGGCCCAGGACCGTGGCTTCGTGCGGGCCGAGACCGTCGCGGCCTCGCAGGCGACCCGGTGAGCGGCCACGAGCAGGACCCGGCCGGCGCCCCGAACCCGGACGAGCAGGTGCTGGACTGCTCGGCGGTGATCGCCGACGTGTGGACCTTCCTGGACCACGAGTGCGACGACGCGAGCCGCACCCGCCTGCAGCGCCACCTCGACGACTGCGGTCCGTGCCTGACCGCCTTCGGCATCGAGGAGCAGATCAAGAACCTGCTCGGGCGCAAGTGCGGCGAGCGCGCGCCGGCCGGCCTCCGGGACAAGCTGACCGACCGTATCCGGGTCTCGGTGAGCGAGAGCCGCACCGACTGAGCTCCCCCGCGACGGAAGAGCCCCGGACCACCTGGTCCGGGGCTCTTCCGTCGCGCGAGGGGTGGTGCTCAGGCGTTCGGGCGCTTGCCGTGGTTCGCCTTGTTCTTCTTGCGGGCGCGACGCTTGTTCCCACGCTTGGCCATGTCGTCTCCTCGGTCGGTGCTGGACTGCCGGCGGTCGGTGACGCGCCCCGGGTGCGGGGCGGACAACCAGCTCGTGGGTCCATCCTCCCACGCCCGGGCAGCGCACCCAACCCGCGCCCGGGGACGGAGGTCCCGCTGTGGTTTGATCTCGGTCGAGAGCGAGGTGGTCGTCGATGGCGGAGGACGTGCGGGCGGAGCTGCCGGCCAAGGTCTGGCGGGTGGTGGTCGCCGTGGGCGACGTGGTGGCGGCGGGGGACACCGTGGTGATCCTGGAGTCCATGAAGATGGAGATCCCCGTCCTCGCCGAGGAGGGCGGCACGGTGGGGTCGTTGGCGGTCGCCGAGAACGACGACGTGCAGCCGGGCGACCTGCTGGTGGTCCTGTCCTGAGCGCCCGGCCGTGTCGACGCTGAGCGAGCTGCTCGCCGAGCACGCGAGCCTCTCCGGCGACCAGGTCGACCACCTGCAGCGCCTGGTCGGGGAGTGGCAGCTGCTGGCCGATCTCTCCTTCGCCGACTTCCTGCTCTGGGTGCCCGTCCGGGGCGGCGACCGCGACGACGCGGACACCGTCCTGCTGTGCGTGGCCCAGGCCCGCCCGACGACGGCCAACACCTCCCACCCCGAGGACGCGGTGGGCAGCGTCGCCGACCCGGAGCAGCAGCCCCAGCTCGACCGGGCGACCGCGGTCGGACGGGTGACCCAGCCGTCGCAGGTGAGCACCCACGACGGCACCCGGCTGCTCCGCGTCGCCATCCCGGTGTCGGTGCCCCACGGTCGGGGTCCGGGGGCGGGTCCGGGGGCGGGCCCGGGGTCGGGTCACGGGTCGGGCGGGAGTGCCGGCACCGTCGTCGCCGTGCTCACCCGCGACACCGGGGTCACCGACGTGCGCGGGGCCGGCGCGCTGGAGAACGCGTACCTCGAGTGCGCCCGGGACCTGTGCCAGATGATCGCCGACGGCACCTTCCCGACCGCGGAGGCCGTCTCCGACGTGCACACCAGCCCACGGGCCGGTGACGGGTTCCTCCGGCTGGAGCCGGGGGGCTCGGTGCTCTACGCCAGTCCCAACGCGCTCTCGGTGTACCACCGGATGGGCCTGCCCACCGACGTGGCCGGCACCGACCTGGCCCACGTCACCCGGGGCCTGGTGACCGATTCCTTCGACGCCGAGGAGGTCGTGCACCGCATCCGGGCAGCGCTGGACGGCAGTCCGACCACCCGGGTCGAGGCCGACGCGCGCGGGGCCACCGTGCTGCTGCGCGCCCTGCCGCTGCGCCCCCGCGGGGTGTCCTCCGGGGCCCTGGTGCTGGTGCGCGACGTCACCGAGGTGCGCCGCCGCGACCGGGCCCTGCTGAGCAAGGACGCCACCATCCGGGAGATCCACCACCGGGTCAAGAACAACCTGCAGACGGTGGCCGCGCTGCTGCGGCTGCAGGCCCGGCGCACCACCAACCTGGAGGCCCGGGCCGCGCTCGCGGAGTCGGTGCGCCGGGTCTCCTCCATCGCCCTGGTGCACGACACGCTGTCGATGTCGGTGGACGAGAAGGTCGACCTCGACGGCGTGGTCGACAAGCTGCTGCCGATGATGGTCGACGTGGCGACGATCGCGAGCGGCGTGGCCGTGCGCCGCGAGGGGCGCCTGGGTGTGCTCGCGGCCGAGCTGGCGACCCCGCTGGTCATGGTGCTCACCGAGCTGGTCCAGAACGCGCTCGAGCACGGGTTCCCGGACGGCCGGGAGGGGACGGTGGCCATCCGCACGCAGCGCTCGGCCCGCGAGCTGCGTGTCGTGGTGCACGACGACGGGCGTGGGCTGCCGGAGGACTTCGCGGTGGACGCGGTCGGCAGCCTGGGGTTGCAGATCGCCCGCACTCTCGTCGACGCCGAGCTCCGCGGCCACCTGGAGCTCCGCCCGGCCGACGGGGGTGGCACCGACGCGGTGCTGCTGGTGCCGCTGGGCCGCCGCCCGCGCTGAACCCCGCCTGCGCCGACCCGGCCCGGACGTGCAGCAGGGCCCGACACCGCGCGGTGTCGGGCCCTGCTGCCGAGCGGTGCCGCTCAGGCGTTCGCGCGCGCCCGGGTGCGAGCGTTGCGGCGCTTCAGCGCGCGACGCTCGTCCTCGCTCATGCCGCCCCACACGCCGGCGTCCTGGCCCGACTCGAGCGCCCAGGCCAGGCAGTCGCTCATGACGGGGCAGCGGCGGCAGACGACCTTGGCCTCCGCGATCTGGGCGATCGCCGGACCGCTGTTCCCCACCGGGAAGAACAGCTCCGGGTCCTCGTCGCGGCAGATCGCCTCGTGGCGCCAATCCATCCTCTGCTCCTTCACCGGGTGCTGGTGCACCGTCTCGGGGCGCGCGTGTTCGCTCGCCGTTCGTGCGCAGGTTTCCGCGCTGTTACTTGCAAAGGCTTTCACGAAGACCACCGATGTCAAGAGATCGTGGTCGATCACCCGGGTGGCGGTGTTCCATGTCACCCGGAGGGTGCGGGCGCCGACGGTCACCCGGAGGGTGCGCACCCGCGGTCACCCCGGGGGTGCGAGGACGCGCAGCGCCCGGGGGACCCGGTAGAAGTGCACCGCGTCGCGCTCGCCCAGGTACTCCCCGTCCAGCTGCAGGCTGGTCGGGCTCGAGCACCGCACCCGGAGCTCGGCGAGGTCGTCGCGGCGCAGCAGCCGACGGGCGTGCGGGTCACCGTCGTGGGCGAGCATCTGCCCGACGAGACGCCCGATCGTCGGCGCGCCGAGGCTGGTCACCCCGAACAGGCCCAACCCGCTGTCGAAGGTCGTCGTGGGGTTGGTGTGCAGCGGTCGCCCGCCCAGGAAGGTCCACGGGGCCGAGGCGCTGACGAAGGCCATGTGCACCCCGGTCACGTCGTCCTCGCCGGGCAGCTCGACGGTGAGGCGGGCGGGGTGGCGCAGCGACCGCGCGTACTTGCGCACCGCAGCCCGGAAGTAGCGGCCCGGGGTGGCGGCCTTGCCGCGGTTGCGCCGCTGCTCCACCGAGTGCACCACCTCGGCGTCCCACCCCAGGCCCGCGTTGAACAGGAACCAGCGGTCGTCGGCGGCGCCGAGACCCACCTCGCGGATCGAGGGCTGCTGCGCCGCGGTGAGCAGCTGACGGGTGGCCTCGAGCGGATCGGGCGAGAGCCCCAGCGAGCGGGCGAACACGTTGGCCGACCCGCCGGGGACCACGGCCACCGCGGGGCGGGTGCGCGTGCGTTCGGGGGCGGGCGTGGCCGGTCCGAGCAGGCCGTTGACCACCTCGTTGACCGTGCCGTCGCCACCGTGCACCACGACGACCCCCACCCCGTCGGCCACGGCCTCCCGGGCCAGCTCGGCGGCGTGCCCGCGGTGGTCGGTGTGCTCCACCCGCAGGCTCAGGCGGTTGGCGAGGGCGCCGGCGATGACGTCCCGCGCGGCGCCGGTGGTCGACGTCGCGTTGGGGTTGACCACCAGCATCGCGCGCACGGGTGGTGAGGCTACTGCGCGCCTACCCTGGGGCTCGTGTCCGGACCTTCGCGCCCCGAGCCCGCGCGCCCCGTGCCGCCGCGTCCGCCCGCCCCGCTGCGGGCCGCCGGCGCGGTGGCTGCGCTCGAGGGGGCCACCTCGGTCGGGATCGCGCTCGTGATCCTGGTGCGGGAGCTGGTGGGCGCGGGGGACGCGGTGATCGGCGGGTTCGCGCTGGCGGGCATCTTCGCGGTGCTGGGTGGTGGCACGGCTGCGGCCGGCGTCGCGCTGGCCCGGGGGCGGCGCGGCGGACGGGCCCCGTCGGTGATCGTGCAGATCATCCTGGCCCCGGTGGTGTGGTCGCTGCTCACGGCGTCGGGGATCGCGTGGGCGGGGGTGCTCCTGGGCCTGGCCGTCCTCGTCGTCGTGGTCGGTGCCTTCGCGCCCAGCTCGCTGCGGTGGACGGGCGAGCGCTTCGCCGAGGAGCACCCGCCGGTCCTGGACCGCGAGCCTGCCGCCGGGCCCCGCCCGCTCAGCCCGCGGGCCGCCCGAGGGCGGTCAGGGCCGCGCCACTGAGGCGGTACGTCGTCCACTCGTCCTGCGGCTGGGCGCCGAGGGAGCGGTAGAAGCCGATGGACGGCGCGTTCCAGTTCAGCACGCACCAGGCGAGCCGGGTCCAGCCCCGCTCGGTGCACACCCCGGCCAGGGTGGCCAGCAGCGCGCGACCGTGCCCGCCGCCCCGGTGCGCGGGATCGACGTACAGGTCCTCCAGGTACACCCCGTGCACGCCGTCCCAGGTGGAGTAGCTGAGGAACCACAGCGCGAAGCCGACCACCTCGCCGGAGTCGAGCGTCGCGACGTGCCCGAACAGGGCGGGGTGCTCGCCGAACAGCGATTCGTGCAGCTGCTCGGTGGTGAGGTGGCACAGCTCGGGCGCCTTCTCGTAGGCGGCGAGCGCGTGCACCATCGTCACGACGGTGCCCACGTCGTCTGGGGTGACCGTGCGGATCATCGCGTGCTCCGGCTCGTCTCGGGGTTGGTCATCTCGGGGGTGGGGTGAGGTTCATGGCCGCGATCTGGCGCCGGCCGTGCTCGTGACCGAGCACCGAGAGCCCGGCCGGGGACATGCTGAGGTGGATCCCGTCGGTCACCGGGAGCCCGACCCAGCGGGCGAGCAGCGCGCGGGACATGTGCCCGTGCCCGACGAGGACCACGTCGCGGTCGGCCTCGCGCGCGTCGGTGATGGCACGGGTCAGTGCGGCGTCGGCCCGGGCCTGCACCTGCTGCGCGGTCTCGCCGCCGGGGCACGGGTGGGTCCACACCGTCCACCCGGGCACCGTCTCCCGGATCTCCGGGGTGGTGAGGCCCTCGTAGTCGCCGTAGTCCCACTCCACGAGGTCGTCGACGACCTCGGCGACGTCGAGCCCCGCGATGCGCGCGGTGTCCAGGGCGCGCACCCGTGGGCTGCTGAGCACCAGCGGCGCGCGCAGGTCGAGTCGGTGCAGGACGGCCCGGGCGTCGTGGGCCTGCTCGCGGCCCGCCGCCGTCAGCGGCACGTCGGTGGCCCCGGTGTGCCGTCCGGTGAGCGACCACTCGGTCTCGCCGTGGCGCAGCAGGACCACCCGCACGGCCGTCTCCTCCTGCGGTGGGGTCATGGCGCGCAAGGTACTCGCCCCCGGACGCACCACCGCCACCCGGCGTGCGCTCGGGGCGAGCGTCGCGGGGTGGCGGGCGGGTGGCGTCGGTTCCGGGGTCAGGCAGCCTGCTTGGTCTCCCAGAAGATGCGGTCGATCTCGGCGATCTGGTCCAGCAGCGCCTGGCCGGTGGCCGGGTCCTGCGAACCCTTGACGCCGCCGGCGCCGGCCGCCTTGGTGGCCTTGTTGAACAGCTCGTGCAGCTCCGGGTACTTCTCGAAGTGCGGCGGCTTGAAGTAGTCGGTCCACAGCACCCAGAGATGGTGCTTGACCAGCTCGGCGCGCTGGTCCTTGATCTCGATGGCCCGAGCCCGGAAGGCCGGGTCCTCGTTGGCCTGGTACTTCTCCTGGCAGCCCTTGACGGACTCGGCCTCGATGCGGGCCTGGGCGGGGTCGTACACGCCGCAGGGGAGGTCGCAGTGCGCAGTGGCCTCCAGCGACGGGTGGGCGAGGCGGGAGAGCAGGGACATCGGTCCTCCAGGCACGTGTGATGATCACTCCGGACAGCCCGACCCTACTCGGGGGTGGGGCCCGCAGCAGGGGTGGTGCGCGTGCTCCGCTGGCCGCTGCGCCGGGTGCTCGTGCGCGGACCCTCCATGGCTCCCACGCTGGCCGACGGCGACGTCGTCCTCGCCCTGCCCGGCCGGGCCCCGCGGGCCGGTGCCGTCGTCCTGGTGCGCTGGCCGCAGCGGCCCGGCCAGCTCTCGGTCAAGCGGGCGGCCCGACCCGACGGTGGCGGCTGGCACGTGCTGGGCGACTTCCCCGCCGCCTCCACCGACTCGCGCACCCTGGGCCCGGCGCAGGTGGTGGCGGTGGTGCCGCTGCGGCTGTGGCCCGCACCCCGGGCCCTGCGGCGTCACGCTCGGTGAGCGGAAGGGCCGCGTACCTGCGGAGGTCACGGTCCGGTGACAGGGGGTGCGCTCGGTGCTGCGTCGCGCCGGGTGCGCGGTTACTGTTCCGGGACTCTTCTCCCCGGAGGCCGGCAAGGCGCCCCCGATCGGCTGTACCGCAGAGGTGGACGCCCCGGTGATCGAGTACAAGTCCGTGACCAAGCGCTATCCCGACGGCACGGTGGCGGTGGACGGGCTGGACCTCGTGGTCGAGGACGGCGGCATCACCGTCCTCGTCGGCCCGTCCGGCTGCGGCAAGACCACGTCGCTGCGGATGATCAACCGGATGATCGACCCCACCGAGGGCACCATCCTGCTGGACGGCGAGGACATCTCGGACGGGCCGGCCGCGGAGCTGCGCCGGGGGATCGGCTACGTCATCCAGCAGGGCGGGTTGTTCCCGCACCGCACCGTGCTGGACAACATCGCCACCGTCCCGGTGCTCACCGGCACCAAGCGGGCCGCGGCGCGGACGCGGGCCGCCGAGCTCCTCGAGGTCGTCGGGCTGGACCAGGACGTCGCCAAGCGGTACCCGTCCCAGCTCTCCGGCGGCCAGCAGCAGCGCGTCGGCGTGGCGCGGGCCCTGGCGGCCGACCCCCCGGTGCTGCTAATGGACGAGCCGTTCTCCGCCGTCGACCCCGAGGTGCGGGAGAAGCTGCAGGACGAGCTGCTGCGCCTGCAGGCCGAGCTGGGCAAGACCATCGTGTTCGTCACCCACGACATCGACGAGGCCGTCCGGATCGGCGACAAGGTGGCCGTGTTCCGCCAGGGCGGCCACCTGGCCCAGTACGACACGCCGGCGGAGATCCTCGCCCGCCCGGCGGACGACTTCGTGGCCTCCTTCGTCGGGCGCGACCGCGGCTACCGGGGCCTGAGCTTCGCCGGCTCCGACGGGCTCGAGATCCTGCCGCTGGACACCGTCGAGCTCGACGACGCCGGCGTGCCCGTCGCGGACTGGACGCTGGTCCTCGACGGCGGGCACGCGGCCGGCTGGCTGCCCCCGGGTGCCCGCCCCGCCCGGGGGTCCCTCGTGCCCGGCGGCTCGCTGCACCCCAGGTCGGGTCCGCTGCGCTCGGCGCTCGACGCGGCGCTGAGCTCGCCGTCCGGGGTGGGCGTCGTCGTCGACGACGACGGGCGCCCGGTCGGCGCGGTGCGCGCCCCGGACGTGCTCGCGCTCATCGAGGCCGCCCGCACCCGGGAGATGACCCGGATCGAGGCGGAGGCACCGCAGTGAGGGCCTACCTGTCCAACGACATCTACCGGGCCCAGGTCGTCGACCTGTTCTTCGTGCACGTCTACCTCTCGCTGGTGCCCGTCGTGCTCGCCCTGGTGCTGGCGATCCCGCTGGGCTGGCTCGCCGGCCGCACCCCGCTGACGCGGCTGTTCTTCCTGTCCGTGTCCTCGATCGTCTACACGATCCCGTCGCTGGCCCTGTTCGTGATCCTGCCGCTCGTCCTGGGCACCGGGATCACCAGCGGGATCAACATCATCGTCGCCCTCACCGTGTACACCACGGCGCTCCTCGTGCGCGGGGTGGTGGACGCGCTCGACGCGCTGCCGCCCGCCGTCGTCGCCGCGGCCACCGCCATGGGCTACACCCCGCTGCGGCGCTTCCTCACCGTGGAGCTGCCCAACGCGGTGCCCGTGCTCGTCGCCGGGCTCCGGGTGGCCACGGTGAGCAACGTGAGCCTGGTCAGCGTGGCCGTGCTCATCGGCTCCGGTGGGCTCGGCCAGCTGTTCCTGCTCGGCTTCCAGCTCAGCTTCGTGCCGCCGCAGATCGTGGGCCTCGTGCTCATCGCCGTCATCGCCCTCGTCGCGGACAGCCTGCTCGTGCTGGGCCAGCGCCTCGCCACGCCGTGGCTGCGGGCGGGGGCGACGACGTGATCATCAGCCAGGTCGTCGACTTCCTCACGTCACCGGACAGCTACCGTGGGCCCGACGGCATCGACGACCGCGCGCTGCAGCACATCTCCTACTGCCTCATCGCCCTGGCCTACGCCCTGGTCATCGCCGTCCCGCTGGGGGCGTTCATCGGGCACACCGGCCGGGGTGCGAGCGCCATCATCGGCACCGCGACGGCGCTGCGGGCGCTGCCCAGCCTGGGCCTGATGTTCCTGCTCGCCACCGAGCGGGGCGTGGGGCTGCCCGCCCTGGTCATCACCCTGGTGGTGCTCGCCGTCCCGCCGATCATGCTGGCCACCATGGCCGGGGTGGCCGGGGTGGACCGCGACGCGGTCGACGCCGCCCAGGGCATGGGGATGACGGGCACCCAGGTGCTGCTCCGGGTGGAGCTGCCCAACGCGCTGCCGGTCATCTTCGGCGGCATCCGCACCGCCATGCTGCAGCTGGTGGCGACCACGTCGATCGCGGCGCTCATCACCCTCGAGGCGCTCGGGCAGTACATCATCAACGGCCTGTTCCAGCAGGACTACGCCCAGGTCGTCGCCGGGGCCGTCCTCATCGCCCTCCTGGCCGTCGCGGCCGACCTCGTGCTCGCCGGTCTGCAGCGACTGCTCGTCTCCTCCGGTCTGCGGTCGAAAGCCGGCCCGTCCCGCAGCCGCAACATCTTCCTCCGCAGGTCGGTACGAGAAAGGACAGCATCATGAGCCACACCACGAGAACACGCAGCCCGGGGTCTCGGCTCCGCAGCCGGGCCATCGCCCTGGTCGCCGTGGGGGCCGCCGCGCTCACCGCGTGCGGGAGCTCCCAGGACGCGCTCGGCACGGGTGCCTCGAGCGGTGCCGCCGCCTCCGGTGACACCGTCGTCGTCGGTTCCGCGAACTTCCCCGAGAACGAGCTCATCGCCGAGATCTACGCCGGCGCGCTGACCTCCATCGGCGTGACGGTGGAGAAGAAGCTGAACTTCGGCTCCCGCGAGCTGTACCTGAGCGCCATCCAGTCCGGTGAGATCACCGTGCTGCCGGACTACACCGGCAACCTGCTCCTGCAGTACGACAAGGCGGCCACCGCGGCGAGCTCCGAGGAGGTCTACACCGCGCTGCAGGCGGCGCTGCCCGAGGACCTCAACGTGCTGCAGTACTCCCCGGCCGAGGACAAGGACGCCCTCGCGGTGCTGCCGGCCACGGCACAGAAGTACGGCCTGAAGTCGATCGCGGACCTGACCCCGGTGTGCGGTGAGCTGACGATCGGCGGCTCACCGTCGCTGGTGACCCGCCAGGCCGGACTGGTCGGGCTCAAGGACAAGTACAGCTGCACCTTCGGGGCGTTCAAGACGACCGACACCGGCGGCCCCATCAGCGTCTCGGCGCTGAAGGACGGCACCATCGATGTCGCCGACCTCTACACGACCGACCCGAACATCCCGGACAACGGCTTCGTCCTGCTGGACGACCCGAAGAACGTGTTCCCGGCGCAGAACGTCGTCCCGCTGTTCAAGGCGGGCGCGCTGAGCCAGCCCGCGCAGGACAAGCTCGACGAGGTCTCCAAGAAGCTCAACACCGCAGACCTCACGTCGCTGCTGCGCGAGGTCTACTCGCCGATGCCGGCCGAGACCGTGGCCAAGCAGTGGCTCACGGACAACCAGCTGATCTGACCCACCTCGCACCCACAGCGGCCCCGCACCGGTCCTCCGGTGCGGGGCCGCTGTCGTCCTGGACGAGCTGCCGTCGTCCCGGGGCTGGGACGGGTGGGCGGCACCGCCCCGGCCTGGCGCCGGTGGTCGACGCGCGGCGGAGCCGCACCGGTCTCCCCGACGGGGAGCGGAGCTCAGTCGTCGAGCTCGTCGACCTCGTCGTCGTCGCGGGCCAGGAAGGTGGCCAGGCGGTCGACGGCGTCCTCGTGCTCGGGGTGGTCGTCCACGTACGCGCGCAGACGCCCGGCCAACCACTCCAGGCTGACCTGCTCCGGCCCGCGCCGGGACTCCAGCTCCTCGATCCCGCGGTCGGTGGCGTACACCTAGCACCCCCCGCTCACGCGAACGCCGCCCGGATCAGCTCCTCCTGCTCGACGGCGTGCACCTTCGACGAGCCCGCCGAGGGCGCCGCCATCGCACGCCGGGAGACCCGCACCAGCTTGGGCAGCGCCGCGCCGAGCAGCTCGGGCAGGGCGAGGCCGAAGAACGGCCACGCGCCCTGGTTCGCCGGCTCCTCCTGGGTCCAGCGGACCTCGGTCGCGTTGGGGTAGCGCTCCAGGATCGCCGCGAGGCGACGGCGGGGCACCGGGTACAGCTGCTCCACCCGGACCACCGCGGTGTCGGTGATGCCCTCCTTGGCCTGCCGGGCCGCGAGCTCCCAGTACAGCTTGCCGCTGCACAGGACCACCTTGGTGACGGCCTCGGCGGCGTCGTCGCCCACGTGCGGGTCGTCGATCACGGAGAGGAACTTGCCACTGGTGAAGTCCTCCACCGGGCTGACCGCGGCCCTGTTGCGCAGCATCGACTTCGGCGTGAACACGATGAGCGGCCGGTGCACGCCGTCGGTGGCATGGCGGCGCAGCAGGTGGAAGTAGCTCGCCGGGGTCGACGGCACCGCGACGGTCATGGAGCCCTCGGCGCACAGCAGCAGCCAGCGCTCGATGCGCCCGGAGGTGTGGTCCGGGCCCTGGCCCTCGTGCCCGTGCGGCAGCAGCAGCACCACGTCCGAGCGCTGCCCCCACTTGGCCTCGCCGGAGGAGATGAACTCGTCGATGATGCTCTGCGCGCCGTTGACGAAGTCGCCGAACTGCGCCTCCCACAGCACCACCGCGTCGGGGTTGCCCACGGAGTAGCCGTACTCGAAGCCGACGGCGGCGAACTCGCTCAGGGCCGAGTCGTAGGCCAGGAACTTGCCCTCGGTGTTCGGGTCGTCCGCGCGCACCAGGTTCTTCAGCGGGGTGTACTCGGCCCCGGTCTGGCGGTCGATGACCACGGAGTGGCGCTGGGTGAACGTGCCGCGGCGGGTGTCCTGCCCGGAGAGCCGGATCGTCTTGCCCTGCATGACCAGCGAGCCCAGGGCGAGCAGCTCGCCGTAGGCCCAGTCGATGCCCCCCTCGGTGGACATGGCGGCACGGCGCTCCAGGACCGGCTGCACGCGCGGGTGCACGGTGAAGCCCTCGGGCAGGTCGAGGTGGGCCGCACCGATCCGCTCGAGCACGGAGGCGTCCACGGCGGTGTCCAGCGCGGTGGGCAGCACCTGGTCGGCCTCGACCGACGGGCTGGGCTCCGCGGTGTACTTCTCCAGCTCGCGGACCTCGTTGAACACCCGCTCCAGCTGGCCCTGGTAGTCGCGCAGCGCGTCCTCGGCCTCCTTGAGGGAGATGTCACCCCGACCGATCAGGCTCTCGGTGTAGCTCTTGCGGACGCTGCGCTTGGCGTCGATGACGTCGTACATCTTGGGCTGCGTCATGGAGGGGTCGTCGCCCTCGTTGTGCCCACGACGGCGGTAGGTGATGAGGTCGATGACCACGTCCTTGCCGAAGGCCTGGCGGAACTCCACGGCCAGGCGCGCCACCCAGACGCACGCCTCGGGGTCGTCCCCGTTCACGTGGAAGACCGGGGAGCCGATCATCTTCGCGACGTCGGTGCAGTACTCGCTGGAGCGCGAGTTCTCCGGCGCGGTGGTGAAGCCGACCTGGTTGTTCACCACGATGTGCACGGTCCCGCCGGTGCGGTAGCCGCGCAGCAGGGCCAGGTTCAGCGTCTCCGCCACCACGCCCTGGCCGGCGAAGGCCGCGTCGCCGTGCAGCATCAGCGGCATGACGGTGAAGCCGTCCTCGCCGCGGTTGATGACGTCCTGCTTGGCGCGGACGATGCCCTCGAGCACCGGGTCCACCGCCTCCAGGTGGGAGGGGTTGGCGGTCAGCGAGACGGTCACGTCGTTGTCACCGAACATCTGGATGTACTTGCCCTCGGCCCCGAGGTGGTACTTCACGTCGCCGGAGCCGTGCGCCTGCGTCGGGTTCAGGTTGCCCTCGAACTCGGTGAAGATGCGCGAGTAGGGCTTGCCGACGATGTTGGCGAGCACGTTGAGCCGTCCGCGGTGCGGCATGCCGATGACGACCTCGTCGAGCTCGTGCTCGGCGGCGACGTCCAGGACGGTGTCCATCATCGGGATGACCGTCTCGCTGCCCTCCAGCGAGAAGCGCTTCTGCCCCACGTACTTGGTCTGCAGGAAGGTCTCGAACGCCTCCGCGGCGTTGAGCTTGCTGAGGATGTACTTCTGCTCGGCCGTGGAGGGCTTGTGGTGCTTGCTCTCCACGCGCTCCTGGATCCAGGCGCGCTGCTCGTTCTCCAGGATGTGGGTGTACTCCACCCCGGTGCTGCGGCAGTAGGACTCGCGCAGCACCCCGAGCACGTCGCGCAGCTTCATCCGCTGCTGTCCGTTGAACCCGCCCACCGGGAACTCGCGGTCGAGGTCCCACAGCGTGAGGTCGTGGGTGAGCACGTCGAGGTCGGGGTGGTTGCGGATGGCGTAGCTCAGCGGGTCCGTCGCGGCCATGAGGTGCCCGCGGTGGCGGTAGGCCTCGATGAGCTCGAGCACGCGGCTGGACTTGTCCACCGCGCCCTCGGGGATGTCCTGGCGCCAGCGGATCGGCTCGTAGGGGATGTGCAGGGAGGAGAAGATCCGGTCGTAGAAGCGGTCCTCGCCCAGCAGGAGCTGGTGCACCGTGCGCAGGAAGTCGCCCGACTCGGCGCCCTGGATGATGCGGTGGTCGTAGGTGGAGGTCAGCGTCATGACCTTGCCGACGCCCAGCTCGGCGAGGCGTCGCTCGCTCGTGCCCTGGAACTCCGCCGGGTACTCCATGGCGCCGGCGCCGATGATCGCGCCCTGACCGGCGACCAGGCGGGGCACCGAGTGCACGGTGCCGATGGTGCCGGGGTTGGTCAGCGAGATGGTGGTGCCCGCGAAGTCCTCGCCCGTCAGCTTGCCGTCGCGGGCCTTGCGGACGATCTCCTCGTACGCCGACCAGAACTGCTGGAAGCTCATGCCGTCGCAGCCCTTGATGGCGGCCACGACGAGCGAGCGGCTGCCGTCGCGGCCCGGCAGGTCGATGGCGAGGCCGAGGTTCACGCGCGCCGGCTGCACCACGGTGGGCTTGCCGTCGACCTCGGTGAAGTACTTGTTCATCCCCGGGAACGACTCGAGGGCCTGGACGAGGGCGTACCCGAGCAGGTGGGTGAAGGAGACCTTGCCGCCGCGGGTGCGCTTGAGGTGGTTGTTGATGACGATGCGGTTGTCGGCGAGGAGCTTCGCCGGCACCGCCCGCACGCTGGTCGCGGTGGGGACCACGAGCGAGGCGCTCATGTTCTTGGCCACGGCAGCGGCCGCGCCGCGCAGCGTGGTCGAGACGGGCTCGGCCTTCGCGTCGCTCGCGGCGGGCGGGGTGCCGTCCTTGGCCGTGGTGGTGGGGTCCGGCGGGGCGGCGGCGGTCTTCTTGCGCGAGGCCGGCCCGGGGGCGGACTTGGCGGGGGCCTCGGGTGCCGCGGCCGGCTTCGGTGCGGGCGCCTCCTGCCGGGGGGCGGCCTTCGGTGCGGGGGCGGCCTGCGGGGGCGCCGCCGCGGGGGCGGACGCAGCCGGGCGGGGGGCGGACCGCGCGCCGTCGCCGTGGCTCGAACCGTTGCGCGCCGCCGCCGGCGCGGCGTCCGGGGAGGCCGGTGCCGACTCGGGGCTGTAGTCGGCCAGGAACTCGTGCCAGCTGGCGTCGACGGAGGACGGGTCCTCCTGGTACCGCTGGTACATGTCGTCCACAAGCCACTGGTTGGCACCGAACTGGGACGCGGGAGTGCTGGACACGGGAGGGTGTCGCCTCGTTTCTTCACTCGATCGTCGACCTTGCTTCCTCGGCTCCCGAGGCTAGACCAGCGGGGGACGGCCGTGGGTGCCCGGCTCGCCCCGTGCTGTCGGGTTCAGCGCTCGGGCCCGGACGGAGCCGCGCTCGACGGCGGGGTCCCGGCTTCCCACAGCCGGGTGTAGGCGCCCCCGGCCGTGCGCAGCTCGGCGTGGGTGCCCTGCTCCACCACCCGGCCGCCGTCGACGACCACGACGAGGTCGGCCCGGGCGGCGGTGGCGAGCCGGTGGGCCACGACGACGGCGGTCCGGGACCGGGTCAGGCGGTCGCCCGCGTCCAGCACCGCACCCTCGGTGGCCGGATCGAGCGCGGCGGTGGCCTCGTCGAGCAGCAGCAGGTCGGGGTCGACCAGCTCGGCCCGGGCCAGGGCGACGAGCTGGCGCTGGCCGGCGGAGAGCCCCTGGCCGCGCTCCCCGGTGGGCTGGCGCAGCGCGCCGGGGAGCGCGGCCAGCACGTCGAGGGCGCCCACGGCGCGCGCGGCGGCCTCGATCTCGGCCCGCCCGGCACCGGGTCGGCCGAAGGCGATGTTGCCGGCCACGTCCCCGGTGAACAGGTGCGCCTCCTGCGGGACCACGCCCAGGCGCTGCCGGTAGCCGGCCAGGTCCAGCTCGCGCACGTCGGTGCCGTCGACGAGCACGGCCCCGGCGGTGACGTCGTAGAAGCGGGCCAGCAGCTTCACGATCGTCGACTTGCCGGCGCCGGTCGCCCCGACCAGCGCCACCGTCGCCCCGGCCGGGATGTGCAGGTCCACCTCGGTGAGCGCGTCGCGGGTGGCCCCGGCGTAGCGGAAGCTCACCCCCCGCAGCTCCACCTCGCCCCGCAGGTGGGCGGGCACCGGTCGGGGGTGGGCCACCGGCACCACCGTGCTGGGGGTGCGCAGCAGGTCGCCGATCCGCCGCAGGCCCACCCGCGCCTGCTGGTAGCCGTCGAAGACCTGCGAGAGCTGCTGCACGGGGCTGAAGAACAGGGCCAGGTAGAGGATGAACGCGGTGAGCGCGCCCGCCGACGTGGTCCCGGCGGCCACCCGCCCGGCGCCCAGCTGCAGCACGCCGGCCTGGGCGAGGTCGGCGAGCAGCCCGACGAACGGGAAGAACAGCGCGATCCCGGTCTGGGCGCGCATGCGGGAGCGGCGGTAGGCGGCGCTGTGGGCCACGAACGTGGCGGCCGAGCGCTCCTCCCGCACGTAGGCCTGGGCGGTGCGCATCCCGGCCACGTTCTCCTGGAGGTCGGCGTTGACCGTGCTCACCTTCTCCCGGGCCTCGGTGTACGCGGCGGAGGAGAAGCGTCGGAACACCACGGTGACCGCGGCGAGCACCGGCAGCACGGTCAGGGCCAGCAGACCCAGCGTCGTGTCGATGACCAGCAGGGCCACGGAGATCCCGACGAGGGTGATGACGCTGACCACCGCGGTGGCCAGGCCCGTCTGCAGGAAGGTCGAGAGCGCGTCGACGTCCGTCGTCATCCGGGTCATGATTCGACCGGAGAGCTCGCGCTCGTAGTAGTCCAGCCCGAGGCGCTGCAGGTGGGCGTAGCTGCGCACGCGCAGGGAGTACAGGACCCGCTCGCCGGCCCGGGCGGTGAGCACGGTCTGCGCGGAGACCACCACCCAGTCCGCGGCCACCACGGCCAGCCCGACCAGCGCCGCGACCTGCAGCGCCGCCACCGACCCGCCCACCACGCCGGCGTCGATGGCCTGCTTCACCAGCGCGGGGAACGCGATGGTGGCGCCGGCGTCCAGGGCGACGAGCGCCACCACGCCGGCCAGCAGCCACCGCACGGGGCCGAGCAGGGTGGCCAGGCGGAAGCCCGGGTCGGGGGCGCGCACGTCGGCGTCCTGCCGACCGGGGGAGTCGGTGGCCGGGGGCAGCGCGGCGACGGCGGCAGCCAGGCCGGGGGTCAGCGGCACCGCGGAGAGGGCCCCGCTCATGGGCCCACCTCCGGTCCCACCGCCGCCCCCGCCGAGGTCCGGGAGCGCAGCCCGGGTGGGGTCGTCCCGCGCCACGTCGGGCCACAGCGCAGGGGTGCCGCGGCGGGGTGCCGGCGCCTCGTCCAGCGCGCCGCTGTCGCCCGAGCCGGGGGTGGCGAGCAGCGACCGGAACAGGGCGCACCGCGTGGTCAGCTCGGCCTCGGTGCCGATGTCGACCACGCGCCCGTCGTCCAGCACGGCGATGCGGTCGGCGAGGGCCAGGGTGGAGCGGCGGTGGGCGACGAGGAGGGTGGTCCGCCCGGCCGTGACGGTGCGCAGGGTGTCCTGGATGGCGGCCTCGGTGGCGGCGTCCACCGCGGAGGTCGCGTCGTCCAGCAGCAGCACCCGGGGGTCGGTGAGCAGGGCGCGGGCCAGGGCGATGCGCTGGCGCTGCCCGCCCGACAGCGTCAGCCCGCGCTCGCCGACCACCGTGGCGTACCCCTGCGGCAGCTCGGAGACGAACCCGTCGGCCTGCGCCGCGGCGGCCGCCGCCCGGATCTGGGCCGTGGTGGCGTCGGGGCGGCCGTAGGCGATGTTGGCCGCGATGGAGCTGGAGAACAGGAAGGCGTCCTCGAAGACGATGCCGAGCCCGGCGCGGAGCTCGCGCAGGCCCACCCCGCGCACGTCGGCCCCGCCCAGGCGCACCGTGCCGGCCTGCGGGTCGTAGAAGCGGGGCAGCAGCAGGGCCACCGTGGACTTGCCCGAGCCCGCGGGGCCGACCAGGGCCACGGTCTCGCCGGGGGCCACCTGCAGGTCGAGCCCGCGCAGCACCGCCTGGTCGGGCGAGTAGCCGAAGGTGACGCCCGCGAGGTCGATGCCCAGCGGACCCGCCGGCAGCGCCGCCCCGTCCGGGGTGTCGAGGACCTCCGGCTCGGCGTCGACCACCTCGTACACCCGCTCCACCGCGGCGCGCGCCAGCTGCGCGTTCACCACGAGCGCCGCCACCGTCCGCGCGACGGCCGACAGCGCGGTCACGTAGGTGGCGAAGGCCAGGAAGGTGCCGACGGTGATCTCCCCGCGCAGCGCCAGGTGCCCGCCCAGGGCGATCACCCCGACGAGCCCCAGCTGGGGCAGCGCCGCCAGGGTCGGGGCGAAGCGGGAGTTCACCCGGGCCACGCGCAGCCGCTCGGCGTACAGCCGGCGTGCGGCGCCCTCCAGCTCGGTGACCGCACGCTGCTCCTGCCCGAAGCCCTTCACCACCCGCACCCCGGTGACGGTCTCCTCCACGTGCTGGGCCACGTCGGCCGCGCGCTGCTGGGCCGACCACGTGGCCGGGAACAGCGAGCGGCGGGCGAGCGCCCCGGCCACCCCCACGAGCGGGGCGACGACGAGGGCCACGGCGGTGAGCAGGGGGGAGAGGTACAGCATCGCCACGATCGAGATGACGAGCTGCAGGATCGAGCCCAGGGCGAGCGGGGTGATCGCGAGCAGGCCCTGCACGAGCTGCAGGTCGGTGATGGAGCGGGAGACGACCTGCCCGGTGCGCAGCCGGTCCTGCGCCGCCCCGTCGAGGCGCTGCAGCGCGAGGAACAGGGCGCTGCGCAGGTCGTGCTGCACGCTGAGGCTGAGCTTGCCGGCCAGGAAGCGGCGGGCGAACAGGGCGGCGAACTGCACCAGGGCGAGCGCGACGAGGGCGACGACGACGGTGGAGACGACGTCGGTGGTGCCGGCCACCGCGCCGTCGACGGCGCGACGGGTCAGCAGCGGCACGGCCGCCTCGATCCCGGTGCCCAGCGCGGAGACGACGAGGGCGCCGACGACCAGGCGGGGGTGGGCCCAGCAGGCCCGCAGCAGCCGGCGCGACCACGCGGCGTCGCCCCGCACCCCGGTCACGTCCGGGTGCCGCGCCGGCCCGCTCGGCGGGGGTGCCGTCGGGGGTGCCGTCGGGGATGCCACTGCGGCGAGGCTAGCCCTGGTGCGCGGGTTCAGCCGACGTCGCGGACCCGGTTGCGCGCCCAGCCACCCCCGCACAGCAGCGCCACCCAGAGCACGAGCACCCCGAGCCCGCCCCACCAGGGCAGCAGGATTCCCTCGTTGTCGCCGAACACGCCGACCAGCGCGCCCAGGGACGCCTGTGCGGGCAGGTACTTCGCCACCGCGCCGATGTTGGCCGCGCCCAGCAGGGCGGTGAGCAGCAGCTCGCCGAACAGGTAGTACAGGGCGATGCCGACGGTCGCGCCCACCGAGCTGCCCAGCAGGGTGCCCAGGCCGGCGCCGAGCAGGGCCCACGCGATGGTGACCACGACGGCCACGCCGAGGAAGGCGAGGGCGGGGCCGCTCACGTCGGGCAGGTTGCCGCTGCCGACGACGGCGATGAGAGCGAGGGTGACGAGCTCGATGACCACGGCGTAGACGAGGCCCACCACCGCCGTCACCACGAGCTTGGCCGACAGCGAGGCCCCACGCGAGGCGGAGGTGAGGAACGTGGTGGTGATGGTCTTGTGCCGGTGCTCGCCGGCCGCGTTCACGGCCCCGAAGATGCCCCCGAACAGCAGCAGGAAGTACAGCGCGGTGAACAGGCCCACCACCCCGCCGACCCCGGCGGCGTCCCCGGCGTTCAGGTCACCCCCGGCGTTGCCCACCACGGCGAGGGAGAAGCCGCCGGCGAGCAGGCCCACGGCCAGCGGGGGCAGGCCCATCGCCCACCACAGCTTCACCGACAGGACCTTGCGCGCCTCGGACCGCAGCAGGTCCAGCAGCACGGGGCGCCCGGAGGTGGCGGTCGGGGTGGGGTACGTCGCTCTCATCGCGGTCCCCAGCCCTGGGTCGGGTGGGGGGGCGGGTTCGGCGGTGACGGGTTCGGCGGGGGTGGGCCCCCCCAGCCGGGCGGCGGCCCGTGCTGGGCCCCCCCGTGCGGGAAGCCGGTGTGCTGCGCGGCGGTGAGGGAGAGGAAGACCTGCTCGAGGTCGGGCTGCTCCAGCTGCATGCCCCACAGCGGGACCCCGGCGGCCAGCGCCACCGCGCCGATGCGCTGCACGTCGGCGCCGACGACGGCCAGGCGCCCGTCCGGCAGCCCCGTCACGTCCGCGATGCCGTCGGCGACGAGCGCGCGGCCCAGCGCACCGGGGTCGGCCCCGGCCACCAGCACGCGTTCGCGGCGGCCGCCCCGCAGCTGCTCCATGGTCCCCTGGAACACGCAGACCCCCCGGCTGACGATGACGACGGAGTCCACGGTCTGCTCGACCTCGCGCAGCAGGTGGCTGGAGACCAGGACGGTCCGTCCGGATCGGGCGAAGCCGCGCAGGAAGTGGCGCAGCCAGACGATGCCCTCGGGGTCGAGCCCGTTGGCCGGCTCGTCCAGGACCAGGACCTGCGGGTCACCGAGCAGCGCGGTGGCCAGGGAGAGCCGCTGGCGCATGCCCAGGGAGAAGCCGCCCGCCCTGCGGTCGGCCGCGGCGCCGAGCCCGACCAGGACGAGCACCTCGTCGGCGCGGGAGTCCGGCAGCCCGGAGGCGGCGGCGTACACCCGCAGGTGCGCCCGCGCGGTGCGGCCGGGGTGGAAGCCCTGCGTGTCGAGCACCGCGCCGACGGTGCGCCCCGGGTGGGCGAGCCGCGCGAAGGGCACCCCGTTGATGGTCGCCGAGCCCGTGGTCGCGCCGACCAGGCCCAGCACCATCCGCAGCGTGGTCGTCTTGCCGGATCCGTTGGGCCCGAGGAACCCGGTCACCGCCCCCGGGTGGACGACGAAGCTGAGCCCGCTGACGGCGGCCACGGAGCCGAACTGCTTGCCCAGGCCCGAGACGACGATGCGGCCGCTGCCGTCCTCGACGGCCGCGGCGCTCGGAGCCGACCCGTGGGTGGTGCCGCCCTCCTGCTGGTGCCCGCCCTGCTGCTGGTGCCCGCCCTGCTGCTGGTGCACGGTGCGCCCCCTCGTGGGCGCCGGTACGCCCTCGGGCGTGATCCTGCCCCACCGTCCGGACGGGCGGGTGGGTTCGCGAGAAGTGGTGCCCCCGGCAGGATTCGAACCTGCGCCTACGCCTCCGGAGGGCGCCGCTCTATCCCCTGAGCTACGGGGGCGGACCGGGGTGCCGGTCTGCCGTGGTGACCGCCGAACCCTAGCGCACCGCGACGGGGCGCCCGCTCAGCTGCCGGCGGGCAGCGGCTCGGCGCCGCGCGCGGCGAGCAGCTGGGTCATGGCGACCACCTCGGCCTGCTGGGAGGAGGCGACCTGCTTGGCGAAGGTGCGCACGGCCGGGTCCGCGGCCTGCTGCGCGGCGTGGTCGAGCATCCCGGTGCCGCCCTGGTGGTGGCGCAGCATCAGCTGCAGGAACAGCACGTCCTTGGCGCGGCCCGTGGCCGAGCTCAGCTGCCGCAGCTCGTCGGTGCTGGCCATGCCCGGCATCACCGCGACGCCACCGTCCGCCGACATCCCGCCGGTCCCGGTCATCGGGGCGTCCGCCACCGGGGACATCCAGGCCATGTACCTGCCGGTGGTCAGCAGGGGTTGGCCCCACAGCGACAGCCAGCCCTGCATCTGGCCGATCTGCACCTGCTGGGTCGAGGCGATGTCGAAGGCGAGGTTGGCCACGAGCGGGTCGGCCGAGCCCACCTCGGCGTTGGCCATCTGCACGGCCTGCCGGTGGTGGACGATCATGTCCTGGGCGAAGCCGACCTCGATCGAGGCCGCGGCAGGCGTGGCGGAACCCCCGGCACCGCGGGAGCCCGGGTGCAGCAGCGTGCCCACGAGGACGCCGACGGCCAGCAGGGCGATCCCGGCCAGCCCCAGCAGGGCCGGTCGCTGGTCGATCGGCATCCGCACGTCAGCCGCCGGGGGTCGGGCTGGGGACGGCGGCTCCCGCCGCGGGGGCCGCGGACGGGGCGGGCTCGGCGCCGCCGGACGTCGCGACCCGGTTGGACCCGGTGCCGTCCATCTGCACCGCGTCGGCGGGGACCGGTCCCGAGTCGGCGGGGGGCGGGTTCGCCGGGTCGAACAGCGCCGGGTTGCCCGTGTCGCAGGTGGCGCCCGGCTCCGGGTAGATCGACTGGTTGCCGCGGACCGCGGAGATGAACTGCCCGATGCGGGGGTCCGCCGGGTCGGACAGCTTGAGCTGGCGGCCCCAGCCCTGCAGCGAGATCGGCTGGTCCAGGCCCGGGTAGGGCGACATCAGCAGGAACGGCTTGTTCTCGACCGTGCTGGCGAGGGTGCTGACCTGGTCGGCGGTGAGGGTGTCCGGGTTGTAGGTGATCCAGACCGCCCCGTGCTCCAGGGAGTGCACCGCGTTCTCGCTGCGCAGCGCCCGGGGGTAGACGACGCCGTTGCAGGTGGCCCAGATCTGGTCGTGCGGACCGCCGAAGGGCGGGCTCTGGTCGTAGGCCACCCGCTGGGTTGCGTCGACGTGCTGGCCGGCCGCGTAGGTCTGCGACTCGACGCCCGGGATCTTGGTCGACGGGTCGGGGTCGGCCGCGCTGGGCACGAACTCCTGGGCCGTGGCGCGGTCGGCGTACTTGGGCACCAGGTAGATCGTGATGCCGGCGATCAGCGCGACCACCACGGCGGCCGCAGCAAGGGTCACCCAGGGGATGCTGCGGTGCTTGGGGGCGGCCTTGCCGGTGCCCTTCCCGCTGCGGCCCCCGCGCTGGGTGCCCTTGAGGGCCTTGGCCGAGCGCGCCGCGCTCGAGCTGGTGGCCTTGTCCTTGTTGCCGCTTGCCATCGGGGTGGGGTCCTCACTCACCCGACACGCACGCGTCGGGCTCATCTCGGGCGGGCCTCGCGCAGGAGGCAGGCGGGGGTGCCCGCCGGGGTCTGGTCGTGGGCGAGTGTACGGAGTGCGTGCGCGGCGGCCGGTGATGGTGAGGGTGCGCACGTGACGGCCGGTCCGGGCGAGAACCTAGGATCAGTGCCCGTGACCCCCGCCGACCTCGCCGCGCTGATCCGTGCCACCGCCGCCGACGTGCTGGCCGGCCGCGGGCTGGACGCGACGGCCCTGCCGGAGCAGGTGGTGGTGGAGCGGCCCCGCAACCCCTCCCACGGCGACTACGCGACCAACGTGGCCCTGCAGGTGGCCACGCGGGCCGGCACCAACCCCCGGGAGCTCGCCGGGTGGCTGGCCGAGGCCCTCGGCGAGGCCGACGGCGTGAGCTCCGCGGACGTGGCGGGTCCGGGCTTCCTCAACGTGCGCCTCGACGCCGCGGCCCAGGGTGCGGTGGTCGCCGACGTGCTCGCCCGGGGGACGGGGTACGGACACGCCACCGCGATGGCCGGGGTGAAGGTGAACCTCGAGTTCGTCTCCGCCAACCCCACCGGTCCGCTGCACCTGGGTCACTCCCGCTGGGCCGCGGTGGGCGACGCGCTCGGCCGCATCCTCGCCGCCCAGGGTGCTGTGGTCACGCGCGAGTACTACTTCAACGACGCCGGCGCGCAGATCGACCGCTTCGTCCGCTCGCTGCTCGCCGCGGCCCAGGGGGAGCCGACCCCGACGGACGGCTACGCCGGCAGCTACATCGGTGAGATCGCCGCGCAGGTGCTCACGGCGCACCCGGACGCGCTCTCCCAGCCGCCCGCGCAGCGGCACGAGACCTTCCGGGCGACCGGTGTGGGGCTCATGTTCGACGAGATCCGGTCCAAGCTGCACGAGTTCGGCGTCGACTTCGACGTCTACTTCCACGAGAAGTCGCTGTTCGAGTCCGGTGCGGTCGACCGGGCGGTGGACACGCTGAAGGCCAGCGGCTCGCTGTACCCCGCCGACGGCGCCTGGTGGCTGCGCTCCACGGAGTTCGGGGACGACAAGGACCGGGTGGTCGTCAAGAGCAACGGGGAGCCGGCCTACATCGCCGGCGACATCGCCTACTTCCAGGACAAGCGCGCCCGGGGCTTCGACCTCTGCATCTACATGCTCGGCGCCGACCACCACGGCTACATCGGCCGGCTCAAGGCTGCGGCCTCGGCGTTCGGGGACGACCCGGACACCGTCGAGGTGATGATCGGGCAGCTGGTGAACCTGCGCTCCGGCACCACCACCCTGAAGATGAGCAAGCGCGCCGGGACCATCGTGACCCTGGACGACCTGGTCGAGGCCGTGGGCGTGGACGCCGCCCGCTACTCCCTCATCCGGTCCTCGGTGGACTCGAACATCGACATCGACCTCGACCTGCTCTCCCGGCGGACCAGCGAGAACCCGGTGTTCTACGTCCAGTACGCGCACGCCCGGCTCGCGGCGCTGGGCCGCTCGGCCGGCGAGCTCGGGATCGGGTGGGACGAACCGGACCTGAGCCTGCTCACCGACGAGCGCGAGGGCGCGCTCATCCGGACCCTGGGGGAGTACCCCGCGGTGCTGTCGAGCGCGTCCGAGCTGCGCGAGCCGCACCGGGTGGCCCGCTACCTGGAGGCCCTGGCGGGGGACTACCACCGCTTCTACGACGCCTGCCGGGTGCTGCCCATGGGCGACGAGGAGCCCACGGCCCTGCACTCGGCGCGCCTGGCCCTGTGCGCCGCGGCCCGGCAGGTGCTCGGTGCGGGCCTCGGGCTGCTCGGCGTCACCGCCCCGGAGCGGATGTGAGGGCGCACCCCGCGGGGCCCCGCCACGCCGAGGTCTCCACCTCCGACGCCCGTCCGGAGCGCCCGCTCTCCCCCGCCGAGGTCGACGCGCTGCCGGTCCGGGTGTGGCCGCGCGGCGCGGTCCGCGCCGACGACGGCGTGGTGTCGCTGGCGGGCGTCGACGTGCGGGACCTGGCGCAGACCTACGGCACCCCGCTGTTCGTGGTCGACGAGGACGACTTCCGTGGTCGCTGCCGGGAGATGGCCTCCTCCTTCGGGGCAGCCGAGAACGTGCACTACGCGTCCAAGGCGTTCCTGTGCGGCGAGATCGCCCGCTGGGTCGCCGACGAGGGCCTCTCGCTGGACGTCTGCTCCGGCGGCGAGCTGGCCGTGGCCCTGCACGCGGGGTTCCCGGCGGAGCGGATCGCGCTGCACGGCAACAACAAGTCCGTCGAGGAGCTGGTGGCCGCCGTCGAGGCCGGGGTGGGGTCGGTCGTCGTCGACTCCCTGCTGGAGATCGCCCGGCTCGACGCGGTCGCCGAGGCGGCGGGCGCGGTGCAGGACGTGCTCGTCCGGGTCACCGTCGGCGTGGAGGCGCACACCCACGAGTTCATCGCCACCGCCCACGAGGACCAGAAGTTCGGCTTCTCCCTGGCCGGCGGGGTGGCGGCCGAGGCGGCGGCCTGCGTGCTCAACGCACCGAACCTCCGCCTGGTCGGCCTCCACAGCCACATCGGCTCGCAGATCTTCGACGTCGACGGCTTCGAGATCGCCGCCCACCGCGTCGTCGGGCTGCTGCGCGAGCTCACCGACACCCACGGGGCGCAGGCACTCGCCGCCGTGCGCACCCTCGACCTCGGTGGCGGCATGGGCATCTCCTACACCGCCACCGACGACCCGCCGCCCGTCGGCGAGCTGGCCGCCAAGCTGCTCTCGATCGTGGAGACCGAGTGCGCGGCACTGGGTCTCGCCCTGCCGACGGTCACCGTGGAGCCCGGCCGCGCCATCGTGGGACCCGGGACGGTGACCCTGTACGAGGTGGGCACCCTGAAGGAGGTCCGGCTCGGGGCGGCGAGCAGCCGGCGCTACGTCAGCGTCGACGGCGGGATGAGCGACAACATCCGCACCGCCCTGTACGACGCGACCTACGACTGCCGCCTCGTCTCCCGCAGCTCCGAGGCGGAGCCCGTGCTCAGCCGCGTCGTCGGGAAGCACTGCGAGAGCGGCGACGTCGTCGTCCGCGACACCTGGCTGCCCGCCGACACCGCCCCCGGCGACCTGCTGGCCGTCGCCGCGACCGGGGCGTACTGCTACTCCATGTCCAGCCGCTACAACCTGCTCGCCCGCCCCGCGGTCGTCGCCGTCCGCGACGGGGTGGCACGGCTGGTGCTGCGCCGGGAGACCGTGGCCGACCTGCTCAGCCTGGAGGCCCCCGCCGCCGCCACCACCACCCTGTCGAGGAGCGTCCAGTGAGGACCATCGGGATCGCCCTGCTCGGCTGCGGGGTGGTGGGCAGCGAGGTCGCGCGCCTGCTGCTCACCGACGCCGACGAGCTCGCCGCCCGCACCGGGGCCCGCCTGGAGCTGCGCGGGATCGCGGTGCGGCGGCTGAACAAGCCCCGCACGGTGCCCACCGAGCTGCTCACCACCGACGCCGCCGCCCTCGTGGCTCGCGACGACGTGGACGTGGTGGTCGAGGTCGTGGGGGGCATCGAGCCGGTGTTCTCCCTGCTGCTCGGTGCGCTGCGGGCCGGCACCTCCGTGGTGACGGCGAACAAGGCGCTGCTGGCCGAGCACACCGCCGAGCTTGCGGAGGCCGCGGACGCCTCCGGGGCCGACCTCTGCTACGAGGCCGCCGTGGCCGGGGCCATCCCCATCCTGCGCCCGCTGCGCGAGTCGCTCGCGGGCGACCGGATCACCCGGGTCACCGGGATCGTCAACGGCACCACCAACTTCATCCTCTCCGCCATGGACGCCACCGGGGCCGGCTACGCGGAGACCCTGGAGGAGGCGGGTCGGCTGGGCTACGCCGAGGCCGACCCGACGGCCGACGTCGACGGCTTCGACGCCGCCGCCAAGGCCGCGATCCTCGCGAGCCTGGCCTTCCACACACGGGTCACCGCGGCCGACGTGCACCGCGAGGGCATCCGCGACATCACCGCGGCCGACCTGGCGGCCGCCCGGGCGCTGGACTGCACCGTGAAGCTGCTGGCCCTGTGCGAGCGGGTCACCTCCGACGACGGCACCGAGCGGGTCTCCGCCCGGGTGTACCCGGCGATGGTGCCCCGCAGCCACCCGCTGGCGGCGATCGACGGGGCGTACAACGCCGTCGTCGTCGAGTCCGAGGCGGCGGGTCGGCTGATGTTCTCGGGCCCCGGGGCCGGTGGGGCGCCGACTGCCTCGGCGGTGCTCGGCGACCTGGTCTCGGTGGGGCGCAACCTCGTCCAGGGTGGGCGGGGCCCGCGCGACACCACCCACGCCGCGCTGGCGATCGCGCCGATGGGGGACACCCCCACCCGGTACCACGTGAGCCTGGAGGTGGCCGACCGCGCCGGGGTGCTCGCCGCGGTCGCCGGGGAGTTCTCCCGGCGCGGCATCAGCATCTCCGTGGTGCGCCAGCAGGGCCGCCACACCGGCGCCCAGCTCGTGGCGGTCACCCACACCGCACCCGACGCGGCCCTGGCCGCCACCGTGGCGGCCCTGCACGAGCTGGAGCACGTGACCCGCGTGACCAGTGTCCTGCGCGTGGAAGGCGGAGGAGAATCATGAGCGCTGCGACCTCGGACGCAACGGTGGTGCACCGCGGCTGGCCCGGTCTCATCGAGGCCTACCGCCACCGCCTGCCCGACGCCCGTGACTGGACGGCCATCACCCTCGGCGAGGGTGCGACGCCGCTGGTTCCCGCGCGGCACCTCTCCGAGCTCACCGGGTGCGAGGTGCACCTGAAGGTGGAGGGCGCGAACCCCACCGGCTCGTTCAAGGACCGCGGCATGACCATGGCGGTGACCGACGCGTGGACCAAGGGCCAGCGCGCCGTCATCTGCGCCTCCACCGGCAACACCTCCGCCTCCGCCGCGGCCTACGCGGCCCGCGCCGGGATGACCTGCGCGGTGCTGGTGCCCCAGGGCAAGATCGCGCTCGGCAAGCTGGCCCAGGCCGTGATGCACGGCGCGCGGATCGTCCAGGTGCGCGGCAACTTCGACGACTGCCTGGAGCTGGCCCGCAAGACCACCGCGGAGTTCGACCAGATCGCGCTGGTCAACTCGGTGAACCCGGTGCGCATCGAGGGGCAGAAGACGGCCGCGTTCGAGATCTGCGACGTGCTCGGCCGCGCGCCCGACGTGCACGCCCTCCCGGTGGGCAACGCGGGCAACATCACCGCCTACTGGCGGGGGTACTCCGAGTACGCGGCCGACGGCACCACGTCGGGGCGCCCCAGGATGCTCGGGGTGCAGGCCGCCGGGGCCGCACCGCTGGTGCACGGGAAGCCGGTGAAGGACCCGGAGACCATCGCCACCGCCATCCGGATCGGCTCGCCCGCCTCCTGGAGCTCGGCCATCGCGGCCCGCGACTCCTCCGGCGGGGTCATCCGGGCGCAGACCGACACGGAGATCCTCGCCGCCTACCACCTCGTCGCGGAGCGGGAGGGTGTCTTCGTGGAGCCCGCCTCGGCCGCGAGCATCGCCGGGCTGCTGGCCGCGCACGCCGAGGGTTGGCTCACCGAGGGCTCCACCGTGGTCTGCACCGTCACCGGGCACGGGCTCAAGGACCCGGCCACCGCGATCGACGGGGTTCCCGAGGTCGAGGCGATCGACGTCGACCCGGTCGCCGTGGCGCGCGCACTGGAGCTCTGAGCGACGTGGCCGTGCTCGAGGTGGGCACCTCGGTGACCGTCCGGGTGCCCGCGTCCTCGGCGAACCTGGGCCCCGGCTTCGACTGCCTGGGCCTCGCGCTCGGCGTGCACGACGAGGTGACCGTGACCGTCGGCGAGCCCGGCATCCGCGTGCGGGTGGAGGGGGAGGGCGCCGGGCAGGTCCCCACCGACGCCACCCACCTGGTGGTCCGGGCCGTCGTCTCCGGCCTGCAGGCCGCCGGGGCCCTCTCCGACGGCGCCGCCGTGCCGGGACTCGACGTGCTCTGCCGCAACACGATCCCGCACTCCCGGGGCCTGGGGAGCTCCGCCTCGGCCGTGGTGAGCGGTGTCGCCGCCGGTCTCGTCCTGGGCCGTGCCCCGCTCGGTTCCGCCCCGCTCGACACCGCGCTGCTCGACACCGCGCTGCTGGTGCAGCGCAGCGCGGAGTACGAGGGCCACCCCGACAACGCCGCCGCGAGCGTGCTGGGCGGGGCGGTGGTCTCCTGGACCGAGGTGACCGCGACGGGACCCCGGTACCGCGCCGAGCGCCTGGAGGTGCACCCCGAGCTGCACCCGGTGGTCCTCGTGCCGGAGACCGAGTCGTCCACCGCGCACACCCGGGGCATGCTGCCCGCCCAGGTGCCGCACGCCGACGCCGCGTTCAACGCCGGGCGCAGCGCGCTGGCCGTGGTGGCCCTGACGCGGCGCCCCGAGCTGCTGCTGGCCGCCACCGAGGACCGGCTGCACCAGGCCCAGCGCGCGCCGGCGATGCCGGAGACCGCTGCGCTGGTGGCCCGGCTGCGCGCCGCGGGGGTGGCGGCCGTGGTCTCCGGGGCCGGGCCGAGCGTGCTCGCGCTGACCGTGGGCGGCCTGTCCGAGCTGCTGTGCGCCCACGCCCGCTCGGCGGGGTGGAGCCTGCGCGAGCCCGGGGTCGCCGAGGGCGTGTCCACGGCCTGAGCGAGCCGCGCAGTGACACCGGGGAGTGGGTGCCCGAGGGTGCGTTGCTGGCCGTCGCGGCGGCCGTCTAGGGTTCGTCGTGTTCAGCCGCCGTGCGTGGCGACGCCGAGGCCCGTCTCGGGACGTCGTCCCGGGCGTGATCGTCCACCCCGTCCCGGAGCGGATCGATCGGGCGTGCCGCGCCCCAGCCCGCACCGCGGTGAATCATCCGTCAGCCCCCGTCGGGGTGGGACGGAGCCCCCCGGTCGAGGCGCCTCGACCGTACCGAGACCCCGCGCCGCGCCTGCGGCACCGTCGGGGAACGAGAGGACTTCCGTGACTGGTCCGGACCAGAGCAGCGACCCCAGCAGCAGCGCGACCGCGGCGACGGCACCGCGCAAGCGGGCAGGCCTGACCGGGATGGTGCTGGCGGACCTGCGGACCCTCGCCGGCCAGGTCGGCGTCGGCGACGTGGCCGGCATGCGCAAGGGTGACCTCGTCGCCGCGATCAAGGAGCGCCAGGGTGCCGGGACGGATCCTGCTGTCGCTTCCGCCCCGGCCTCCGCGCCGGCAGCGAACCGGGCTCCGACGGGGGCGCCCGTCGTCGAGACGCCCGCGAAGGCGCCCGAGCCGGAGCCGACGTCCGGTCCGACCCCGCCGGCCACCGAGGCCCCGCCCCGTCGCACCCGGCAGCGCCGCGGGGCCTCCCGCCCCACGGGGTCGCCCGAGGAGCAGGAGTCGGCACCCGCCCCGCAGGCCCCCGAAGCACCAGCCCCGAGCGGGGACGACGCCCCGGACCACCGCTCCCCGGAGGGGGGCACCCAGGACACCCGCCCCCCGGAGGCTGTCCCCCCGAGCACGGGTGACGACGAGCGGCCCTCCCGCCGGGAGCGCCAGGGTCGTCGTGAGCGCGGCACCCAGAACGCCGGGAACCAGGGCAGCAGCAACCTGAGCACCGGCAGCCAGGACTTCGGCAGCCAGGGCACCGGCAGCCAGGGCACCGGCAGCCAGGGCACCGGCAGCCAGGGCACCGGGAACCAGGGCACCGGGAACCAGGGCGCCGGCAACCAGAGCGCCGGCAACCAGGACGACCCCCAGATCACCGGCCCGCAGGGTGCCGGTCGCGACACCGACGACGACGGCGAGGGCCGGGGCCGCCGGGGCGGGCGCCGCTTCCGGGAGCGCGGTCGCCGTCGGGAGCGCGGCGCGAACGAGGCTGAGCCCGTGAGCCAGAGCAGCAACCACGTGCGGGAGGACCGTGACGACGAGGTGCGCGACGACGACGTGCTGCAGCCCGTCGCCGGCATCCTCGACGTGCTGGACAACTACGCCTTCGTCCGTACGTCGGGCTACCTCGCCGGCACCAACGACGTCTACGTCTCCATGAACCTGGTGCGCCGCAACGGGCTGCGCCGTGGTGACGCGGTGACCGGAGCGGTGCGGGTCCCCCGGGAGGGCGAGCAGCCCAGCAGCCGGCAGAAGTTCAACCCGCTGGTGCGCATCGACTCGATCAACGGCGGCGACGCCGAGGCCGCCAAGCGCCGTCCCGAGTTCGCCAAGCTGACCCCGCTGTACCCGAACGACCGGCTGCGCCTGGAGACCACGCCGAACGTCCTCACCACGCGGGTCATCGACCTGGTCATGCCGATCGGCAAGGGTCAGCGCGCGCTCATCGTGAGCCCGCCGAAGGCCGGCAAGACCCGGGTGCTGCAGGCCATCGCCAACGCCATCGCGGTGAACAACCCCGAGTGCCACCTCATGGTCGTGCTCATCGACGAGCGGCCCGAGGAGGTCACCGACATGCAGCGCTCGGTGAAGGGCGAGGTCATTGCCTCCACCTTCGACCGGCCGCCGTCCGACCACACCGCCGTCGCCGAGCTCGCCATCGAGCGGGCCAAGCGGCTGGTGGAGTCGGGCACCGACGTCGTCGTCCTGCTCGACTCGATCACCCGCCTGGGCCGGGCGTACAACAACTCCTCGCCCGCGTCGGGCCGCATCCTCTCCGGCGGCGTCGACTCCACCGCGCTGTACCCGCCCAAGCGGTTCCTCGGGGCGGCGCGCAACATCGAGGAGGGGGGCTCGCTGACCATCCTGGCCACCGCGCTCGTCGAGACCGGCTCCACCGGCGACACGGTGATCTTCGAGGAGTTCAAGGGCACCGGGAACGCCGAGCTGAAGCTGGACCGCAAGATCGCGGAGCGGCGCGTGTTCCCGGCCGTCGACGTGAACCCCTCCAGCACCCGCAAGGACGAGCTCCTGATGAGTGCGGACGAGTACGCGGTGACGGTGAAACTGCGCCGGGTGCTGGCCGGTCTCGACAGCGCCCAGGCCATCGACGTGCTCATCGACCGGCTCCGCAAGTCCGGCTCCAACGCGGAGTTCCTGGTGCAGGTGTCGAAGACCGCCTCGGCCGGGATCGCTGCGCGCGACGAGGGCTGAGCCCGTGGGGCGTGGCCCGTCGCCGTAACCGGACGTGCGCTACTGCCGCTGGTCCTCGTCTGCCTGAGCTCGGCGTCGTCGCTGCCTGGACGACCGCCCAGCTTGCCGGTTGCGGTCATCGGGGCTCCCACCGGTGGTGCGGCGGCCCTCCTAACGACCCCGGGACTGCGACAACGTCACGCCACGTCAAATCACCGCCGGGAACAACCCACTTACCCCGACGGTTTTACCGACCGTCAGCCGCTCTGGCACACTGTCGCTTCGGCAGCGTGCAGCGTCCGACAAGGTTCCGGTTCACGCCCCGCACCCGCGGGGCGACCCGGCGACCACGATCAGAGGGAGAACGACATGAAGACCGGCATCCACCCCACGTACCACGACACCTCCGTGACCTGCGGCTGCGGCAACACCTTCACCACCCGCAGCACCAAGGAGTCCGGCTCCATCACCGTCGAGGTCTGCTCGCAGTGCCACCCGTTCTACACGGGCAAGCAGAAGATCCTGGACACCGGTGGTCGCGTCGCCCGGTTCGAGGCCCGCTACGGCAAGCGCGCCGGCTCGAAGGTCCCCGCCGAGTCCGAGTAGCGCCACCTCCAGCGCCCGTCCTGCTCCGCAGGGCGGGCGCTGTCGTGTCCGCACCCCGCACCAGGAGGTTTCGGTGACTGATTCCAGCTCCGCTCTGGGCACCGTCGTGGACGACGCGCTCGCCGAGCACGCCGACCTGGCCGTGCAGCTGGCCGACCCGGCCCTGCACGCCGACCCGGCCGCCGCCCGGCGTGCGGGCAAGCGGTACGCGGCCCTGGAGCCCGTCGCGGCCGCCCACGCCGAGCTGGCCGCCGCCCGGGCCGACCTCGCCGCGGCCACCGAGCTGGCCGACGAGGACGCCTCCTTCGCCGACGAGGCCCGCGAGCTGGCCGTCCGCGTGGAAGCCCTCGACGCCCACCTCGCCGACCTGCTCGCCCCGCGCGACCCCCACGACGGCGACGACGTCGTCCTGGAGGTGAAGTCGGGGGAGGGCGGCGAGGAGTCGGCCCTGTTCGCCGCCGACCTGGTCCGCATGTACCTGCGCCACGCCGAGCGCCAGGGCTGGCGCACCGAGATCCTCGACGCGACCGTCTCCGACCTGGGCGGCTACAAGGACGCGACCCTGTCGGTCAAGGCGCGGGCGGGCGCGACCGACGGCGTCTGGTCCCGGCTGAAGTTCGAGGGCGGGGTGCACCGCGTGCAGCGGGTGCCCGTCACCGAGTCGGCCGGGCGCATCCACACCTCCGCCGCAGGGGTCCTCGCGTACCCGGAGCCGGAGGACGCGGAGTCGGTGACCGTCGACGAGAAGGATCTCCGCGTCGACGTCTACCGCAGCTCGGGCAAGGGCGGCCAGGGCGTGAACACCACCGACTCCGCCGTCCGCCTGACCCACCTGCCCACCGGCATCGTGGTCACCTGCCAGAACGAGCGCTCCCAGCTGCAGAACAAGGCCCGCGCCATGCAGGTGCTCGCGGCCCGGCTGCAGGCCGCCGCCGAGGAGGCCGCGAGCGCCGAGGCTTCCGCCGAGCGCCGCAGCCAGGTGCGCACCGTGGACCGCTCCGAGCGCATCCGCACCTACAACTTCCCCGAGAACCGCATCGCCGACCACCGCATCGGCTTCAAGGCCCACAACCTCGACGCCGTGCTCGACGGCGAGCTCGACGCCCTGCTCGACGCCCTGCGCACCGCCGAGCGCGCCGAGCGCCTGGCCGCCGAGCCGCCGGCGGTGACGTGAGCCGACGTCCCTGGGTGCGGGTGTACCGCCGCTCCGACCGCGAGGTGAACCGGCTGGTGCACGCGCTGCGCGGGGTGTTCGACGGGATCTGGCTGGGGCTGCTCAGCCCCGCCCGCCTCGCCCAGCTCGACGACGACTACTACGACACCACCGCGCAGTACACCGACGAGGCCTACAACCGCCGCGGCCTCTGGGCGTGGGAGCAGGCCGTCGTCGACGCGCACCTGCCCGCCGGCGGCCGGGTCAGCGTCACCGGGGCCGGCGGCGGCCGCGAGGTGCTCGCGCTGCTCGCGCAGGGCTTTGACGCCCAGGGCTTCGAGCCCAACCGGCAGCTCGCCGAGTTGGGGTCGGGCTGACCGCAGCGGACGAGTTCGGCTGCTCGCCACCTGCGCCACCTGCGCCACCTGCGCCACCTGCGCCGCCGTCGTCGGCTCGCTGCTCGGCGCGGGGGGGAGCCTGCTCGGGGTGGTGGCGCTGGCCGGGGCGCTCGTCTCCATCCAGCCGCTGCTGGTGCCCATCCTCCTGGTGGCCGGGGTGCCCGCGGTGCTCATCTCCCGGCGGGCCAGCAAGGCCGAGTTCGCCTTCGCCACCGACGTCACCGACGTCTCCCGCCGCCGCAGCTACCTGAAGATGCTCCTCAGGCACCGCATCTTCGCCGCCGAGACCCGCGCCTTCGACTCGGCCCCGGAGCTCCTGCGCCGCCACGACGAGGACGACGCCCGCTTCCTGCGCCGCCTCACCGCCCACGTCCGGCTGCGCCAGCGCTACAGCTTGCTCACCACCGGGGCCGCCGGGCTGGCCCTCGCAGCTGCCCTGCTCGCCATCGTCGCCCTCGTCGAGACCGGACGCATCAGCCTCGCCGACGCGGGGGCCGCCGCCATCGCCGCCCGGCTCCTCGGCGGCCAGCTCGGCACGGTGTTCTCCTCGATCGGCAGCCTCATCGAGTCCGGACCCTTCCTCGACGACCTCGACACCTTCGTCGAGGCCGTGCCGGCCGATCCCGGACCGGGCCGCGCCCACGCCCTGCACGAGGAGCTCCGGGTGGACGACGTGCACTTCGCGTACCAGGAGGGCGACGACGACGCGCTGCGCGGCGTCTCCGTCCGGGTGCCGGCCGGGTCCGTCGTCGCACTGGTGGGGGAGAACGGCTCGGGCAAGACCACCCTGGCCAAGGTCGTCGCCGGGCTCTACGCGCCCCGGGAGGGGCAGGTGCGCTGGGACGACGGCCCCATCTCCCAGCGCGACCTGCGGGCCTCGGTGAGCGTGATCTTCCAGGACTTCGTGCGGTACCAGATGTCACCGCTGGACAACATCGCCATCTCCGACACCGCTCTCCCGGTCGATCGCGACCGCGTCGCGCGGCCCGTGGAGGAGGTGGGGCTGACGGAGAAGATCACTGCGATGCGCGCCGGGTTCGAGACCGTGCTGAGCATGGAGATCTCGGCGGGCACCGACCGTTCCGGCGGACAGTGGCTGCGCCTGCCCCTGGCCCGCTCGCTGTACCGCGACGCGGTCTTGTGTTGCTCGACGAGCCCCTAATCGCCCAACACCTGAGCGCCCAACACATGAGCGCTCGACACCTGGGCGCTACCGTGGCGCCATGACCGGCCCGGTGGACGAACAGCCCGGCCCGGCCCGGCACCGCACCCGCCACCCGCTGCGCTGGGTCGCGGGGGTGCTGCTGCTGCTCGTGCTCGCCGGTGGCTACCTCGGCTACCAGGCGCTGCACGTGCGCAGCGAGCTGACGGCGGCGCAGTCCGAGCTCACCGCGGCCCGCGCGTCGCTGGGTGCGGGTGATCTCGCCGCCGCCGGTGCCTCCGTCGACAGCGCTGCGGTGCAGGCGGGCCGCGCCCACGAGCGCACCGACGGGCTCCTCTGGCGGGCCGCCGCGCACGTGCCCTACCTGGGCCGCCCGCTGGGCTCGGTGGGCCAGCTCGCGGCTGTGGCCGACGACCTCGTCGACCAGGTGGTCGCTCCCGTGATGGCGGCCGGCGACGGGCTCGACCTCGGCTCCCTGCGCGCGGCCGACGGGACCATCGACCTCGCCGCGCTGCGGCGGTCGCAGCCGGCGGTGCACGCCGCCGCGGAGGCTGTCGGGCCGCTGCAGCAGCGTGCGGAGGCCGTGCCCACCACCGGCTTCGTCCCGCAGGTCGACACCGCCCGCGACCAGCTGGTCCGCCAGGTCGCCCAGCTCGCGCCGCTGCTCGACACCGCGGACCGCGCTCTCACCCTCGTCCCGTCGATGCTCGGCGCCGAGCGGCCCCACCGGTACTTCGTCGGCTTCCAGACCAACGCCGAGGCGCGGGGGACCGGCGGCCTGGTCGGCGCCTACGGAATCCTCACCGCGACCGACGGCCGCCTCGCGCTGACCCAGGTGGGCAGCAACGACGATCTCGTCTCCGGTGCCGCCCCGGGAGTCGACCTCGGGGCGGAGTTCGCGGCCCGGTACGACACCTTCGGTACCCGGCAGAACTGGTACAACAGCAACCTCACCGCGCACTTCCCCTACGCCGCACGGATCTGGGCATCGCTGTGGCAGCAGCAGACCGGGGAGCAGCTCGACGGGGCCGTCGCCGTGGACCCGGTGGCGCTGAGCTACCTGCTCGCGGCCACCGGCCCGGTGACCCTGCCCGACGGGGAGGCCATCGCCGGCGACAACGTGGTCGCCCTCACCGAGTCGCAGGCCTATAGCCGCTTCGCCGACGACAACGACGCCCGACTGGCCTTCCAGCAGACCGTGGCCACCGCCGTTGCCGCGCAGGTCTTCTCCGCCGGGGGAGGGTCGCTGCCCGCCCTGGTGCCGGAGCTGGCCCGCGCGGTCGACGAAGGACGGATCGCGGTGTGGAGCGCCGACGCCGCGGAGCAGTCCGTGCTCGACGGCACGGCCATCGCCCACCAGGTGTCGACGACGACGGGTCCGTTCGCCGGTCTCGTGGTGAACAACGCCGCCGGCAACAAGATGGACTACTACCTGCAGCGCTCCCTGGAGTACACCGCCGCCGACTGCGTCGCCGGTGGCGGCGCCCGCGCCAGCACGGTGACGATCACGCTGGCCAACACCGCGAAGCCCGGCGAGGTCACCACCCCCTACGCGGGGGGCATCCGCGGCGTCGCGGAGGACGGGGTGGCCCTGGGCACCGACCGCTCGCTCGTCTCGCTCTACGCCACCGCGGGCGCCCAGCTCGTGGCCACCACGGTCGACGGCGCCGACGCCACCACGAAGACCGACGCCGAGCGCGGCCACCCCGTGTTCACGCTGCAGGTGGAGGTGCCGCCGGGGCAGACGCGGACGATCACGATGACCATGACGGAGCCCTCGGCGTCCGGCGCGGCCCTGGTCCCCGTCCAGCCGCTGGTGCTTCCCGTCCGGGTGACCACCGACGTCCCCGACTGCACCCCGTAGCAACGGTCGCGGCGCCGGGTCGGACCCTGTTCACCCGAAAGGGTGATCTAGACACGAAAAGCGGTCACTGCCTGATACCTTCTCGCCAGGAAGGACCTACCGCCGGGGGCGGCGGGCCTGCCACGAACCCGAGGAGCACCGTGAAGCACACCGTGAAGTCCGCGATCGTCGCCGCCGCAGCAGGCGCCGCCGTGCTGTCCGCCGCCGGTGTCGCGTCCGCCCAGGCCTCGAACTACCCGCCCACCACGCCCGTGCCGACGGACTCCTCCACGCCGACGGTCACGCCGTCCCCGTCGCCGACCGTGCTCGGCGTCACCATCACGCGCAGCGCGCCGTCCAGCACGGTCAGCCCCGGTGGCGACGTGCGCGGCAGCTCCAGCGGCAGCGGCACCACCAACGACGCGGCGTCGCAGGGCGGCCTCGCCTTCACCGGCGCCAACGTGATCCCGGTGGGCATCGGCGGCGGGGCGCTCGTGCTCCTCGGGGCCGGCGCGCTGGTCGCGGCCCGCAAGCGCAAGAGCTGACCACCACGCGGGCCGGCGCCGGCACCGGCGCCGGTGGGATGCTGGGGGTGTGAGCCGACAACCGCTGCGCCTGGCCGTGCTCGAGGCGACCACCCTCCTGGAGCAGGCCGGCGTGAGCAGCCCGCGCAACGACGCTGAGCTGCTCGCCGCCCACGTCGTCGGCGTGGAGCGGGGCCGGCTCCCGATGGTGCCGCTGGTCGACCCGCTCACCATCGAGACCTACCGACGGCTGGTCGCGGAGCGCGCCCGCCGTGTGCCGCTGCAGCACATCACCGGCTGGGCCGGCATCGGTGCGCTGGAGGTCGAGGTGGGCCCCGGGGTGTTCACCCCCCGCCCGGAGACCGAGCTGCTGCTGCAGTGGGGCCTCGGCCGGCTCGAGGGCCGCACCGCGCCCGTGGTCCTCGACCTGTGCACCGGCTCCGGCGCGCTCGCCCTCGGGGTGGCCCACGCCCGCCCGGACGCGCTGGTGCACGCCGTCGAGCTCGACGCGACCGCCCTGGCCTGGGCGCGGCGCAACGCCGACACCCGCACCGCGCTGGGTGACCGTCGCATCCGGCTGCACCGCGGCGACGTGACCGACCGGCTCCTGCTCACCGAGCTGCAGGGCGGCGTCGACCTCGTCCTGGCCAACCCGCCCTACGTCCCCGACGGGACGCCGGTGCCGCCCGAGGTCGCCGAGCACGACCCGGCGCACGCCGTCTTCGCGGGGCCCGACGGCCTCGACGTGATCCGCCCCCTCGTGGGTGCGGCCGCGCTCTGGCTGCGCCCCGGCGGCACCGTCGGGGTGGAGCACGACGAGAGCCACGCCGACACCGTGGTCGCGCTGTTCGCCGCCCGGGCGATCTACGACGACGTGCAGACCCACCACGACCTGGCCGGGCGCCCCCGGTTCACCACCGCGCTCCGGGTCACCCGCGCCCGCTGAGGGCCGCGCTCGAGGACGGTGGGAGGATCGGCTCCGTGAGCACCGTCTACGACACCACCCAGCTCGAGAGCCGCGCGGACGGGCTGTCCGCGGCCGCCGGATCGCTGCGCGGGGGGCGTCTGGTCGTCCTGCCGACCGACACCGTGTACGGGCTGGGCTGCGACGCCTTCGACAGCCTCGGGGTGGCGGCGCTGCTCTCGGCGAAGCGTCGCGGTCGCGACATGCCGGTGCCCGTCCTCGTGGGCTCCTGGCGCTCCATCGACGGGCTCGTCTACACCGTGCGTCCCGCCGCCCGGAACCTCATCCAGGCGTTCTGGCCGGGCGGGCTCAGTGTCGTCGTCCAGCAGGCGCCGTCGCTGGCGTGGGACCTGGGGGACACCCGCGGCACCGTCATGCTGCGGATGCCGCTGCACCCGGTGGCCCTGGAGCTGGTGCGCGAGGTGGGACCCATGGCCGTCTCCAGCGCCAACGTCTCCGGCGAGCCGCCGGCCACCACCGCGCAGGACGCCCGCAACCAGCTCGGCTCCCTCGTCGACGTGTACCTCGACGGCGGACCGTGCCGGGAGGCGACGCCCTCCACGATCGTCGACCTCACCGGCGACCGGCCGCTGGTGCTGCGCGAGGGTGCCGTGCGCTCCGCGGCCGTCGCGGAGGTCCTCGGTTGCACGGTGGAGGACCTGCGCCCCGCCTAGACTCAGGCCCTCGCGCAGCCGCTGCGTGAGACCGCCACACCCCCTGCAGCTGAGGAGCCAACCCGCGTGAGCACGCCGTTCTGGGGCCCCGACTTCGCCGAGCTCGCCGCGGCCGACCCGGAGATCGCGGGGGTGGTCACCGACGAGCTGACCCGCCTGCGCTCGGGCCTGCAGCTGATCGCCAGCGAGAACTTCACCAGCCCGGCCGTGCTCGCCGCCCTGGGCTCCACGCTGAGCAACAAGTACGCCGAGGGCTACCCGGGCCGTCGCTACTACGGCGGCTGCGAGGTGGTCGACCGGGCCGAGGAGGTCGGCATCGCACGGGCGAAGGAGCTCTTCGGCGCCGACCACGCGAACCTGCAGCCGCACTCCGGCGCGAGCGCGAACCTCGCCGTCTACGGGGCGTTCCTCTCCCCGGGCGACACCCTGCTGGGCATGGGCCTGCCCGCCGGCGGGCACCTCACCCACGGCACCAAGGTCTCGTTCTCGGGCCGCTGGTTCAACGCCGTCCAGTACGGCGTGCACCGCGACACCGAGCACATCGACTACGACCAGGTCCGCGACCTCGCCCGGGAGCACCACCCGAAGGTCATCGTCTGCGGCGGCTCGGCCATCCCGCGCACCATCGACTTCGCGACCTTCCGCGAGATCGCCGACGAGGTGGGCGCCAAGCTCGTCGTCGACGCCGCGCACTTCATCGGTCTCGTCGCCGGCCGCACCATCGACTCTCCGGTGCCGCACGCCGACGTGGTCACCTTCACCACCCACAAGGTGTTGCGCGGGCCCCGCGGCGGGGCCATCGTCTGCCGCGCCGAGCACGCCAAGGCCATCGACAAGGCCGTCTTCCCGATGATGCAGGGCGGCCCGCTCATGCACGCCGTCGCGGCCAAGGCCGTGAACTTCGCCGAGTGCCTGACCCCGGCCTACCGCGCCTACACCGACCAGGTGGTGGCCAACGCCCGGGCGCTGACGGCCGGGCTGGCCGCGGAGGGGCTGCGGCCCGTCGCCGGGGGCACCGACACCCACCTCGCGCTGCTCGACCTGCGCGAGGTGCGCGACGCCGGTGGCGAGGTCGTCACCGGCGCGGTCGCCGAGGCCCGCTGCGACGCCGTCGGCATCGTGCTGAACAAGAACGCCATCCCGTTCGACCCGCAGCCCGCGTCGGTGGCCTCGGGCATCCGGGTCGGCAGCCCCGCCGTCACCACCCAGGGCATGACCGAGCCGGACATGGCGACGATCGCCGGGCTCATCGCGACCGCCATCCGCGACGTCGACGGGTCCCGCACCGCCGCGGTGGCCACTGCGGTCGGGGAGCTCGTCACCGCGCACCCCGCGTACCCGCGCGGCTGAGGCGGGCCGGGCCACGGCCGGACTACCGTGGTCTGACGTGGCCCCCAGCAGCAGCGTGCTCGCCCAGGGGGTGGTGGGCACCGGGGTTCCGCTCCGGGAGCTCGCGCTGGTCCTGCTGACTGCGGCGGCGGTCACCTTCCTGGCCACCGGGGTGGTCCGGGTGCTGGCCGTCCGTGCCGGTGCGGTCGCCCGCCCCCGCGCGCGTGACGTGCACGTCACCCCCACCCCGCGCCTGGGGGGACTCGCCATGTACCTGGGGGTGCTGGCCGCGTTCGGCCTCGCCGCGCAGCTCCCGGCGCTGACCCGGGGCTTCGCCTACTCCTCCGACGTGAAGGCCGTGCTCGCCGGGGGAGCGGTCATCGTCGTCGTCGGGGCGATCGACGACCGGTTCGGCCTCGACGCGCTGACCAAGCTCGCCGGGCAGATCACGGCGGCCGCGGTGATGGTCTCCCTGGGGCTGAGCTGGTTCCTGCTGCTCGGGCCGTTCGGCCCCGGCGGGTCGCTGGCCACCGCGACGCTGGACCAGCTGCAGGCCGGGCTCGTCACCGTGCTGGTCACGGTGCTCCTGGTCAACGCGATGAACTTCGTCGACGGCCTGGACGGCCTCGCCGCGGGGATCGGCCTGATCGCGGCCCTGGCCACGGCCGCGTTCAGCCTCGGCCTGCTGCACGACAGCGGCGGCGACGTCACCACCTATCCGCCCGCCCTCATCGCTGCCGTGCTGGCCGGGGTGTGCCTGGGCTTCCTGCCCCACAACTTCCAGCCCGCCCGGATCTTCATGGGCGACTCCGGCTCCATGCTCATCGGGCTGATGCTCGCCGGCGCCTCGACCAGCGCGTCCGGCCGGGTGTCGCCGTCGTCGTCGGGTGCCGGTGAGGTGGTGGCCCTGCTGAACCCGCTGCTCGTGGTCGGTGCCGTGTGCTTCATCCCGGTGCTCGACCTGCTGCTGGCCATCGTCCGACGCACCCGCGCGGGGGTGAGCCCGTTCGCGCCCGACAAGATGCACCTGCACCACCGGCTGCTCTCGCTGGGGCACTCCCACCGCCGCTCGGTGCTGCTCATCTACACCTGGACGGCGCTGATCGCGTTCGGCACAGTGGCCACCACGCTGGTGGACCCGCGCATCGTGGCCGTCGTGGTCGGGGTGGGGGTGCTGGCCGCGCTCACCGCCTCGGTCGTGCCCCGCCTGCGCGACCCCGACCGGCACCCGCCCGCGCTGCCGACCGAACCTGCCGCCACCCCCGATCCCAGGAGCACGCCGTGAGCACCACGTCCACCCCCACCGGCGACGCACCCCTGCGCGCCGCCGCCCGCCAGGGGGGGCTGGGCCTGCTCGTGCTCGTGGTGGTCGCCGCCGTGGTCGCCACGCTGGCCGCCGGCACCCCGGGGCTGTGGGGCGCGCTGCTCGGGGCGGCGGTGGGTGGGGCGTTCGTGCTGTTCACCGTCGTGGTCATCCTCGCCACCGCGGGCGCCTCGCCCACCACCGCCGGGGCGGTGCTCATGGGGACGTGGCTGCTGAAGCTGGTCGCCCTGCTCGTCGTGGTCGCGCTGCTGCGCCGGGTGGACTTCTACGACCGGACGACGTTCGGGATCGTCGTCATCGCCGCCGCGATCGGCCTGCTCGCCGTCGAGACGTGGGCCGTCGTCCGCACGCGGGTGGCCTACGTGGACCCCGTCCCGTCCGACCCTGCCGTGGACCCGGTCTCCGACAAGCCGTAGTACCCCGTGGTCGGAGATGTCCGGCCCGGTTGCTAGGGTTCGCCCATCGGAGGGACGAACCTGGCACCGCCTCGTGCGGTGCTCGGTGGTCCCCCTGGCGCTCGGGACCCTGTCGTGGCCAAGGCCGTGGCACACTCCGGGTGGTCGTCGACACCGTGGCCGGCACCGCAGGTTTCTGCTCCGGCTCCCGGGTGGACGTCGACCGATCGCAGCTCGATCCGTCCCTGACCAGCCGCACCAGGTCCCCACCAGGCCCTGGCCCGACCACGGGAGAGACCGCTGAGCGTCATCGTCCTGGCCGCCGAGGGTGCCGGGTTCACCCCGCCCTCGCTCGCCGACTTCTACCCGCCCGCGATCCTCTTCGGCGGCACCCCGTTCGAGCTGAACCGGGTCATGGCGATCCGTTTGCTCATGACCGGCGTGCTCATCGGGTTCTTCTTCCTCGCGCTGCGCAACCCGAAGATCGTGCCGCGGGGCATCCAGAACGTCGGTGAGATCGCGCTGGACTTCGTCCGGGTGCAGATCACCGACGAGATCATGGGCAAGGAGAACGGCCGCCGCTACCTGCCGATCATCACGTCGATCTTCTTCATGGTGTTCGTCATGAACATCACCGGCGTGATCCCGCTGCTGAACATCTCCTCCAACGCGGTGATCGGCGCGCCCATCGTCCTCGCGGTGCTCTCCTACGTCGCCTTCACCTACGCGGGCATCAAGCAGCACGGCCTCGGTGGCTACTTCAAGCAGCAGACGATCGTGCCGAACATCCCGCCGGCCCTGCACCTGCTGGTCGCGCCGATCGAGTTCATCTCGAACCTGATCCTGCGGCCGATCACGCTGACCATCCGGCTGCTGGCCAACATGATCTCGGGCCACATCCTGCTGGTGCTGTTCTTCAGCGCCACCAGCTACTTCCTCTTCGAGTCGGCGGCGGTGTTCAAGATCCTGGCGCCGTTCACCCTCGTCGTCGGCTTCGCCTTCACCCTGTTCGAGATCCTGGTCGCCCTGCTGCAGGCGTACATCTTCGCCCTGCTCACCGCGGTCTACCTCGACCTCTCGCTCGCCGACGAGCACTAGACCTCCACGCACGCACCTGACCCCGGCCGAACTCCTCGGCCGGGGCCAACCGAAAGGGAACGGACGACCAGATGGACCTCGCACAGGCTCAGATCCTCGCCCAGGACGCCACCACGACCTTCAAGGGTCTCGGTGCGGTCGGCTACGGCCTCGCCGCCATCGGCCCCGGCATCGGCATCGGCATCGTCGTCGGCAAGGCGATCGAGGGGATGGCGCGCCAGCCCGAGATGGCCGGCCAGCTGCGCACCACGATGTTCCTCGGCATCGCGTTCACCGAGGCCCTGGCCCTGATCGGCATCGTCGCCGGCTTCATCTTCTGATCCGGCCATGACCTCCAACCTGATCGTGCTCGCGGCCGAGGTGCAGAACCCTCTCCGGCCCGCGACGTACGACATCGTCTGGTCCACCGTCAGCCTGGCAGCCATCGTGTTCTTCTTCTGGAAGTACGCGCTGCCGATCTTCCAGAAGGTCCTTGCCGACCGCACCAACGCCATCGAGGGCGGCATCGCCCGGGCCGAGGCCGCGCAGGCCGAGGCCAAGGTGGCGCTGGACCGCTACAACGCCCAGCTGGCCGAGGCCCGCGGCGAGGCCGCCCGCATCCGCGATGACGCGCGCGCCCAGGGTGAGCAGATCAAGTCCGAGATGCGCGCCCAGGCCCAGGAGGAGAGCGCTCGCATCACCGCGGCCGGTCAGTCCCAGCTCGCCGCACAGCGCCAGCAGATCGTGACCGAGCTGCGGGCCGAGCTCGGCACCACCGCGGTCAGCCTCGCCGAGCGGGTCGTCGGTGAGCACCTCTCCGACGACGCACGCCGCTCGGGCACCGTCGACCGCTTCCTCGACGAGCTCGACGCCATGTCGGGCTCGGCGACCGGCTCGTCCACGCCGGCAGGGGCGTGACCGCTGTGGACCGGATGAGCTCGACCAGCCGTGACGCGGTCGCCGCCGTCCGCGCCGAGGTGGGCACGCTCGCCTCGGCCGAGGTGGGCACGGAGCTGTTCTCCGTGGTCACCCTGCTCGACGGTGAGCGGGCGCTGCGGCGCACGCTCAGCGACGCCTCGACCCAGCCGGGCTCGCGCACCGCGCTGGTCCGCGGCCTGCTCGGCGGCAAGGTCTCCGACCCCACGCTCGACGTGCTGTCCAGCGCGGTCACCCAGGCGTGGTCCCGCAGCGGCGACCTGCTCGACTCCCTGGAGCTGCTGGGCCGGGAGTCCCTGCTGGCCTCCGCGCAGACCGCCGGGGAGCTCGACACCGTCGAGGACGAGCTGTTCCGGCTCGGTCGCATCATCGCGGCGAGCCCCTCGCTCGAGCGCACCCTGGCCGACCGCACCGCGGAGCCGGGGGCGCGCAGCACCCTGGTCGAACGGCTGCTCGAGGGCCGCGCCACCTCGGTCACCCGGGCGCTGGCGACGCAGGTCGTCGAGCGACTGCGCACCGAGCCCGCGGACGCGATCGACGAGCTGTCCTCGCTGGCGGCACGCCAGCGGGAGCAGTCCGTCGCCCACGTCCGGAGCGCGATCGACCTCTCGCAGGCCCAGCTCGAGCGGCTCTCCGCCGTGCTGAGCCGCACCTACGGCCGCGAGGTCACCGTGCACGTCGAGGTCGATCCCGAGCTGCTCGGCGGTCTCGTCGTGCAGGTCGGCGACGAGGTGATCGACGGCAGCACCGCCGGCCGCCTGGACGACCTCCGTCGCCGCTTGTCGCGCTGACTCCCTGAACTCTTCCCTTCTCCACCCGACCCACCGAGAGCAGGACTGACATGGCGGAGCTGACGATCTCCTCCGACGAGATCCGCAGTGCGATCGCGAGCTACACCGAGACGTACTCCCCGGAGGCCTCCCGCGAGGAGGTCGGCCTGGTCACCGACACCAGCGACGGCATCGCGCACGTGTCCGGCCTGCCGTCGGTGATGAGCAACGAGCTGCTGGAGTTCCCCGGCGGCGTCCAGGGCGTGGCCCTGAACCTCGAGGCCCGCGAGATCGGCGTCGTGATCCTCGGCTCGTACGACAAGATCGAGGAGGGCCAGGAGGTCCGACGCACCGGCGCCGTGCTGTCGGTCCCGGTCGGGGACGCGTTCCTCGGCCGCGTGGTCAACCCGCTCGGCCAGCCGATCGACGGCCAGGGCGACATCGAGGCGGAGGAGCAGCGGGCCCTCGAGCTGCAGGCGGCCTCCGTGCTGGAGCGCCAGCCGGTGAAGCAGCCGCTGCAGACCGGCATCAAGGCGATCGACGCCATGACCCCGATCGGCCGCGGCCAGCGCCAGCTCATCATCGGTGACCGCAAGACCGGCAAGACCGCGGTCTGCGTCGACACGATCATCAACCAGAAGCAGGCCTGGGCGACGGGCGACCCCGAGCAGCAGGTCCGCTGCATCTACGTGGCGATCGGCCAGAAGGGCTCGACGATCGCCGGGGTCCGCACCTCGCTCGAGGAGGCCGGTGCGATGGAGTACACCACCATCGTCGCCGCGCCCGCGTCGGACTCCGCCGGCTTCAAGTGGCTCGCGCCGTACGCCGGCTCGGCCATCGGCCAGCACTGGATGTACCAGGGCCGCCACGTCCTCATCGTCTTCGACGACCTGACCAAGCAGGCCGAGGCGTACCGCACGATCTCGCTGCTGCTGCGCCGTCCGCCCGGCCGCGAGGCGTACCCGGGTGACGTGTTCTACCTGCACTCCCGTCTGCTCGAGCGTTGCGCGAAGCTCTCCGACGAGCTCGGCGCGGGCTCGATGACCGGTCTGCCGATCATCGAGACCAAGGCCAACGACGTCTCGGCCTTCATCCCCACCAACGTCATCTCGATCACCGACGGGCAGTGCTTCCTGGAGTCCGACCTGTTCAACCAGGGCGTGCGTCCGGCCATCAACGTCGGCATCTCGGTGTCCCGCGTCGGTGGTTCGGCGCAGGTCAAGGGCATGAAGAAGGTGTCCGGCTCGCTGCGCCTGGACCTGGCGCAGTACCGCGAGCTGGAGGCGTTCTCCGCCTTCGCCTCCGACCTGGACGCCGCCTCCAAGGCCCAGCTCGACCGTGGTGCGCGTCTCGTGGAGCTGCTGAAGCAGGGCCAGTACGCCCCGGTCCCGGTCGAGGAGCAGATCGTCACGATCTACCTCGGCAGCCAGGGCTTCTTCGACTCCGTCCCGGTCGCCGACGTGCGGCGCTTCGAGAAGGAGATCCTCGAGCACCTGCGTCGCGGTGACGACGACGTCCTCGGCGAGATCCGGCAGAGCAAGGTGCTCTCCGACGAGAACATCGAGCGGCTCGAGCGCATCGTCAACGAGTTCAAGCGAGGCTTCGAGACCTCCGACGGCAGCTCGGTGGTCCCCAACGAGGCCGAGGCCGAGGCGATGGACGCCGGCGACGTCGACCAGGAGAAGGTCACCGTCACCAAGTCGCGCCCGGCCGGGAAGTGACCACCTGACATGCCCGCACAGCTGAGAGAGCTGCGCCAGCGGATCCGCTCGGTCAACTCGACCAAGAAGATCACCAAGGCGCAGGAGCTCATCGCGACGTCACGGATCACCCGGGCCCAGGCCCGGGTGGCCGCGTCGAAGCCGTACGCCCAGGAGATCACCGCGGTGCTCTCCGCCCTCGCGAGTGCGTCGTCGTCGTTGGACCACCCGCTGCTCAACGAGCGGGAGAACCCGACGCGCGCCGCCGTGCTCGTGGTCACCAGCGACCGCGGCATGTGCGGTGGCTACAACGCCAACGTGCTCCGCGCCGCGGAAGAGCTCCAGCAGCTGCTCCGCAGCGAGGGCAAGGAGCCGGTGCTCTACGTCCTCGGGCAGAAGGGCGTCAGCTACTACAACTTCCGTGACCGCGACCTCGAGGGCTCGTGGACCGGCTTCTCCCAGCAGCCGGCCTACACCGACGCGGCCGAGGCCAGCGAGCAGATGGTCGCGTCGTTCCTCGCCGGGGCCGATGACACGGTCGAGGGAGGTGGCGGTGCCGACGGCAAGACGGGCGTCGACGAGCTGCACATCGTCTACACGCAGTTCGAGTCGATGCTGACCCAGACGCCGGTGGTTCGCCGGATGGCCCCGCTCGAGGTGGCCTACGTCGACGACGTGAGCGAGCTCCCCGAGGACGAGGTGGCCGTCGAGCGCAAGGATGGCCCCGTGGCGGGCTACGAGTTCGAGCCCGGCCCGGAGACGCTGCTCGGAGCGCTCCTGCCCAAGTACATCGGCACCCGCATCTACGCCGCCCTCCTCGACGCCGCGGCGTCGGAGTCGGCGGCCCGACGGACCGCCATGAAGGCGGCCACGGACAACGCCAACGAGCTGGTGCGCAACCTGAGCCGCGAGGCCAACCAGGCCCGCCAGGCCCAGATCACCCAGGAGATCTCAGAGATCGTCGGTGGCGCAAGCGCGCTGACCGCGAGCGGGGAAGAGGACTGACATGAGTGCACCGACCACCACCAACCAGAGCGGCAGGCCCGGTGCCGCAGACGTCACGGGCCGCGTCGTCCGCATCATCGGCCCCGTCGTCGACGTGGAGTTCCCCCGTGGGGAGATCCCGGACCTGTTCAACGCGCTCAACTGCGAGATCGAGCTGTCGACCGTGGCGAAGACGCTGACCCTGGAGGTGGCGCAGCACCTCGGTGACAACCTGGTGCGCGCCATCTCCATGCAGCCCACCGACGGGCTGGTCCGCGGGACCGAGGTCACCGACACCGGCAAGCCGATCTCCGTGCCCGTCGGCGACGTGGTCAAGGGCCACGTGTTCAACGCGCTCGGGGACTGCCTGGACGCCCCGGGCACCGGCCGCGACGGCGAGCAGTGGGGCATCCACCGCAAGCCCCCCGCGTTCGACCAGCTCGAGGGCAAGACCGAGATCCTCGAGACCGGCATCAAGGTCATCGACCTGCTGACCCCGTACGTGCAGGGCGGCAAGATCGGCCTGTTCGGCGGGGCCGGCGTGGGCAAGACCGTGCTCATCCAGGAGATGATCCGTCGGGTCGCCCAGGAGTTCGGTGGCGTCTCCGTCTTCGCCGGGGTCGGCGAGCGCACCCGCGAGGGCAACGACCTCATCGAGGAGATGACCGAGTCCGGCGTCATCGAGCAGACCGCCCTGGTCTTCGGCCAGATGGACGAGCCGCCCGGCACGCGGATGCGCGTCGCGCTCTCCGCGCTCACCATGGCGGAGTACTTCCGCGACGTGAAGAACCAGGACGTCCTGCTCTTCATCGACAACATCTTCCGGTTCACCCAGGCCGGCTCCGAGGTCTCCACGCTGCTCGGCCGCATGCCGTCCGCGGTGGGCTACCAGCCCACCCTGGCCGACGAGATGGGCGAGCTGCAGGAGCGGATCACCTCCACCCGGGGCAACTCGATCACCTCGCTGCAGGCCATCTACGTGCCCGCCGACGACTACACCGACCCGGCGCCGGCCACCACCTTCGCCCACCTGGACGCGACCACGGAGCTCTCCCGTGCGATCACCCAGAAGGGCATCTACCCCGCGGTGGACCCCCTCACCTCGACGTCGCGGATCCTCGACCCGCAGGTCGTCGGCGACGACCACTACCGCGTCGCGCAGGAGACCATCCGGATCCTCCAGCGCTACAAGGAGCTCCAGGACATCATCGCGATCCTCGGCATGGACGAGCTCGCCGAGGAGGACAAGGTCCTCGTCGGCCGGGCCCGCCGCCTCGAGAAGTTCCTGGGCCAGAACTTCTTCGTCGCCAAGCAGTTCACCGGGCAGGACGGCTCCTACGTGGCGCTGGCCGACACCATCGAGGCCTTCGACAAGGTGAACAAGGGCGACTACGACCACCTGCCCGAGCAGGCGTTCAACTCCTGCGGCGGTCTCGACGACGTCGAGGAGAACGCCAAGAAGTACCAGAGCTGATGGCGGGCATGCGGGTCCAGCTCGTCGCGGTGGAGCGACGGCTGTGGTCGGGCGAGGCCAGCCTGGTCATCGCCCAGACCACGGAGGGCGAGATCGGGATCATGCCCGGCCACGAGCCGCTGCTCGGCCAGCTCGTCGAGGCCGGCACGGTCGCCATCACCACCACCGACGGCGAGCGGATCGTCGCGGCCGTGCACGGCGGCTTCCTGTCGGTGACGGCGGAGACGGTCTCCGTGCTCGCCGAGTCGGCCGACATGGCCGACGAGATCAACCTCGACGAGGCCCGGGCGGCGCTCGACTCCGCCGGGGACGACGCAGACGCTGCCGCGCTGGCCCGTGGTCGGGTCCGCGCCGCCGAGCGAGCCTGATCCGCGAGACCCGGGCGCAGGGACACCGGCGGTGCAGCTGACCGAGATCGTGCTGCTGGTGGCGCTGGGGATGGTGGGCACGCTCGCGGGGCGACGACTGCAGCTCCTGCGGCGCGGTGGCACCGAGGTCGCGCTGCGGGTGCTGCCCGCCCGCCCGGGGCGCGGGTGGCACCACGGGGTGCTGCGCTACCGGGACCGGGGGATGTACTTCTACCGGGTGTCGAGCCTGCGCCCGGGGACCGACCTGCGGGTGGACCGTCGCTCGGTGACGGTGGTGGGCCGACGTCCGGCCGACGAGGGGGAGCTCGATCTCGTCCCGGCCGGCTCCACCGTGCTCCACCTGCGCTCCGTCGACGTCGAGCTCGAGCTCGCCCTGGTCGGCGGAGCGCTCACGGCGTTCCTGGCCTGGGTCGAGTCGAGCCCGCCGGGCCGCTCGCGCTCCCGCGCCTAGCCCTGCTCCGAGCGCTCGCCGCCGGGCTTCCACAGCACGTCGCCGCCGGGGTTGGCCAGCCGGCACAGGATGAACAGCAGGTCCGAGAGCCGGTTGAGGTAGGTGCCCGCGAGGGCGTTCGTGTCCTCGGGCGAGGCCGCGACCTGCGCCCAGGCGGCGCGCTCGGCGCGACGGGCCACCGTGCGGGCCACGTGCAGCAGCGCCCCGGCCGGGGTCCCGCCCGGGAGGATGAACGAGGTCAGCGGCTCCAGGCGCGCGTTGAACTCGTCGCACCAGCCCTCCAGCCGGTCGACGTAGGGCTGGGTGACCCGCAGCGGCGGGTACTTGGGCTCGGTGACCACCGGGGTCGCCAGGTCGGCACCCACGTCGAACAGGTCGTTCTGCACACGGCGCAGCACGGTGAGCAGCTCGTCGTCGAGCTCGCCCAGCGCCACCACCACCCCGATCGCGGCGTTGGTCTCGTCGACGTCGGCGTACGCGACCAGGCGCGGGTCGTTCTTGGACACCCGGGAGAAGTCGCTCAGTCCCGTCGTGCCGTCGTCGCCGGTGCGCGTGTAGATCTGGGTCAGGTGGACAGCCATGTGCGTGAACGTAGCGCGGGTGGTCGGGGCCCGCGCCGTCGGCGGTTAGGGTCGATCCCCGTGGGTGAGCACTTCAGGGTGACCGGCGGCGGACGGCTGTGCGGCGAGGTCGCCGTCGGCGGGGCCAAGAACAGCGTCCTGAAGCTGATGGCGGCGGCCCTGCTCGCGGAGGGCACGACGACGATCACCAACTGCCCCGACATCCTCGACGTCCCGCTCATGGCGGAGGTGCTGCGTGGCCTCGGGTGCGAGGTGGAGCTCGACGGCACGACGGCGCGCATCGACACCCCGGCGCAGGTCAGCCACCGCGCCGACTTCCCGGCCATGGGCAAGCTGCGCGCCTCGGTGTGCGTGCTCGGACCGCTCGTCGCCCGCTGCCGGCGCGCCGTCGTCGCGCTGCCCGGGGGCGACGCGATCGGCTCGCGCCCGTTGGACATGCACCAGGCCGGGCTCCGTGCGCTGGGCGCGACCAGCGGGATCTCCCACGGCTGCGTGGTCGCCGAGGCGAAGGACCTCCACGGTGCCCAGGTGCTGCTGGACTTCCCGTCCGTCGGCGCCACCGAGAACATCCTCATGGCGGCCGTGCTCGCCGACGGGACCACGACGATCGACAACGCGGCCCGCGAGCCCGACGTGGTCGACCTGTGCGAGATGCTCACGGCGATGGGCGCCCAGATCTCCGGCGCCGGCTCCTCCACGCTGACCGTCACCGGGGTGTCGTCGCTGCGCCCGACCACGCACCGGGTCATCGGTGACCGGATCGTGGGCGCCACGTGGGCGATCGCGGCGGCGATGACCGTCGGCGACGTGACCGTGCGCGGCGTGGACCCCGCGCACCTGCGGCTGGTGCTGGACAAGCTCCGCAGGGCGGGGGCGGAGATCACCGCCACCGGCGACGGCTTCCGGGTGGTGCAGGCCCGGCGCCCGACCGCGGTGGACTGGGTGACGCTGCCCTACCCGGGCTTCCCCACCGACCTGCAGCCCATGGCGATCGGGCTGGCCGCGATCTCCGACGGGACCTCGATGATCACCGAGAACGTGTTCGAGGCCCGCTTCCGCTTCGTCGAGGAGATGCAGCGCCTGGGTGCGGATGCCCGTACCGACGGCCACCACGCCGTCATCCGCGGCCGCGAGCGGCTCTCCAGCGCACCGGTGTGGGCCTCGGACATCCGTGCCGGCGCCGGGCTGGTCCTGGCCGGGCTCTGCTCGGACGGGACCACCGAGGTGTGGGACGTGTTCCACGTCGACCGGGGCTACCCCGAGTTCGTGGAGAACCTGCAGCGCCTGGGCGCCGACGTCGAACGGGTGCGCACCGACCTCTGACGCCGGACCGACGCCGCTCAGCCGAGGGAGTTGCGGCTGAGCACCACCCGCGCGGTCGCCTCGTCGGCCGGGAACACCAGCAGCCGGAACCCGGTCAGCGCGGAGCCGGAGACGGTGGCGCGCACGCCGTTGTCGCGCAGCCGGGCCCGCAGCACGTCAGCCGCCTCCCGGTGGGGGACCACGCCCACCTCGGCGAGCAGGCCGTCCCCGGTGCCGCCGCGGTTGGGCCCGTCCTTGGAGGTGCCGAACGTCCAGTAGAGCAACCACGCGAGCAGCCCGAGCAGCGCCGGGGCGAGGACGAGCTCGGAGGGACCCACGGCGGTCATCCTGCGCCGGGAGCGCCGTCCGTGCGCGACGGGGCTGTGAGCAACCGCACCGGGTCGGGTCCGTACCGGCCAGTAGGGTTCGCGGCAATCTCGTCACCGACGACGGAGGTCTGCCGTGCCTTTTCCCACCGACCGCGAGCGCGACCGACCTTGGGTCATGCGCACCTACGCGGGGCACTCGTCCGCCGAGGCCTCGAACGCGCTGTTCTGTCGGAACCTGGCCAAGGGCCAGACCGGGCTCTCGGTGGCCTTCGACCTGCCGACGCAGACCGGGTACGACCCCGACCACGAGCTGGCGCGCGGCGAGGTGGGCAAGGTGGGGGTGCCGATCAGCCACCTGGGTGACATGCGGGCGCTCTTCGCCGACATCCCGCTCGCCCGGGCGAACACCTCGATGACCATCAACGCGCCGGCGATGTGGTTGCTGGCGCTGTACCAGGTGGTGGCCGAGGAGCAGGCCGAGGCGGCGGGGCTCGACCGCGACGAGGTGCTCGCGAGCCTCGCGGGGACCACCCAGAACGACATCGTGAAGGAGTACCTCTCCCGCGGGACGTACGTGTTCCCCCCGGGGCCGAGCCTGCGCCTGATCACCGACATGGTCGCCTACTCGGTCACGGCGATCCCGCGGTGGAACCCCATCAACATCTGCAGCTACCACCTGCAGGAGGCGGGCGCGACCCCGGTCCAGGAGGTCGCGTACGCGCTCTGCACGGCGATCGCGGTGCTGGACTCGGTGCGCGACTCCGGACAGGTCCCGCCCGAGCGGTTCGGCGAGGTGGTCGCGCGGATCTCGTTCTTCGTCAACGCCGGCCTGCGGTTCGTCGAGGAGATGTGCAAGATGCGCGCCTTCGGCCTGCTCTGGACCGAGCTGGTCGAGCAGCGGTACGGCGTGCGCGACGCGAAGCAGGCGCGCTTCCGCTACGGCGTCCAGGTCAACTCGCTGGGGTTGACGGAGGCGCAGCCGGAGAACAACGTCCAGCGGATCGTGCTCGAGATGCTCGCGGTGACGCTCTCCCGTGACGCGCGTGCCCGCGCGGTGCAGCTGCCGGCGTGGAACGAGGCGCTGGGGCTGCCGCGACCGTGGGACCAGCAGTGGGCGCTGCGCATGCAGCAGGTGCTCGCCTACGAGACCGACCTGCTGGAGTACGAGGACCTGTTCGCCGGGAGCCACGTCGTGGAGCGGGCGGTCGCGGACATCGTCGCCGGGGCCCGCGCCGAGGTCGACCGCGTGCAGGAGATGGGCGGCGCCGTGGCCGCCGTCGAGACGGGGTACATGAAGTCGGCGCTCGTGTCCTCCCTCGCTGAGCGCCGTCGGCGGATGGAGTCCGGCGAGGACGTGGTCGTGGGGGTCAACCGCTTCGGTGGCACGGAGCCCAGCCCGCTCCAGGTGGAGGGGGCGGGCAGCATCGAGGTGGTGGACCCCGCCGTCGAGCAGGCGGCCATCGAGGCGCTGCAGCGCTGGCGCGCCGGCCGCGACCAGGACGCGGTCGACGTCGCGCTGCGCGTGCTGCGGGAGACCGCCCGCACGCGGGAGAACCTGGTCGCGGCCAGCGTCGGGTGCGCCCGGGCGGGGGTGACCACCGGCGAGTGGTCCCAGGCCCTTCGCGACGAGTTCGGGGAGTACCGCGCGCCGACGGGCGTCTCGTCGGCCTCGGTGCTGGGGGAGGCGGGGGAGGAGATCACGCGGGTGCGGGAGCAGGTGCGGGCTGCGGGTCACGAGCTCGGCGGGCGGCTGCGGATGCTGGTGGGCAAGCCCGGCCTGGACGGGCACTCCAACGGTGCTGAGCAGATCGCGGTGCGCGCACGGGACTGCGGCTTCGAGGTGGTCTACCAGGGCATCCGGCTCACCCCGGCGGAGATCGTGTCCGCGGCGGTGCAGGAGGGCGTGCACGTCGTGGGGCTCTCGGTGCTGTCGGGATCACACATGGAGGTCGTCCCCGCCGTGGTGCGCGGGCTCGCCGACGCGGGTGCCGCGGACGTGCCCGTCGTGGTCGGCGGGATCATCCCGCCCGAGGATGCGGCTCGGTTGCGCGCGCAGGGCGTCGCGCGGGTGTTCACGCCGAAGGACTACTCGATGACGGGCATCATGCGCGAGATCGTGGCCGTCGTGCTCGAGGCCCGCGCTGCCCAGGTGCCGCGCAGGTGAGGTCCGCAGCGGCCTGACCAGGCAACTTGTGTTCTCACCACCCGGTGGTCTAACTTTCTCATCGCACCGCACGACAGAGTGTGGCCAGCCAGGACCACGTTCTCCCCGATCCCACGGATGTCACATCCACCAGGTCGGTGAGGCGAAGCGCCAGCCGGTCAACCATCGACGTCGGTGTCAGCCCACGGTCATCTCGGGTCGCAGCGCCATCGCGGTTCGGATCGTGTTCGAGACGAGCAGGGTCCGCAACCACCGAGTTGCGCTCCGCGAACCGGATCGGGTAGGTTGGAGCAGTTGCCCCAGCGAGGTCAGGCGAACGTCCGGTCTCGGTGGTGTGTGCGTGTTCTTTGAGAACTCAACAGTGTGTCGATTTTATGTCAGTGCCATTTTTTGATTTTGGCTCTGCATGACCTTAATCCTTTGGGGTTGTGTGGGGCTTGCTAGTTGTTTTGTTCGTCAGAGGTTGTTCTCTTCGA